>JANPMV010000067.1:0-61687 GCA_031427135.1 Cyanobacteria bacterium VAR_87_metabat_62 | reverse complement strand
TCTCGCCTACGCCGTAATTCAGGGAGTAGAAGTTAGAGGAGAAAGAGGAAACTACCGTACACAACGTGTTAAATTTAACTCCAATGCGGGTAGTTAATGTTTCGTTACATAAAGATAAATTTTCCCACCTACCTACTTAATCGCGCTTTGGACATCGTGACGCAGCAGCGTGTAACCAAAATTCATCAAAGAATTCACCGGATCAGTAGCAGGGCGGTGTCGCGGTTTAAACACAAAGCCTTCCGCCCGAATTAATTGGTTGAAAACTCCGAAATACGCCGCACTCCCAGCACCTTCGTGTCCGCGCAAAGAGTTAATGTTGTCAGTTTTGTCAAGTTTGGCGATCGCATTTGAAATCTGCATAATTGCCGAACCTAAATTTAGTTCCGAATGTTCCCGCTGAGTTTGAGATAAACTGGTGCGATAATTCTTCAATTTCCCCCGAATAAAACCCTGGACAACATGAATAGCTTGGGGAGTTTCCCCCGCCGCTTTCCACTGAGCATTCCGAACGAAAATGTTTTTACTTAATTCCGGTTCCAGCTTACCCAAATAGTGACCAGTATCGGTGATAAAAGTCAGAGGAATTTTCCGCTGAAGCAATTCTGCAACCGCAGCCGGGGAAATAGTCGCCCGTCCCACAATCACCACTCCATCTAAATGAATTAAAGGCACATCCTGTAATGTTTGATTTTTTGCCTTGACATTCAGCCGTTCATCTGTTTTCCCGATAAACACATCATCTTGATTGATATAAAGTGTTCCCATGATTGACTCCAAAAAACGAGGTTTAATTAGCTTCTTGATAGCGCAGGACTTTCTCAGCAGCTTGCGGCAAACATTGCTGATAAAGGCTGCAACCTTGACAGCGTTTGCTATAATTGGCTGGAGGCATTTTGCCAGTTTGCAGTAAAATTTGGATAGCGTTGATAGTGGCGATCGTCTCCTGTCTCAACCCCTCAGAAATCTCGACTAATTGCCGCTGATGCGACTGCGCGTAATACACATATCCAGTCGCAATAGTTTTCCCAGTCATCTCCTCCAAACAAAGGGCTTGAGCACAAACCTGCAACTCGTCATTATCCCATTCCCCCTTCCGCCCCCGCTTGTACTCAACGGGATACAACTCACCATCGGTTGATTCAATCAAATCCGATTTTCCAATCAGCATATACTTTTCAGACTTCAGCCAAATCGCCCGCACCTGCCAAGTTTCATCGCGGTTGATTTGACTGAGAGTGTGAACGCGATCGTGCAAACTCGTCCCTTCGATGGTATACTGGTTGTCCGTGAACTCTCCCGCGCAAGACATCCGCCAGCAGCGGTGAGGACAGTAAGAGTATTGGTTGAGAAGTGCGATCGAAATGTAATCAAAATCGTTCATAAATTTGATGGTTTGTGCTAAGAAATCTACTCATTCTACTCGTTCCCAGGCTCTGCCTGGTAACGCAGATCCGGAGGCTATGCCTCCAATTTTCCTTCACGAACAAACGAGGCAGAGCCTCTGGATATCGGTTCCCAGGCAGAGCCTAGGAACCAGTTAATCGCCGATTTTATTAACAATAATCCGTCGAGTCATCCCCATCCCCATCGGAGTTTTCCTCCCAACCCCGCAGTAAAGAGCAAAATCAGCCAAAGCATTAACTTGCTTAATCACTAAAGGCTCCACATCACCCAAAATCCGATAACTAACCTCCCCAACCATCCCAACAAAATTGCTTTCATAGTTAGTCAATTTTTCAGTTTTGATATTGACAAAACTCGAAAAAAGTGCATCCAATGGCAAATTAGGAATCTCAATCCCGCTGTACTTATTCCACCGACTGAGGAGACTGTTAAAAACGCAATCTCTAGTCGGAATCACCGAATCGAACTTGCCCTGTCGAAAAGTAGTCGGAGTCGCAAAACTGAAGGCAATTAAGCGATTAGTTTCCGAAGCGCGATCGTACAATTGAGAGTAAGTACAAGCATTAGCCCAAGGTTGGTCTACTTGAGGTGTTCCGAGAATCTTCGCAATCAGCAAATCAGCAGGCCCTAAATGCCACGGTTTCGAGGGATTGAGATTCAGCCAAAGATTAGTTAATTTGCCAAATAAAGTGTCATCAAGCAAACTAATTCGCCACCAACAGGGAGTATGTTCTGGAATCGCTTCTGTGTGTTCCCATTGCAGGAAATGGTGTTTTTTGAAAGGGCATTTTTTAGTTTGCAAAGGGCTGAGAGTGAAGGATTTATCGGCAGTGGCATCGTGGAGGCGATCGCCGAGTTGTTTGTCAACGGAACTCACGAGGGTGAGGAAGAGGGCGTGCAGGTGTCTTCCCGTCAGGTATCCGGGGGGAATTGGGGCCAGGGGAAGAAGGTTGAGGATCAGACTATGCGGCATGATTGTTAATGGTTAAAATTGGTTTTTTATCTAAATTCTCGTTCCCAGGTTCTACCTGGGAACGCATTTCTAGAGGCTCTGCCTCCTATTAATCAGCTCGAAAACGGTATTCCATGCAACCGGGAATTTTGAGTTTGTCAAACTCGTAATATAGCCCTAGCATTTTGACATTTTGGATGAGGCTAACTGGAGGCATATTAACCACATCGTAGCTAATCACTTGATGGGAAAACATCACATCTAAAGGATTGAGCAGATAGGGAAAGATTATGTCTGTTGCAGATTGCGATCGTTTCACCTCCTTCTCTTCTAAAATTTCCACTGCCGCTTTGCTCATCCACTTTCCCAGACGAATCCATTTAGCCAGTTTCAGAGGCTTCTCTGAGATGATAAAAAACTCAAATCTGCTTTCCGGCGCAATCTCTTTAGTCCTCCCAAAACTGGGGATATTTTTTTGGGTTTTCTCCATCTCAACGTGATAGTTATTGTTGGCATATTTCCAAGTATTGAGAGTGGAGGAGTGAAAGATCGATCGCGCTGGAGTCACATAAATCCCCTGTTGGTTGAGCGCCGTTAAATGCTGCTCGTATTTAGGAACTTGTTCGGGACAGAAATAGCGATAGGAATGTTCTTCGGAAACGGTGGTGGCATAGATGGCGCTATCCACCAAACCGAGGGCGTAGCAAAGCGCGTAATTGTGAATTACCGGCTCAGTTTCGTAAAGTCTCCCTATCTCGCGAGTTGCAAAATAAAGGCTATCGTGCAACTCGATTTGACAGCGGTAAATCAAAGTCATTGTTGTTACTCCGCTGCTGCTGCTTTTTTACTACCTTTCTTGGCTTTCTCAGAACTCTTGAGGACGTATTTTTGAGCGTAAGCCATTGATTCGGCATTGGCTTGAGTCAACATTGCTTGCAGTTTAGTTTCATCGCTGGAAATCGATTTAACCTCTGCCAACAGGCTATAAAAAGATTCGCCCAACAAATCTCGGTGCGAGATGCACTCTCCATTCATTAGTTCAGCAATTGCTTGATTTGCATGAGTCAAAACATCATCTTCATTGAGCGGATCTGGAGGATTGATTTTACCAGCAGCGCTCATCAAATCGTAGATTTTTTGCGTCCACCGCAGATTGCTAACAATCTCGCCATCTGCAAAAATAACCCCGATTAATTCATTGCGAACTCGACCTGTACGGGTAGTTTGCGCCCCGTAGTGCCGCGTTCGGAGAATGTTGTTGAAAACGTAGAGAAAACCTGTTTCTGTCGGGTCTTTTAACGTTACAATGCTGGGAAAAAAGACTTGAGGTAAAATGTGATCTTGGCTGTTGATACGGCTGGTGACTTCCCCTTGGCGGCTCATCGTTCCACTTTCATAGGGTGCGTTGAGGGTGAAATTGAGGTGAGAATCATCGAAGGGAGTGATGGAATAAGCTGTGTCTACAACTACTTTGGATTTCTCAGATCCCGAATCGCCGATCGCAAAACCATACAAAATGCAATCAGGAGTAGTTTTGCTAAAATCGACGTTGTAGTCGCACTTTTCCCAATCGCCAATTTTGTAGTTTCGCAGCAACTCCCGTCCAGTTAAACGTTCGGGTGTAGACTGTTTCCGCTTAAACATTGCTAAACGGCTGATGTGTGTTTTGTCTTCAATTCCAGCACTTACCCTGGCTTTATTCAATTCGCCGTCAGTCTGAAATAGCGGATAAGATTCGGTGACTCGGATGGTGATGAAATGAGCATATTTTCCCATCGGTTTGGAAGGAATTTCATCGTGGAAGAATTTAGAATCGAGGGTTTTTAGGAAGTTCATGGCTTGGTTTCTCCAGTACAAGGTAATTGAAAAAATGTGGACAATTTAGGCTAATTCCGTTTCTGATTCGGGAAGTTCATCAGGTTCATCCTGCTTCTTTTCCTTGCGCTCTTTATCATCTTCCAAGCGATAAAGGTAATCGCAAGTATCTCGAATTAAGTTGAGTTGAGTGCCTGCTAAACGAGCGCGATCGCCCTTCAAACTGTTATCAAAAATCACCTCCACAAAATACTTAGCAAAATCGTAAATTGCTTGCCTTTCTTCCTCAGAATTCAAAGCAGGTTTCCACTTTCCATCAACAAAAGCAAGTGTCGGTTTTCCCTCGGCGGTTCGCCGTCGCACGTTATTCATCAGCCTTGATAAACGCCCGCCCACAATATCTGTTAAAGATTCGGTATTGTTGGCTAAAGCCTTGTCAAATTTCAGAATAACGTCAGCCGCTTCGTCAATAGGTTTCAGGACGGCATTAGCTTTCGCATATTGACTTTTTGCCCGATAAAATCGACGATATAGTTCGGTCAATTCTCGCATTTGATTCACGGTATTTCCCTTTGGTTCAAAGTAGTAGTAAAAGTCTAAGTACAGGCGAATTTTGGCAATCGGGACAGACTCAAGTTTGTCTTGTTTCCGCAGCCATTTAGTCAGGTAGTGAAAGACATAAAGCGGACTGGTTTCTAAATCGCGTGCTAAATCTGACAATTTCCCCCAGTCGGGATTGCCATCTTTCTTGCGATTGACTTCCAAGTGAATGCAATAAGCCGCACTTAGAGCATTTAGCGGTGAAAATTTACGTTTGTCTGATGTGCGAGGTAGAATACCATCTAGGCGATAATTATCTCCCTTAATCAGAGAGCAAATCGCTTGATGTTCGCCATCAATCACAACTGTTTTTTCAAAATCGGCACCGCTAATAAATGGCGGTACGGGTGATTCTGATGCAACTGTTTTGACATCGAGAATTAGCGGTAAAGCAAAGGCTAACCAAGTCGGCATTACCCAAGATTCGGTATCTGTGGCATCTTTTCCTGGTGGTAAAGCTAAGAAGAAAAAGGTCAGCGGTTGATTGTCGGGATAGCTGATCTTGAAAGTGCGATCGTCTTCTGCTTCCAAATTCTCCTTAATCAATAATGAATCAACTTGTTGATAATTGTCAAGGGTAAAATCGGCAATTTGTTTGTCAGTAATTAAATGCTTGCGAATATCTGCATCAAATCGCGTTCTGGCAATCCAACTGTAAGCTTTTTGCAGAAACTTGTTAGTTTCTGGAGTAAAGAAGTAAGCTGGATAAAGATAGAGATAGCGATATTTGCGGCCTTCAAAGTCTCCTCCAGTAGCGTTGGTTTGATTCATCAAAATTTGTCTCAACATAATCTCGATCGACCAAATTGAGCAAATCTGACGCTTGGCAGCTTGGGCGTTAAACAAAATTTGGCGGTTGCTGTAAACTTGGGGAGCAAATAAAGTTGCCGCTTCCATTTGTTCGGTCACAGTGTAAGCCGAACTAGACATCGCACAAACATTTTCGCGTCCTCTCCCTGTGATTTTTGCTACACTGTACCGCGCCAATTCTAGTAAAAATGGATCTATTTCTGGTTTGACAACTGCCCCTGTGGGTAAGGAAACAATGCGGCCGACATAAGTCCGCAAATCGTTCCAGCCGTCGGGAATTTCAAACTTTTCGACGAGGGGTTTGATGAGACTGGTGGCATATTCAACCATATTGGTTAAAACAGCACTTAGTTGAGTTTCATTTAATCCTTTAGTTCGCTGAAAATACTGTGCAGCTAAGTAATACCAATCCAGAGGAACGCCGCCTGTTTTTTTCAGAGATTGGATTGCTTTTAAAGCTGAAATTTCGTCAGCCAAACCTAAATGTTCCGCAAGTTTTTGAGTCAAATCTAATTCAGGTGGGCTTTGGCGTTTAGCTTTGGGCAGTTCTTTCTGAGAATTACTCAAGCGTTCCTGCCATTTATGCCAAATGCCTCGACACAAGATATCCCCAAATTCTGCTAGCCTGTCAATCCGATAATTTTCGGGAAATTCTAGATTCAATTCATCGGGCAAATTTCCATCTTTTTGGAAACTTAGCAAGCTATCGCTGCGTTTTTTTGCAGAGGATAGTTTGGTACTAGGAATGAGTTTAGAAGCTGCTTCGATGCTAACTTCCATAAGTTCGATTATCTCAAAAAACAGCCAGTAGAATTCACCAAATTTAAATCCTTTTCCATCTCGGCTAAATCCGGTTGTTTTGAGTTTTAATCTGTCTGCGCAAAGGCTGCGAATTTTGGCAATAACTTGGTTGGGAATTTCAGCGGTGTTGATGGCTGGTGCATCGATTTTAGCTAGATAAACAGCACCATCTGGTAAGTACAGCAGTGGTGTATAAAACTCGCTGGGATGAGCATCCATCAGAGCATTGTTAATGATATTTGTCAAGACTCCACGATTGTCTGAGAGGGAGTGATAGCTAAATTTAAGTTGTCCGTTGCTAAGGGAATTCAAAACTTCAGACAAACCGTTGGCTTCCGCATCGCTGGGATGTTTGATAACTGAGGCGAATAAGTCTGAGAGTCTGACTAAATTGGCTATGGTTCCTCTGATTCTACCATCCAGTTTTGGCTGCAATCCGCGAATTTCAAGGCCGCGATCGCTATCATATTTGACTCCGGCATTGTTGCTCATCCACACAAGATCGTCGATGTGCGATCGCCAGTTTTCGCCTAATAAACTATCTAATCCAAGTTGTTGAATTTTGAGAGCAACATAATCGCGTCCGAAATTGGGAGATTCATCTTTATGAGGTGGGTCTTTTTGCCAATCTCGGTTTGCAAATTTTCCCTCTGAATCGTTAATCTTTAGCCATTCTGAATAATCGGGGAATTTGTCGAAGTCGTGCAGGATATACGATGCTACGAACAAAGCTGTTTCAGTTTCACCGCAGTTGCGTTTAACTGGATTGGTTTCTGGTGCCTCTGTCTTGAGTTGCTTGAGAATTCGGTAAGTTGGAAATAAGCCGTTAAGCAGGTGAGAAGTAAAGGATTGATCGTGTTTGCTGCGATCGACATTTTTGCCTTCAGCGCGCCTGTCTTCGGTAAATTGACCGCCTTTGGCTGTAGATCCAGCTAGCTGCTGGATCAAGTTTGGCAGGACATTTTCGGCGAAGGATGCTAAAAGGCGATCGCCCTTATTTCCGTCTGCTTCTAGAATTGCTTCTTTAAACAATCGAACTGTCAAAAGTTCATATTTCGCGGGCGTTTCATCATCCTCAACCTCGGTCGAATGCAGCCATTTGTAAAGTTCATCTTCATTCATGATTCTGTTTCCTCTGGTTCAGTGGGTTGATATTTCTGAATCGCCAGCGTAAGCAATACAAGCGAATACATCATCTCTTTCTATGCTGGGATATGCTTCTAGGATTTCCTCAATTGTCATGCCTCCAGCTAGGTAGTCAAGGATTAGGGAAACCCAAATCCGATGGCCGCGAATGCGAGGTTTTCCAAAACAGATATTTGGATCGATCGCAATTCGGGACAGTAAATTATCTCTAGTCATTGGTCTTCCTCCAGGTTGCGCGCAATTCATTTAAACAAATCCACTGGTCGTTCTTCTTAACCTCGATGTACTCCCAACCATTCGCTGAACTGCGATTTACTTTTTCTGCCAAGGGACTTGGTTTATCAAAATCTTGTCCGTCGTAAAAAATGGTTCCTTTCATGGAGATTTCCAGACTATTGATATAGTCACGATCTAACTCTTTTGCCAAATTCCGCTTCAGTTTGACTCGCACAGACATTCCTCGCTTTGTGATACCCGCATCGAATAGCTGAGTCAGCTTGACATGGGAGTTGTCCGGTTTCTCCTCTGAAGTCTGACTGGCAAGTGCCAAATCGAGAGTTAACTGAGTCGGTGCTGTCTCCGGTTTACTGGACTGCTGGCGAACTGCTACTCCGGGCTGTAACGTATTTGTCTTGAGGTATTGAGGCAGCCAGTCGAGAAACGAAGTCCTTAGCAGTTCAGGCATCTGAGAGATGTCGCTGTCGTTGAGACGAATATCCATAAGAAGTTTGTTGAGGTTGTTGTTCCCCATCGTGCCATCCTCTCCAGTGAAATGTCAAGTAGTTACTGTTGCCTATTTGGTAAGACGTTACTGTAGCCATGTTGTTAGTCGCCAGGAACAACATCGTGTATTATTGAGTGAGGAGCAAAGGGTGCAGTTCAGTGCTGCATTAGTGGAAACACCTAAATACCTATCAGGGATTGAAACACTGTCGCCTTCTTGGTTTCGGGCAAAACCCTTTCTCCTCAAGCTTTTCAGCATATCCAACCTTCATCCTGCTGAGGTTTCCAGTGCCAAATCAGCGTTTCCAACAACAGCGCCGATCGCCCAAATGCTATGGTGTAATTTGGTTTACCGTCAAATCGATCGCTCAAACCATAGGCTTGGAAGTGCACGGGCAATCCGCATTTGGCACGCAAAGTAGCCCGATCGCGATCGGAGACAAAACACACCAACCCTCGACTAGATAATTTGTCGCTAATCTCATTAGTTCCTCCTGTGACTTCCAAATCTTTGAGAATTTGTACCTTGCCGGATTTAGCAATTTCGATGAGGTCATTTCGCGAGCAATAAAACTGCCAATCTTCTCGCAATTCCCGATATCCAGTCAATTTCAAATAACACAAAGCTTTCTCAAAGCGACTGACTGCTAACCCGGCTTTCTTAGCTTGCTCTATAAATTTTTCTTTGGCTATCAACTCAAAATGAAAGTTACTGAGCAAACTGGGAAGATTGTAAGTTTTAAACCGTTCTTTCTCAGGCTCATCTGGATTAGTCATGTCATAAATTCCGCAATCTAACTGGCTGATTCCCCGAAAACTTCGAGCCTCCTCAATAATTTTCTTTTTCTCCTTTTCCATACAGCGGAAAAGCTGCCCTCGCATCTGTTTAATCGTAATTCCCAAAGCTTGCTCAATATCTGCTGCAAAATTATCCGCTGCTTCGGGATACTTGGTTTTCATCGGATAATTTTTTTCTAACTCTAAATGCACGCAAGCTGACTGAATTCCGCCCCACCGTTTGGGATATTGATTAAACTCATTGACATAGCCGTAATGAGCGCGGATAGCCTCGGACAAACTAATGCGATCGCGCATTTCGCCATCTTGCAGCGGGTGGTTTTCAACCTCAAACAGCCTCTCGACAATAAAGTTTGGTAGCAAAGCATAAGCCTGATAAATGTCAAAGCCTGGATGTCTCCCCAACCTGCCGAAACGCTGAATAAAATTCCCCGCATCCGCCGCTTCAAATACTAAAAAATTAATCCGAAAGTCAACTCCCACATCAATTGTCGATGTCCCCAAAAGTAAGTCAGCATCTTCAACAGATTTAGATTTCTCTGTCTCCCCAGTTAATCCAGTATTTTCTCGGACTTTCAATCCCAGCGGTTCAAAAATTGCTTTAAACTTAGGGATTAAGGTTTTAACAGCGGCGATTGAGTTCAAGATAATTGCGCCTTTACTCCCCGGATTATCTTGAAAGAATTTCAAAATTGTTGTTTCGGCATTTTCGACAATCCAATTGTAATTGGAACGCAGATTTGGTTCTAATTTTTGCGGAAAACTCAAGTTAATCGGATAACTAATCTGTCGCCAGTTGTCGCCACCTGCAAACCGATAACCTCCCTGCTTGACTGGATTGATGATGCGATACTTTAATCCAGCTTTGGATAAAAAATCCTTCAATAAATGGTTCGGTGTAGCAGAGAGGAATAAAAACTTTTTGCCTGGAACCGTGTGTTTAATTAACAGGATGGCATTGATGACGCTGGCAATTTGAGGAGATGAGAAAATGTGGAATTCGTCAAAGATAAAGAGTTTGTAGCTGTCGTCAATCTTGGCAAATAGGCGATCGGCATTGTCTCCTTTCCCTGCTTTGTTTCGTCGCAGGTAGCGGAAATCGTGGATGTAGTGGAAGATGTCGGGATTTGTCAGTAAAATCTCTGAGTTATCCGCGCGATCGCACAATCCTGCTAATTTTGAAGAAAGTTTGTTTGTGGTAATAAAATCTTCCAGGATTGCTGCATTCAAACGATAAATTTGCGGGTCTTTTTCCGGTTTGAACTGCGCTTTGCAACCTCTTACCTGTTTTTCCTGATCTCGCGCCAGTTCGTTTGTCGGGTACATCGCTAAAGTGCTCGTGCAATTTGTCATCGCTGCCAGGTAAGCTGCTAAACTTTTACCGTCCCCTGTCATTGCTGTATTGAAGACAACATCAATGGTTGGATCTTGCAATGCTTCGTAGGTTTCGACTTGATGCCGCGAAAGCCTGTCCCAGCCAAGAGGTAAGGTAATGCCTGATGGAAGTGTCTGGGCGGGACAGGAGTACACGGGTTTCAGCAGGATAGTGTAGGCTGTCATGGTTATCTGCCTCTAGCTTGATGTAATCTGTACTTAGAATAAACCTAGAATGACACATCCTTTCTAAAAGTGCAAGTATATTCTGAAAAATGCCGCGAAAAAAAGAAGCACTCACCCTTTCAGTCCCGCCGGAAACCAAAGAGCAGCTAGAGTCGATCGCCCTTCGCCTCGGCATCTTTTGGGGTAAATCCCCCAGTGTGTCTGGGTTACTGGTTGCGATCGCCCAACAAACAATCGAAGTTGGCGAACCCTTTACACTCAATTTAGTGCAAGTACAATCATTGAACAAAGCCGTCAAATTTCTGAACGACTCCGGCGAAGTCGAAGCCGCCCAGATCGTCATGGCGTTACTCTTGGACAAAGCCAATCTGGAAACCCCTTTCCGACAACAATTGCTCCAACAAGTCAGCCAAACTGCTGAAGCGTGGCGGATTCGACTCAATCAACTGATTGACGATGACCAACCGTTCAGATTGTTTTATCAGTCACGCAAAGACAAAGTAAGCGAATTTACTGCCCGCAGTGCCAAAATTCGGCTCTACGACAAACGCCTGTACCTAGAAATATGGTGCGAGGATGCTGACTCCAGAGAAATCCCGGAATTAGCTCACAATCGGTGTTTACGCTTAGACAAGATTGTCAATTTGCTACCTGCAAGTGAGACATGGCGCGAAACCATAGACTTTCTAGAAGTGCACTTGCACTTTTTTAAAGGATTGGCTGGAAACTATGAATTCAAACCGGATGAAGATGTGGCAAATGAAATGGTGGGAGACGTGCGCCATGTAGTGAAGCGCGTATCCAGCCTGTTCTGGCTGTTTCGAGATGTCCACAGGTACGGCAAAGATTGCGAGATTGTGTCACCCCAGAACGTGCGCGATCGCTTCCAACAAGAAATCATTGACCTTTGCCGCCTGTACAACCTGGAAATCCGCGATTAGCCATCCAACAAAAAGCAGCCCGTAACAGGCTGCACATCGAAAAAACCATTGTTTAGTTGTAGGAGAAAACTTTTAAATCGAATTCAAATTGCCGTTATATCAAGTCTCTGGGACTCCGGCGGGGCGATCGGCTGCCAACCAATTCGCATCTTGATCTACCGCTGATTCACCTTATGCTGCTGCTGAAAGTTCGTTGACCATTTTCACCCGGCCTCTGAGCACTGCCCGCAGTAAGCGGTTCACACAGCCTCTATCTTCGTCATTCAACGACTCGTCGAAGGTGGCGGCCATCAAACCGTAGCGATCGGCTAATGTCAAAACACCTGTGTCGCTTACAGAAGCGAGGATTTCAGAGATAGCGCCGGGGAGAAGTTGTAACGGGTTCATGGCAGTGCGGTTGAATTCGATATGTACATCATCTCCTGGTTTCCTCAAAAGATCGGTGATATTAATGAGGTTCCGAACGTGATTATTTTGGGTGTACGTAAGTGATGCGAGTAGAGTCAAGCTGTGACTCGAATCACTGTGGGATGCCCGTTAGCGAAGCTTGCAGCTATTGGATCGCTCAAAATCCACCTCTGCCGAATCCGCCCACAGGAGCGGAATTTAGAGATTTGGTATGATTTGTAAATTAGTTAAACCCTTACCCCGGTAATAAAATGCTTGATTTTCTGAATCCCATCTTGGGCCGATCGCCCGATCGCATCAAAGCCAATGTTGAAATCTATACTTGGCAAACCTGTCCGTACTGCATCCGCGCCAAAACTTTGCTGTGGTGGAAAGGCGTAAATTACACGGAATACAAAATTGACGGCGACGACGCGGCTAGAAATGCAATGGCACAACGCGCTAACGGAGGCCGCAGCGTACCCCAAGTTTTTATTAACAACCAACACGTCGGCGGCTGCGATGACATTCACAAACTTGATGGAGATGGACAATTAGATTCGCTACTAGCTCAAGCAGCAGTCTAAACTGGTTCCCAGGCTCTGCCTGGAAACCCATATCTAGAGGCTCTGCCTCGCTCTTCTAGCAGGAAAAATGGAGGCAGAGCCTCCCGATATGCGTTACTAGGCTCTGCCTAGTAACGAGTAGTTCCTGAAATTACAAACCTTTGGCAAATTTACTTAGGTTATCTTGCCGCCATTTAGCATCGACACGCCTATCTGTTGACAATTCTAAGACCCGAATCCCGTTATTTGGTAGAAAAACTAATTTTTCTTTTAACTGCTCCCAATCATTAATTATCTCGTGTTCCACGCCATAGGTTGCACATAACTGAGCAAAATTAATATGTTGTGGCGTGGCAAAAAACTCTTCAAAGGGCGGGTCAAATTTGGCAACTGGCAACATTTCAAAAATTCCGCCGCCGTTGTTATTAATTAAAATAATTGTCAGATAGCCGACAAATTTATGTTTAATTAAAAAACCGTTTGTGTCGTGCAAAAGTGCTAAATCGCCTGTTAACAGGATACTGCTTTGATTGCGGTGGGCAACTCCCAAAGCTGTTGACAATGTGCCGTCTATGCCGTTAGCGCCGCGATTGACAAAAGGTTTTATTTCTAAGTTGTTTGGTTTCCAGAAAAACTCGACATCTCTGACGGGCATACTATTAGAAATAAATATCGGTGTTCCTGCTGGCAAAATTTGGGAAAGCAGCCAGGAAACTTTCGGTTCTATGATGTTATTAATTGTTGATAGTTTTTGGTCTATTGTTTGTCTGACTTGGGTTTCGGTGTTGTCCCAAAGTTGGAAGTATTCGTTTGTATCTGATGCTTGAACCCCCCCTAGCCCCCCCTTGGTGGGGGGGACATGAAGGGAGATAGCAGTGGCTAGATGCTCTACAGAGGTTCGCAGGTGAATTGTTTTGCCGTGTAGGGGATCGAAATTGTGGTGGCTGGGGTCGATTATATATCGTCTGGGTTGGGTTTTGTCTAACCAGTTTCGGAGTTCTTTGCTTGTGGGTAAGTCTCCGATTTGAATGGCGATTTCTGGGGTTAATTTATCGGCTAATTCGCGGTTTCGTAGGATTAAATCGTAGGTGGAAATTAGATGGGGATTGAGTTGGGCGTAGTTTCTAAGTGGTGACAATCCTTCTGCTAAAACTGGCCAGTTTAATAATTTGGAAATTTGGGCGATCGCACTGCAATACTTCTCGGCAAATTGAGGCTGTGCAACCCCAGCAATAATTATCCCTCTGCTGCACTTCTGCCATTGTTCTATTGCACTTCCTACTCCCCCCCTTGTAGGGGCGGTGCCCCCGTGCCCGCCCCTACAAGGGGGGGTAGAGGTTTCTCCTGCAAAAATGGGTTCTAATCCTGCAAAGAAATCTTCTGAATTAAATTGTGTTTCTAAAGCTTCTACAGCAATATCTGAAGTGGGTACAAGTGGATCGCGAAAGGGGATGTTGAGGTGAACGGGGCCGGGTGTGGGAAATTGCGATCGATCCCAAGCATAGATTAGAGTCTGTCGCAAATAGCCTAACATTGCGATCTCCGCAGAAGGTATGGCTAATTCGACTTGCCAGTTGAGATAATTGCCATACATTTTTACTTGGTCAATCGCTTGTCCAGCATGACAATCGCGCAATTCTGGAGGTCGATCGGCTGTGAAGATTAGCAACGGAATTCGACTTTCTCTGGCTTCTATGATAGCAGGATAAAAGTTAGCGGCGGCGGTTCCAGATGTGCAAATCAGTGCCGTTGGTAAATGGGATTTTTTGGCTATTCCTAATGCAAAAAAGCTAGCTGAACGTTCGTCGAGTATGGGAATAGTTTCTATTTTGTTGTTTTGAGCAAAGGCTATTGTTAATGGTGCCGATCGCGAACCGGGACAAATCACGGCGGTAGTTAATCCTAGACGCTGTAAAGTCTCTACTAATATTGAAGACCAGAGAGTGTTTGTATTGCGAAAATCTATCATTTTGTTATTGGTATTTAACTGGTTCCTAGG
Source organism: Cyanobacteria bacterium VAR_87_metabat_62 (assembly GCA_031427135.1). GTDB lineage: Bacteria > Cyanobacteriota > Cyanobacteriia > Cyanobacteriales > Microcoleaceae > Microcoleus. The sequence continues at coordinate 47,182 of JANPMV010000067.1, read as the reverse complement.
CTCTGCCTGGGAACCCATGTCCAGAGGCTCTGCCTGGCTTGATTACTGGAAAAATTGGAGGCAGAGCCTCCGGATCTACGTTACTAGGCAGAGCCTAGTAACGAGTAATATTACTAAACCAAAGCATTTAAAAGTGGTTGTAATTTGAGATGAATTTCTGCTAGTTCCTTTTCCGGTTCGGAACCGGCGACAATACCGGCACCAGCATAGAGTATAGCCCGATCGCCGTTGATTAATGCCGATCGAATCCCGACGGCAAATTCCCCATTACCACGGGCATCTATCCAGCCGATGGGTGCTGCATACAAAGATCGATCGCACGTTTCGCAGCGACGAATTTGCTCTAGGGCGATATCTCTCGGTACACCCGCCACCGCTGGGGTTGGATGCAGTTGGGCTAAAATCTTTAACAAATAAATATCATCCGGAATTTGAGCAGTTATGGGTGTCCACAAATGCTGAATGTTTGATAGTTGTAGAAGTTTGGGAAGTGGGGAAAAATTGGGAGTTATACCGAGTTGATCGAGGCGCTCGACAATGAAATCAATCACCACTTGATGTTCTCTAATATCTTTTTCACTGTGCAATAAACCTGTCGCTAAATTAGCATCTTCGGCTTCCGTTTTCCCCCTCGGTGCTGAACCAGCTAAAGCATCTGTTGATAATTGATTATTGTGAATGCTAATTAAGCGTTCGGGACTAGCACCAATAAAGTTTTGACCTTTGCCGTTACTGGTTGAAAATACATAGCAACCTGGATAACTGAGGCGCAAGTTGTTCAATGAATTGATGACACTAAAGCTGGTTTGAGAAACCACATTTATTGCTTGGGATAAAACAATTTTAGTAAAATATTTAGACTCGATCAATTCTAAGGCAGATTTGACAGATATTTTAAATTGAGTGGCATCATTTACAGGTATTTGCTTGAAAGATATCGAGTTATTGATATGATTATTTAATTTAGGATATTTGCGAGATGCAATTTTATCAAAAGTTTGCCAAATATTTTCGGCAATGTTTTTAACGTTTATATCTTTTTCTACAAGGGCATTCGCGACGAGGATGCAGCTATCTTGTTGTCGAGAGATCTGCCATTTTGGTAAAAATATGGTAGCGGGCGGAAAGTAAGAATTAGAAGCAATGTTATCATCAAAAAAAGCAAAGCTGCAAAAAAAGTGAGGCCCGCTAAATGGCAATCGTTCCGCACCAACGGTAATTGTATTGGCAAGTGTTGAACGAATAAAGTTTTGCGCTAAGGTAAATCGATCGGTTCCAGCTACTGTGAGATGGATTGCCGAATCAAGGGCGGCAATCGCAAAACTTGTGTCTGGAATTGGGTCTGTTTTTTCAAAGTAAAAGTGCCGCTGACAAGGTTGGGAAATCTCTTGCAGTACAGCTAGCGGATCGAGGGGGTCAATTTCCTGAGAAATACTAACTATTTTGGTGCGATCTTTTTCGGTTAAAGACTGCTGGCAATTTAACAGAAACTGATGCAGTTGATTGCGGTCTTGCAAAAGATTAGCGCGGTGCGGTATTACTGTCATTAAATCTAGAATAGCAGATTTGTCAGAAAGAGTGCGAGTTTGTCCCGCTAGAACCCCTATTTCGATCTAAGCACGGAAGGGCGATCGCCAAACATCACTTTTCGCGTTTTCCTCTAAAACTGGGCTCTGTGGGAGAAAAAACAGATGCTAGATCGATCGCACGAAACATTTAGACACAAAACTTCATAGATCGATCGGCTAAGTGTCGGCAAAAGTCGTGAAGCGTAGCTATCCCCTAGGGAATCGCCCCCACAGACGTTTACAGACGGGCTACTTCCGCTGTTTGAGTACCCCCGCAGCCTCTGAATGGATGCCCGCACGCACTCAACCTGATACAGAGTAGACCTACTGAACCCATAAAATTGTAAAATTACTAGGCTGCTATCAATTGAATCAAGTTTGTATAATGACAACACAGTTAATTGAACGTCCAAATAGTAAATTGTGGCTAGCGGCAATCAAGCCACCCCTGTACAGCGTTGCCGTGATTCCTATTTCAGTAGGAACTGCAATTGCTTTTGCCGAAACTAAAACGATTAATTCGTCTATTTTCTCGACTTTTTTAATGTCAGCCATTTTGATTATAGCATGGCTGAATCTCAGCAATGATGTATTCGACTCGGAAACAGGCATCGATAAAAACAAAGCGCATTCCCTAGTTAACTTAACCGGAAATAAAGCTTTAATTTTCGGGCTGGCAAATCTGTTTTTAGCAGTCGGAGTGTCGGGAATCTGTGCTATTTCTTGGTGGCAACAAGACCCAACAGTGATTTTGTTGGTAGTTTTGTGTTGCGCCCTAGGCTATACTTACCAAGGGCCTCCTTTTCGTTTGGGCTATCAGGGTTTAGGAGAGTTTATCTGCTTTTTTACCTTCGGGCCGCTAGCACTGGCTGCGGCTTATTACAGTCAGACTCAAACTTGGTCTGCTACCAATTTTGCTGCTTCAACAATTGTGGGAATTACTACCAGTATTATCTTATTTTGTTCGCACTTTCACCAAATTGCGGATGATGTGGCGGCGGGTAAAAAATCGCCGATTGTCCGAGTCGGTACTAAGAAAGGCGCGCAGTTGTTGGAGTGGTTGTGCGGTAGCATTTATGCTTTGACTGTGCTGTTTGTGGCGCTGCGAATGTTCCCAATTTGGACGCTGTTGATTTTTGGAAGTGTGTTTTTTGCGATCGACCTTTGCCGCCATGTCACAGACTATCACGACCAACCAGCCAAAGTCAGCAACTCTAAGTTTATCGCAGTCACGCTGCATTTTTCGAGCGGTTTGCTGCTGGCGTTGGGGTTTATTTTGTAGATTTGGCGATCGGGAATAATGGTAAAATAAAGGTACGGTTCGTAGTGAGGACTTTAGTCCTGTCTTTAACATTTTAGTCAAGCAGGGCTAAAGTCCTTACTACAAACAGTTTGATCTTGAATCAACAACATGGAGAAGCAAATCATGAGTACGCCAGTAGAAATCAGCCCAATCCTAACCCTAGAAGAAATTTATAGTCTGTATCCTGATGAGTGGGTGCTAATTGCTTACACCGAATTAGATGAGGATTTGAGTGTAATTCGAGGTGCAGTTTTAGCCAATGCAATAGAACGCGATGAAATTTATAGTAAGCTGTCATTAAGAAATGGAAAATCGGTGGCAATAGAATACACTGGCCCTATCCCTGATAACATAGTAATGATATTGTAATAAAATAGGAGCTTAATAGTGTAAATGAACAAATCTAAAAATTATCAATTTCACTATGACTTAACTGGCAACAAAAATCAGCCACTAATTTTATTACTCCACGGATTTATCTGCGACAATCAAGATTTTAATAGCGTCATTTCCTTACTATCTCAAAGTTATTGCTGTCTAGCCGTAGACCTTCCCGGACACGGAAAAACCAGAGTCAGTGGCGACGAAATTTGCTACAATATGTCAAATACAGCCCAAGCATTAATCCACTTATTAAATGATTTACAAATAGACAAATGTTTATTACTAGGCTATTCAATGGGCGGGCGATTGGCGCTGTACATGACATTGCATTTTCCTGATAGATTCGAGAAAGTAGTGCTGGAGTCGGCTTCGCCGGGATTGAAGACAGCAAAAGATCGATCGCACCGTCTGCAATCCGATTTACACACAGCACAAAAACTAGAAAATAGCAACCTTAAAGAATTTTTGTTAAGTTGGTACGATCGACCTTTGTTCAAATCCTTAACAAAATCCCCCAACTTCGATCGACTCCTAGAAGCCCGTTTAGCAAATAACCCGATCGAACTAGCAAAATCCCTCCGCAACATGGGAACAGGCAACCAGCCCTCTCTCTGGGCACAACTAGCACAAAATCAAATCCCACTTCTCTTGCTAGTGGGAGAATACGATGATAAATTTATAACTATAAATACTGAAATTGCAAATTTATGTCCCGCAGCCAGTCTTAAAATTGTACCAAAATCGGGTCACAACATCCATTTTGAAAATGCTGATAAATTGGTCGCAGTTGTGAGACAATTTTATGATTGATTGAAAAATAAATGCTATATCAATTCGAGTTTCGGACTTATCAACGAAAATTTAAGCGCCCATTACAAACAAGTCACGGAATCTGGGATATTCGAGAAGGTATTATCCTGAGACTGACTGATGAAAATGGTCAAATTGGTTGGGGTGAAATTGCTCCGTTGAGTTGGTTTGGTTCCGAAACTTTTGACCAAGCTTTAGATTTTTGTAGCCAGTTGTCAGCTATTATTTCAGAAGCAACTATTTTTGCTATTTCCGCTGAATTACCTGCTTGTCAATTTGGCTTTGAGTCAGCACTATCAAACTCTCGATCCCCCCTAACCCCCCTTAATAAGGGGGGGACAAGAAATATTCTCAAAGTCCCCCTTATTTTCTCGTTCCCAGGCAAAGCCTGGGAACGCAGATCCGGAGGCTCTGCCTCCATTCTACACGCGGCAGAGCCGCCAGGAAAGCATTCCCAGGCAGAGCCTGGGAACGAGGAAGAAAATAATCAGTACAGCGGTTTATTGCCAGCGGGAGAAACTGCTTTGTCTGCTTTACAAATGCTTTGGAAACAGGGATTTAGGACGTTTAAATGGAAGATTGGTGTTGCGGCAATTGAGGAAGAATTACAGGTTTTTCAGCAGTTAATCAAGGCAATGCACGATTTGGGCGATCGCAAAAAAGCACTTTTACGATTAGACGCCAACGGCGGACTCAATTACTCCCAAGCTGAAACATGGCTAAAAACTTGCGACAATGTTTTAGAAATTTCCAACTTTTTGGTAAAAATTGAGTTTTTAGAACAGCCATTACCTGTGACACAATTTGAGGAAATGCTAGCATTGAGTGCTGTTTACAAAACTCCGATCGCCCTTGACGAGTCTGTCGCCAACCTCGATCGTATTCAAGAATGCTACAATCAAGGCTGGCGGGGAATTTTCGTCATCAAGCCTGCGATCTGCGGTTCCCCATCCCAACTGCGAAAATTTTGTCAGACTCACAATATAGACGCAGTTTTCTCATCAGTATTTGAAACCCACATAGGCAGACAAGCAGCATTAAATTTAGCAACAGAATTGTCTCTTAATTCTAGAGCATTAGGCTTCGGTACTACTGACTGGTTCGATGATCATCAAGAAACCTGGTTAAAGCATCTATGGCAACAAATCTAACAACAAATATTTTAGATATCACATCTCGCTTGCCTGATAATTGGCTGATTGGTGGTGATAGTCGCGAATTTTCTCGAATTGTCGATCGGCTATTTCAACAATTCACTCAACATCAACCGCTGGAAACACCGCAAATAATCTTCCTAGCAGAATCAGAACCAGTACAATTTATTGCCAGTTTCATAGCTGCTTGTGCCGCCAAATGCCAGATTTTTCTCTGCAATCCCAACTGGGTAAAATCAGAATGGCAACAAGTCTTTGATTTAGTCCAACCAGACATCATTCTAGGGCAAATTACAGTCCGCGAAGGCGGACTTCGTTCCTATAGCCGCGAATTCCATTCGCCGGGTAAAAGCGGTTTTGATACGATTATGATTCCCACCGGCGGTTCATCGGGAAAAATCCGTTTTGCCACCCACACTTGGGAAACACTAACAGCATCAGTCCAAGGTTTTCAACAATATTTTCAACTTGAGAAAATTAACTCATTCTGTGTTTTGCAATTATACCACGTCAGCGGTTTAATGCAATTCATGCGATCGTTTACGACGGGAGGCAAATTGGCAATTCAGCCATTTAAAGAATTAGAAACTGGCGAAAAATCCGATATCGAACCAGAAAAATTTTTCATTTCCTTAGTTCCTACTCAACTGCAACGGCTCCTGCAAAACCCAGATACAGCTAATTGGCTTGGACGGTTTCGTGCCGTACTTTTGGGCGGTGCTCCTGCTTGGCCGGAACTTTTAGAAACAGCTAGAAATTATCAGATTAAATTAGCGCCGAGTTACGGCATGACAGAAACTGCCTCGCAAATTGCTACACTAAAACCGGAAGATTTTCTGGCGGGAAATAATAGTTCCGGTCAAGTTTTACCCCACGCTAAAATAACTATTCGCAGTGCAAAAGGCGAGATTTTATGCTATAATGAGATTGGAAATATTGTGGTAAGTGCGAAATCTTTGGCCTTGGGTTATTATCCTGATAATTTTGGCGATAGCGAATACTTGCAATTAGACGATTTGGGATTTTTTGATGAAAACAATTACTTAAATATTGTCGGACGCAGCGGCGATAAAATTATTACTGGTGGCGAAAACGTATTTCCTGCGGAAGTAGAAGCCGCCATTAGGACGACTAATTTAGTTGCTGATGTTGCTGTAATTGGTTTGCTAGATAAAGATTGGGGTCAAGTAGTAACAGCGATTTACGTCCCCACAAATTCCGCAGTTACTGTCACAGATTTACAAGCAGCAATCACAGATAAATTAAGCAAGTTTAAGCAGCCTAAAAATTGGGTTGTCGTCGAACAATTACCTCGAAATTCTCAAGGAAAAGTCAATCGAGACCAATTACAAAAAATCGCCATAAAATTTCAATAATTATTAGGTAATGACAATATATGCAGAATGCAGAATGTTTTATGCTTATTTCCAACTTCTGAAAACAATCAACAGTCAACAGTTAACAGTTAACAGTCAACTGACTAATTACTCCACACCTAACAGCCTTCTCTTCCTCTCTGCTTCTTGTCTTTGAACGTCCACAAACTTCAACATTCGGTAAAGTACCTCTATCTGCGGCAAATTAATACCTGCTTGCTGCGCCACCCGTATCGGATTACCAAAAATCGCCTCAACTTCCAGGGGACGAGATTCATCGTAATCGATTTTCATGCTGGTGCGGTAAGGCTTCATTTTGTGAGTGTATTCCAGCATATGCGGGATAAAGTCATCGGGAATAATCCGATCGCAACTTTTGGCCCCCGCTATCACTTCCCCCATGATTTGCTCGACTAAAATCAGAGTATCTGGATTAGCCATCAGTTCGTCTGTTCTCGCACCTAACACTACAGACAGCCCATTATAAGGAATATTCCAAACCAGTTTTTTCCACCTCGATAATAGTAAATCTTCGCTCATTTTTATGGGAATTTTAGCGCGTTGAAAATCCCTAGCAATTTGGTGCAATCTATCAGTGATACCGATGAACTTGTAGTCTTGGGCATATTCGCCCAGCGTGATCTCACCATAATCTAAGTGGCAGATGTGACCAGGACTAACTTTATAAGAACAGAGAAAACACAGCCCGCCAACCACTCGTTCTGCACCGACAATTTGAGCTACTTCCGGTTCGCTATCCAATCCGTTTTGCAATACTAAAACCGTGCCGTTATCTTTTAATAAAGGAGGCAAAATTTTGGGTAATAAGTGATTTTGAGTTGTTTTCAGCGCTACAATTACTACGTCGCATTGAGGCATTTTACGCGCGTCGTGGTAGGCGCGGACTTGCGGGAGGGTGAAGTCGCCTTCGGGAGACTCGACAATTAAGCCATGTTTTTTGACGCGATCGTAATCACTACGAAGCAAAAAATTGACTTCTAAACCAGCTTTTTGCAGTCTAGCACCGTAGAATCCACCTAAAGCTCCTGTGCCGACTATGGCATAATTGCGATTTGGCATAATATCAAAAACTCAGAAAAAATCATCAACAAAACAGAAATTCGACCGTCATTCCCTGCGATTATCGAAACCTAGAAGCAATCACCAATTTCAAATTTCAAATTGCCTCACCCACTGCATCAAGTCTTCAGATAGCTGTTTTCTATTTCGGCTAATTGCATCAATGCAGACGTGCTTAGTAAGAGCTTTTGCCGCACTTTTTCCTGCAACTTCTCCAGAAAATACTTGATAGGCAATTTCAAATTCATCGCCACCAATTTGTTTGGGCGTTAACTGAATCATCAGCCGATCGCCCGCAAACATGGGACGATAGAAATCTACACTAGCATGAATTATGGGAAAGGCAACCTCGGGATTACTGAAAAATGCTTTGAGGTTGATTCCCGACGCTGCTAGAGATGCCTCGTAAGCTTCGTGGCACATCGCCAAAACGTTAGCAAAGTAAACGACTCCAGCAGCATCGGTATCTTGAAAGCGCACAGTGCGGGTGTAAGTAAAAGACATTTAAAGCCGTTTTGAGTTTTGACAGTCTTGGACGCAGAAACCGGGTTTTTGTTTTTGTCTGAGTGTCGCAATGTCTCTAGGAATGTTATGAGTTTTGAGCTAAAAATATTGTTTTGATTCCATTCAAAACTCATAACTCTTTCCCTCGGGCTGATTTTTTAACCTTTGTTTTTAATCAACATCACGTCTATAATCTTGAGGGCAACTTCTTCGGAAAGCTCCAATGCACCGTAAAGATCGTTCAAAAGTTGTTCTTCTTCTTCTGAAACCTCGCCATCTGCTAAAGCGATATCAGTTGTCACAGCAAAAACTGTTTCTTTAAGTTCGTCGGGAAGTGTTACCAAAGCCGCATTAAACAGTACCTCAGCTCCTTGCCGTTGCAGAATCATCAGTAGCCGATCGAGCATTTTTCTCATCACGTCATCTGGATAGCTGCGGAACAGTTGCATCCGAGATAGCGTCATGCTGATCGCTTTACTTTCGCTGTCATTGATGTAACCGTCGGCTGCTACGGCAATTAGCGCGATCGCCGCAAATGCTTCCGCAGGCCCTAATGTTACGTCCGTTTGTTGGCGAATCTGCGATACTTTATCAAATAAACCCATGATATTTTCCTCATTATTTAGTGGTGGATTTATGGAGTCCCGAGGGTTCTGGCTTTGGAAGTTTTTTGGGATTTAGACGATTATATCAAATCTTGTTAGTTATTTCTGATCAATAAAATTATGAAAAAATTAAGATTTTTTTTTTGCGCCGTGGGGAGTTGGGAAGGCGGGTTTATTCAGAGCCTGAATTGCCTTCTGATATTTCGCGTAATATCAAATCCGCTCTTCATCGGCATGATATAAACGGAGGACACGGCAGTGCCGTGTCCCTACAATTAATGGGGGTAGGGAAACGGCACTGCCGTGTCCGAACTATCATTCCGATGCAACGGGAAACGATATAAAACCCGCATTTCCTGCGCCGGCGATCTACTTGTCAAACAGAGCTAAATCAGCTTTCAGGAAATCCACAAACTGCCGCGCAGTCCTGCCCGATCGCCCATTACGACGAGTTGCCCATTCTTTAGCGCGGTGTTCCAAATCATCAGGAGTAAGTTTGATTCCAGCAAGTTCTGCCAGATGTCGGACAATGGTTAAATAAGTGTTTTGATCTGCTGGTTCAAAAGTTAAAGTCAAGCCAAAACGATCGCTAAATGAAAGTTTTTCCTGCACCGTATCCCAAGCGTGAATTTCATCTCCATCGCGCGGGCGAGGCCTGTCATCAAAAAACTCTCGAATTAAATGCCGCCTGTTGGATGTGGCATAAACAACTACATTTTGAGGGCGCGCGGTGACATTTCCTTCCAAAACCACTTTCAGAGATTTAAAAGCATCATCATCTTCCTCAAAGGAAAGGTCGTCTACAAAAATTATAAACTTTTGAGGAACTCCCCGCAACTTCTCGACAATTAGTGGCAAATCTTGCAAGTCGGATTTAGATACTTCAATCAAGCGCAAATTGCGATCGCCAAATTCATTTAACAGCGACTTTACCAAAGAAGACTTGCCCGAACCGCGGCTCCCGTACAGCAAGACGTGCAAAGCCGGATAACCAGCCAGCAAAAACTCCGTATTTTTCACCAAAGCATCCCGCTGCCAATCGCAGCAAGCCAATTCTTTCAAATTTATGCGATCGGGATGCGGAATACGCGCCAACTGCCCGGAACGCCACGCAAAAGCGCGATATTCGGCAAACAAACCAGTGCCAAACTGTCGGTAATAAACTGCCAAAGATTCCGCAGCGCTCGACCATGTTTCCAGTTTCTCGTGCAGCGGCAAATCGCCTTTGTTTGTTACAGTTTCTGACTGCCAAATCGGAGGTACTGCGTCTAGTTGACCAGCTACCCGCACCCATTTGCTCAACTGTTCGCTGCTGCATTCGTAAATATTTTGCAGCACTTCTAAATCGTGTCGCGCGGCTTCCACCAAAGCCGGGGACAAACTCGCAAAATCTGTTTCCTGAGCTCGGCGAGAAAACGGGTTTTCGTCTTTGAGAATTTCCCAAATTAGAGCATCTTTCCAGCTCCGATTTTGAGCAGCCTGAACTTTGAACCAGTTCCCGTAAGCTACCTGACAGTCGAAACCGCTGGCTTCGCTGTGGTGGAGGGCTTGCAGCAAATCAACAAAAGCTTGACCTGCGGGGCTCTTCAGCACCGATTGATATAGCAGCAGGGATGCTGCGAGGCGCTGGAGGTAACGGATTTGGGCGATCGCACCAGAAGTTAGGGCTGACATAATGGCAATTGTATAACAGTTAGATATCTGGACTGGGTTTAATAAATTTTCTAACAATTTGTGACTGCAATTGCAGGTCTCGCTGTATAAATTTAGATGCAAAGAGTGAAATTTTGAGGATTAGAAATGAGTTTAGGTACAGCAGCGGCGATCGGCTACGGCATCTTAACACTGGTTGGCGGCATCATGGGTTACGTCAAGGCAAAAAGCCAAGCATCGCTCATTTCCGGGCTGATTAGCGGTTCGCTGCTGATTTTTGCAGGCTCCGCACAACTTATGGGACAAAGTTGGGGTTTGACATTAGCCGCAGCCATCTCCGCTGTTTTAGTAGTAGTTTTTATTTTACGGCTTGTAAAAACTCGCAAGTTCATGCCCGCTGGGATGCTGATTTTAGCTAGTTTGGCATCTTTGGGTGCGATCGTTTACGAACTCAGCGGTCAATATCAATAGTTAGTTGACTGTTGACTGTTGACTGTTGACAGGAAAGCTAATAACAACTAACAACTGATATTAAATCCGTTAGCATCAGAATTAATATTACCCGATATCAGGACACGGCAGTGCCGTGTCCCTACAATTAATCCGGCGTAGGGAAACGGCACTGCCGTGTCCTCGCTTGTCATTCCGACGCAGCCGGAATTGATATGACTAATGACTAATGACTGCTTCAATATACTGCTGAATTTCCAGGAGTTGCTGCCGCTGGTATTCCATCCAATCTTTTTCAGCCGATCGCTGTTGGGCTGTTTCTTTCTGGTACCGCGCCTGCTTCTCTAAAAAATTATTGTAGAACCTCAGCGCTTTTTCAACTGTTTGAATTGCTAGTTTGATCCGTTGATCAAAAATTTCTAAAATCAAATTATCCATGATTGACCCAATCACTTTACAAGACTCTTCAAAATCGCTCAAACTGATTCCCATCTTGCTTTTGTGAACCAGAGTTTCTACAGGAGCTTTCAGCGTTTCTTTAAAAGTCTTCGCATAAGACTCCGGCAAATATTTCAGAGGTTCCGTAAACTTCGACACAATTTCGCCGCCTATTGATTGGAGTCGCTCTCTAAATCTCGATTGATTTTTGAGGTCAAAGCATTCAATACAAGATTCAATTTTTTCTATATCAATATACTGTAATTCTTTAAAAATTAAATTTAGCTCATTTTCCACAATTAAAATCACTCGCTCGACCTGGTAATCAACTTCATTCCGAAACTCTTTGTGCAAATTATCTTTTTCAAAAAAACCGATAGTATCTCTTTGAAACACTTGATTGTTTTTATCCCACAAAAACCACTGATTTTTTAACTTTGTAGTCTTGTCGCTCCAGGATTTGCGAACTTTAACAACAGCATCGTATTTACCCTGTTTTCCTAAACTGCGAATTCTCACATCGTATCCGCTTAGTTCGCCAATTTGCTCCCACACCTCAACAGGAGATGCTGAAGCAATTTTCGGCTTGCTATTCCAGACATCCTCAGCCTGAGATACATCTTTGAAACATACCTCAAGTAACCCCTTGAGTCTGAGGCCAGATTGCTTAATTTCCTCAATACAAGGTTCCACATCTAGGCTAAGGCGGGTAGCTGACTGTTTAATCTCCACGGATTTATATTCGTCTGCCAACAATTGCTCGCTAAACTGGGTAATAGCCTGGAATACCTTAAGATACTCATTCATTTCATTTCATTCCTCCTTTCCCTAAATAGCATATAATACAGAACATCTGCTTTTTTCAATGCAAACTGAGTCACAACATGGATTATGTATTCACCCCTGCAACTCAGGCTAGACTCCATACTGGCAACCTCGTACAGCCTGCAGCCAAAACAGGAAAATTGTTGCCCGCAGCTAGAGATCCGGTGACAGGGGAGTTTGTGGAGATCGCAAAAATATTTTATCAATCAACAACTGCAACTCTATACGATCGCGGAGTTCTAGGATTGCTCGCACAGTTAGGCGGAGGTGGGCCCGTACAGCCGCTGGTAGCTCCCGTATACGTGACACTGGTGCCTTTGCAGGTTGCTCAAACTCATCAGGGGTTTCAAAAAATATACAGAATGCTTAACTGTCTGAAAATTAATTTGGCAGTGATGCAGGCGACTGCTGCTGTAATTGGTATTGGTGATGTATCGAGTACAGTTTTGTCAGCAGTAAACTTTGACCAAATATTAAAAATGAGAGAAGAAGCCAAGCACCAAAAGCTAAAAATTAAAGATGGGTTTATCGATCTCAGACACATTCTCAAAGATCGGGGAGTAGAGGTGATTCAGCAGATTTTTAAGGTGGCTCACGACTCTAATTTTGAAATGCACCGTCAGAAACTGGTTAACGGTTACGATATTTTTTCTAAGGCTGTCAAACGCTGCCAGTCAGCCCTGACATTGCCCGATATCAAACTTCGGAATTCCGAAATTAATAGCGGGCGGGATATGTTGTTTCAGGCTTTAAAAATTTATGACAATCCTAGTTTGCTGGAGGGGCTGTGTTCTGCTGGACAGCTCCGGCAAATGGAATGTGTTTGGGCGATCGATTTGGCGATCGGCGTGACGTTTCAGTTGCAGCGGGGCTACGATACGGTGAGCTCGCGCCTCAAAGAACTTCAATCAAAAATCCGTCAAGATATTCTAACTGTTGTTAAAGGATGCCAATCGGAATCAGAACTTGATTTTTTATTTCCAGAAGTTACTAGGATTCTCGGTCACGATCTGAGTGTCATAGAATTTTGGCAAAATGAGATTGATTGGATGCAAACTTTGTCTCCAAAAGAGCAGCACCAGTTAGCTAGTTTAGATAAACTCAGCGGCGATACTTTAAAAAGCAGCGTACACACTACATTTGCGGTATTAGCTGCGGAACCTTCACTTTATGAAAATTTAAAGCAAAAGTCTCACTTCCTATCCTTGCGCGACCAGCTAGCCTTCGCTGTGTCGCCGGAACTCCGCCGGGGATACGAGTTTTATGTCAGCCAGCAGGCGATCGCTACTGGCTATCCAGCTTTAGCTGCCTCGAACTGGCAAGAAATATCCGATTTAACTGTGGCTAACCTCTACTACTTTTTTCAAATCAGAGAGGATTCAACTGAAAATTATCCAACTGAGGATGAATTAGAAACGCCTTCTTGGCACTTTCCTAAAACCTTAAGAAACGAGCTTCGTTGCAGTTGAGTGTTAACAGTTAACTGACTTCTTCATTCTTGGACGGAAGAGGACACGGCAGTGCCGTTTCCCTACCGCAAAATAATCATGTTTAGGATACGGCACCGTGCCCTTCTTCGTGTCAACTTAAGCCTGAAACCCTTGATAAATGTCGCTTTTATCTGAGTCTAGATCCCCCTAAATCCCCCTTAAGAAGGGGGACTTTGAGAAGGCTCTTGTCCCCCCCTTCTTAAGGGGGGTTAGGGGGGATCTAAGTTTAATGGTCAAACAGCAATCTGTGACTGGGTTTGAACTTAAGTTGACACGAAGAAGGGCAATGCCGTTTCCCTACCGCAAAATAATCGATTATGCTCGCACCCGATGTAACTATCGCCCGATTAATTGTAGGGACACGGCACGGCTCGGATGATTACCTCAGCCACAACTTAATAGTATTGTCTTTAGAACCGCTAGCAATAGTTTTGCCATCAGGACTAAAAGTCACCACATAAACCTCATCGGTATGTCCCGTCAAAGTATTCAGCAATTCTCCGGTAGCCAAATCCCAAATTTTAATAGTTTTATCCTTGCTCCCGCTCGCAATAAATTTCCCATCCGGGCTAATAGCAACCGAGACAACATCGTCAGAATGTCCCTTGATCGATCGCATTAAATCTCCAGTTTCGAGATTCCAGATTTTAATACTTTCATCGTAGGAACCGCTAACTATTGTCTTGCCGTCTGGGGTAACAGCAACCGACCTCACTTGGTCGCCGTGTCCCTCAATGGTTTTGAGCAACTTTCCCGTTTCTACATCAACAATTGTAATTTTTTTGTCCTTAGAAGCGCTAACTAAACTTTTGCCATCGGGAGTGAAAGCAACAGAATAAACAAAATCTGTATGGTCAGGCAAATTGTAAATCAAAGCGCCAGTTGTTGCATCCGAAATCTTCGTGGTTTTGTCTCCGCTGCCGCTAGCAATCAGTTTTCCGTCGGGGCTAAGAGCGACAGACCAAACAGAAGCAGTGTGGTCAAGAGTGCGAGTTGCTTGTCCTGTTTTTAAATCCCACAACATGACTCTCCAAAAACCAGTTCCCGTCGCAAGTTTCGTCCCGTTCGAGTCAAAAGCAACCGACCAAATGGTGGAGGAGTCTCCTGCAAAAGTGCGGATCGATTTGCCTGTAGCTAAATCCCAAATTTGGATGGTTTTGTCTTTTGAACCGCTGGCTAACATTAATCCGTCTGGACTGAAAGCAACAGACCCAACTGCATCGGAATGTTGAGCGAAATTTTTGACTTTGGCGTTTTTCCAACTCAGACCTGATTGGCACTGTTCCTGTAACTTTTGAGCGGACGCATAGCTGCTAGAAGTGTTGGCAACTGTTGGTATTTGGCTGATGCAGCCTTCATAATTGCTGGCTGTATAAAGGGCTTTTATTTGACTTAGCTGTTGGGATTCTTGCTGCACTCGCTGCTGCGTTTCTTGCCACTTGAGATATCCGTAAATTCCGCCGATCGCAGTTAAGAGTGCCGCAATGGTTGCTCCGGCGAGATAAGGATTGAATTTGCGAGGTTCTTTGGGGGCAATTGCTGCGGTAGGGGCGATAGACAAATCAGATTTTCCATTCAAATTAATCTCCGGGGATACCGCCGAACTTGTCTGCACTTCGATTTGAGTGCTGCTGGGTGGTGGCTGGTTGGGGTTGGAGTTGGGGTTGCGGTGTCCCTCCAAAACTATGGAAATTGCCTTGTACAATTTGGAGAATAAAGATTTAGGAACGACTAATTCTTCGATTCTGGTGGCATCTTCGTCTGTAAGCCCTAAAACTTGCTGCAAGCGCTTTAATTCTTCGCGAGTTCCCACAGAAAAGGGATATTCTTGCTGCATGGCTTCTTGCAGTGATTGTTCGTAGCGTTCGCCTTTTTCCCTGTATTTGCGGTAAGGATTCAATACCTCATCTTCGATCGCGTCTGATTCTTCTGGAAGCAATTCCAAACTAACGCGCAATTCTTCTAATATTCTCCGACCGACGACTGTAATGTCACCGCGACTGCTGCTGCGCCGATCGACCTCTTCGCGATATATTGTCAGCTTGGGAACCCGCGCCCGCGATCGATCGCCAATTTTCCTCAAATCCGCCAAAGCTTCCGCCGCCGACTGGTACCTTTCCCGAAAATCGTAGCGCACCATATTGTCCAAAACATCTGCCAGCGCTTGGGAGCACACAGCTAAATGCCGCCAAACAATTTCGCCTCTATTAGAATTTTTCAAATCCCGCAATTTCGGCAAATCGTAAGCCGGCAAACCCGTCATTGCTTGGATGCCAATCATTCCCAAAGCGTAGATATCACTGTTGAGTTGCGGGTTATATTGAAATTGCTCGATCGGCATATATTCGAGCGTACCAATCCGCACAGTTACGGGTGCTTGTCTTTGAGCGATGTGAATCTCTTTCACCGAGCCAAAGTCAATCAAAACTAACTTATTGTCTGAATAGCGGCGGATTAAATTTGCAGGTTTAATATCTCGGTGAATTACTCCCTGTCCGTGTACAAATACTAAAATTTCTAACAGTTCCTTGAGCAAAGGAATCATTTGTTCTTCTGTTAGAGGTTTACCCGGTACAATCTCGGTTGATAGGGAATGACCTGCAACAAATGATTCAACTAAGAAAAATTCTTCATTTTCTTCAAAATAAGCGAATAGCTGAGGGATTTGGTCGTGTTGACCGAGCCTTTCTAGAACTTCTGCTTCTTTTTGGAAAAGACGGCGCGTGGTATTAATTAATTTTGGTTCGCTGGTACCGGGACGCAGGTGCTTGACAAAGCACTGCGGTTCTCCCGGACGGCGAATATCTTTGGCCAGATAGGTTTGTCCAAATTCTCCTGTTTCTATGACTTCAATGATTTGATAGCGTCCATCTAAAAGTTGGCTCACCATGATAATAACTTAGTTGCTCCTGGGCATTGGGAATTGGGAATTGGGAATTGGGAATTGGGAATTGGGAATTGGGAATTGGGAATTGGGAATTGGCATTGTTTTTTCTTTCCTTCTTCCTTCTTCCTTCTTCCTAACGTCCGTTACATTTGCCCTTGCAAATCCATTGCCTAACTTTCTTCCATCCGTTACATCCGTTACAGAATCCGTTGCCGAACTTCCTTCAACATCCATACTCTATCTTTTCAACATCTGCAAAGCTTGATATCCCAGAAAGAAGAAGCCCAAAGCACCGAGTACCGCTATGGTGTCCGCTAACACATCGACTGTCACAAATTGGCCCATTACAATATCCTCTCTTGACTGATATCTATCTTTGGCTTTTCGGTCGCTGACTGGGTGAGGGGTCTTGCCCCTTGTTGCGGGCGAGCCGAAAGATGCTCACAAATTATAGCGCTTGAGGCGATCGAAATAACTTTTCGGGCGATCGACTAGCTTTTTGTTTTAATATTTTTTAATATTTAAGGAGACAAATCGTGCACCGAAATTTTGAGGTCAGTTCGCTTTGATATTGTTAACCCTGCTAATTTTTTCTCTAATCGTAAGTACAGCCTACACGAAGAATTTGCGCCGATCGGTCAAAAACGCACCTAGAACGGGAACAAGTCCGACTCAACAGTCACCGCAGTCTAATGCTGAGTTCCCTAAAGTTTCAGTAATCGTACCAGCATACAACGAGGCAGAGAATATTCGGGATTGCGCGATCGCCATTTTGGAGAGTACGCCGCTGTCTGTGGACAACCTAGAGGTTTTGATTGTAGACGATCGATCGACAGACGACACGTTGGCGATCGGGCAAACTCTGCAACAACAGCTCAACGACCCTCGCCTCAAAATATTAGCAGGTCAGGCGCGACCTGCCAACCAATATTGGGCGGGCAAAAACTGGGCCTGCGCGGAAGCCGTGCAAATAGCAAGCGGAGACTTCTTATTATTTATCGATGCCGACGTGCGGCTCAAACCGGGGGCGATCGAAACTGCCATTGCAACAGTTGAAACCGAAAAAATAGACTTATTGACCTGTATGCCAGCCCTCGTTTGTGACTGTTTTTCTGAGTGGTTAGTACAGCCGTTAATGTTCAATAACCTAGCAGTTTGCTTCGATTTTACCGCCGTCAACGATCCGACTACAGACAGTGCCTTTGCTGCGGGGCCTGTTATGCTATTTAGGCGATCGGCTTATGATAAAATCGGCGGTCATGCAGCAGTTGCTGCCGAAATTGTCGAAGATGTGGAATTAGCTAGGCGCATCAAACGTGCGGGTTTAAAGCTCACACTTTATGCCGGGTCAAATTTGGCATCCGTGCGGATGTATAGGTCTTGGAGCGCCTTGTGGGAAGGCTGGACAAAGAATCTGTATCTCGGTGCTAATCGCAGTTGGGGCATGATGATTTACATGGCTGCAATCATGTTCTTTCTGTATCCGATGCCGTGGATAGGATTATTCATTATTTTGAAACAGCTAATTTCCCTCTTCCCTCTTCTTTCCCCCCTTGGGGGGGGCTGGGGGGGGTTGATTTCTGCCATCCACCCTTGGCAGGCGGGAGTTCTTCTGGCTTCTTCCTTCTTATCAGTATTTGTAATTTGGCAGCAGTACAATTTGCGCCGCTTGGGTGCCGAGATTTCCGATTGTCCGACGAAATACTGGTGGTTGGGAGGTTTGGGAGGAACGTTAGTGGCGGCAATTGCGATCGGATCTGCGATTAAAACCGAAACAGGCTGGGGATGGACTTGGCGAGGTAGAGCATTGCAAATTAAGAGTTAATTAGGACTTATATCAATTCTGGCTGCGCCGGAATCATATAGAGGACACGGCAGTGCCGTTTCTTGCGCCGCGATCAATTGTAGGGAAACGGCACTGCCGTGTCCTCCGTTTTATATCTTCGATCATCGCGCAGTGCGATCGCGAATTGTTTAAGCTTCCGCGTATACAAAAGCAGGTACGCGCTTGTAAGCAGGCGTGCCCGATCGCATTTCAACACGCGGATGAAAAATCACATTAACTTCAGGATAAAACATCAAAGCCGCACCCACACGAACCGCGCCATAAATCACCTCAACATTTGCCATTTTCCCCACATTTCCCTGCACAGTCACCCGCTGATGTTCCTGCAAACCAGCACTTTCTGCATCCGCACGATTCATTAAAATGCAGTTGCGGTGCGGCATTCCCCGGTACTTGTCATCAATTTTGTAGACAACAGTATTGTGCTGAGAATAACTGCGTCCCGTCATCAATGCCACAACTATACCCTGGGTTGATTCCGATACTCCAAACTCTTTAGCTTCCGGTAATTTCAGGACTGGCAAAGGCGCAACAAACATCTTCGCTTTTCCAGAATCAGTAGGGAATTTAGGTTCCGTAAAAATGCGACCACCGATGGTAAATTCCTCTTTAGTTCGATCGATTGTCCCTAATTTTTCATAGCCAGGAATAGTTTGAGCAATCAGTTGCCGCACGTATTTTGTGTCTTGAAGCAAGCGCCAATGAACGGGATACTCACCGTGAATTCTACTAGCTAACTCCGTCAAAAATTCAACCTCTGGAATTAAGTCAGCATCTTTGAGATGAGTTTCACCTTCATCATTCAAGCGCACAAAATTATTGCCAGATTCCACCGTTGTTTTGTGGGGATTTTCAAAGCGATTGAGTACCGGAAGTACAATTGTATTGTGCTTGGCCAATCCGCTAAAATGCCCTAAATTCGGTTTAGTTGCCAGGTAAATGATGGTTTCAATTTTACCCAAAGCGCGTTTAGCCTGAGTTGAATCTGGGTTCGCCCCGTACAAGTTGCCGCCCAGACAGATCAGCGTATCGACTTTGCCTGCATCTGCTGCTTCAATGAGCGATCGAGTGTCGTAGCCCTTAACAGGACTCAGAGAACGTCCCAATAACTTTTCCAAAGCTTGTTGGATTTCTTTTTTTAGATCCACAGTCACGCCCATAGAGCCGAATCCTTGGACGTTTGAGTGTCCTCTCACCGGCATTAATCCAGCCCCTTCTTTACCGACATTTCCCGTCATCAAGGCAGTATTGGCAATGCTAAAAACATTATCTACGCCGTTATCGTGTTGGGTAATTCCCATCGCCCAACCAAAGACAACTCGCTTTGAATTGCCGATAATTTTGGCTGCGGCCTCAATTTCTGCTTGTGAAACTCCGCAAGTTTCAGTAATAGTTTCCCAAGCAGTATCACGGGCGTGCTGCACTACGGCTTCCCAGCCTTCTGTATAAGCTTGCAAGTAGTTTTCGTCCAGCAATCCTTGTTCAATTACAGACTTTTGAATACCGATAAATAGCGCCGTATCGCTGCCGGGAATTGGTTGCAAGTAGAGGGAAGAAATATCGGAACCGGGGATGAGCGACTTAACTGGAAATGCCGGAGAACCAAACTTGACTAACCCGATTTCCATCACCGGATTGATGACAATTATTTTACCGCCTTTCTCGCGAATTTTAATCAATTCGTTCATCAAGCGGGGATGGTTGTAGGAAGAATTCGCACCCGCGAGCACCACGCAATCTGCTTGCTTCAAGTTTTCGAGACTGACTACCGAGGTGCGGGTAGCAAACATTTCGTTTAGCCCGGTTGTTGAGGGTGCGTGGCAGAGATCCGAACAATCTGCTAAGTTATTAGAACCCATCGCTCGCATCATCAATTGCAGGAGAAAAGCTGCCTCGTTGGAAGAGCGACCGGAACTGTAGGATGCTACTCTTTCGGGGGGTTTGCGGAACGCATCGGCGGCAATCTCATAAACTTCTTGCCAAGAAATGCGATCGTAATGCGATGTTCCAGCCCGCAAAATCATCGGAAAACTGAGCCTTCCCAACCGATCGCACTCCATTGAAGTTAATAGCTGAAGTTGGGAAATACTCTGCTGTTTAAATACTTGAGTTGAGATAGCCGGCTTAATTTCAGCCGAGATTGCTTCCACACTTTTCATGCAGCGCTGAAGTTTTTCGCCCTCTTCATTCGTAAAGCCTCCTTTCTGCCCGCCAGTGCCCCAAGAACAGGACAAACACGCACTTTTGTGCAGCAAAGTTTTCCAAAGTTTCGGGCCTTCCGGGGACAATGTATGTTCTGCCCAATACTCAATTACGGGTAAACCGCCGCCGATATCTGGCGTTTCTTCGTTTTTCTCGTTGAAGGGCGGAAGAGGTTGGATATTCTGGGAGTTGGTGTCCATGCGGTTTACCTCGCGGTTGAATTGATTACTCGAATTTTACCGTAAATCTACTGCCATAAAGATTAGCCAATAGATAGATTTTTTTAATGGTTTGTAGATCGATAGCTAGAGGAAGGAGTGAAATTGATTACTAGAATTGTACCCTAAATTTATCGACTAAAAATTTTGGTCTATCTGGCTTCTTTTCAAGAAGTTTCGTTTCCCCTAGATGCCCATTCTTAAGCTAGGCCTTATAAAGGGGATTTAGGTTCATGTGTGCGAATAAAATTGTGGACTCTACAACAATATAGGCTATCTTTTCATCCTCTCGGTTCTGAATTTGGTATATTGAGACAGAGAAGGGGGCGGATCGCTTTAGGTGTCTGGGCACGATCGCACCCCGCAACAGTTTACTTGTTCTCATCCTTCCATATTTTGACAATGCTCAAAATAAGGAGACACACACTGATACAGGTAGCTGATACTGGCTCAATCCAACCGATCGCAGTTACAACCGTAAACAGGCTAACCTCAGAGGTGGTGCGAAGGATCTTGTTTCCGATCGATTTGGTTTCTGGGGGTGGGGTGGGATTGGTAGATGAATTGCTGATTTCCGATTCGACTGACTGCAACTCATCGCCTTGAGATTGGTGGATGACAGTTTCTAGCTTGGTTGCAGGATTTTTGCTTGGTTTCATAATAGATGTCCTCAGATTCAGTTTTTAGGAATTTCATTTGCCTCTGAATTCATCGTAATAAACTAAGTTTGTAGATGTCAGTCCCAGCTTACTTCTACCAAAAAGTGGAATCAGGTAGAAGAAAGTAGAATAAAGTAGAACTTTTACCTCCCTCTGTGGTAAATTTAGTCAGATAAAGACGCTGACTGAGAACATGAGTCTACTAAGAAAAATTTAATCAACGTTGAACAAGCAGGTATTTTATGGCATCATGGAGTAATTTTCTGATTGAAAAGGCTCGTAAATACGATTTATCTAAGGGAGAAATGGATGTATTGATAACGCAATTCAATGAAGAGAATATCAACCAAAATAAAACTGAACTAGAATGGGCTGAAAATGTAGGTAAAAAAATAGCTTCGTATAAAAAGTTTAAAACTGCAATTATTAAAAAATTCACTCAAAGTGAAAATAAGCCTGAAGCTTGTGAGTTTGTATCCGATGGTAGAGACAAGTTTTTAGAATTGCGAGATTGGCTGAAAACTGAGTACCGTAATAGCTTAGTAGAAAAAAGCTCTGATGCTTCATCTACAAAAACAGCAGTTATTAAACCTGTAGAGTCAAAAAATATTCTAGCCTGTCCTTATCGGGGGTTGTTTGCTTTTAGACCAGAGGATTCACCCGTTTTCTTTGGGCGTGAAAAATTCACAAAGGCGCTGGTAGCAGCAGTTAGTCAAAAACCTTTAGTGGCTGTGATTGGTAATTCTGGTATTGGTAAATCTTCGGTAGTTTTTGCGGGTCTGATTCCTGAATTAAATAAATTAGCAAACTGGAAAACTATTACTTTTAGACCCAATAAATCTCCTTTGTTTCAATTAGCTAATGCTTTATTGCAATGGTTGGAACCAGAGATGGACAAGCTGGGACGAATTGGTAAATGCAAGAAATATGCGGAACAGTTTAAAACCAGGGAATTGATTTTAAAAGATGTTTTAGATGTTACTTTAAAAGAAACCTCCTCTCAACGCAATCTGTTAATTGTAGTGGATCAGTTTGAGGAAATTTATACTTTATCTCCAGAAGATGAAAAGCAGATTTTTTTAGATCAATTATTAGACGTAGTTGAAGAAGAGAGTCAAAAACAATCCTATAACGTGGTTGTAGCGATCGCACTCAGGGCGGATTTTTATGGGATGGCTTTAGCGGATTTACGTTTGGGAGAAGAGTTACAGAAGTGGAAGCCAGAAAATATTTTAGAAATGAATCGAGATGAGCTAAAATCTGCAATTGAAAAACCAGCAGATCGAGTAGGCCTTACTATTCAGGATGGACTAACTAAAATAATTTTAGATCAAGTCCAGAGTAACCCGGGGGAGTTACCTTTGTTGCAATTTACTCTCGAACAACTGTGGAAAAGACAGAGTAACGGTCAATTAATGATTGCTGCTTATGATGAAATTGGCGGGGTTGAGCAAGCTTTAGCCAATCATGCTGAAACAATTTATCAACAATTAAACGAGGATGAGAAAAAGCGAGGACAACATATTTTTACTCAATTAGTTCGTTTTGGAGAAGGGACAGAAGATACTCGTCGCTTGGCTTATTATACTGAAATTGGAGAGGAAAACTGGGATTTAGTCAACAAGTTGGCTAGCGCTGATGGTGATTTACAAGCACGGTTATTAGTCACGGGATATGATGATAATCAAAAACAGCGTACTGTTGAAGTCGTCCATGAGGCTTTGATTAGAGGATGGAAACGTTTACGGGAGTGGATGGAAGAAGATCGGGAGTTTAGAAAGTGGCAGGATCGGCTACGCTTTGAAAAGGCTACTTGGAAAAATAAGGGTAAAGATCATAGTGCTTTGCTTCGTGGGGCTTTATTGGTAGAGGCTGAAAATTGGCTAAGACAAAAATCTGAATGTGTTAGAGACAAAACGGAAATAGAATTTATCGAAGCCAGTCGTCAGTATCAGGAACAGGAAGATATTGAACGGATTAAGGATTTATTAAATTTATCTCAAAAGGAGTTACAGTTAAAACAACAGTTAAGCTCCTTGGTAATTGCGGTTAAAGCCGGTGTCAAGTTACGCAATATTAAAGAGCCTTCAGAGGACTTAAAAAGAAATGTTATTGAAAGACTACGCCAAGGAAGTTATGAAATTAGCGAACAGAATCAACTTATCGATCATGAAAGTGAAATACATGGTGTTGCTTTCAGTTTAGATGGTTTAAAGATTGCTTCAGTCAGTGATGATCGCACCGTTAAAGTTTGGGACTGTAGCGGTAAACTATTGAATACTTTTAAAGGACATAGCGATCGGGTTTGGGGAGTAAGTTTTAGCCCCGACGGTAAAATTATGGCTTCTGCTAGTGGTGACAAAACCGTAAGATTATGGAGTCTTGATGGGACTACCTGGAAAACTCTAACAGGACATAGCGATCGGGTCTATGGAGTAAGTTTTAGCCCTGATGGTCAAGTAATTGCTTCTGCTAGTGGTGACAAAAATGTAAGATTATGGACTTTCGATGGAACTTTCTTGAGAACCCTAACAGGACATAGCGATCGGGTCTATAGAGTAAGTTTTAGCCCTGATGGTCAAATGATTGCTTCTGCTAGTGATGATAAAACTGTAAAATTATGGGCTATCGATGGGACTTTCTTGAGAACCTTAAAAGGACATGGGGATCAGGTTTGGGGAGTAAGTTTTAGCCCCGATGGTCAAATGATTGCTTCTGCTAGTGTTGACAGAACAGTAAAACTATGGGCTATCAATGGGAATCTTTGGAAAACCCTAGCAGGACATAGTGATCAGCTATTGGGAGTAAGTTTTAGCCCCGATGGTCAAATGATTGCTTCTGCTAGTGCTGACAGAACAGTAAAACTATGGGCTATCGATGGGACTCCATTGACAACACTAACAGGACATAGTGATCGGATCTGGGGAGTAAGTTTTAGCCCCGATGGTCAAATAATTGCTTCTGCTAGTGCTGACAAAACTGTGAGATTATGGAGGGTTCATGGGAATGTCTTGAGAACCTTAGAAGGACATAGCGATCGGCTATTGGGAGTAAGTTTTAGCCCTGATGGTCAAATGATTGCTTCTGCTAGTGATGACAAAACCGTCAGATTATGGAGTCTTGATGGGGTTCCCTTAAGAACCCTAGCAGGACATAGTGATCGGGTTTGGGGAGTAAGTTTTAGCCCTGATGGTCAAATGATCGCTTCTGCTAGTGCTGACAAAACCGTCAGATTATGGAGTCTTGATGGGGATCTTTTGACAACACTAACAGGACATAGCGATCGGATCTGGGGAGTAAGTTTTAGCCCCGATGGTCAAATGATCGCTTCTGCTAGTGCTGATAAAATGGTCAGATTATGGAGTCTTGATGGGGCTCCCTTAAGAACCCTAATAGGACATAGCGATCGAGTCTGGGGAGTAAGTTTTAGCCCCGATGGTCAAATGATTGCTTCTGCTAGTGCTGATAAAACGGTCAGATTATGGAGTCTTGATGGGGCTCTCTTAAGAACCCTAACAGGACATAGCGATCGAGTCTGGGGAGTAAGTTTTAGCCCCGATGGTCAAATGATTGCTTCTGCTAGTTTTGACAGAACAGTAAAATTATGGAATCTCGAAGGGATGCTATTGAGAACCTTAGAAGGACATAGCGATCGAGTTTCAGGAATAAGTTTTAGCCCCGATGGTCAAATGATTGCTTCTGCTAGTTTTGACAGAACAGTAAGACTATGGCCTATCGATCCTGAAGATTTAATCTTAGACCTAGATATTAAACTGAATAACTTACTCAAAAAAGGGTGTAATTGGATCCAAAATTATCTCAAAACCAATCCTAATGTGAGTGAAAATGATCGACATCTTTGCGATGGCATTTGTATTGAGCCGACAGAATCAATATAACTTTTAAATTCAGTTAACTCACATCTTACACCTTTGTCAATAACCAGATTTAGTCAAAAGCAAATTTCACCGCTTATTCTTATTTAACGCCTGCTTCCCAAATCCAAGACAAAGCATTCGATCGCCCTCAGCGACATTTGGGTCATTCTGCAAATAATCTTCCACCCATTCGCAACTCCTAGCAATGATATTATTTAGTTCCAAATTCTCCAAAGGCCACAGAATTACAGTCCGATCTCTGCTAGCAAAAGCCAGAGTTTTGCTATCAGAACTAAAAGTAACACTCAACACCCGATCGCTCGATTCCAAAGTTTTAGATAGCAGCGTCTTCTTGCCGTCAAAATTCCATATTTTAACAGTATTTCCCGCACTCACCGCCGCAATCAACTTGCCATCTGGACTGAAACTCACGCTTTCCACAGTATCGGTATGGTCGAGTTTTTCAGTTAAATTTGCCGCCTTGCCATCAAACCCCCACAAGTAAACTTTTTTGTCAGCACAAGCAGCAGCAATAGTCTTGCCATCTGGACTAAAAATAACATTTTTTACCTTGTCATCGTGGTCGATAGTTTTCAGAATCTTCGCCGATGAACCGTTAAATTGCCAGAGGTAAACTCTCTTTTCTGCGGTAATTTCAACAGCATTTTTTTCCCCACTTTGCTTGTTGTCAGCAGCCGTAGCAGTCGCAATAGTTTTGCCGTCTGGACTGAAACTCACGCTAATTACAGGATTGCTGTGATCGAGTTTTGCCAGCAATGTTGCTTTAGAACCATTCCAGCGCCAGAGGTACAATTTGCGATCGCCACTTGCAGCAACAATTGTCTTACCATCTGGACTAAAACTGACACTTCTAATATCCCCGTTATGCTTCAGAGTATCTAACAGTTTACCATCTAAATTCCAGACTTTCACCGTTTTGTCATTGCTGGCAGAAGCAACAGTTTTATCGTCGGGCGAAATGCTCACCCAGGTAACAGCCTCCTTGTGACCTATTAAGGTTTTGAATAAACTGCCATCAGTGCGCCAAAGTCTCACCGTTTTGTCACCGCTAGCAGAAGCAATTGTTTTGCCGTCCGCACTAAAACTGACTTTGTAAACCCAGTCTCCGTGTCCTGATAAAATCTTATTTAAAGGAGTGGTATCAGGATTCCAAATTTTTACCATTTTGTCCTTACTTGCCGAAGCAATAGTGCCATCTGGGCTAAAACTTACTGCCCTCACATCGTCTTGATGTCCTCGAAAAGTGCTCAGTAAAGCGCCGCTGGGACTCCAAACTTTCACCGTATCATCAGCGCTACCGGTGACAATTTTTGCGCCATCGCGACTAAAACTCGCGCTGATAACTTGATCGTTGTGTCCTTTCAGAGTTTTGATTTCTTTACCGTTTCGGTTCCAAAGTTGGGCGGTGGTGTCAGCACTCGCTGAGACGAGTTGTTCACCGTTTGGACTGAATTTAACGCTGAAAACAATGTCAGAATGTTTGGTTAATGTTTTGGGATTAATTGCAAATTTCTGGGTTTTACCTTCTCGGTTCCAAAGTTTGACAGTTTTGTCAACACTTGCTGAGGCTATTGTTTTACCATCGGGACTAAAACTGAGGCCGAGTACCCAGTCTTTGTGCCCGATTAAGGTTTGCAGCAATTTTTTGTCTGTGAGGTTCCAGATTTTGATGGTGTTGTCGTGACTCGCGGAAGCGACGGTTTTGCCATCTGGGCTGAAGCTGACGCTGGTAACACTATCGGTGTGATCTGATAAAATGACGATCGCACTTTGGTCATTATCTACTTGCCAAATTCTAATTGTACGATCGGCAGAACCAGTAGCGATCGTTTTCCCATCCGGGCTAAAACTAACACTCGTCACAGTATCAGGGTGCTTGAAAGTCTTTAATAACTTACCTTCTTTGCTCCACAACTTAACAGTTTTGTCAGCACTTGCCGAAGCAACTGAATTGCCATCTGGACTCACAGTCACATCCAAAACAGACTTGCCGTGCTGCTCAAAACGATTGCGTTCTTGCACCCCAGAAACTGCTTGTCTGAGTCTCTCAGCAATTTGATTTTTAGTGTCCGCAGGTAGCGCTGTACTTTTGAGAGAATCGCGACCGATTTTGATACTATTTTCCAACACTCCCAGTTGATTCTTTTCATTAGAAAGCACCAAAGCTTCCGACGCCGAATTCAGAGCATCAGTCCGACTTTTCTCAGCTTCTTGGCGCGCCGTTTCTGCTAATTTTGCTTGCTCGAAACCCATCCACGAAACACCTCCGAGTACCAGCAATCCTAGAATCGCCGCTCGCAATTGCCATCTCCGATTTTGGTAAAGTTGAGCTTCCGCTTCGTGTTGTTTATCTTTGGCTTGGCGCTGTTTATCTCTCGCTTCCGACAGCAAAGCATCTAATTCTCTGTCTTTGCGAATTTGGTCTATTTCATCTCGGTTAATTTGATTTTGCTTTCGCAGTTCCTCAAATTCGGCATTTTTATCTAATTCCTGCTGCTGGCGGATGAAGCTCACTAAATAGTCGTGAACGAGTTGGTAAAGCTCTGTCGGTAGTTCCGTCCATCGAAAAACTAAACCAGATTTTACTAACAGTTCTAAGACTAAATCTAACTTGTCAGACTCGGCAAATGTGGCTAAATCTGAGGCTAATTCGGCGCGGGTTTTGAGAGGGCGAATATCATCTTCATCGGTTAAGAAATACAAAACTCGGCGCGCTGCTCCTTCATTTTCCGGGCCGCAATCTTTGATGACTTCTTCCAGAAATCTTTCCACTAATTTTTGTTGCGGATTGTTACCTAGTTCCTGATATTGAGTTAAAGTTCTAATGTCCTCTTGTTGCAGTTGATCGCCGACAAGTTGTAGTTCGATCGGGCGAACTTCTCCCAATTCTCCAGCTAAATCTTTGACTAATTCTTCGATCAGCTCCGGTTCTAGGTAAAACTGCGATCGTTCAGTTAAAGTGTGAATTACCGATCGCGCATCGCCCAGCGAAAAATTTCCCAAATAAAATAGAATATCTTTGCTGAGAATGTCTGCCAAAATATCATTATTGATAAATTCTGCATGATTTTTGGGTCGGGAAAATTCCAGCAAATGGTGCAGGTAATCTTCCCGCAAAGACAGAACAACTTTTAGATATTTGATTTTCAAACATTCTCGTAAAAAGTCAAAAAATATCTGTCTTTCTACTGGTTCTTTCCACACGAAAAAGAATTCTTCAAATTGGTCAAATACTAGAACAGTCACGAGATGTTCTGAATTTATTTGCAACTCGTGGATAATTTTTTCGTATTCGATCGCCTGTTTTGCTACGATTACTTCTACAGGCTGCGACTGCTCGATTTTATCCTGATTTTCCCCAGATTCACCGCTGTTAAATCCCGAGATCGGACTTCCATTAACTGCGCTTGCTGCTTCGGGAATTTCGCGATCGAATATTTCAGCTTTTCCCGCAGACAACTGTCTGGTCAATTCCCGCGGCCAGTTGTTATAAACTTGCAATACTACAGGCAAAACAGTTCGCATTTCGATCTTTTTTTGTTTGAGAGCCGGCACTAATCCCCCGGTGACAATTGAACTTTTACCAACTCCAGATTGACCGTAAATTACTGTCAGTTTGTCTGGGGTATTGTTCATCCTATAGATCAATCGGTTGAGGTCTTGTTCTCTGCCGGAAGCAGTAATTTCGTCAGCAATAGTAGCAGCGGCGGTCACATTTTCAGCGGGATTAATCGCTTCTCTGTGCGGCTGCAATTTTCCGGCTCCAATAAAAGCTCGAAACCGATATGTATGTTCTACCGATCGATAATCTTGCTTAATCTGAAATGCTGCGAGATATTCTCCGCGCTGAAAATAGACTCCTCGCAAAACTTCTAAAACGCGCAAATACAGTTGTGGGTTGTAGCAAGGTTCGGTTTCGGAGCGAGCAATCTCCAAATGGGCGATCGCCTCTTCTATCTCGCCCAACTCGCTCTCGGCCTCTGCTAAAATCAACAGATACAAGCCTTGATGCTGCCACTTTACAGGCGTTCCGTGTCCCGTTCCTTCTAAATTGGAGTTGAGAACCTCCAAAGCGACTAAAGCCCATTCTTTCGCCCCTTGCCAGTTCTTCTGCTCTAAGGCTACTCTCGCCAAAAAGCCGTAATCTTGAGCCAAATTAACCGCTGAATTTTCCATATTTTGATGTAACCTCCGAGCTTTGATTGCTAAATTCCAGAGTGCATCCCAATCTTCTAAATGCTGCAATACTTCGCCGAGTTGATTGATGAATATACCAATGGCATCTGACTTTCCGGCGCGTTCTAAAACATCAATACATTGCTGAAAATAATTCTTAGCTTCCGTCCAGTAAGGACGGTTGCCGCTGCGGTGCTGTTCTGCTTGGAAGCGGTAGCAAAGACCCATGTGGAATAGCAGAATTCCTTCTAACACCGGTGCAGGGTGAACAGTAAATAACAAATCGCTAAATTTTGTTTCTTCTCCAATAAATGCTACTTGATACTTCCAGAAATTGAGACTTTTTTGATATAATTGCAGAGCCGCAGGTATGCGGTGACAAGCATATTCGTGTCGGGCCCGAATAAATTGCAAATTCGCTTCTATAGCTGGTTCTAACCTGATGTTGCAAGTTTGCAAGTCTTGGCTAGCCGACTCTAATTCATTCAAAGAATTGGCTCCAAGAATGGCAGAATTACTTAAACGCCAATTGCCGGTTTCTAAAATGTTGGAAAAAATGCGATCGGCACTTTCACCCAAAAAATCCACCAATTCGTCTGGGCCAAGCACAAATTCAACAGTTGTCGTCCAAGTCTCGATATCTGTTACTAACCGAATCAGTTTTTTTAATATCTTATCTGTCACCCACAGCACCACCGGGAAGGGAAAATTATTCCGAAATTCTTCCCTGACGTAGTTGGTAGAGGTCAGCAGGCGATCGATCGCACTTACCGATTCCAACCCAAACACCATTAAAGCTGGTGGCTGGCTGTCTGCAACTTCGGTTTCTATCGTCGTGTAAAGAGTTTTAACAGATGTGGGGAGGACAATTTCTCGAATCTCGATCCCAGAATTCTCCCGTAATTTCTGGACAATTTCTTCTCTCATCGCACTGTAGTTGCACCTGAGCAAAATTAGCGAAAATTGCCCCTGAGACATTCTCAAACTCCGGGAGAGAGTGTGCAGCGAACTATTGTTTTGCTGTGCTGCGGTGTCTGGCTGGCAGTGCGAATCAATCATGATTAATATTTTAAATTAGGCTCGGGATAGATGCTGTAGATAGAAGGAAGTTCGGCAGCGGATTTTGTAACGGATGTAACGGATAGAAGAAAGTTCGGCAACGGATTTTGTAACGGATGTAACGGATAGAAGAAAGTTCGGCAACGGATTTTGTAACGGATGTAACGGATAGAAGAAAGTTCGGCAACGGATTGTATAACGGATGTAATTGAATTAAAGCATACCCAAAAAATACATACTCTGTTATTCGCATATTCCCAGCAAAATCTACTGGATTTTACGGATTTTTTTTAGCCTCCCACAGCAAGACAAAATCTGATTCAGTTATTCGCAGATCCCCGAAATCCGGCATTCTCGGGTTGACTGGCCCCTGGCCGCACTCAGATAAACTACGGCCGGCGGTTCCTCAATTACAGCTTGAAAATTTGCTGTCATAAACTTATTAATCTCCATATCTAAATTAGCTGAAAAATCAGGTTCATCCCAATCCTCGCTTTCTTCAATGGTGATTTTTGTTGAGCTGGGAATATCTAAATTAAGTTGTTCGCTCAAATCATAAACTTTCACTTTGTTAGTTGGATCTATTGGCTGAACTATATCAGCGGCGGCCACAGCTTGATTTGTATTGGCCAATAGTACGATCGGCAGTGCTACTATTGCACTTATCGTTTGTTTCGCCGTAATTTGCCTCATGCTATTATCCTTGTATAACCTAAATTATTGTTGGTTCTTCGACAACATATACCCATTTTTTGAGACTTCCCCTAAAGTTTGCTTGACTGAGGGTATCCCGTTAACGGTTCCCACTTCTATTTACTACGTGAAAACTCTTAAACAGTCCGGTTTTCTACTTAAGTAATTCCCGAACTTTTGCGAGTGTCAATCCCACAGTCAAAGAGGCGCGTGCGTAGCTATCCCGTAGGGAATCGCACACTAATAGGATTAAGACCCAAAAATGGTCTAGTCTGCTATAAGTAATGTCAGGTGCAACCTAAGCACCCACAGAGTGTGCGATCGCAACAGCCAGCTTACTTAGTCAAGCCGTGTTCGAGAGCAAAGCGAACCAACTCAGTACGGCTGTTAGTACCCGTCTTGGTAAACAAACGGCTGACGTACTTTTCCACATTCCGCACGCTAGTTTCCAAGCGCCGAGCAATTTCTTTGTTCATCAAACCTTGAGCAACCAAATCCAAAACACTTTGTTCTCGGGGAGTCAAATCAATTTTAATCGGCGAACCACTTTGGACGATCGAACTCCGCCCGCTTAGCAAGGACTCAATTCTCGCCATTTGGCTCGCCAAAGCAGCAATATCAGGACTTTCAGAATTTTCGCCTGTCTCCTTAGCAGCCGCGCGCCGGGCCAGCAGATTCGTGATAATTGCTACCAACTCATCGGGATCAAAGGGCTTAGAAAGATAAGCATCGCAGCCCGCTTGATAGCCCTGAATGCGATCGCTCGTCATCCCCTTAGCCGTCAAAAACACCACGGGTAAAGCCTTGTAGCGAGGATCTTCCCGCACTTGCTTCAAAAACTGATAACCGTCCACCTGCGGCATCATAATGTCTGAAATCACCAAATCAGGATTGCACTGCTGCAAAAGTTCCCAGCCATCCCGAGCATTACTGGCAACCTCAACTTTAAAATCACTATCTTCCAAATAAGCTTGTACCGCTTCCCGCAAGCCCGGTTCATCATCTACCAATAATAATCGTGCCAACATATTTGTTACCCTTACGCTTTACCACTATTATCTTTTAATTTAGCCGAATTTAACTATTTTTGTCACTCCATCTATCGCAGTAACTCAAAAAATTGTTTTTCAACTCCAGAGTTTTGAGTTTTGTTTGGCTCGAAGGATTAAAAACTGATTAAATCTTTAATTCAAAACTCAAAACTCAAAACTCAAAACTCAAAATTATTCTTGAACTCTTCCAACTTAAACTTTTGATCGATCGGTCAAAATTTCATAGCCAGTGTCCGTCACCAACACAGTATGCTCAAACTGAGCCGACATAGCATTGTCAACCGTTACCGCAGTCCACTTGTCAGAAAGCGTCCGAGTATACTTAGAACCTGCATTCAGAATCGGTTCGATCGCCAATGTCATACCCGTTCGCAATTTCACGTTCGGCATTTCCCGGGTGCGGAAATTGAAAACCGACGGTTCCTCGTGCAAATTTCGCCCGACACCGTGGCCCGTAAACTCCTCAACAATGCTAAAACCGTTGCTTTTGACATGATCTTCGATCGCACCCGCGAGATCGAGCAAATAAGCTCCGGCCTTCACTTGTTCGATACCTTTATAGAGAGCTTCTTCGGCTACCCTAATTAATTTTGCCGATTCGGGAGTCACTTCCACAACTGCGATCGTGATGCAAGAATCGCCGTGAAAACCTTGGTAATATGCTCCCGTATCTACTTTAAGAACATCTCCGGCCCGAATGACTTTTTTGCGACTGGGGATGCCGTGAACAACTTCGTTATTAATGCTAGAGCAAATCGATCCCGTGAAACCGTGATAACCTTTAAAACTCGGAGTTGCGCCCATTTCGCGGATGCGTCTTTCGGCATAAGCATCCAAATCAGCAGTAGTCATTCCCGGTTTCACCAGTTGGGAAATTTCTTTCAGTACCGTGGCGACAATTTTCGCTGCTTGCCGCATAATTTCGATTTCGCGTTCCGACTTAATTTCAATCCCTCGGCGCTGTTTTGTGACTTCGGGTGTTTTAGTTGGCCCAGAAAGCAGACTGGTAAAAATATTCATGTATTGATTGTCGAGTAATTTTGGACTGTGAGGGCAGGTAAAATAGTTCGCGATCGCATGGCTAGTCAGGTTTCGATCTGCAAACCCGGTTTGTTTGGTTTTGATACGCCTGAGCTTCCCTGTAGGGACACTCCAAAAGCCTATAGGTGTCAACTTAAGCCTGAAAGCCTTTGTATCTCTTGTTCATATCCGAGTCCAGATCCCCCTAAATCCCCCTTAAGAAGGGGGACGAAAGAAAATACTCCTGTCCCCCCCTTAAGAAGGGGGGCTAGGGGGGATCTAGATTTAATAGTCAAACAACAGTCTCTGACTGGGTTTGACCTGGTTGTTGACACCAATGGGCTTTTGGAGTGTCCCTACACTTCACAAACCTGGGATAGGCTGTATCAGGCTTTTTGCTGCAAAACGGGTCTTTCTCAGAACGATCGATCGATCGCCCTTTAACCTAGCTTAATATTTTTCTCAGAAATTCGCACAAAAAGCTGGACATAAGGCATTAGCCAACAGTCAACAGTCAACAGTTAACCGTCAACCGTCAACCGTCAACTAACTTACTTCCAGTTTTGCCACGAACTGTTAAAGATAGAAGTACCCGGAAATGCGATCGGATTGGCAGTTTGCTGCAACCGCAATTGCAATACTTCTAAATTCGGTTCGCGGGACGGCAATTCGTCCACCAATTCATAAGGTACAATCCCATTTTCTAGGGAAAAAGCAGCAGTAACTCCCGCCGCGGCACCGGCTGACCATTCAAAAGAATGCACTCGATAAGCAGCCGCCGCCGTGTGGCTGACAGCAATACTTTTGCCAGCTATTAACATATTGTCAATTTTCTGAGGAATCATTGCGCGCAGCGGAATTTGGAACGGATAAGCTTGGCCTTGACCTTTGCGAGTTCCTTCTCGTTCGGTATTTCCCGGTGCTTCTGGGGGGCTGTTGGTCATGCAGGGGTGAAAGTCGATCGCGTAGTGACCAATCCCAACACTGTCAGGATATATCGTAGCGCGCGATCGCAATTTTGTATCCTCTACAGATTGACTTCCCACCGCCAAAGCCGGCGCATTCAAACCGCCCACAGCCAGCCGCAAATTGCGGTACTCTTCCTCCGACAAATTCTGGCGGTAAAAATCAGCCTTAAAATCAGCCAGAGACATATCAACTTCCCAGATTGTAAACCCTTGAGGATCGTTGAAACTCGGGCGACCAACAATCCGCCTTCCCTCCCGCATATAAGGATATTTAGAAAGTCCGTGAACCGTCCCCATCGGCGAATCCAATCCGGTCAAAAGACGATTATTTGGATAAGGCTTTTTCACACCAGTTCCGAGTTGCGAGTCAGTAGTTCCTGCTACCAACCAGTAGAAAAATCCCTTAGCATTTTCTTCGCCGCGCCGCAAAGTTTCCGTTCGCAAACCGCCCATCCATCCGCCCGGTTGCAGTTGACCGCTAGCTGCGAGTTGCGCGCGAGAATAAATTAAATTATCCTGCGCCGAACCCGGACGGTAATCATTCCCCCAAGTCCAGTTTTGCATCGAAATATCCCCCGGATAAATCGGGAATAGCTTCGGATCGGAAGGACGAGGTTCATCCGGTCTCATGCTTCTAATTTGGCGGTAGCTGAAAACGAGCGGAAAGCTAGCCAATCTTTGCAATTCGTAACTGTAGTAAGGAGCGTATTGTTGATAGAAAGCCGGCAGTTGATGCTGCTGCGGTTCCTTCGTTGCCTCCATTGCAAAAGTGTAGGTAAAACCTTGAGTGCAGTAGGTGTCTCCCGCAGGGCTTGCTGAAGAGGGTTCTAAGGGCGATCGGGGGTCAATTCCGAGGCGGTAGGGAACGTCGGCAAGTGCGATTAATTCGCCTGTTTCAGTGGCATCTACAACATACCAATCAGCACCTCCCCTAGCCCCGGGGGAACTTGTGGAATTCCCCCCCCTTGGTAAGGGGGGGTTAGGGGGGGTTCCAGATGTTTTAGGAACAAACCGAATAATCGTTTTATTAAATCGCGCCGAGTTTTCGTAGCGATAGGCATCTTCGATGGTTTGAGAAAGAGTTTCGCTGTTGATGGGTGGGGTGTTTGCGGCTGGTTTGTGTTGAATCGCGCTCGCACTTTTAATTTGTTGACCCCCAACTGCATTTCCCGCCGCAGCAGGAGTAATTCCCAGTTCTTTAATAACCGTATTGGGAAACCATTTCAGCTTGCCTTTGCCTCTCCCGGCCGCATCCTGCAAGATGTCAAATAGAATTTTGTGACCGTTGTAGGGCATGAAACACGAATAGCTAACCCAACAGCCGCCGGGATTTAGCCGCCCGTAATTTTCCTCGATCCTGCGCCGCAATTCTAGGTAGCCGCGCGGGTAAAATAAGAGCGATCGCTGAGTATCTCTTTCATCGAGTGCAGAGGTTCCTTGAGCAGAGATTTGACCGCCTACCCAGTCAGTAATTTCAGTCATGCAAACTGTGCGCCCGGCGAGCAAACCTTCGTAAGCTGCAGCCGCGCCTGCGAGCCCGCCGCCTGCTACTAGAATGTCGCAAGTTTCTTCCTTTTCTGGATTACCCCGAGGTGCAGCAAATACTGGCGAAATGCTCGCAATCGCGGAGATTATGCCGAGGGTGACGCAAAATAGCGATCGACCTTTGAGCGAAAATAGATACCGTCGAAGTTTGATCGGAGATTGTGGGATTAATTTTGACATAGCGTGAAAAACACTGATCGGATTTAAATGTTTATTTTGCAGTATACTGGTATTTCGCGGTACGGTTAGGGAAAAAAATTTTTAGATAAGAGGTATTAATGCCAGCAACAACTATTGAACATTCAGATAAACCTTATGCTCAACATCGTCAAATTTTTTAGGTTATTGATCCCTTTTGATAGTTTAACAATTACGACAAGTTTAACTTTTTCCGAAGTTTTGTGCAGGTTGGAGGAAGTTGTCACTGCTCCCAAATTTTTTAGAAAAACTCTACCCTTTGGCCCACCACCTGCCAAACCTTATGAAGGAACAATTTCTGGCAATACCTTCAAAATCAATCGCATCATCATCGGCCGCAATTCATTTTTCCCAATTATCAAAGGAGATATCCATACTCAACCGTTCGGTTGTTCCATCAAAATTAGGATGACTTTACATAAAATAGTGGTAGCATTTATGAGTCTTTGGCTGTGGACAACTGGCACTATTGGAATGTTTGCTTTATTTGCTTGGTTAGTCGAACCCTCGGTGGGAGCAATATTTTTACCGATACTAGGAATGTTTATGTTCGGCTGGCTTTTGTGCTTGATTCCGTTTAAAATTGAAGCAAAAGCAGCTACAAAATTTTTATCGATTTTGTTAACATAAAGTAATTTATAACGGCAAATTTTGAGCTGTATTTTTTTAAAAAATTTGGGCTCATCGGCATTCATCTGCGGTAAAAAAAACGGCGTTGCTGAATTTAGGTATGATTCACTCCCTATAGCAATCCCTGAAATGAGCGAGTAGGGGCAATTCATGAATTGAGCGAGTAGGGGCAATTCATGAATTGCCCCTACTAAATTTCGGAGGCAAATCATACTCCTGCAGCAGCAACGCCAAAAAAAAATCAAATTTGCGGAATTACCCATGCGTCAAAACCAACTCAAACAAAAAATCAAACAAGGCGAAACAGTTCTCGGTTTATTTATGAACTGCGCCTATCCGGCATTCACCGAAATCTGCGGTCATGCCGGCTTTGACTTTGCAGTTATTGATATGGAACATGGCCCCCTGCACCCGCTTGCTGCTGAAGATTTGTGCCGCGCCGCTGATTGTACGGGAATTGCACCCATCGTCCGCGTCCGCAAAAACGATGGCCCGCAAATTCAACGAGCTCTCGATATCGGCAGCGCAGGGGTTCAAGTACCTCAAATTGAAACCAAACTTGATGCCGAAACCGCTGTCAAAAGCGCTAAATACAGTCCTCTGGGTTCGCGGGGTCTTTCCTTCGCTACGCGGGCGGGACTTTACACGGCCGCAGGTACAAATATTACCGATCGACTCAACGAAGAATCCTTAGTTGTGATTCATGTCGAAGGCAAAGGTGGCATCGACAACCTCGCAGACATTGTGACTGTGCCGCAGGTTGACGTGATTTTTCTGGGGCCTTACGATCTGTCGCAGTCGATCGGCATTCCCGGCCAAATCCGCGATCCCCGAGTCATCGACATGATGCAGGATGCAGTGCAAACCATCCGCAGTGCAGGCAAAGCGGCCGGTACTTTTGCCGAAAACCCCGAAATCGCCAAGCAGTGGATTGATGCTGGCGTTCAGTACGTCGCGCTTGGGGTGGATGTTGCCATTTTCCTGCGGGCCTGTCAGTCCCTGGTGAAATCGGTGCGGAATTAATAGCTATCTTTACGATATCTTTGCAATTTTTGTAGTATTTTTTACGACACCTACAAAAAACCTGAGCTAGACTAGAAGCATACACCTCTTTAATGCCAAATTAAAGAAGGGAGCAAGGCTTCCTAGAGAAAAATCTATGAAAACGGTATTAGAATTCATTCAATTGGACTACGCTTTCATGTTTACTTTCAAAAAAGTAAACTCGATTAAGCTGGAAGGATTCAAGCAATTTTTTGACGATATGCCGATCGACCCTTATGTAAAAGGTAAATATCGATCGAGGAGATTGTCGCGGTTTGTAGTGAACGGGAATGAATTAATTAAGTTACCTCACGGCTACTTGTTTCAAAGTAAAGAATACAATCCCGTAGCGGGTGATATCAGGCGGGAATTTGCCGAATTGGACGATCGACTAATCGCCCTGGATAATTTCAAACAGATGGTTTTTGCTTTTTTCGATTCCTGCAAAATTCACCCCGAAGCTGAAATCGGCATCCATCAAATCAGGACGAGTTGTTCGCCGCACAATTTCGGCAACCCCGCACCGGAAGGCATTCACAGAGACGGTACTGATTTTATCGGGATTTTCTCGGTCGATCGAACTAATATTGTGGGAGGGGAAACGCAGTTGTACTTGGCAAAAAAAGAGAAGCCTGTGTTTAATAAAGTCCTGCATCCGGGTGAATTGCTGTTAGTTAACGACCACGATTTTTTTCACTTTACGACGCCGATCAAACCGGAATCGGAAGGGGTGGGAAGCAGGGATGTCTTTGTGCTGACATCTCCGAGTTTGCTGTGCGATTGAGGCGCCCAACCATCCAAGAAACCGGGTTTATGCGATAATTTACGCATCCTCACGCCCGATTTAGTAAAGAAACCCGGTTTCTGACTCCCCACAAGAAAACCCAAATTCAACTAAACCAAGCTAGCCACAGCGGAAGCATCAACAGCAAACCAACGGAAGTTATGGCGATGCTGCAAGCTAACAAATCGCGATCGAGCTCGTAGACTTCTGCTAAAATCAGCACCGAAAGCGCTGTGGGAATTCCCGACATCAACACCAGCACAATTCTCGGATCGCCACTCAATCCGAAATAGCTAGCGCCCAATCCGATCAGCACGGGGACAATTACAACTTTTAGTAACGAGGGGATGAAGGCCATTTCAAAACTTTGCCATTGTTTAATAGACCTCAGACGAATGCCAACGAGCAGCAAAGCACTGGCAATTACTACCCAAACTACTGCTTCCAATCCTGATTCTACTGTTTCTGGTAAGGGGATATTTCTGGTGAAAAAACCAATCATAAATGCCCAGAGTGCGGGAACAGTTACCACGTCTTTGAGCTGAGTCCACCACTGATTTTTTTTCCCAGAATTCCCGAAATAGCTCGCAATAAATACACCGAATCCGTAGGTGCCGATAACGTTATTGGTGACGCTATACAAGACTGCCCAGTTATTATTATCCGCGCTGATGATGGCGGGGGTGATTGCTAATCCCACAAAGCCTGTATTTCCTAACATTGCAGCTAGGATAAAACTACCTTTGCTCGATCGCGTCAGGGAGCTAAAATTTAACAATAGTGAATTGACAATAGAGTTTTTGCCCTGAAAATACGGCTTGTCGATGTGGCGGGTACTTAGCTGCTGCAAAAACTCCCAAGTCAACCAAGCCAAACCCGTACTCAGAAATAACACGAAAATGGCGATCGCCGGTGTGAATCCCACAGCACCCGAAAATTCGCTGTGACGCGCTAAAACTACAATTTGCAGCGGTATCCCAACCCAATAAAGAAA
Source organism: Cyanobacteria bacterium VAR_87_metabat_62 (assembly GCA_031427135.1). Classification (GTDB taxonomy): domain Bacteria; phylum Cyanobacteriota; class Cyanobacteriia; order Cyanobacteriales; family Microcoleaceae; genus Microcoleus. Next base: position 7,668 of record JANPMV010000067.1, on the reverse strand, counting down.
GAGGCTCAGCAGCTTCGGAAAATTAACTGGGATGAACTGAAATAGCAGCAATCCTAAGCCTGTCCAGATAACTAGAGGCGTGTAGGCGTGAAATAAGGTTTCAATCATAAAAATTAAATTGACAGTTGGAAATGCCTTTACTGATTAATATTAAGGCTAAAATCCGCCCTCGAAACGCCAATTGTCGAATCATATCAATTCCGTTAGCATCGGAATGATCTAAACGGAGGACACGGCAGTGCCGTGTCCCTACAATTTCGTGGTAGGGACACGGCACTGCCGTGTCCTCTATATCATTTCGGTGCAGCGGGAATTGATATCAGTTTTTCTGGCATCGCAAACGGGAATATTCAGATAACTTTGTGCCGGAATTATCTTGCATTTTCTACACTAATATGCAGCTTGATCCTGAAATTGTCGCACCAAAATCAAGTTAGTTACTCCCTCGATGTCAGCGATTGAAACCGCTTTGCAAGTCAAACGGAGTCTGCCTCGGCTTTCGGTAGCGACACAAACATCGATTGATATCAAATCCGGTAGCATCGGAATTATTAATATTACCGAAATCAGGAGACGGCAGTGCCGTGTCCCTACAATTAATCTGGCGTAGGGAAACGGCACTGCCGTCTCCTCGCTTGTCATTCCGATGCAACCGGAATTGATATGAATTGCACCGATCAATTCAATTTCAAAGCATTAACAGGCACATCATCCCAAGAACCAACAGTTCGCAACGTAGCAACCCAGCCCTGCTGTTTTTGATCGGGCGTCAAATTCTGCTCAAAAGATGCGTGGCATTCCTTCGCTTGAGTCTCATCGCAACAAGCAATACAAGAATAAAGAATGCCCGACGGATCGATTTGCTCGTTTACCCAAATAATCACAATCTCTTCTCCCAATTAAACCCAACTATCACCTAAATTTTCCGATATTTTTGGCAAACATCCACAATTACTTTGATGCCAAACTCGCCAGAGATTCGCCCGCAACCCGGCAAATCCGCCAGTCTGGCATCACATCAGCACCGATACCCTTGTAAAATCCGATCGCCAATTCATTCCAATCGAGCACGCTCCATTCCAAACGCCCGCAGCCCCTTTCCACCGCCAACTGCGCCAAATAAACAATCAAAGACTTGCCAATTCCCCGCCCTCGAAACTCAGGAAGCACAAACAAATCTTCGAGATAAATTCCCGGCTGAGTCAAAAAAGTAGAATAGTTGTGAAAAAACAGCGCCCAGCCCACAACCCGACCCTCGCACTCTGCTAAAATCGCTTCAGCAAAAGGTCGATCGCCAAACAAATCACGCTCCAAATCCACCGCACTCCCAGTCACCGCATCAGACAACTTTTCGTACTCAGCCAAAGCTTTAATCAAATCAAACAGCACCGGCACGTCGGCGCGGGTAGCTGAACGCAAAATCACCTCAGAAAACATAAACAAGCGCTAAATGACAATCAAACATTAAAATACCATTATTTCGCTTGTCCGCAGAGGCGGACTTTGTTTGCGTAGGGGCAATCCCCCCGTGGTTGCCCCTTATTTCAACCAGCCCTTTAAGCGTTCAGTCACTTGAGGCCGCCGCAGTTTCCGCATTGCCTTATTTTGAATTTGACGGACTCGTTCGCGGGACAAATTAAACAAACTGCTGACTTCTTCTAAAGTGTAAGGTTCGCCGGTTATCAAACCGTAACGCATAGCCACAATCTCTTTTTCCCGCTCAGTCAAAATATTGTCCAACACCTCCAAAATATCTTGGCGCATCATCATCTCATTCATCTGAGATTCTGGAGATTGCGTCACATTATCTTCCAGAACATCCAAAAGTTCCGAGCTTTCTTCCGAACCAATGCGGTGGTTGAGAGACAAAGATTGCCGGCGTACTTGCTGGAGATAGCGAAGTTGTTCGGAAGTAACTTCCATTTCTTTAGCAAGTTCAGTTTCAGTCGGATTTCTTTGGAGCGATCGCCTCAAATCCCGATAAACTCTTTTTAGCTTATTTAATTGTTCGACAATGTGAACCGGCAAACGAATCGTCCGCCCTTGATTGGCAATTGTCCGCGTAATTCCTTGTCGAATCCACCAATAAGCATAGGTAGAAAACTTGTAACCCTTTTCTGGGTCGAACTTTTCCGAGGCTCGATTCAAACCCAAAGCTCCTTCCTGAATTAAATCGAGAAAAGGCACGCCCCGATTCAGATACCGTTTGGCGATGGAAACCACCAACCGCAAATTCGAGCTGATCATTTTCCGTTTCGCCGACTGACACTGATACCGGAAGTTTTTCAGTTGAGTTTCGCTCAAACCCATAGCTGCGGCTAGTTCAGCTTTTGTGGGAACTCTTGCCAATTCCTGGTTTAAAGTCTTTTCAAGTTCTTCCAGGGCTACCAATTCTTGAACGCGGCGCGCTAACTCTACCTCTTCGCTAGCACTCAGCAGAGGATAGCGAGCCATTTCCTTGAACAAAGCTCCCACGGGATCGTCGGCAGACCAATTGTTGTATGCTGACGATCGAGTTGAAATTGGACGATCGATCTCGATGTCCTCATCTTCTGCGATCGCGAGTGAGGCTTCCGGTGCCACCGCAAAACTGCCTAGGTCAGATTCTGCCATATAGTGCTTGGTGTCCGTGGGATGATTTGAAAAGTATCCCTTCACTGTAACGTTCTTTCTACTAATTTAAAGACCCACAGGTAGATTACTCCTGTGGGTCTTTTGGTTTGATTCTAGACTTTAACGATGTTACACAAATCCTTGAATAGCTCGTGAACGCACCGAGCTATCACCCGTTGACGGGCTAGCTTAACAGGGGTGCCGCCTTTTTTTCTCCGCTTGAGATTTTTAGATGGGGACATTTGCTCTGCCTCCTTGCCCTGCCCGTAAACAAATTTCAGCGGCGGATTGTTTCTAGTTACCTCTAAACGGGTGAAACACCATTGCCACAGCGCTTTTCTGCACAGCGCGCTGCCGGATTGTTTTCCCTTTTTTTTCTGGCCGCTGTCGTCCCGAATTACGCCCATGCCGACCGCTCGCATAAAGCGGCGTTCGGAGAGTTTGAGCTTGGACTCTTTCCCTGTTTGGCGGTCTTTGCGGAGTTTGATTTCGGGCCGACCGTCTTTCAAAAAGTCCCCGATCGGATAGATGGCACCCAGCAAGTAGCCTTGAAGCTGATATCCAAATCCAAATTTTGTAAAAATCCGCCGATATTCATCAAACTGCGGGTTGTCTATGAGCAGAGTCAGCTGCTTTTTGAGCTTGAATATTTCTTCCTCAATTTCGCAGTATTGGTTGGCGGCCCACTGAGTTTGAGGCTCAATGCCAGAGCCGACCGTTGCCTCTAAAATGCGATCGTACTTTTTCGATTTTCGCCGCTGGGCCAGCCAGCCCCAGAGCAGGGGTGGCAGCTCTTCTTGCAGTTTTGCCGATCGCACTTGAGCAACTTCCGGGCATTGCCAAGTTAGCTCTTGCCGATACTTTTTTGCTAACAAATGCTAACAAACACATAAATTAAGAGAATCTCTTAACCAAGGCGTATCAACCAATGCCCGAAGGAAGATCCCACGAGCAGCATTTAGATCTCGGTTCATTTTGCCACCAGTCGTGGGGGACTTGATTGTTCTCGCCCCACCGATTTTGACAATTTCGCCTGTCCAGGACACCGTTTTCGAGGTGTAAGCTTCGTTGCAATCAATTACAGTCTTTGAATTTTCCCATGCTTTCCACTTGAGGAAATTCTTAAACTCATAATGACTAAGAGTCAACATCTGCCTCACTGATTTACTTCTTAACTTACGGCGCGACTTAGAGACCATTTGCGAAGTCTCAAATATTCGCAACAGAATTACATCAAAGTTATCAACTAAGAACCTAGCCGCTTTGTGGTGTAATTCTTTCACCAAGTTTTTGATCTTGCAACGCAGTCTATCCGTCGCTTTTTTGAGCCTTCTTTTGGGCTGACTGGGTGAATAAGAAAGTCGCGAAACAAGCCTGTCAAGTTTGAAGCAAAGCTTCTGAATAAACAGGTTTGAATCGTCTCCCAGCCAACCGTAAGAGTCCTCAGAGAAGAAAGTCATGAACGTGCGAACACCGGGATCTAAGGCAACCATCCGACCTTGGTTATCAGTTTGAGATGGCTGCACTTCTTCAGAAACAACCAAGTAATACTCACCATAGGCAAGTGTTACCCTTCCGTCACTGAAAGCATTAGGCAGTGCTTCTTTAAGCTGGCACTTACCAAGAATTGAGTAGTAAATACCACAATCTTTTATGGCAGTCTTCGGGACAAAAATTGACTGTTTTGTGTCCTTGCGGCTGCGAAACTTGCATTGGCGAATTAGTCCATCTTTGCCAAATCCTTTCTTCGCAGCTTTCACAGCTAGACAAGCATCTTTAATGGCAATTGATTTAATCTGAAAAGGAACAGGTTTTGCCCAATCGGGCAATCCATCAAGAATCTCAGTTTTGATTGCCATCCAGTTCGCTTTTGTACCTGGTTGCTCCAAATATTTGATGGTCGTGTTGTAGACAAAACGACTGACACCAAACCATTGCTTGAGCAGCGCTTTTTGCTCAGGGTTTAGGAATAGACGGATCTTCTTTGATTTTCTTGCTATAACTTCTGAGTCCGTGCATTCTACAGCTAAAGACGTGAAGGATGGCGAGAATATCTGTTGTGAGTTCGGTTTCTGGACAGTGAACAGTTCGGTCAAGAACCACGATTTTTCCACCGTTTTGTTCTGCCATAAATTGGAATAGTTCAAATCCGAATCTGCACAATCTGTCTCGACAGGCAACAATAATCGTGAGCTGATCGCCTCGCATAAATCTGACCAGTAGGGCTTGCAGTCCTTTCCTTTTGAAGTTGAGTCCTGAGCCGATATCTTGGATGATTTCGGCCCCTGGATATTGCTGTTGCATGAATTCAACTTGTCTGGCGAGGTCGTCTCGCTGTTTTTGTGAACTAACTCGGCAGTAGCAAACAATGGCAGTTCTGGCTGCACCGCGCTGGTAGGACTCAACATCGTAAAGTCTTTGTCCTGCTTCGTTTTTGATGCTTTTGATCTTGCCTTCATCTGCGTATTTCCTTAAGGTGTGAGGATGCAAGCCCAGAAATTCGACTGCTTTTCTGAGTGGAATGTATGCCATACACTGAATGGTAGCATACATAAGCGAATATAAACTAATTTTTTACTGCGTGTCAACCTCATTCTGTTAATAATGGGAGATTGCACTCGGTTTAAATGTTCGAGCCGCAGACAAGTTCGCTTGATATGCGTAACCAGGGGGTCTCGAATCTTCAAGTAGCTGGTGCCTGATTTGTCAAAATACCAGCACGCAATCGCAAAAGCATCAATCTCGTCAGTTTTTGCCCCGCTCTTGCCTTCTTTTCCCATCAGTTCTGCCCTGTAGTTAGGCAGCTTGCTGTTAGAAATCATTCGTACTTCGACGCCCCAGTCACCGAGCTTGTTCATCCAGAGCTGGGCGTAGTTCATCCCGGTCGGCTCGCAACTAGCCACTATTTTATAGGCTTTGAAGCGTTCAATTTTTATCCTTAATTTATTCAAATTTTCAATGTTCGAGTGAAAGACCTCGATGTCGGCGTCGAAGTAATTATCACGGGGATTGCTGGGTTTTTCCAGCATAAAACACGCGGCGATTGACGACCGAGAAACGTCAATACCTACGATTAAATATTTCATCTAGTTTAGGGAGAGAAAGATTGAAAAGGACAAGAGAGCCTACGAATCTCCCAAAAGCAAATTAATGCTTACTTCACTGATTAAGGCTCATTATTTTGTCCGGTTTGATGCGGGCTGGCGCTTACGAAGGGATGATAGCAATTAAGCTAATTTCACTTTTAAAGCGCCACTCGTCTTGCGACTCATCCCGCGACTCCCCCTTAAAAAGGGGAGTTTCGGCCGCTGAGTCGGCGGCACTCATCAGGCGGTAATGTAATTGATATCTCAATCAATCCGTTTGAAGAAATAATTGTCTTTCCCTTCACCAACTAGGGGAACTAAATCGCTGACAAATTTTTCTACAGCAGCGTCACCGACAGGTTTTTGATGAATCAAAGCCTGCGCCGCTATGTCTTTTGCTAAATCTTCAGGGTCTTTGCCGATTAAATTGGCAAGCATATTGAGTAAAAGTGAATTCGTGTACGAACACGAATAGATAATTCGCTTTTCCTCCAATGGTAAATCTTTCATGCTGATAGCTTCGGGTTGCGAACTGTCGTCGGCGATTATCCGAATAGAATTGAGATTCATTTCGCAACTATCGGCGCCGCTGTCTAGGATTTCTGATAGTTCCTCTAAGTAAGTAGGCGCTGTAAAACGCAACCATGTAAACGATTGTAAAGTATCCAAATCCCCTAAACGTAAGTGATTTAGCCCTGTTTACATACTGTTACGTAGTTCGGTTTAATCCCGCCTACCTACTTAGCTCGCGATAATTACCTTGACTTTTTAAAATTAAATCGGCAATATGCACGTCGAGAGCGACGATTTCCGCTTTGATTTCAGGACGAAAAGGGGGCAAGTCGGAATGCCTGTAAGTGAAAGTATTGGGCATGGCTTTTTTTGGGATTAGGAGGAGTCCGACACTTTGTCGGATCTATTCAATGGGTTGTTTAATGGGGTGTTAGATTTTTTGCCAAAACCAGCGACTGGCTTGGCTTTGGCAAAGGAGGCTTCGAGCCGATCGCAAATTTCTTCTTTTTCGGCAGTCAATTCCGTTCCTTGTTGCTCGGGCGGTTCTTCGTCGGGCGGTTCGCTACCGCCAATTAGCATTTCCAGATACTTAGAAACTGCCATCCCCGCTGCTGCTGCTTTCTGTTTCAGCAGTTCGTACGCCTTGCCGCCGATACGAACTTGCTTGGCTCTATCCTCTGGGTTTTCGTCTAAGGTTTCTTGAATTTTGGCGGCAGTGATTAGCTGGGCCGGGAAACCGTCAAGCACTGTCTGCCATTTGTCTTCTAACTCGCGGTTGCCGTAAGCATCGACTTTTGCAAACTTGAGAAGTGGCAACGCTTGCGCTACCGATGTTGGCAAAATTCTAAATTTGGACTTGATGAGCTCCAAGCAAATCTTGGCCGCTTGAATGATTTTCTGGCAGTAAAAGCGCGATCGACCTAGTGCGTTGTTGCAGTAGTCGGCGAAGTCCTTATAATGCCGTTTATAGAGGCGGTGGCGACGAACGGTGTCTAGCATAATGCCTTGCCGTACGTAGTCAACGAATGAGCGCTTGATTCTCTGAGTCAGGATGCCGATGTCGTTGTGTGGCACTTCGTCAAGAATCTCGGATTGAAACTGTAGAAGCGGCTCATACTCGGATTCTGGCGGCTCGCACCAATTGTCTAAAAAGTCTGGGTGATATCCATTTTTGTAAGATTTGGAGGAAGCGATCGCCCTCGCTCAGAAAGCGATCGCGCTGTTCGGATGATGGGAGATAAAGTTCAAAGCTTTATGCAAGTGGCTTACTACATCGCATCACCTCCCGGGGGCGCGCGCCCGCTCAAAAGTATTGCGCTGCGGGCGAATTTTTTGCCGTTTGTGCGTAGCTTGCGGGGCGGAACGCCATCGCCCTCCGCGACAACCATCGGCGGAAAACTGGGGGGTTTCGGCAACGGGAGGCGAGCTCCGATGCCTGCGGTCGGGGGTTCATCGT
>JANPMV010000066.1:0-2513 GCA_031427135.1 Cyanobacteria bacterium VAR_87_metabat_62 | reverse complement strand
TGCCCATAGGTGTCAACAATCGCCTGAAAGCCTTGATAAATGTCGTTTTTACCATAGTCCAGATCCCCCTAAATCCCCCTTAAGAAGGGGGACTTTGACCCCCCCTGTCCCCCCCTTCTTAAGGGGGGCTAGGGGGGATCTGGATTTAATAGTCAAACAGCAATCTCTGACTGGATTTGAGCTTAAGTTGACACCTATGGGCAGTGCCGTGTCCCTACAGTCGATCGCGCGCGCGGTAGGGACACAGCACTGCTGTGTCCGACCTTTAGATCATTCCGATGAAGAGTCTGACGCACCGAACCCAAGCGAGCCTAATTCAATCAAACCACAGCGGCAAACAACTCCTCAAAACTCTTTTGTGGAGCTTCCGGCTTCGCCACAATTTCCACAACCTTGTTGCGAGAAGTCGGCTGAAACAGCGCTTCTACGCACACTTGGGCTACCTTAGTGCGGGGAATGCTGCTCTCAAACATTGTGTCAGCGCCAGTCATGACGATCGCATCTGAATTATCCTCATTTTTGAGACCGCCCGGACGGACGATCGTATAAGTCAACCCGCTTTTTTGCAAATATTCCTCGGCTTGCTTCTTCCAAACCAGAATCAGCCAAAACAAATTCAGCGGGTGAAAAAATTGAGAAACGCAGAGGGAAGTCACCAGCACAAAATGCTCAATTCCCTTAGCCTTAGCTGCTTCCACCAAATTTTTAGTACCTTCCAAATCCACCTTGTAAGGCGCTGTCGGGTCAAAACCGGGGGCCGCCCCTGTCGCGCACAGCAACACCGTACTGTCGCCGATCGCATCCGCCAGAGAAGTGGCATTTAATACATCGCCTGTCACTAACTCTACCTCTGGTGGTAAAATTTGCCTAGCTGTCTCTAGATTTCGGACTAAGGCGCGCACGGGAATGCCCCGCTTGACTAATTCTGTGACGATTCGGCGGCCAGTCTGGCCTGTGGCTCCTGCTACAAATGCTTTCATAAGTCGAGTTATGCTGAACTAGGGTAAGTTTTGTTGCTATCTATTTCTCAATTGTAGGGAGAAAACTCCCTCACCACATCCCCAGCCCGATCGAGAAAGCGTGTATTAGAGGAGAGCATATGATCAAGCAGGATTCCGCTGAATATCAAACTGTTGAAGCTTGTGACGAAAATTACTACCCAGATGCGAGTTTTGGGCCGCCCGAGAGTCTAAGTGCCGATGTAGGAGCAGAAGTTGAGCCGATTTGGTTTCACACGCATTTTGAAGACAGCATGGAGATGTATGCGGATGCGGAGACGGTGGCGCACCATTTGAACAACCACAAGAGTTGGTTCCAGCAGTGCGCTTCGCCGATGAAGACCGAGCCGATCGGCGAAAACGGCTACGATTTATTAATTGGGCGTTTTGGGGCTTTCGGCTACCGCGTAGAAGCCAGAATTGGTTTAGAGTTGTTGCCGCCTGACGCTGAAGGCGACTATTTGATTAAGACGATTCCGGTTCCGAATTATACCTCGCCCGGGTATGAAGTGGATTTTCGATCGGCGATGAAGCTAGTGGAGATACCGTCTCAGGAGTTTGCCGCCGATTGGCCTGCGTCGGAACGTGCTAAACTACCGCCTGCGATTACCAGTGCTACGTGGAAGCTGGATTTGGCTGTGGGGGTTTGCTTTCCCAAGTTTATTCGATCGATGTCTCAACCTTTAATTGAAAAAACTGGCGATGCGCTTTTGGAAAAAATTATCAAACAAGTTAACCGCCGCTTGACTTATAAAACTCAGCTTCTTTTTCACGAAAGTTTGGGCATTCCTTTTCCGAAAAATCCGAAAAAACATTAACAAAACTTGCGCCCTAACTCACATTTGTAGGGTGCGCCCGGCCGCGCACCTTACCTCCACCGATCTGAAAATTCACCTTTTTCGTAATATCATATCAAATCCTCTCTTCATCGGAATAGTAAATTCGAGTTCACTGTTCACTGTTCACTGTTCACTGTTCACTGTCAACCGTCAACCGTCAACATCACCTGACGGTGTAACCGGAAATGATATCATTCCCCTTTGATTAAGTCCTGTTGATTGAATGCCAACTCTATCGCCTTTCCTAATTATTGATAATTAGTCGCGTTCAGAGAACAAAGCATAATTTTAATTGGCGCTCAGAAACTCTCATGTTTGTGAGAAATCCGCAGATTTAAAGACTCTATTTTTGTCATAATTTTACTTGTTTATTGCCTCATTATCAAGCAGTTTAGGCAATGCAGGCAAAAAGCCGTTCAGTTCCCCGTCCCAACGCAGCAAGTGTCTCAGATCACAAAGCCGGTCGTAGCGAAGCGGGCGTAAGCCATCGCCCTCACTGCCAAAAAACCTAAAATTATGTCAAATTAAGTAAGAGGTTTTGACACTCCTCGACTATCTCGCGGACGAGGATTCTTGGGCTGAATCGTGCCTCTACCAACAATGTCAGTTTTGGTCTTACAGTTTCATGTCTAGTCCGACTACACCTTTTACAGCAAGCACTCTTACGGACTACTCC
>JANPMV010000065.1:0-33351 GCA_031427135.1 Cyanobacteria bacterium VAR_87_metabat_62 | reverse complement strand
GGTAGGGGGGGGTTCTTGTTGCTTGGGGGGGGTAGGGGGGGGTTCTTGTTGCTTGGGGGGAGTAGGGGGGGGTTCTTGTTGCTTGGGGGGAGTAGGGGGGGGTTCTTGTTGCTTGGGGGGAGTAGGGGGGGGTTGACTTTTCTTCCTTCATAAAAACCCTGCGGGGTTGAATATGAAAATACTCATCTTCCAAAGACAAATGAGGACTGTAAAAACTGTCATTTCTCCCCGCATACTTGCGCCGAAAAGCCGCAACTTCTTGAGGATTATCAGTAAAACCTCTCGAAGTTCCCTCCTTGTGCAACAACTCCGCATCGGGACAATATACGCACCGATAACCCCGTGCTAACAGCCGATATCCGTAATCGACATCATTATAAGCAACCGCAAAATTCTGCTCGTCAAAACCACCCAATTCTAAAAACAATTGACGCGGAGTAATCGTGCAAGCGGCTGTTACCGCAGAGTAATTTCGCGTTACCATCGCTTGAGAAAGATAGCCTCGATTATCCTTGTCCATCAGCTTAAAAGCGTGCCCCGCCAAACCGTGATGGAGGCCGTGAATTACGCCCGCGTGCTGAATTCTACCATCGGGATATAACAGTCTCGCACCGACAGCACCCACATCGGGAATTTGAGCGTATCCCACCATTTGACTCAGCCAACGCGGGTTAATTACTTCCGTATCGTTGTTCAAAAACAAGATATATTCGCTGTTAACTTGTTCGACAGCGCGGTTGTTAATTGCGGCAAAACTAAACTTGCCTCCAGGATTTTTGATCCGCAAGACTTGGCAAGTTAATTGCTTTAAATATTCCAGAGTTTTCGGATCGTCGCTTTCGTTGTCAATGACGGCAATTTGATAATTTTTGTACGTTGTATTTTCCAGAGAATCCAGACAGGCTTTCAGTAATTTAAGCTGATTTTTGGTGGGAATAATCACCGTTACTGATGGGCCGCTATCTGGAAAATCTTGGGCAAATATGCCCAGATTTTCTTTGATTGCCCAGGCGTGCTGAGCGACATTGCCGTTGATTTTTCGGCGGTTTAGGGCGTCTTGAATTGATTTTTGACCTGCGGCAAAACTGGCTGGTTTCGCGGCACCAGATATGGCTGTAGAACCGGGTGCTGTTCGCCAATGATATAGCACTAGCGGTAGGTGCGCGACGTGGCGAGAGATTTCGGTTGCTCTTAAGGCAAAATCGTAGTCTTGCGAGCCTTCAAAGCCGATTCGTAAACCGCCGATTTGTTCAAAAATTTGTTTTCTTACAGCGCACAAATGACCGAGATACATATAGGAAAGCAGCAATTCTGGCGACCATTGCGGTTTGAATTGTGGGGCGAATCGGCGACCTTTGGTGTCGATTTTGTCGTCGTCTGAGTAGAGGAAATCGGTGGTTGGATGGGTGGCAAAATACAGCGCGACTTCGCCTAATGCGTCGGGAGTTAGTTCGTCGTCGTTGTCTAAAAATAAGATAATATCACCCGTTGCGAGGGTGGCGGCGCTGTTGGTGGCTGCGCTAATATTACCGTTTTCTGTGCGGAATTGGATGCGGATACGATCGTCCTTTTCGGCCCAGTTTTTCAAAGTCTCAGCAACCGTGAAATCGGTGCTGCAATCGTCGGCAATGCAGAATTCCCAGTTGGTATAGACTTGAGCTATTACACTGTCGATCGCACTTTCGAGAAAATCAATCTGCGGGTTGTAAACTGGCATTACCACCGAAATTTTGGGTAGCGGTTGTCGGCAGGATTTTAACCGAGAAATCAAGTAATCGCGCGATCGAGCATTCCACTGATTCACCAACAGCCATGCGTCATACCTATCAATCGGTTGAGGCACCACAAAACCCGCAGGTGGTAGTAAATCTCCCGGCGCAGTAAACTGTTTTTGCTGCTGGTAAATCTTCCCCAACTGGCCAATCACCTTCGCAATTTCCCAAGGCATTGGTACAATTCTACCGAGACGCTGTTTTCTCTCCTGCGCCCGCTGGCGAATTGCCTCTATAAAACTCGAAAACTCCTCAAATTTATCAGCACTTCTCTGCCAAATATGATATCGCCGCACCGTCAATATTTTCGGCGCCTGAAAATACAAAATTTCCCCAGTTTCTAACTCAGCTTGCAGAGAAACGTGCCACTCGCCCGGAGGCAAATCGACAAGGGCTTCAAAGCCACTTTCCGAACTGTTAACCCAGTCAGGAAATACTTCGCCGACATCTTTTCGGCGCAAACCGTAGGCGCATTCTACAGAAATATCACCACACAAAAAGGTTAATTTCGCAATTTTGCGATCGTGGTGACAACACCAACCTGCAAACAAAATTTGACCCTGACGTTGTTCCCACACCACTGGTACGTCTAACGATGCTTGAATCGTGGAAACTAACAGCGGATAAGCTGCCAAAAGATGCCATTTACCGCGATCGTCTTGGGCTTCCAGCAGCACTTCATGGCGTCCCGCAGGCGCTTCGACTTCAATTGTAAAGCCCGATTTTTGTGCAGCCGCAATATTAGAGTGTGCTAGGGCTATATCGCTTCTTTCTATGCCATAAACAGCGGAGAAATTCTGGTTTTCAATTCGGGCGCGGACTGCTTCAATCTGTATTTTTGTGTTAAACACCCAGCCCACAATTAGTACGTTTGAATCGCAAACTTGCCAAGTAGTGGGTTTATCTAACGAAAAAACAAATTTTGGGAATAAGTCCCGGATTCGACTTTGAAATCCCGAAAGCTTTTCTTTTATTTGCCACAATAAAGAAGACTTGATTGCAGCAATTTCTACCTGAAATTTTGCTGTTTCCTGGCGCGATTGTTCCAAATCTTCCTGAGTTTCGGTTAATTTTTCCTGAGTTTGACTTTGTACTGTTTCCAACCATAATAACTCAGCTAGCTTCTGCTCTAACTTAAATTCTTTTTCCTCAAATTGTACCTGAGTTTTTCCTAATTTCGCTTCTAATTCTAAGACTTTTGCTAAAGCTGTTTGAAATTGCGATTCTTTGCCGGCAAGCTGTACCTGAGTTTGTCCTAATTCTGTTTCTAATCCGAGCAGTTTCGCTAAAGCTTCTTGAAAATTTGATTCCTTTCCGGCAAGCTTTACCTGAGTTTGCCCTAATTCTGTTTCTAATTTCAAGACTTTTGTTAAAGCTTCTTGAAATTGCGATTCTTGACCGGCAAGCAGTGCCTGAGTTTGTCCTAATTCTGTTTCTAATTCGAGCAGTTTTGCTAAAGCTTCTTGAAAATTTGATTCTTTGCCGGCAAGTTTTACTTGTGTTTTTCCTAACTCTGTTTCCAATCCCAACGCTTTTGTTTGGGCTTGTTGGAATTGCTCTTGCCATTGTTTGACTTCGGAATTGCTGGTTTTTTGCTGTTTTTCCAGCAAGCGGATTTTTAGCCAATCTTCAAAAGGCCAGACTGGAGATGCTGGGAAATGAATCACTCGATCGATCGCCAATTTCGACTCGCTACCCAGATCGCCAGCTTCGGTTTCCAAAACTTGATAGAGTTCTAATGCTTCGGGAAAATATTTTTCGATTAAACTTGGTCGATGACTTTTGACAATATCATTGACTAATAAAGATTCTTCAAAATTGTCGCCTGGTATTGCACCTAAATTAACGTTAAATTTGTCGTTGACTCGATCGATAAAAAAGTCGGGAGTGTTGCCGATCGGGTAAACGTTCGCTAGCAGACAGCGATCGGGAAAATGCTTGTGGAGCTCTAGAACCTGTTGATTGTAGTGAATCCACATTTTGACTGCCATTTCGGGATTGTGCAGCAAGCTGACATCTGTTCCCCGACGGTACAGGGAATCGACGACTTCCCAGGGCGATCGATAAACGCAGATAAAATTGGCTTCGGGCAGTAAATTTAACCAAAAATCCCATAAAAGAGCTGTTCGCGGGTCTTTCCAGCCCCAATGTTTGTTTGTTTTTTGATTATCGGCAATTAATTTTTTAGCAATTTCCACATATTCCGCTGCTACCGGAATCGTTTTTTCAAACGTACAGCCGAGTTCATCAATGCCGTGCGATCGCAAAACACTTTTGTGAAACTCCACAAAATCAACATTCTCAAAATGACCTTTCACATTTCCATCAGCCGGGCCAACCAACTTTTTGCCAATATCAACCCCAACTTTCTGAAACAAAGAAGCTGTTAAAGACGTACCAGAACGGTGCATTCCAGTAACAATAAAAACCGAGGGTTTGCTGTCATTTATACTCACAATTTCTCTCCCTAGCCCTAATTCCCACACCATTTTTACTTGTTATTCTCCAGTTAAGCCGATCGACCGCCTGACTTGAAACCAGGCGGTTCTCAGCTTCCAGAACTTGCTGGTTTCCATTGCTACAACTCGATTGTGCGATCGCTCTAGTTCTTGCTTGACATTAATTAGATGATTTTGAGTTTGTTCCAACTGCGTTTCGACAGATCCTAACTCATTTTGAGTTTGCTCCAACTGCGTTTCAGCTGAGATTAATGCAGTTTGAGTTGCTTGCAAGTTCGTTTGAGATTCTTCCAACTTCGTTTGAGTAATCATTAGCTTACTTTGACTTAGCTCCCATTCTATCCTAGCCGAGGCTAACTGAGTCTCGACTAATTTGAGTTTAGTCTGAGCCGACCCCAACAAAGACTGCGATTGCTTTTGACCAATCAGCGATTCCACGGTGCAATTTTCCAGAATCCACTGCCAACCGTAGTTATTGATTGCTTTAACTGTCAACACATCCTGCGGCTGCACAGTGTTTTTCGGCAAATAACAGTTCCAACCAGACTGCAAAGCCACATCAGTTTCAAAATGTCCAGCTACATCCGGGCGATCGTAAAAAGGCTCGCAACTTTGCACAATTTCGCCGTTTACCAACACTTGGAGATGCTCAACTCTACCGCCGAGATTCATATCAGCGGCCCATCCTTCCAGATACAAATTATCCTTATTCGTAAAAGCAGCAACATCAATATATCCTTCCGGGTGGTGATAAAAATTCAACTCCGAAAATTTTTTCACTAGCTTATTTGTGACAACATACAAATCCTGGAATCTGCATATGCCTTTTTTGATGCGGTGCACAAAAGCTTTGCCTGCGCTAACTCGCTCGACAATTTCTCTGACAAACTTTTCAGTTACATAAGTTGTGCCGTATTCTTCCTTATCTAAAGACTGACTTTCGCTGTTGGCGCTGAACAAAATACCGTTAGCAGGCATTTCTACATGAGGAGCACGCAAACACTCATCGTGAACGCTAAACATCAAAATGCCATCAGGAGTCAACAAATCATACAAATTTTGCAGCCAATTTGTAAAAGTTCTTTCCGGCATATGGCTGAAGAAAGAATTAGCTAAAATGCAGTCAAACTTGCGGTCAATTAAATAATTTTCTGGTTTTCCCGTGGAGACAATACCGCTGACGCCCAAGTATTCAGTTTGAAACTTGACCGCGTTAGCATAAATATCCGAAACCCAAATTTTTTCCGGCGGCATTTCCTGAATCAAAAACCGCGTAAATCGACCGTAACCGCAGGCAAAATCTAGAAAAGATGGCACATTTTCAAAACTGCCGAAATGCCAATCTACAACTTGTTTAACGGTATCGAGGATGCGGCGCCCGATCGCATAATAGCGCACCAAAGCCCGAGCGCGATCGTCCTTGACGTTGTTCAAGCTGAACAAATACATTTCATCATCTTCGCAGATATTCAGTTTAAAATCTTCGGGAAACTTAGCTTGCTCTCGAATAAATGCTTTGATTACCGGATTTTTGACTAAATCTAAATTGATATCGCTCATTTTTCTCACAGAATTTTAGATAGCCTCGGTTGACTGCTCTTTCACCAGAGCCTCAGAATTAACAACAGTTAAACACGGTTCGATCAGCAAGTCAACGATGCCGTTACCGCAAGACTCAGTACAAGACTGAACTCTAAACATCGCCACATCAACGCAGCGATCCAAATAAGTTAAATCCCCATCTACCGTTCCCACAACCCCCGCATTCAAAAAATAAACCCCCGGATTTAGCAAACATTTAAACTGAAACTTGACAACAATTGTCGTTCCCGCTTCCACATACCTAACTGACTGAGTAGAAGCCTTTAAAGAAGCACCAGCCAACTCAAAACCGCTAATTGTTTTAATCAACATTCCAAACCTCACTTTGGAAGTTGACCGCGAGAAAGTAACAGAGTAAGTATAAATATAATCTTGACGACCAATCAAGTGATTTACCACATTTCCGTTCAGCGTCTCCATGCGCGGATTGATAATTTCTGCTCCGCGAGACGGATACCTCACCGTATTCGACGGTATCATCCCCGGATCGTAAAATTCATCGTAATATTCCTGAATTTTGGGTGTGAATTCCTCTGGTGGAACATCACCATTTGTGTTTTTTAACTTAGTATCCTGAAGGTCTGGTTCAGATTCCTGCTTGGTCAGCTTATTTAAGCCTCGAATATCTGACTTCAGCCCCAAGACTTTATCTGAATCAGCATAAATCAGCTTTTGATACTTAGAAATTACCACCTTCGGCGTGTGAGCGAGTAGCAATTCTCCGCTATCCATTAAAATCGCCGACGTACAAAGTTGCACCACAGAAGTAGCAGCGTGAGAAACAAATAAAATCGTTCCGCCCCGTTCCTGAATGCTTTGCAACCGAGCAAAACACTTGCGCTGAAAAGCTTCATCGCCCACCGAAAGTGCTTCGTCAACCACCAAAATATCCGGCTCGACGCTAGTCGCAACAGCAAAAGCCAGTCTGACAAACATACCGCTAGAATAAGTTTTGACTGGCTGGTCGATGAAATCTCCTATATCAGCAAAAGCAGCTATTTCGTCAAATTTTTGTTCAGTTTCTTTGTGATTGAATCCCAATATTTGAGCGTTGAAAAATACATTTTGCCGCCCGGTAAATTCCGGGTTAAAACCGCTTCCGAGTTCCAATAAAGCCGAGACTCGTCCTTTAACCTCGACGCTTCCTGTGGTAGGTGTTAGCGTCCCGACAATTATTTGCAAAAGAGTGCTTTTTCCCGAACCGTTGCGACCGACAATTCCCAGAGTTTGTCCCTGAGAAATTTCCAGATTGATGTCGTGGAGGGCCCAAAATTCGTCAGCAAGTTTTTTGCTGGGATAAATTATTTCCTTTAAGCGGTCTCCTGGACGATCGTACCGCTTAAAGCATTTGGAAACATTTTTTAGTGAAATTACATTTTCTGTCATTGGCAGGAGTCAATCGATTTTAGATTTTAGATTTTAGATTTTAGATTAACTTTATATCTAAAACGTACTTACAGAATTCAATCGATTTTAGATTGGAGATTGACTTGATATCTAAAACAAATTTACAGCACATCAGCAAAAGCGGGACGCAAACGTCGGTAAACCGCAAAACCTCCACAAAATATAGCAGCAGAAATGAGTGTGGCGACGCCCCATTCGCCCCAGTGCTTGACTTCTCCAAGCAGTATGAGGTCTCGATAAACCTCCGAGATAGCGGCCATTGGATTCAGCCAAAATATCCACGCTCGCCACTCTTCGGGGATGATTGATGATGGATAGACGATCGGCGTCAAATAAAACCAAAAATTTAGAATAACACCTAATGTCTGAGGAATGTCTCGCAAAAACACCGTCAAGCCCGCTGTCAAATATCCCAAGCCAGCAGTGATCAGCAACTGAGGAATCCAAACCAGCGGCAACAAACATAAAGTAGCGTTGAGCTTTTGTGAGGAGACTGCTACTATGACAATCAAAGCTGCTAAACCGAGAGAACTTTCAATAAAAGCTGTCAAAATCGGTACTAGCGGCAGCAAACCGAGGGGAAATACCACTTTTTTGACCAAATTCGGCTGCCCCACCACGGATACTCCTGACTTGATCAAACCGCTGGTGAAAGCACTCCAAGGTAGCAAACCTGCAAACAGCCAGACTCCGAATGTAATGTCGCTGTCTTCGGGGAAGCCTGCAAGCTTGAGCTTTACCTTGAGGACGATCGAGAATACATAAGTATAAATCACCAATTGCGATAGCTGATTCAGCAGCGGCCACAAATTGCCGAGAATCGAGCCTTTGTATTGAGCTTCTAAGTCTCGGCGCACCAATGTAGCCAGCAGATTCAGCTTCGCCCAGCGCCTGCCATTAACCGTTCGGGCTTTTTGGGCAAATCCTTTGTCTGTTCTCAGCAATTTTTTCGCCCTCGTTCACTACCTTCACACCTAAATCAACTCAAGCTACAATTGTGCAGCTTTTGCTAAACCGCAATTATTCCACAGCCCCGCCGCTTTGATCAAGGATCTGTCACTCTGACGAAGGATGTCATTTTAGCCGATCGCCGATCGCACTGCCGAACCGATCGCTAGTTTTTGCTCGCCATCGTAGCCCCACCGCACAAAAAATTGCTCGTACTCGCCCTCACCGCTGTCCAAACTGGCTAGCATTTGCGACGCTATAGTTTGACAGGCCCGCAGTTGCAGGATTTGAATCAAATTGCGCGATCGCTCCTGAACTCTAGCAGAACCTGCGGCCATTTCCTCGCTTTGGCGCGAATGATACACAACCATTGCCGCCGACATCGCCAAATTTTTCACCAGCAGTTCTGCTACGATCTCAGGAGCCGATCGCAGCGCCTCGATCACTCCCGGTGACGGCCGGTCTGCCTCCGATGCGTCGCCCGTCAGATAGGTGACAAAAAACCCCCTAGCCCCGTTCTGTGTTTTCACCAGAGAAGCCACTGCTTGCTCGATCTCGGGCTGTGAAAGCCCATCGGCCTCAATTTCCGACAATAAAGATTGAGTCAGCTCGATCGCCCCCTCAAAAGTTATGCTTTCCGATGCTAATAAAGAAGATGGAATACTCATAAACATTCTCGGTAATTATCCAGACTATTCTAAACAATTCTCTCTGCCCGATCGCAAATAAATATGGCAATTATCTCCTCCAAACAACAGCCCCCCGATCCAAATCTACCCGAAGACATAGCCCCAGCCCCCCGCAAACAAGCCGCCAAACCCAAGACAGAATCCCTCTTAGAATCCCAAGAACTACCCGACGAAATCAACAGCAAACAAGACGACAAAATTCGGCCCCAGCGGTTAGCTGAATACATCGGACAAAAAGACTTAAGAGAAGTTTTGGCGATCGCAATTGCAGCAGCCAAATCTCGCGGCGAACCGATGGATCACCTGTTACTGTACGGGCCGCCAGGATTAGGCAAAACCACAATGTCGCTAATTCTAGCAGCAGAAATGGAAGTTGAATGCAAAATCACCACAGCCCCAGCCCTAGAAAAACCGCGAGATATTGTCGGATTGCTGATCAACCTCAAAGCAGGCGACGTGCTGTTTATCGACGAAATTCATCGATTATCTAAAGTTACCGAAGAAATCCTGTATCCGGCGATGGAAGACTGTCGGTTAGACATTACGATCGGTCAAGGAAAAACCGCCAAAATCCGCAGCATTCCCCTGAAACCCTTTACCTTAGTAGGCGCAACCACAAAAGTTGGGTCACTGACGGCTCCATTGCGCGATCGTTTCGGCTTAATCCAGAGATTGCGCTACTACGAAATAGACGAACTTAGTTTAATTGTCCAAAGAACCGCCCAAGTTCTGGACACTAAAATTACCCCAGAAGGAGCCACAGAAATCGCCCGTCGAGCTCGCGGCACACCCCGCATTGCTAACCGATTGCTACGACGAGTTAGAGACTATAGCGAAGTCAAAAACTTAAAGCCAATCAGCGCCGAAGTTGCCTCACTCGCCCTCGAATTATTCAATGTCGATCCGCTAGGTTTAGATTGGACAGATCGGTGTCTTTTGACAGCAATGATCGAAAACTTTAACGGTGGCCCGGTTGGTTTAGAAACCATCGCAGCTTCGACAGGAGAAGATACTCAAACCATTGAGGATGTATACGAACCGTACTTAATGCAAATCGGATTTTTGCAGCGAACAAGTCGGGGCAGAATGGTAACTCTTGCTGCTAGAAAACATCTCGGTTTTATGGATTAAAAAATGGGGAATTGGGGATTGGTAGCGCCGGAATGATATAGAGGACACGGCAGTGCCGTGTCCCTACCGCGATCGATTGTAGGGACACGGCACTGCCGTGTCCTCCGTTTATATCATTTCGATGAAGAGCGAATTTGATATAATAACTAATAAGTAATAAACTAAATTTCCGGTTCTTTTGCAGCTATCAAATCAGCTCCTAAACCATTAGAAGCCGGCGGTAAACTACGCAAGTTTTTTTCTCGATCGCCCGCAATTTTCATAGCAGTTTCCCAAGTAAAAGTAAAAGAATGAAAAGAATCAGAATCAATCCTATCTTCATCCAAATCCACAATCACTTGCTTAAAAATATCAAATAACTCTTCTTGTAACCGATCGAGTTCCTCACAAGTTCCGGCTTGACGAATTTTCTGAATCAAATCTAGGATAGCCAAATTAAATGTATCAGCTTGATTTTTTTGTTTCTGCAAAAAGCGCGATCGCCACTGCCAAAACCAAGACGCTAAAAGCGTTCCAATGGAAAAAGACAAACCGATAATCTCAGAATTAGCAGCCAAAAAATCTGGCTTTTCGCGATCGTAATAAGCCTGAGCGCCCTCATGCACCGGCAAAGCTAAACCCCCGCTCCCTCCCGGCTGAGTAATCATTGCCGCCAGCGAATTAGCTGCTACCAAATTGCGCCGGTACTCGAACAAAATCCGCGTAATTTCGCGCACGACTTCCGGCTCAACATCCTCCCGAACCAACAGAGTAGCCTGCACTCCCACGCTTGCCAAATCTGTATCGGGAACAGCGGGATCGGCTTTGTAAGTACCTTTGGGAATCACATCGGCTTCCAAATAAGGTAACTTGATTTTCATCGCGGCTCCTTGGTCGATCGCTACTAATTTGCCCCTCGTATTTTGCAGCAAATCGCTAACCAAATTGCTCCCTGGCGGCAGTACCCGAAAAATAGCATCAACTTTGCCATTGCTAAATAATTTAGTAGCCTCTATCCAAGAAGTCGGAGTAGATATAAAATCAGTTTCTTGTAAACCGTAATGTTTGCTAACAAACCGAAAAGAACTGTAAGAACCGCTGCCTTTAGCCATCAATGCAATATGTTTTCCCTGCAAATCAGAAAAATTCTCAATTCCCGACTCTTCCGAAACAATTAAGTGAAAGACCTCCTTAAATAATGAAGCAATTACCCGCGCCGAAGGTACTGCCGCCGTATCGTTCTGTACGATCGCCAACTGAACCTCTTTCGCCTGAAGCCTCCGCATATTTTCTTCCGCACCTTCCGTCTCAACAACCTGAATGCGGATACGTGGATTTTGTTGAACGACTACCTCAGCAATTGCCTGTCCGAAAGGATAATAATTCCCCGTTTTTGTTCCCGTCGCTAGAGTTAATTCATAGACTCGCTGCTTGTCCTGGTGAAGTTTCCAGCCGAAAGCTCCAATCAGGACGACACTTAATAGAGCAACGGGTAGTAGAAATTTATTTTGCATGGATGTTTAGACGCGATCGATAATGGCAAAATTAAAAGTATTCTGGATACGGGTGTATCTCAATAAGTCCAAGGGCGAAGCACCTGACGGCAGGTAATTTATTAATGAGAACCATAGATTTACTGCCGTCAGGTGCTTCGCCCCTACCAATATATTTACAAAAGCTGAGATGCACCTCTCGATACAAATGAAAATTAAACTCGGGAAATTGGATGCGCTGGCGGGTGGATGAGCCAATGCCCAATGCCCAATGCCCAATTCCCAATTACCCATTCCCAATTCCCCATGTTACTATCCCTCAGAATAGAAAACTTTGCCTTAATTGACTCCCTGGATCTAGAATTCGGCCCGAGTTTGAACGTATTTACAGGGGAAACCGGCGCAGGTAAATCGATTATCCTAGATGCGATCGATGCAGTTTTGGGCGGGAAAGTCGATCGCCGATCGATCCGCACCGGAGCAGCACGGGCAATATTGGAAGCTACCTTTGAATTGGACTCATCCTCGGCACGGTGGCTGGGCGAGCAAGAAATCGAACCCATAGACGGAAATTTAGCCGTTTGCTGCCGGGAAATTAACGCATCTAGCGGTGCTTTGCGGAGTCGATCGCGCTTGAACGGAATTCTGGTCAACCGCCAGTTAATGGAGCAACTGCGCGATCGGCTCGTCGAAATTACCGCCCAAGGCCAAACCGTCCACCTCGGACAAGAAACCCTCCAGCGAGAATGGCTCGATTTGTACGGCGGCAAAAATCTGACTGAAGCTCGATCGACCATTGGCCTCGCGTGGCTCGAAGTCAGCACCGCCAAAACAGCCCTCAAACGCAGGCGTCAGTCGGAACAGCAACGACTGCAAAGACTCGATTTATTAGAATACCAAGTCCGAGAACTCGGCGAAGCCCAGATCGAAGACGGCGACGAACTAGAACAACTAGAACAAGAATCAATCCGGCTTACCCACATTGTCGAATTGCAGCAGCAGAGTTACCGAGTTCACCAAGCCCTTTACCAAAACGAGGGCGACACCGCATCAGCCGCCGATTTGTTGAGCAAAGCCGAAGTAATTTTAAGCGACATGGCCGTTTACGATCTACAGTTGCAGTCAATCCTGGAAATGGTCAGCGATGCTTTAGCTCAAGCCACAGAAGCCAGCAGGCAAATTAACAGTTACGGCGAACAATTAGAAGCAGATCCCGAAAGACTCGAAGAAGTAGAAGAGAGAATTCGCGAGCTCAAACAAATTTGCCGCAAATACGGGCCACTAAAAGAGGCGATCGCCTATTACCTAAGCATCCAAAACGAACTAAACGAACTTTTAGAAGGAGGCGAGTCTATGGAAGCCTTAGAACTCGCATATGAGACCGCCCTACAGCAATTAAAAGATGCTTGTACCCACCTCACCACCCTGCGACGCGAAGTAGCCCTCAAACTCGAAACCCATCTTGTGGGAGAACTTAAGCCGTTAGCGATGGAAAAAGTGCAATTTAAAGTTGAAATATCGCCTTGTACCCCAACCGCCACCGGTGCTGACCAAATCGCCTTTTGTTTCAGCCCCAACCCGGGGGAACCACTCCAACCATTAGGGGCGATCGCCTCCGGGGGAGAAATGAGTCGCTTTCTGCTCGCCATCAAAGCCTGTTTTTCGCAAATAGACGGCGCGGGAACCTTAATTTTTGACGAAATCGATGCCGGAGTCTCCGGGAGAGTCGCCAGCGCGATCGCCAAAAAACTCTACCAACTCTCCGACAAACACCAAGTTCTCTGCGTCACCCACCAGCCTTTAATTGCTGCGATGGCTGATTTTCATTTTCGGGTCAACAAACAGACAATAGAAGCAGAACCAAGTATCATCGGCGAACCCGGAACCAACTCGGAACCGGGGGAACGTACAGTAGTCAGAGTTGCCGCCCTCAACAGCGAACAGCGACGCGAAGAACTCGCCCAACTCGCCAGCGGTCGATCGGCAACAGAAGCCATCGCCTTCGCCGAATCCCTACTCGTGGAAGCCGCCGGATTGCGCCAAACTCAGTCGGCTCAACGCTGAAGAGACCCGGAAGGCTGATGGGCAGGGCTGTTTCATTCTCTTGTAGGGGCCGCACCCCGTGGCTGCCCCAATCTCTGAAACACCCACAAAATCGTGGACAGGAAGGGCGGGCACGGGGGCACCGCCCCTACAAAACAATGATTTACCTGAGAATGAAACAGCCCTGGCCCGATGGGGGGGTCAAAAGGCGGAGTTTTTTCAACCGGAGGTTACACTAAAATAGCAACCGCAAGTTTTACAAAAAAAAAGCTGAAAGCCCGGTGAGTTTAGTCCCCGGATGACAGCTCACAGCAGCAAAATTGACAGAAATTATAGTTGAAAACCACAATAGTGTAGAGAAGGGCACACATCGCTAACAACTGGTAGTGTCGCAATTGGCGCTAGTCCTGCAAGACTCTCGCTTTTTCAGCAGTCCTTCCTTGCAGGTATTCATGTTCCTGCGGGCGATCGGATCTTCGATCGGCAGAATCTACTTAAACCAGGCACGCACAATGTCAAAATCTGTTAATAAACGATTTAAACAGGATTCGCGCTCTTCTTTAAACAGTGCAGCAATGCCATAGGATCCCTGCGGTTCCACCCTCGGTTCAGCAATGCCACTGAATTTCTCTTGCCCTGTGGCCGGAGTTCTGTAAACTGGGAAATAGTTTCACACCTATTTGAGTTTTGTGCGACTTACCCACTAATGAACTTAGCCGCTCTCCTAGCTTAGAGACTAACCCCTACACTTAAGCTTCTGTAAATGTCTATGAAATCTCCTGCATCTTCCACCAATTACTCTTCTCTCGACGAAGTGATAGATGTCGCTGTTGTCGGCGGTGAAACTCATCATCAGGAATATTATTCTCCCCCTCCTTCTACCAGTGCAATTATTCCGTCCCAAGGAAACCTCTCCGGTATTCTCGACCTCCTAAATAAGCAAAGTTTCACAGTAGTAGTTAAGCAAGTAGAAGACAAACTTAAGGTTGTCAATCAAACCCTGGGAATGCTCGACAATATTCTTGAGAGCGAGGGATTTGACGCCATTCTCAACGAGATGTTGCAGTCGATTACCCTCAAGACAGGGGAATTGCTGAATGCCGATCGCACCACAATATTTTTAGTAGATGACGAAAAAGATGAACTCTGGGCGATCGTTGCTAAAGACGAAAACGGCAAAAACCTAGAAATCAGAGTTCCGGCCCATGTGGGCATTGCAGGAGAAGTAGCCACGTTCCAAAAAGTGGTTAACATCCCTTACGATTTTTACAACGACGAACGATCGGCTAACGCCAAAAAATTTGACGAAAAAACGGGCTACCGCACTTATACAATGCTGGCAATGCCCTTGATAAATGAAGAAACAAAAGAGTTAGTAGCAGTCGTTCAACTGATTAATAAACTCAGACCAAACCACGGAAATTACGCTAGTTTAGACGAACAAATCGATCGGCACGGATTTACTCAAGAAGACGAAAAACTCTTTAAAGAATTTGCTCCCTCGATTCGCCTAATTCTAGAATCGTCCAAATCTTTCTACGCAGCAACTCAGAGACAGCGGGCAGCCACGGCGCTGATGAACGCTGTCAGCGCTCTTTCTCAGAGCAGTCTAGACTTAGAAGATACCCTCAAGCGGGTGATGGATCAGGCTCAAGAACTGATGAATGCCGATCGCAGCACCCTGTGGCTGATTGACGAAGATAAAGACGAACTGTGGACGAAAATCCCGATCGCAGGCAAACTTAAAGAAATTCGCATACCCAGAACCGCAGGTTTTGCAGGAATCGTCGCCCAATCCAGCGAACCCCTGCTGATTCCCTTTGACGTGTACGACGATCCCCGGGCAGAAATTTCCAAAGAAGTGGATCAAAAGTCGGGCTACCGCACTTGCAGTATGCTGTGTATGCCCGTCTTTAACTCAGACAAAAAATTGATTGGTGTCACCCAATTAGTTAATAAAAAACGACTAGAAAAATTCCCGCCATACAACCCGGAAGATTGGCCGCACCCCCCCGAACAGTGGAAAGCGAGTTTCAATCGCAACGACATGGAATTCATGAAGGCTTTTAATATCCAAGCAGGAGTCGCCCTGCAAAACGCCAAACTGTTTGCAGAAGTCAAACAGCAAGAACAAAGACAAAAAGATATGCTGCACGCGCTAACTAACGGCGTGATCTCTACCGATAAAAAAGGCAATATAGTAGCGACAAATCCTAGTGCTAAAAAATTACTGGGAGTCAGCGATGCTGAATTAGCCGAAGGTCAATCTTTGCGCGATTTAATTAGGTTAGAAAAAGGCGATTTTGCCAAATGGTTCGACCTGGCTTTGTCTCCCGAAAGCGATAAAGACCGCCAGCAGTATTACCCCGACCAAGTTTTGCTCTCCTCTGAAGCACAATCGCAGAGTATCAATCTCTCGATCAACTCAATGACCGATGCTACGGATCCAAACAAAGTCAACGGCGCGTTAGTTGTCATGGAAGATATTAGCAGCGCCAAGCAAGTCAAAAACTTGATGTACCGTTACATGACCCCAGAAGTAGCCGAAGCGCTGTTAGCTTCAGGGGATACAGGATTGGGCGGCAAGCGCAAAAACGTTTCGGTACTCTTCTCAGACATTCGCAGCTATACCACACTTACGGAAAAATTGCAAGCCGAAGAAGTGGTGGTAATGCTCAACAAATATTTTGAGGTGATGGTAGATGTCGTATTCGAGTACGGAGGTACTCTCGACAAATACATCGGCGACGCTCTGATGGCAGTTTTCGGCTCTCCAGCACCCCTAGAGGATCACGCTTGGTGCGCGATGCAAACCGCAGTCAAAATGCGCGACAAACTAGCTGAGTTCAATCAAGATCGCATCGCAAATGGCGAATTGCCGATCGGCATTGGGATGGGCATCCATTCCGACGAAGTTGTCAGCGGCAACATCGGATCGAGCAAACGGATGGAACTAACTTCGATCGGAGATGGGGTAAATCTCGCCTCTCGCTTAGAAGGTGCCAGCAAGCAATATGGGACTGACTTAATCATCAGCGACAACACGTACAGAGATTACAAAGATCGACTCCACGTGCGGGAACTCGACTTCATCACTGTCAAAGGCAAAAGCGAACCAGTAATCGTTTACGAACTCGTTGGTATCCATGAGGGAGCATCGCCCATTGGCAAGCCGCTCACCGAAAAACAGGAACAAATTGTCGAAAATTATAACAAAGGACGCGAACATTACAAGACACCTGTCACCCAAAGACTCTCAGAAGAAGAGGTGAGAGAATTATTAACCAAAGTCGAGGAAATGCCCGAGGTAGAGCTGAAAAAACTTACCTACAATGTCGAGCAACAGTTGGAATACCAGCTCAAAAAACTGTTATATCAACTTAAAAAGCTGTCCGAGTACGATCCTAAAAACCTGTCCGAAGCAGACAAACTAATCGTGCTGTTGCAGCCAGAAATCCAACTGCTGAAACTCGAAGGCATGAAAAACCTCTCCGAGGATGAAGCGAAACTGCTCTTGCAAGCAAAAGTCAAGCAGCTATCAGCAGAGGACATCAAGGACTTGCAAGAGGGGGAAGTCAAAAAGCTCTTGGAAGCAGACATTAACGACCCCTCAAATCCTAAAATCAAGAGGCTGAAAGCCTCAGAGATTCGGCAGCTATTGCAGGCAAAAATAAAAAGTCGCGCCTCCGAGACAGTTGCAGAAATGTTAGATGAGGAATTTGAAAATCTGGGACTCGATCGGGTCAAAAAGCTGCTGAGCGAAGTTAAGAAAGCCTTAGAACCCAAAGCCAAGGAAGCTTTTAGAGACGCCGAACGCCAATTTAACGCGGTTTTGCACATTGATCCCAAAAACAAGGCAGCTAAATTGCACGTCGATCGCTGTATGTTATTTCAACATCGGTTTTCCGACGTACTCAACTGGGACGGTGTGTGGAACCTGACCGAAAAATAGCAACCGCCTGCGGCAAGCGCGATCGTAGAGGCGGGCGGCGGGCCAACGAGGGGGTGCGTCTGGCTCGATCGCAATTCAAGTTAATATCCGATTGAGGCAATTATAAATAAGCTCCAACAGGTATGATTGTTAGATAACCGAATTTGAAATCGCAGGCTTTGATGCCTGAGTTTCGCCCTATGTGCTTCGATCGCGCTACCTACGGCAACAAACTGAGCACTTCTACTATTTGAAGCGCTTAAAAATAGTTACGACTGGCGGCAGCGTTACCCAGTTTTTGAGAAAAAGCTGGGAGAAAGGCGACGAAACATCGGCTCAAAAACCGGGTTTCTCACCCTGCCCGCGTAAGTCTTAATAGGGTTAGTGGCTTCTAAAAAGAGCTTCCTTCGCAGATAGTCAATGTTCTAGTCTTAGATATAAAAAACTACTAGCGTCAGTTATGGATAATTGGAATTCACAATCGGGAGATATTGAGTGGGTAGATCAGGTTTACCAACTATTGCTTGAAATTGCTCGCAGCTCCCTGTCAGACATCCCCAGAATCCCGGAAAACATCACTTTAAAAGCTATTCCTCTGATTCAGAAGGTACAAAGCATTCAACAAAGACCAGACGGGCAGGTGTTCAAATCCGGTTCTTTTTCAGTAAACGATCGCGAATGGGTCGATCGAGTCTGCCAACTATTGGTAGAACTAACCAGCGCGTCTTTGTCGGAACAGCCCAAAATGCCCGAAAACCTTGCAGGTAGGTCTTTAGCCCTAGCCGACAGAGCCCAAACAATCAAAGAAGACATCGAAGAAAATGCATCCCTTACCCCAGCCGATGAAGATGAAAACCCTTTAGAGTCTCCAGAGGCGCTGCTGAACCTCTTGCACCATAGTTTAAAAATTCAGCGCTCCAAAAGCTACAAACCCGATGCTCCCGAATGGCAGCAAATTTTCAGCATGATCGACGTAGTGCAGTCAATTTATAAGCAAATCCAGCGTTAAATTTAAGCTTTAATCAGGGGCATTTTCATTGTGCGCGATCGTGCTAATTCAGTCAGTCCAAAAAACAATCATATGCGATCGGTAGAGGGGGGTTTTACCAACAATCTCCGCCTAAAACCAATAATATCAAATCCGGTAGCATCGGAATTATTAATATTACTCACAGCCAGGACACGGCAGTGCCGTGTCCCTACAATTAATCATGGTAGGGACACGGCAGTGCCGTGTCCTCTATATCATAAGGAGTGTTACCGGAATTGATATAATCTCCTAAACGCGCCCCCACCCAACGATCGATCGCTTAAACAACCATACACAATTGCAGTTTTGTCAACTAAACTAGGTTTAATCGCTGAAGTGGCAGGTGAACATGAGCGGACAAAAAATCGGGGATTTGTCAGGAGAAATATTAGGAAATCGTTACAAGTGCGATCGGCGACTCGGCAAGCAAGCGGGACGGCAAACATTACTCGCCCGCGACTTAAAAACTCAACAGCAAGTAGTAGTCAAACTCCTCTCATTCAGCAGCGATTTCAACTGGGAAGACTTAAAACTGTTCGAGAGAGAAGTCGAAACCTTAAAATCCCTATCCCATCCGGCAATTCCCCAATATCTCGACTCCTTTGAAATCGATACTCCCAGCCGCAAAGGATTCGCCCTAGTTCAGACATACATCGAAGCCAAATCCCTCCAAGAATATCTCTCAGACGGGCGCACTTTCAGCGAAAGCGAAGTCAAACAATTAGCCACAGCATTACTAGACATCCTCGCATACCTGCACCAGCGACAGCCTCCAGTGATTCACCGCGACATTAAACCGAGTAATATTTTGCTCAAGAATCGATCGGGAAATAGCGTCGGCGAAGTCTACCTAGTCGATTTCGGTGCAGTTCAAACCCTCGCCACGCAACAGGGAAAAACAGTCACAGTGGTCGGAACTTATGGCTATATGCCGCCAGAACAATTTGGCGGTAGAGCAGTTCCTGCTTCCGACTTGTACGGCTTGGGAGCGACATTAATCGCCTTAATTACCAAACAGCATCCAGCCGACTTGCCACAGCAAGATTTGCAGATCGAGTTCGAGCAATTCACCCAACTAAGCCCCGGTTTTACCAATTGGCTGAAGTGGATGACGCATCCTAGTTTAGAAAGGCGTCCTGCATTTGTTCAGATTGCAAAAGAAGTTCTCGAAAAACCACAGACAATCAATAAATATTCTCTGCCATTGAGACAGGGAATAAGGGTGGATACCTTTAGCTTGTTCTGGAATGCGATTTGGCGCAGCACTTTCACAGGAATTATAGCTTTTGCAGCTACTCACGTCCCTATGGTTATTCCGACTGTGTCATACTCCGATCGATTCAGGCTACCAACCGAGAGCTTTTTTCTCAGCTTGTTGATGTGGTTGGGGAACGGCATCATTTTAGGAATCGTGACGCGCTTGTGGTTTTTCCCCCTAACTAATCCCAAACTTCACCGACAAGTTTTAAATACAATTAGTATCGTACTCTGTATTCCGATAAACATCGTCTTGACGGAGATGATACTACGTTGGGGTGGGACTTATAAAATTTTCTTGGCGTTTTTACTGTCGATAATTGTAATACTGTTAATGCAGGCAAATAACAAGTATTTTGCCCGGTGGTATCAGCAAGAAAGTGAACTGTAATTTAAAATTCATATAAAGTAGGTTGGGCTGAGGTCACGAAACTAAACCTACATAACTTTGGCTTTAACTCAAGTTAACATTAAGGTAAAAAACATGACGGCGAAAGTATTAGCAGAACGCTACGAATTGCAGCGGCAACTGGGAAAACAAACTGGTCGCCAAACACTACTGGCTCGCGATTTGAAAACTCAAAAATTAGTTGTCATCAAACGGCTATTCCTCGGTAGCGATTTTGAATGGCAAGACCTCAAGCTATTTGAACGGGAAGCGGAAACGTTAAAAGCACTCGATCACCCAGCGATTCCTCGCTACCTCGACTACCTGGAAATTGATGAACCTAACAACAAAGGATTTGCCTTGATACAGACTTATGTAAAAGGAAAAACTTTGGAAGAGCATTTGCGATCCGGGCGTACTTTTAGCGAGAGCGAGGTGAAAGAATTAGCTAAATCGCTGTTAGCAATTTTGAGTTATTTGCACAAGCAAAATCCGCTTGTAATTCACCGCGATATTAAACCCAGCAATATCTTACTGCACAGCAGATCCGGGAACAGTGTCGGACAAGTTTATCTAGTTGATTTTGGCTCGGTGCAGAACCAAGCTGCCAAATTTGGCGGCACAATAACTGTAGTGGGAACTTACGGATATATGGCACCGGAACAATTTGGGGGGCGATCGGTTCCGGCTTCCGATCTCTACGGTTTAGGTGCAACTTTAATTTATTTGGTAACGGGTTTGCATCCCACGGAACTGTCGCAGCCGGATTTAAAAATTCAATTTGCAGATCGGGCAGGGCATCTCAATCCTAATTTAATTGACTGGCTGGAGTGGATGACCGAACCGAGTTTGTCAAAACGATTATCTTCGGCTAAAGAAGCATGGCGCGCGCTCAAAAATCCTCGCCCGATCGACAAAATACCTATGACATTGCAGCCACAAGGCAGCGATATTAAACTGACAAAAACTTCTGAGTTTATAGAAATTGTAATTCCCCCACAGGGAGTCAGTTTTGGTTTAATTGCCCTGCTTTCGATTTGGGTTACTGGGAATTTACCATTATTGGGAGGTTTTAGTAACTGGGAATATCGGATATTTAATATAATATCAATAATTTGGTTGGTTACGGTAGTAGTAATGTTTCTGTTTGCACTATTTCGGAAATTGCATCTCAGGATCGATCGCCAGCAAATCTCCTATACTAGCCATCTGCTGGGGTTCAAATGGAATCATTCTAAGCCAGCCTCCAGACAGGATATTTGCCAGTTAGAAATTGAACAAATTCGATACAAAGTTTCTCAGATTACTATTGAAGTCGGCAACCAAAAATATGGACTAGGAGGGAATCAAGAACTAACTGAAGCAGAAATCGAGTGGTTAGCAACAGAACTAATCCAGTGGTTGGGATTGAAAATTAAAACAACTTTGACAGACAAAGTGGATGAATGATTATTTTAGTACCTCCCCGATCGCCCAAATAAACCACTGCACCCTCAATCTGTGGGATGGGCGTCCCGCCCGTCCGATGTATTTTCCCGGTGGCGTGATATCAATTCTGGTTACACTCCTTATGATATGGAGGAGACGGCAGTGCCGTGTCCCTACCCAAAATAATATTGTAGGGACACGGCACTGCCGTCTCCTAATTTCTTTCTATCCAGCTTTATGCAGCCGTTCGACCCGATCGCCCGTAAAATGCTATCAAAGGGATTTGGCAAGTAGCGCTCATCCCCGATCGTCTGTTAACGTGGAGATATTATTGTGGACTTATCGCTAATTCCGGCACAGCCGAAACCAGGACTGCTCAACGTACTGATCGAAATTACCGCCGGTAGCAAAAACAAATACGAGTTTGATAAAGAGATGCAAGCCTTTGCACTCGATCGGGTGCTCTCTTCCTCAGTCCAATATCCGTGCGACTACGGCTTCATCCCCAACACCTTGGGCGACGATGGCGACCCCCTCGACGCTATGGTGATGATGGACGAGCCCACATTTCCAGGGTGCATTATCGCAGCTCGCCCGATCGGAATGCTAGAAATGATCGATGGAGGCGACAGAGACGAGAAACTGTTGTGCGTCCCCGACAAAGACCCACGCTACGCCCATTATAAGTCGCTCAAAGACGTAGCCCCCCACCGCTTGGATGAAATAGCCGAATTTTTCAGATCCTACAAAAATTTGGAGAAAAAAGTAACGGAGATTCTGGGTTGGCAAGATTTCGATCAAGTAATGCCGTTAGTCGAAAAGTGCATCGCAGCCGATCGTAAATAAGCGTGTAGAGGGTGTTTTTAGACCCGGAGATCCCCCCTAACCCAGGGCGGGCGGAGAGGAAAGGGCGGGCACTCTTGGCACCGCCCCTAGGTCGCAAGACTGTTTCACGATCGCGAAAACCAGGGTTGTGTAGGGGTAGTGCCAAGAGTGCCTACCCCCTCCTGTACCGCAACCCGACCCGAAAATTCAGCAAGCCGAACTTAATCCAACCGCTGCACGTCTAGGAATTTCAGTCAAGGATTCGATCGGGGGCGATCGTTAAATCACTCCTGAATGCTGAATAACAGGCACGTAGAGCGTCGAATGCACTCCTGGGGTAAAATTGAAAAAAATATTAGTTGAGCTAGTAGAGGCTAAATTTTGCCTTCTGACGACTGGCTTCTACCTTGAAGGAAATTTAACAGGAAAATTTACTGCGCGAGCCTCAAATCAACGCTATCTTAATCTAAATGGATTGCTCAAAACACAGAAAATATTCAACCGCTTTCCAGGGTGGAGAGAATGCTCTCTCAAGTCTAAAATCAAAAAACTAAGAACGAAAAACTAAAGTCTCAATTCCCAAATTCCGGCGCATAAACCTAAAAAAAATGCCTGATTCCGAACAGTCCTCCGCCAGTACACAGCCTTCTGATGGCAAAGCCAATATGGAAAATAGCCCTTTGACCGAGTTTGTCGTTCAGTTTTGGGGCGTGCGGGGCAGCATCGCCACCCCCGGCACCAAAACAATTCGCTACGGAGGGAACACCTCTTGCGTAGAGATGCGCTTGGGCAAAAAACGCCTGATTTTTGACGGCGGCACCGGTCTGCGGGTTCTCGGCCTCAACCTGTTGCGACAAATGCCAGTGGAAGCCCATATGTTTTTCAGTCACACTCACTGGGATCATATTCAAGGCTTTCCGTTCTTTACTCCCGCCTTTATCCCGGGGAACTGCTTTCACATTTACGGTGCGATCGCCCCGAACGGCACTACAATCAAACAGCGTCTTGCCGATCAAATGCACCACCCCAATTTTCCCGTCCCCATCCAGGTGATGCAGTCTGACCTCAAATTCAACGATTTGACGCCTGGAGATATTGTCGAACTCGACGATGTGAAAATCGAAACCGCCTTGCTCAATCATCCCAATACGGCGATCGGATATCGAGTTACTTGGGAGGGACACACGGCCGTCTACTGCACCGATACAGAGCATTTTCCCGATCGCTTGGACGAGAATGTGGTACACCTAGCGCGTGACGCCGACGTGCTGATTTACGACGCCAACTACACCAACGAAGAATATTACAACTTCAAAACCCCGAAAGTCGGCTGGGGACACTCGACTTGGCAAGCAGGAGTAGAAATAGCGAAAGCTGCTGGAGTCAAAAAAATTGTGATGTTTCACCACGATCCGAGCCACGACGACAATTTTCTCGATCGTGTCGAAGCAGAAGTGCAAGCAGTTTTCGCCAATGGCTGCTTAGCCCGCGAAGGCATGAGCATACCAGTGATTTAGTAAAAAATCAATTCAGAATTTATGAAACAGGCAAAACCCCGCCAGCGTCGCAGAGTAAGCGGGCGGGGACTTTATTCAACTTTGCTGCTGTTAATAGTTCTCTGCTGTAGCGGCGGATGGGTTGCAGCTCAGACTGCCTACTCTCGCACCCCCGCGCGACTTGCTCAGGTGTCTGCTGTTGAAGATATCGGTACTGTCGATCGAATTCCCGATCGCTACCAACTCGGACAGCAACTGTACCTCGAAAACTGCGCCACCTGTCACATCGGTTTACCGCCGCAAGTCTTACCTACAGAAACTTGGCGCAGATTGCTGCAAGATCCCCAACACTACGGACAAACCCTTAAACTCCTCGTAGACCCACCGCGCCTGCTAGTCTGGAATTATCTGCAAACTTTCTCGCGTCCCCAAGCCAAAGACGAAGAACTGGCTTATCGAGTTGCGAGTTCTCGATATTTCAAAGCTCTGCATCCCAAAGTCAAAATGTCACAACCTGCAAATATCAGCAGTTGTGTGACTTGTCATCCCGGCGTATCTCAATACAATTTCCGCAACCTTACCGCCGAGTGGGAAAACTCTCCCTAGCCATCGCAGAGAAAAACATTAGTTTCTCCTGCTTGATTCCTTCGATCGATAAAAGGAAACCGTTTAGCATTTCGCATTTTCTTTCGTTTCTTCTTGTTCTAATAAGCTCATTAATTTACGAGCAGCATCATCATAATCATCAGGCGACAAAACACGATAAGCCGCGCTATTATCCAATGGTTTCAACATTTCTTCTTTCGCCAACTCAGCCATTAAAAACTGCATTATTTGAAACTTCTCGGCCGGGGATAACTGCCGCAGTTGGGCTAATAATTCAGGATTTGACATAAAACAACCTTGAATTCATTTTTGAATTTTACCACTATCTTGAGATTTAAACCATTCCCAAACATCTTGCTTCCAAATCTTTATCAGCGTTCATCAGCGTTCATCAGCCCCCATCTGCGGTTAAAATAAAAACCAAAACTAAACAGGCAAAAACAGTGCTGAAAAACTAATTTCGATCTCAGGAAAAGCCAGCATTCTAATAACAGCATTATCTGCAACAACTATCTCAGATTGATAGCCTCCCGGTGCAGGATTCCGGTAAATATATGCCTCCACCCGCGCCAAAGCTATACCGATTAAAAATAAAAAAGTGCGCCGCAGCATTGGCTGACAGCCTTGAGACTGTTGGCGTTTAGACATAAAAACATCTCACCTAGGATAGCGAACAGTTTTCTCGGGCTGTGACTACATTCTCGCGATCGCACGATTTCAGAAACTACCAGTAGCAGGGTGCACAATGCA
Source organism: Cyanobacteria bacterium VAR_87_metabat_62 (assembly GCA_031427135.1). GTDB lineage: Bacteria > Cyanobacteriota > Cyanobacteriia > Cyanobacteriales > Microcoleaceae > Microcoleus. The sequence continues at coordinate 8,117 of JANPMV010000065.1, read as the reverse complement.
CACCCTGCTACTAATTCAAAACTCAACACTATTTCCCTAGCCCGTATTCCGCATCCCCGCAGCAATTCCATTAATCGTCAGCAGAGCTCCCCGCAACAATTCACCCTTGCTGTAACGCGAGTGAATCACCCCCGGAACTGCGCCGCTACCGTGTTGTCGCAAGCGTTTCAGCAGCGAAACCTGCAACAAACCCAAAGGCACAATCGTGGCATTTCGCAACTGCACGGAACGCTGCAATGCCGGATCTTCGTCCAACAAACGTTGGTGTCCGGTAATAGTTAAAACCAAATCGCGAATCAAGTGAAATTCGGTCGCAATTTGATCGAATAAAGCCTTAAAACGCTCTTTGTCAGCAGGCATTGCCAACTCCTGGACGTAGTGTTCTGCAATCTGCAAATCCACCTTAGATAAAGTCATTTCCACCTTAGAAATTACCATTCTAAAAAACGGCCATTTTAAGTAGAAATACTGCAAAAGTTTCATGTGTTCTTCCGGTTCCTCCAGCAAAAACTCTTGCAAAGCTGTGCCGACGCCGTACCAAGAAGGCAGCAAAAATCGGCTTTGAGTCCAGCTAAACACCCAAGGAATTGCCCGCAAACCGCTGATGTCTTTCTTGCCACCGCGTCGGGCCGGGCGAGAACTAATTTGCAACTGACTGATTTCTTGAATCGGAGTAACGTGGTGGAAGAAATCGACTAAATCCGGCTGTTCGTAGATTAAGTTGCGGTAGTGCGATCGCGATCTCACCGACAACTCCTCCATAATTTCATTCCAAGAGTCGATGCCGTCAAAACCAGTGTGCAGCAAACTAGCTTGAATTACTGCCGCCGCCACCGTTTCCAAATTGTAAAGCGCCAACTCCGGTAAAGAATATTTAGAAGCCAAAACCTCGCCTTGTTCGGTAATTTTAATTCGCCCGCTAATACTCTTTCCGGGCTGAGCCAAAATAGCCTTGTAAGCAGGGCCGCCGCCACGCCCTACGGAACCGCCTCGGCCGTGAAAAATCCGCAACTCCACACCGTTTTTTTCGGCAACCATTTGCAAAGCCTTTTGAGCTTTCTGAATTTCCCAATTGCTGCTGAGGAAACCAGAATCTTTATTGCTGTCAGAATAGCCCAGCATTACCTCTTGCAATTTGATTTTGTGGATTGGCGATTTCAGCTTTTCTTTGCTTTTTTCTGCTACTTCCTGCGCGTATCCTCCAGTTAGCAAAGCTCGATAAAGTGGCAGTTCAAAAATTTGCTGCATTACAAACGGCGCTTTTTTCAAATCTTCCACTGTTTCAAACAAAGGCACTACTTGAATGCTGCTAATTCCAGTCGCCGGATCGTAAAGTCCTGATTCTTTTGCTAACAGCAAAACCGCCAGCATATCGCTGACATCGTGGCTCATGCTGATCACGTAAGTTTCGCAAATTTCCGGGCCAAACTCTTGCTGCATTTGCCGCAATATTCGGAACGTATTAATCGTCTCGCAAGTTTTGGGAGAAAAGGGCAGTTCTGCTGGAATTAAAGGGCGGCGAGTTTGCAGTTCAGTGGCGAGCCAAATAATTCGATCGCCTTCCGACATTTCATTGTAAGACTTGGGCAAAATTTCCAAGTATTCAGCAATTTCGCTCAAAGCGTCGGAGTGTACTGTTGACTCTTGGCGGATATCTAGGTAAGCCAAATTAAACCCATAAATTTCTACTTGGCAAAGCAGATTTTCCAAGTCCCTACAGCTCAAACCTGTTTCGACTAAATTGTGTTGAATAAGCTGCAATTCGGTCAAAAACTCAGTACCCGATCGATAAAGGCCGGTCATTCCGGGATGTTCCGACAAAGCTTCGCGCTCCCGCTGCAACTCGTCTCCTTTGTAGAGACGCCAATTACGATCGCGCGTATTTTCCAGTCGCTGGAGCACGTAGGCCAATTTCAACCGATAAGGTTCTTGGCGGTAGCGGATCGCCCATTGCTCGTAAACTTCGGGAAATTCTGATTTGTCGCGATCGAGAGATTCGAGTAATTCCGGCAGCACATCGCTCCAGTGCAGCGACAAACTCAAAAGTTCGTTTAGGCGCTTCACCGCGCCAATGTACTTTTCTAGCACCAAGTGGCGCTGATAGCAAGCCGTTTGCCAAGTAACTTTCGGAGTCACAGAAGGGTTGCCGTCCCTATCAGATCCCACCCAAGAACCGAACTTGCAAAAATTGTAACTCGGCGGTTTCAGGTAAGGATAAGAAGCGTGCAGCGCTTGCTTGAGTCGGTGGTAGAGTTCTGGAATTGCATCAAACAGCACTTCCTCGAAGTAGTGCAGAGTGTACTCCACCTCGTCAAGCACAGTCGGCTTGAATTGGTGCAGTTCGTCAGTGCGCCACCAGAGGCGAATTTCTTCCATTAGTTGCTCTTGCAGGGCCGCAGCTTCCCAGGAAGACACGGGGTAGGGACTTTGAGAGTCTGCCCCAACCACCAGAAACTTCTCGTCAACTTGGTCTAACTGTTGGAGAATCTTCGCCATCCGTCGCTGCTTGGTGCGGATCGTGTGGCGGACAATTTCCGTCGGGTGAGCGGTGAATACTAAGCGGATGTCTAACTGATCGATCAAGCGCTGGATTTGCTGGCTCGGGACGTTCAAGCGCAGTAGCATCGGGAACAGTTGGTGAAATGTTCCGGCGTCTCGGGCGATCGTCTCGCTGCTGTCTGCACCGCGAGGATCGGTTTGGGCTCCGGCTGGGCCTTCCCTGTGCCGCGGGCGATCGGGCGCATCCGCGGCTTGTCCCGGGAGCTTAGAAAACATCCGCCCGCCAGCGTCGTTGCTCTGTGAATAAGCTAGCTGTTGGTCTCGCTGTTCGTAGTGCTGTTCGACAATGTTGATCAACTGAAAATACAGTGCAAAAGCCCGCGCAGCACGGATGGCGGCGTTGAGATCGAGCTTTTCGATTAGCTGTACGACATTCGACTCGCGAAAGTGAGTGGCCTGTCCCTCGGCGGAATTGACCGATCGCATTTGTTGGAGCAAATCCACCAATTCCTGCCCGCACTCCTGTCGCAGCACCGATTCCCACAAGTCCTCTACTACTTTGAGGCGATTTCGCAGAAACAGGTCTGATTTTGAGTAAGCGGGAGAAAGGGAAGTAGATGTTGTATGGATAGCCTGTTCTGAAGACTGGAGGACTGAACTCATCGGGCTGTTCCTCAATAGCTGCGGGTGTCTGTGAAAATTGTATGGTTTAGTTTCGCCTAAAACACTTTTGTTTGCAGTCAAATTTGAGACTTATTTGAAGCTAGAAGGCAGAAGGCACTTATGTAGAACGTAAAAAAAAAGACAAATTATAACGGCACGGATTTTACCGATTGTCAAGTTTTTAGATCGCAAAAATTTGCTTTTACTCCTGCGATTGAGGAAAGTTGAGAACCGGGAGGCGCGAACCCCGAAATACTTCTTCACTTTCAACGCCGATCGACCCAACAAACTCAGCAGCAGCTTTTGCCGCCAGCAACCCGCCCAGCATGGGTAAGGCGGCCAAGCTCAATAAAATATCTGAGGGAATTGGCAATTTTGGACTGTGAGGTGTTTGATTTTTGGGCAAGTCTTGGTTTTCCGAGGACATAAATTTCTCCTGTTTCCATCTGCAATCTTCAGTTTACAGGCTAGGACGGGTTTTGTTGCCTCGTTGTACCCTAGATTGGAGCAAGCTCGGGTGTTTTTGGAAGAATTGGTGTTGTGTCGATCGCCCGTAGAGCCGATCGCCCGAAATAGAAAATTAGCTCAAAACGGGCGATCGACTATTTGCAAGATGTTGTTGCCTTGACTGAAGAAATTAATGCAATCCACAAAGAAACCTCTGGGCCAATTTTGCTCCGGCCTGGACAAGTTGGCACGATTCTGATGAGCTTTGACGATCGCGCTTATCTAGTAGATTTTGCCGATGCTCAAGGCAATACCTATGCAATGGAAACTGTTCCCTCAGAAAAACTTATGGGCGTTGCTGATTTACGGTATGAAAGGCTAAATATGCAAATCATAGAAACCAGTATTCACAACGCTTCGGAATTTTCAACTGATTTTTTTCATACCCTGATTAAGCAACGCCCAAACAGTAGACCTCTTGCAAAAAAGATATATGTTATAATTAAAGGTTTTGAATTATACCTCTCGCATGATTGTGGAACAGGCATCCTGCCATGCTGCCTGTTATTCACAGGCTTTTTGGGTGTAATCAAGTAAAGCCAAACCTTTCACTATATCATAAAATTATTTTGCAAGAGGTCTAGTTACCCATACCAGCATCCGTCCCAATTCAACTGTCTGGAACTACATTCGGGCAGCAGCGACATTACTGACGATCGCAAATAAGCTATCCGGATGCACCAAATTCTCCGAAGAATATGTTAATATAATACGGGTGATAATCATCACCTTGGGTGTATCTACGACGTTTTACGCAATTTCTATGAAATGTCAATTATTTCATATAGATTGCATAAAATGTAGTTAAAATCTAGAAGTGTTTCGTTAATTAATACTTTTGTCGTACCCTTTTATGTTGAGTGATCGCCTTATCCATTTGCAAAATCGCCTCATTAACCTCTATACAATATTAGCAGGTCAAGAGAACACTTTGGACTCCATCGCGCCAGAGGAAAAAGACCGTATTCGCCTCTTGATTTCTAAACAAAAAAAAGATATTAAAGACATAGAACAAGAGTTTTTATTACGGTTGAGTCAAGAAATAAGATACTTATCAATACCAAATGGTTTAGCAGATGTTGCGGTAACGGAAATAATTCAAGAATTTGAAATTTTAAGTACGACAGCAGTTTATCCCGACGCGATAGAGCAAAAGTTAGAGCAGATTTTGGCAGAACTTAAGAGGCCGGAAGCTCCTGCTGAAGGAAAGCTAAAAGCAGTAATTCCGTTATTACCAGGATTAGTTACTTATGAAGTAGAACTTGATACACAAGGACTGTTAAAGCAATTATTTCCAACATTTTGTAAGATTCTGGGAAAATAGCTCACCCTGATTCTATTCCCGGTGATCAGGGTGAACTGAGTAAACCACAAACTGCTTCTGTAAGTGTCGTAATACCTGAAAGCATACCGAAGGCACTCAGCCCACGGGAGCCAAAACCACGAACCTCACAAACAATAAATAAGCTTCCTAAAAGATTTGCAGCTTGGGGTGTTATCTTCATTTTAATAGTTGCAACTGCTGCTCCAATCTTGATTAGTAGGCAGAATAGATCCAATAGCGATGTTGTTATTCTCGTAGCAGATTTTGAGGGATCAGAACCAGAGAAGTATAGTGTTACCGAAACGGTTCTGAATAACTTAAGAAGTGCTACCAGAAAATATACAGATGTAAAGGTAGAAGCACTAAAAAAAGTAATTACAGAGAAACAAGGAAGCGTGATGGCTCGTGAAGAAGGGAGCAAACATAACGCTACAATTGTTATTTGGGGTTGGTATAGAAAAACCTCAAAAACTGTTCCTATTAGCGTGAATTTTGAAATCCTAAAAAAGCCAGAATCTTATGTGCAATGGGAATGGGAGAATGCGACTAAAGGGCAAATTCGCAGGTTCAGTCCTGATGCATTAGAAAGCTTTCAAGTGCAGACAATTCTGAGCAAGAATATGACCTATCTAACACTAACTTTACTTGGACTATCGCGCTACTCTACTAAAGATTATGATGGGGCTATTGATCGCTTCACTGCTGCCTTGGGACAAGTAGATGATTCCTTAGAGTTAACAGGTTATCCTCAAGCTTATTTACCTTTTTTCTATCGAGGCATTTCTCAGTTTAGCAATAAAAATAATGACCAAGCTATTTTAGATATGAGTAAGGTGATTGAATTAGCTCCATTTGATTTCAGTGCTTACTGGGCACGTGGATTTATGAATGCTGTTAATAAATCTTGCAATAGTTCTATTTCCGACTTCAATCGCTCGCTAGAGATAAATCCAAAATCTGCACTTGTTTACAGTACACGAGGAGGAGTCTTCGCTACTCAAGAAAAATATGAAAAGGCTGTTAATGATTTCACAAAAGTCATTCAACTAAAGCCAAACGAAAGTGAAGGTTATCATCATCGCGCTATGGTCTACAGGAGACAGAAAAATTATGATAAAGCAATCTCTGATTTCACCAAAGTAATTGAAATGAATTATAGTAATATTGATAATCGTTTTTATGCCCACTTTGGACGAGCATTGTCTTACGGCGATCAGCAAGCATACGAAAAATCAGTTTATGACTATTCTGAAGCGATTAAACTTAAGCCCAGATTTGCTGAGGCATACGTCAACCGAGGAGATTTTTACCACACTAGGAAGGAGTATGATAATGCACTACGCGATTTTAATGAAGCAATCAAAATTGATCCCAAGAGTTCATCTGCATATTACAGTAGAGCAATAGTTCACTTTGTTAAAAATGACTATAATAAAGCAATTCCTGATTTTTCTAAAGTAATTGAGTTAGAGTCAACTAATCATGAGCAGAAGACAGTTTGGGGTTTCTCTTGTGAAAATCAAACTAGTATCAACTTATTAAGTCATGCATACTACAATAGAGGGTTATTATACATTGCCAAAAAAGAATTTAATAAAGCTTTATCAGACTTTGATGATTCCATTATATCTAGCTCTGATAATATAAATTCATATGTTCAAAAAGCCTATATTTATTTCAACAATAAAGAGTATGGACGATCAATAAATGAATTTAATTCTGCGACAAATAAATTGAACTCTGCAATAAAAATTAAGCCTAAAGAAGGACTAATATATAGACAACGTGGATTTATATACACCTTAAAAAAAGATTATGAAAAGGCACTTTCTGATTATACGAAGGCAATCGAAATTAAATCAGATGATGCAAGTGCTTACAATGGACGAGGAGTTGTCTATGGAGAAAAGGGAGCTTATGATAAAGCACTTTCTGACTTGAATCGAGCTATTGAACTTAAACCTGATTTTGCACACGCATATGACAGTATAGGTACGATATACCGATACATGAAGAACTATGATTTAGCCATTAACAACTATAACCAGGCTCTCAAACTTTTTGAGCAGACACCTGAAGTTGAGCCAAATACAGCTGAATCTTATTTTTGGCGTGGGATTACTTATCAGGAGCAAGGTAAACTATCGGATGCAATAAGCAATTTCCAAAAAGCAGTTAAGATACCAGATAATCCAGAATTTAAGAAAAAAGCTGAGGAAAAACTTCAGCAGATTTCAAAGAAAAAATGATAAACTAAGAGAACTGGCGACCATTAGAAACTACCTAATACGATCGATCGCCCACACCAGTCTTGTTATCATTACAATCAACAGAATTTGTGGGAACATGATTTCTGTGCAATTAGCCTTCTTGTTTCCATGCCAACAAACGATTCTGAACTGCAAGCCCAAGCGCGGAGAATTCTAGATGCGATCGCCTTTACTCCTTTCGAGCAATGTCAACCCTTGACTCGTGAGTTTCGTAACATTCCTGCTCGCCCTGGCATCTATGCAGTCAGGCACATAACTGACGGATTACTTTACATCGGTAAAACCAAGAGCCTACGAGGACGCTTCAGTGGCGGGCACAAGGCTTTTTTATGGGCGTGGCTCGATAAGTACAATGACGAAGATGTGCGGATTGCAATGCAATTAATCCCTCACTGTGAAAACCCTGCGTTAGTATTAGAGCTAGAAGCCATCATTCTAAGAGCAACTGAACCTCCGTACAACGTTCAAATTCCAACCCAAAGGTGAATGCCATGCAAGCTAAACTTCAAGAACAACTTTCTCCTGCTGATGCCGAAGTCATTTTGAGACACTTGCCAGAACGAATTCAAGCGGCTCTAATTGCGCGTGCTGCGGAAATTGAATATCCGATCGCAGCAACGATCGAAATGGCGATCGCCAGTTTTCTCGACACAGAAGCATTAGGTTTCGTAGATTGCAAACCAGGGCGCGGGCAGTAAAAGCGACAAGAGGTGTCAAAGTTTACGGTATACTTCGTTAACGCACCCTACAAGAGCCACGTTAAGCTAGAAACAGACAACAGAGAGCCAACCTACGCAAAAGGTTAATATTAATGGTTGCGATCGCACAAAAAACCCTTTCCTTCGAGGAATTTC
>JANPMV010000064.1:0-15557 GCA_031427135.1 Cyanobacteria bacterium VAR_87_metabat_62 | reverse complement strand
TTTTGTTTTTTTTTTTTTTTTTTTTTTCCCCACTCTTCCCCGTGTTTTTTCTGATAATTTTTTTCTTTCCCTGTTGGTAAATTCCCACCACCCCCCCTACTCTAAATTTTAGGGATTGCTGTAGCGAGTGAATCATACCTAAATTCAGCAACGCCTAGATTTTAGATTATGGAATTGCAAAATCGTTGCTTTGTAAATGTTTTGGGCTTGCTGGCAATTAAATTATTTTTCATGCACAGGTGTCGATCGAATTTAATCTTTTTGCTATGAATTGCTGAGCTATCTTTTTAAGATAAAACCAGCCCCGCTTTCAAGATGTTAGTTTGAAAGCTAGACTGGCACTTCCGGGTAATTCTCATCAATATAGATGAAAAACGATCGCTGTGCCATCAACCCGTTGGAAGAGATAAATTTATCGATCGTCAAAACAAGGATTTTAGCGCTTAACTAAGGAAGCGATCGCAGCATTTCACCTGTCAAAAATTCCTCGAATTCCCCCTCAAACAAGTCCCCCCAAGGGCCAAAACAAATTTCGCGCGAGATTCTCCACTCCGCTCTCAAACCTTTACGGCTATCCCTATCTATAGAATCAAAGACGATCGACTTGCCGAGTATAGCTGCTAACTCCAGCCCTCGCGCCAGCGTCGCAATTCCCTCTGGGGCGACAGCATCGACTTGCTGCATATCCACGACAACTCCAAGGGCTGCCCTTTCCAAAGCTTGCTCCAAATTAATTTGGAAATCTAAGACAGCGATGCCGCCGAGACAGCCCTTGGGTTGCAGAATAATCGTGTTGGATGCGGTGGTTTCTCGATCGAGTGGAGCCGTTGAACCCGAAACCACTGTCGGCATGAGGGTAGTGGCGGTTTTCATCTTTCTTCCCCCTGGGAAACCCTCACCATCGCTGTACTCAGCACGGGGTAGATTACATAAAAAAGGTTGCAAGGTATGTAGAAGATAGCTATAACCATCTTTTTTTTTGAACCTGTCTACAGTATTTGTACTTAATTCTGGGAATCAGTTTGTTCAGTCCAAGCAGGCGCGATCGAGATTGCGGGTTTTTTGCGAACATCCGCCGCAGGTGCTCGTAAGGCTTCGGAGTCGATTGGAAGGCCGCACCTCAAAAAAATTGTTCCTTGGTTCAAGGCAACTGGCAGGACAAAATATTCCTTGACAAAATTCACGCTAACTGCTGATAATAGCAAACCCTAGAATTAAGCTTAAATGTTTGAGGGGTATCACTGCTAGTGCGTGATGTCGATCGCCGGCAAATTTACTGATTTCTGCATTAGACTGTGACAAAAACTCAACCTTTATCCGGGTATACACTGCCAGTATTTGCCTGTGCGGCCGCACTTGCAGCCTTGCGGTGCTTACGTGCAGGTACTAAGTCTGTAGAGAGCGTATCAGTAAATTTACTGGAACCGCAAATAACGGCAGAGATTGCGATCGAACAAGTCTCTGTACTCAAAACCGGTACGGCTTTAGGCGTGACTCGCTCCGATCCCGGGGACAACCTCGATCTGACTCGCAATACCCCCGTTTGGGCAATGGTGGAATTGGGGAAAAGGTGCGAGGGAGAACAAATAAAGATTGTTGGCGGTGAAGGTATTGGACATCACGCAGTTGGGGGAGGAGCGGCGATCTATGATTATGCGATGCGGCTGCTGCTGGCGAATCTGGGCGGAGAACTCGAACCGTCCGAAAAAATTACTGTCACCCTGATTCTGCCCTTGGGACGCCAACTAGCCACCCGCACTTCTAACGAAGCTTTCGGCGTTGTAGAAGGACTTTCGCTGCTGGGTACAACTGGGATTTCTCAACCTCTGAGCGCCCCGGGACAGTTGGAAATTTACCGCGAACAATTGCAACAAAAAGCCGAACAGTTTGACACTTTAGTGTTCTGCATCGGCGAAAACGGCTTGGATTTGGCGCGGAAACTGGGCATCAATCCGAAAGCGCTGGTGAAAACCGCTAACTGGCTGGGCCCGCTGCTTGTAGAGGCAGGATGTCAGGGCGTGCGATCGATCTTGCTGTTTGGCTATCACGGCAAACTGATGAAATTGGCGGCGGGGATTTTTCACACTCACCACCACCTCGCTGACGGGCGCAGGGAAATTCTCACAGCTTACTGTGCTAAAGCTGGAATGCCCGCTGATGCGTGTTCCGCAGTTTTTGCCGCACCGACTGCCGAAGATGCTCTCGGGCAACTGCGGGCAATGGAAGCGGAAACGGGCAGCAATTGGGTCGATCGAATTTACGGCGACATTGCTCTACAAATCGATTTGCGGTCATCGGATTGCATTTTTACTCACACCAACCGCAGAATTCCCGTGGGTTCGGTGATGTTCGGGCGCGATCGCAAAATTATTGTTAAAAGTGAAATAGGTGATACACTTTTGACTCAAATTTGTTAATGTAGTTTAAACAGTTGACAGTTGACAGTTGACAGTTGACAGCGAAGTGATAAGAACAGAGATTTAAACTCCGTTCTTATCACAATCTGCCGACCTGAGTAAGGGCTTCAAACCCCTGCTATTCGGTGAATATCCTTGAATGCTGTTTAAAACATCGGTCAGGGATAATATTTAACAAGTAATAATTCTCAGTCCCTAAACCTTAAATTATACTAGGTTGTTTCTGGACGCAGTTTCAGACGCAAGAGTTTAATTAATTAGGGTCAGACTAAAAGTCAATGTATGCTTGTCGCATCCCTATTTATTGACTAAAATTGCGGACAGCAATCTAGTACAAATAAGATTTATTCCTAGCGACTAATGTTCGCTCCCCTTCCTCAGTATTGCACTGAAGTGGCGACAAATACCTCCGCTACGTTCTGCCAAATTAACAATTAGCAACTGCGAAATAACCGTGACTACTCAAATAGAAACTAAATCAGACCTCACAAAATCTTCTCTGGGGCAAACAAATCGCCAGATAATCGTGATTCTCGACTTCGGTTCGCAATATTCCGAACTGATTGCTCGCCGCATTCGCGAAACTCAAGTATATTCAGAAGTTATTTCTTACCGCACTACGGCAGAACAGTTAAAAGCGATCGATCCTAAAGGAATTATTCTTTCAGGAGGGCCGAGTTCTGTATACGATGAAAAAGCTCCTCAATGCGACCCGGAAATTTGGAATTTGGGAATACCGGTGTTGGGCGTCTGCTACGGGATGCAGTTGATGGTAAAGCAGCTCGGCGGGAAAGTTGAGCGGGCTAAGTTAGCCGAATACGGCAAGGCATCGCTATCGATCGACGATCCTACGGATTTGCTGACAAATGTCGAAGATGGGGCCACAATGTGGATGAGCCACGGAGATTCCTGTACCGAATTGCCGCAAGGCTTTGAGATCCTAGCTCACACTGAAAATACTCCCTCTGCGGCTGTTGCTCACCACGAGAAAAATTTGTATGGCGTTCAGTTCCATCCAGAAGTGGTTCACTCGATCGGCGGAATAGCTTTAATTCGCAATTTCGTTTACCACATTTGCGAGTGCGAACCGACTTGGACGACGGCTACTTTTGTTGATGAATCTATTCGTGAAATTCGCGCGCAAGTGGGAGAAAAACGAGTTTTGCTGGCTTTATCCGGTGGCGTAGATTCTTCAACTTTGGCTTTTTTGCTGCACAAGGCGATCGGCGACAAACTTACCTGTATGTTTATCGACCAAGGGTTTATGCGCAAGCACGAACCGGAACGGTTGGTGAAGTTATTTAAAGAGGAATTCCACATTGACGTTGAGTATGTTAATGCTCGCGAACGCTTTTTAGCTCAGATTGAAGGAATTACCGATCCTGAAGTAAAACGCAAGCGGATCGGCCACGAATTTATCAACGTATTTGAAGAAGAATCGAAGCGTCTCGGCCCCTTCGACTACCTCGCCCAAGGTACTCTTTATCCTGATGTGATTGAGTCGGCTGACACGAATGCAGATCCGAAAAATGGCGATCGAGTTGCTGTTAAAATTAAAAGCCACCACAACGTCGGCGGTTTGCCGAAAGATTTGCGATTTAAGCTGATCGAACCGCTGCGAAAACTGTTTAAGGATGAAGTGCGAAAAGTCGGAAGGTCGATCGGGCTACCGGAAGAAATCGTCAACCGTCAACCTTTCCCCGGCCCGGGATTGGCGATTCGGATTATAGGAGAAGTTACCTCCGAGAGACTAAATATTTTGCGGGATGCTGATTTCGTGGTTCGCCAAGAAATTAACCGACACGGATTGTATAACGAACTTTGGCAAGCTTTTGCAGTGTTGCTACCCATTCGCAGTGTAGGTGTGATGGGCGATCAACGCACCTACGCTTACCCGATCGTTCTGCGATTTATTACCAGTGAGGATGGGATGACGGCTGACTGGGCGCGGGTTCCTTACGATTTGCTAGAACTGATCTCGAATCGAATTGTGAATGAGGTTAAAGGCGTTAATCGGGTGGTTTACGATATTACTTCTAAGCCGCCAGGTACGATCGAGTGGGAGTAATACCATTGTCGATTATTGATTTTCGATTTGGATAGATGCCGTCTGTAAGTCCTGTGTTAATTACAGGACTTACACAGAAAATTTATAGTCTAAGAGTCAACTGTCAACTGTCAACTGTGTTGAATAGTGTTGCAAAAATGCTTCCAGTTCTGTCCGTCCTTGTTGGGTAATTGAGCTGTAGAAGACTTCTTTTTGTCCATTGGGAGTGTAGAAACGATAGAAGCGTCGATCGCGATCGATTTGTCGCAGGTATACTAAGGGAACGCCAACAGATGCAAGGAGTCGGGCTTTTTTGCGATCGCGCTCCTGCACCTCTGGGCGATCGTACCAATGAGATTGACATTCTATCACCAGTTTGGCTTTGCGACTAGCACCACAGCCGCGTTCCATCAAGGCGATATCGACTCTGGAACTAACCCAAAATTTCCAAAGTTCAATGGGAAGACGGGTGAAAGTTTCTGGACGGGAACAGATGATTTCTAGGGGAACTTGGGGACAGTAACGAAAGCGATAGCCTAATACCATCTCTAGAATATCGATAGCGATCGTTTCTAACTCGTTGATGATTTCTCCGCTTTGGAATTGGGGAAATGAAGACAAAGAATTGTCACAGTCAAAGGCGTATAGCATTAGTTTTATCTCCGATTAGGGTTAGTGGGAATTAAGGGGGTTGTAGGCGACTGTCCAAGCGTTTGCACCAATAGCGGTGGCAGTCCAAGCGCCCTTCTGGTAAGGTTTGCCTTCTTTCCGAGCGCGGTAGAGAGTTGTGGTGGATACCTCCAGCAGTTGTGCAGCTCTATGGGTTGTGCAGGATTGCTCAATTACAGTTGGTTGGGATGGGAGTTTTACCCTTCTTTTTTTGTTAAGGGAGTCGATGGGAGTAGGTGGCTCGTCTGGGAAAAGGCTGAGTTGAAAGGCTGTCATAGAACGATTACCTGACTTTTGAATTACGGAGTTGAACTAATTCGAGAGTAGGCGTTTAGCTAGCGGGTGTCAGTCCCCAGTTATTTCCACTAACCGCAAAATTGGTGGAAGTTTTATTCCACCAATATCCTGAAACTATTTCTATACAAGGGTTTTAGACTTTGGGGGCGAGTTGCCAGTTTAGGGGATTAATGCGTTAGACTCATTTCAATGGCAAGGTACTAACAGATACAAAGAGCTATGGAATTGGAAATCTGCTATAACGGTTGGGATAATTTTCTGAAGTGTAAAGCTGTTGATCAAGGGCTATCACCTACTGAAATAGAAGCCTTTTTGATAAGTTTGGCTCGGCAGAATATTGAAGAAAGTCCTCCCACAATTGCTTTGGAAATTTTGAAGTATCAAAATGTAGAAGCTTACAAGAAAACGATGGGTAGAGTTTACAGGAAATTTGGAGTCAAAGGAGGTAAAGGAAACTTTGGCAGATTGCGAAAGCAATTGGAACAGGAATATGCCGAATCAGAGCCTGCTTCTGAGCCTTTCACGAGTGGATCTCAAAAGTTGACTTTTGAGCATATTGTGGAATCAATCAATGTAGATTACCAATCTCAGGCATCTTTGCGATATCACAGCAATACTCCTCGCAGTGGTGCTGTTGAGTTTGTCGGTCGCACGGAGCAACTTTCACAATTGCACCAACTTCTGGAAAAAAACAATCAGGTAGTAATTGCGGCGATCGCTGGTATGGGCGGTGTTGGCAAAACTGAACTCGCGATCCAGTATGCTCAAGGTCATGCAGAAACCTACAAAGGTGGCATTTGTTGGCTGTATCCCAAACGTGGAGACATCGGAGCTCAAATTGTCGAGTTTGCGATCGCGCATTTTCCAAACTTCACCTTACCCAATGGATTGACATTAGCTGGTCAAGTACAATTCTGCTGGCAACGTTGGGCTGAAGGTCAGGTACTAATTGTTATTGATGATGTTGCAGATTACAGGCAAATTAAGTCTTATATACCATCTGAATCTCGCTTCAAAGTATTGATTACAACGCGAGAAAATCTTGGTAAGCCGCTTGCTCGTCTAGATTTAGATGTGCTGAAGCCGAAAGCAGCTCTAGCTTTGCTGAAGTCTTTAGTTGAGCGAGAAAGGCTAAAACGAGAGCCTTGGGTTGCTAGAAATTTATGCAAGTGGCTTGGTTATTTGCCTCTAGGATTGGAATTAGTAGGGCAATATTTGGCACAAGATGAAGATTTATCTTTAGCAGAAATGTTGCGACGATTAAAGCAGAAACGTCTCAGACATCCAGCCTTGAAGAATCCAGAACCAACAATGACGGCTGAACTAGGAGTTGCTGATGCTTTTGAGTTGAGTTGGGAACGCCTAAATGATGCTGAGCAGAAGTTAGGATGTTTTCTGAGTTTGTTTGCTCCAGCCCCCATTCCTTGGAAACCCAATGAATTACAGCTTGCAATGAGTGAAGAAGATGCAAAAGCCATAAAAGAAGCATTAGAATCTCAGGGAATTACTCAGGAAATGCTGGAAGAATTGGAAAACTCCTTAGAAGCGACAGAAGAAGCTAAAAATAAGCTGGTTCGATTGAATTTACTTCAGCCTTGCGGTGAGGGAATTTATAGGTTTCATCAACTTATCAGAGAGTTTTTTCGGCAAAAGCTAGAGGCACTACCAGAGGCAGAAGAACTGAAGTTTTACTTGGTAGGATATATAGCAGCCTTGGCGAAACAGATACCAGATTCACCAAATCACGATGAAATTAACATTATTTCTCCTCTTATTCCTCATATAAAAGAAGTCGTCGAAGAGATGAGTCAATATCTTATCGATTCAGACTTTGGATATCCTTTTACTCTATTAATTTCTTTCTATGAAAATCAAGGTCTGTACGCTTTAGCTGCTGATTCGTGTCAATTTTTTATAGAAAAGCTACAAACTCGTTTTCCAGAAAATCTTCTTTTTGTGACTGCTGTAAAAAACAAATTAACAAGAGTTTATATGTTGCAAGGCTTTTACAACGAAGCAGAAAAACTTTGTAAAACTGTTTTATCATTTTTCAATAAATATCTGAATGACCAACATTTATGGCTAATAACGATCCAACACGAGCTTGCGTTAATTTACATTTTCCAAAATCGGTTTAGCGAAGCCGAAAAAATATTAATGTCTTGCCGGGAGGAATTAGCGAATAATTATGACTTAGATAGTCTTGATGGAGAGGAAAAATTTAAAATAAACGAAAATATTAGCGAAGATAAAAAACTGGCTTTTATACCTATTTTGCTTCAACAAAGTTGCAAAGATAAAGGGATTGATATACTGATTACGGTTTTAAATACTTTAGGAAAATTGTATAAAGACCAGGGTCGCTATAAGGAAGCTGAATCTCTACTTGAAGACAGCTTAGATATTGCTAAAAATTTATTAGATAATAACCATCGCGTAATAGCTGCATACAAAAATAATTTGGCATCTCTTTACGACGTTCAGGGAAAATATAGACAAGCTGAAGTTCTATTTATGGAATCTCTAGATATAATTAAAAAGTTGTTTGGAGAGCATCATCCTGATGTAGCTTCTGTTCTCAACAGTCTAGGAAATGTCTATAGATCGCAAGAAAATTACAATAAAGCTGAATCTTTTTTCAAGCAAGCTTTAGAAATTAGGAAAAATTGTTTATCCGAGAATCATCCTGACTATGCTGTTAGTCTCAACGATTTAGGACTACTTTACACAGAGCTAGGCCGTTATACAGATGCAGAACGATTACTTTTAAAAGCTTTAGAAACAAAGGAGAAGTCGGTGGGAAAGAAGCATTTAGATTATGCTGGTACTTTGAATAATTTAGCGATTGTATACTTTTACAAAGATCAACTTAAAAAAGCACAGTTATTATATGAAGAATCTTTACAAGTAACCAGATCAATTTTAGGAAACGATCATCCTGATGTTGCTTCTAGTTTTCATAATTTAGCAGACTTGTACTGCCGACAAGGGAAATTTGACGAAGCAGAGGAGTTATGGAAGAAAGCTTTCAAAATTGCTTTAAAGACTTGCGGGCAGGAGCACCCTGATACTATTCAGTATCAAATATTACTGGCAGAGCTGCCTTATATTCGCACAATTCCTGCTGAATCTATGCAAAGGATGATAAAGGCTTTTCCTGGAAGATGTGCATTAGCAGATCTAGAATCAAAACTTAAAAGAAAATCAAAAGAGAACCGTAAAGCTCAAGGATTTAGAAAACAGAGGCAACCTCGTGCTTCAATCATTGAGGGTATTAGTAGTAAGGAAATGTTTCAAACTCCTGAGTTGTTTTACAATTTAGTTCCAGTAGCTAAAAAAATATTCTCGCAATTTAGTGAGTTAATTAAACAGCAAGCTGTTAACGGTTATCAGCAATTGGGGAAAGGAATTGTCTTAATTGAAGTACAAAAATCGTATGAGGAACTGACTAGGGCTTATGTAACACAAAATAATTGTATAAAGGCGTCCCAAAATGCTCCAAGTGAAATGTGGGATTCAATTCTGATGTTTTTGGAAATGTATAATCCAAAAGATTACTTTATTGTGCTGATTGTAGATCCATTAGAAAATCCTGGCTCGAACACTTGTCATCACTATATGATGCCCCTATAAACTAAAGTTTCAGTTTTTCAACTGAAAATGATTAAGATTGAAGGTTGAGATGTACATCTGCGTTATCTGGTTCGGTGGTAAGAGAGCGATCACACTCACACCCCCAAATCCCACTCGATCGAAACATTTCTTCATCTTTCTCTGAATTAAGAGAATCGTCGGCTAAAACAAAGTAGGAGAATTTCCGCTACGATCGCGAGTAGATAGGCTAGCACCAGATAAAATAAAGTAAAAATTCCCTTCGCACTACCCGTTGAGATGGCTGCGAGCTCTCGGTTCAAAAGTCGAGATTTTGCTACCTTGGCATTTGCGGGGGGAAATGGCTACAGAAATTCAAAATACTTGGAATTTATACAAATACAAAGACAGAAATCGACGACAGCCGATCGATCTATTGTGGAAAACTTGCCGATTTCTGTGGAAAACCCCCCTTTTCCTGTGGAAAACTGCTACTAAATTAAGTGCGATCGCCTTAATCCGATTCATAGGATTTAAAAAATTGGAGGAATTACGCTAAGTAAAAATACTTTCCTCGTTCTTCAATTAATCCGTGTATCCGTGTCAAAATCACTGGTTGTGCCTTCATTTTTCAGCATCGTAGCTAATTTCGTCGGACTCGTAAGCGGGAGGCTCAACGTGAATTAAGATGCGTACAGGGCTGAAACGTTCTTCCAAACGAGCTTCTACTTCTTCGGTAATCCGGTGAGCAGTTTCTACATCGACAGCATCGACAATCATGTGCATATCAATAAACACTTGACGCCCGACAACGCCACGGGAGGCGATCGAGTGACAGTTGATAACGCCCGGTACATCGATCGCGATCGCGTGAATAACTTCCGGTGCGATCGCCATTTCATCCACCAGCCAAGGCAGATTTTCCGTTAAAACCTTCCAACCGCTGCTAAACACCAAAACAGCCACAGGAAAAGACAAAAACACATCCAGGGATTGCAATTGAGGTATATTCCAAACCTGCCCTTGCCAAACTCCAATCAAGCCTGCAATTACCATAATTGTCACCCAAACATCACTCATCGTGTGTTGGGCGTCAGCTACTAAAATTGCGCTACCGAGGCGTTTCCCAACCCTGCGCTCGTAAAAAGTGACAAAGATATTGATGCCCAGTACAATCAGCAAAATCCACAGTTCGTTTGGCGATATTTTGACAACTGTGCCACCTTTGAGCAACCTTTCAACAGCGCCGCTGAGAATTTCAAAACAGGCTATTCCCAAAAAAACCGCAATTCCCAGAGCTCCGATCGCATCAAATTTCTGATGTCCGTAGGGGTGATCGCGATCGGGCTGCGGATTCGCATAATGATTAGTCACTAATCCTAAAATATTATTAGCGCTGTCTGTGACGCTGTGCAAAGCATCTGCTAGCAAACTCAGGGAACCTGTCAGCCATCCCACGGCTGCTTTAATTGCCATCACCAGCAAGTTTAGCAATAAGGTAATGATTAAGACCTTGCGGATTTCGGAACGGTTATCGGCTACCATAAAATCTCCTCGATCTGCCGTCAAGTTTTCAGGCTTCTAGTTTAAGGCTTATCAAGTCACAACAGGTTAAAAGTATTGCGGAATCTAGCTTGCGACTAGATTTATATTCATTAATTTAGCCTGGCTTCTTGAGATTATTTTTAATTAATCGCATTCTCGCAGCCCAATTTAGCTGGTCGGTACTTCTTTTGAGTTACTATATCTTTTATCATTAACAATTCTATGTTAAATTTCATTGCCCATGTCTCTTTCTCCGCTGACACTGAATTTAGTTGAGGGTTCTGTCTCGTTTAGCTTTTCTCCGCAAGCCGCGCGGGATTTGCTCGTCGAGATTGCAGCTTTGATGGACAGCTTGAAAGCTGTAGCAGCCAAAACCGCTGGCGCTAAAGCTTCTCCCCAAAAACCGATGGAATATCGGTATGCAGGAGATGTATTTTTGGAAGTTTTCTGCAACCCGAATATCTGGCCGACTCCTTTTGCTGCGAAAGTGCTGATTACGGTTAGGGACGATCGCCTGCGCGTGACCACCGAAGCCCAACTCAGCCGCCTACGCGACGATTTGGCTCAATATCTAGAACAAGTTGGTTGAGAATCTCAATCTTAAACCCCGTTTTTAATAATTTTCTACTCACTCGTCTACTCGTTACCAGGCAGAGCCTGGTAACTCAGATCCGGAGGCTCTGCCTCCAATTTTCCGGCTCGGAAAGCGAGGCAGAGCCTCTAGACATCGATTCTCAGGCAGAGCCTGGGAACCAGTTAAAAATTGGAGGCAGAGCCTCTAGAAAAGGCTCAGAAACAGGCATCTTGCCTGTTTCAAAATTTTCGTATTTATCGAACAGGTGTCGTATTGGCACTACAGGCTAAAGTACCATTTTTATTCAGAGGATTAGCTGGTTTTGTGGTGCTAGCAGTATTAGTTTGACACAAAATTGTTTTCGTGGTATTTCCTATCAAAAAAACTCCTCCCACAAAACTTTTGAGATTAGCGTCGCGGGAAACTCCATAATTAAATACAGCTTTGTTTCCCGTACTAATTGAGTATTTGTATTTGGGAGTTTCAGATTTCATGCCAAGACCTAAATTAGCAACGGAACTTGTAAAGCCAGTATTTTCTGCATAGTAAGCTTGCTGAGCTTTATTCATCGATCTAACATATTGTTTGCCTTCTGATTCCTTAGCTTTAACCGTTTGTGACACTTGAGCTTCAGCAGATATAGTAAAAAAAACTGGCATAATTAGAGTTGTTAAGATAACTCTAATCTGCCAATTTTGGCAGCTATAAATCCGGCAAAGAATCAGAGCAAGCATTTGAATTAAGCGGTTGAGTAACATACAATTAAACCAATTGTTTTGCCTGAAACTGTTTCAATTTACCAGGTGAAACCGTGCCGTACTCTGTGATAATTCCCGATATTAATTCCGCTGGAGTCACATCAAAAGCGGGATTATAAAATTCGACTCCCACTGGACAAATTCGCGTAGTTCCAACTTGATACATTTCAATTGGATCGCGTTCTTCAATCGGAATCTTACTGCCGTCAGTCAGTTCAAAATCAATGGTCGAAAGAGGCGCGGCGACAAAGAAAGGAACGTTGTGAGCTTTGGCGATAATTGCTAAACTGTAAGTGCCAATCTTATTAGCAGCATCGCCATTAGCAGCAATCCGATCTGCACCGACAACTACGGCGTGAATCATGCCGAGTTTCATGCAGTGAGCGGCCATATTATCGGCGATTAATGTAACGGGAATTCCTTCTTGGACGCATTCCCAAGTTGTCAGTTTGGCACCTTGGAGACGAGGGCGAGTTTCGTCAGCAAAAAGTCTGGCGAGTCTGCCTTCTCGCCAAGCGGAACGAACTACACCTAATGCTGTACCGTAGCCAGCAGTTGCCAAACCACCGGCATTGCAGTGAGTTAGTAATGTTAATTTTTCTGGTGTTGCGGGCAGAACTTCCAAACCTTTGTCGCCGATATCTTTACAGGTTTGCAAGTCTTCTGCTTGAATGGTTTTAGCCATTTCTAACAAAGTTTTTTGGATGTGTTCGACAGAACCGATCGCGCGATCGGCAGTTTTGAGCATTCGCGATATCGCCCAAAACAAATTTACCGCAGTCGGGCGGGTCGATCGCAACAAATCGCCTACTTTTTCTAGTTTAGTCAAAAACTCGGTGCGATCGCCCGTTTCGATTTCCCTCGCACCCAAATACATCCCGTAAGCTGCTGCTACCCCGATCGCCGGAGCACCTCGGACTATCATAGTTTTAATCGCCTCAGCCATGTCATCGCTGCGACTAATTTCCACAGTCGTGTATTCTTGAGGCAATCGATTTTGGTCAATTAATAAAACTCGGTCTTCGAGCCAGGTGACGGGGGAAACCGGGGATTTTTGAGCTGTCATTGATTTCTCTTGTGTGGGGGACAAGTTTATATGATGCCATGAAGGCGGATAGTTCTCTATGTTATGAGGATTTACGAATATTTGCACTGGTCATCCGAGTTCCGGGTAAACCCGCCCCTAAAGGATTGGGATGCTTTCGTAACTATCGGCCTATATTGCGCTTCATGCGATCGAGTTCTTCGTCTGCTTCCCAGTTTTGAAACTTTTGTTCGAGAGGGTCTGCCGCATTAAAACTGTTATAACTAGAAGTCTGATTCCAACCCTTTGTATCCCAATTCTGCTCTGTTTTAGTAGTAGTGCGAGTTGCAGCTTCGGCTGCTGAGGCTCGGACTTCCTTGCGCCGGACTTGAATTTGGCGGTACAATTCCTTAGCTTTTTCAATACGTTCTTTGCAGCCTTGCATTTGACCCCAGCGCTGGTTTCCCTGACGCAGCAAAGCTGCTTGTCGCTCTTGCGCTGCTTGCGCGAGGTCGAGCCGATTGGCGGCTTTGGCTTTGTTTGCTCGATCGTTCCAGCGCTGAATTTCTTGGGCGGCGGACAAAATCTCGGCTTGCAGTTGTTTCTCTTGTTTCTGGATTTCGAGAATCAGCCGCAGAGTGTCTTCTTCTTGTTCCTTGAGTTGTTCTTCTATTGCTTGCAATTCCAGATGGGGATTGCTGCGTAAGAATTCTTCTAATCTGGTTTCTAGAAAGCGGCTGAAATCGTCAAATAAGCCCATTTTTTATAATTCCTATATTATTTGTTATTAGTTATTAGTTTGTCAGATTTCCCAGTGCTTAGTGTATTAGGTACTAAGACTTGAAAACTGTCAACTGACAATTGTTAACCGTTAACAGTTAACCGTTAACAGTTAACCGTTAACCGTCAACTAACTACTTAAAACTTCTGCCCTACAAAAACCGATCGCACATCTCCTCCCTTGCGGATAACTGCTTCTTGATTTTTGATTTCTGCCAGCGTCCAACCGCTAGCGCCGATGCTTTCGCCGACATAAATTCTGCGGGCTACGCCGTCTACTTCAAACAAAGCAGCCGATCGATTTCCCAACTCCAAAATCCCTACCAGCGTGTGTGCGGAAGTCGGCGCGCTGCTGGCGGCCGGTGCCGATTGCTGGGGTGCCGATTGCTGGGGCGCGGGGGCTGGCGCTGCTTGCTGGGCGATCGCTGCGGGCGCTGGTTCTGTTTCGCGAGCCAAAATCTTCGGCTGGGGAGAATCGGAGGGCGAAGGGGAAGCAGCGAGGGGGTTTCGAGTGCCGGCTGCGGCGATCGCACGACCCGATACTGGTGCCGTCGGTGATGGGGAAGCTGCGATAGTAACAGGAGCCGCGGGAGTCACTGTTACCTGAGCGGGGGGAGGGATGACTACGACTTGCGGTGCTGGTGCTCCCGGCTGCGCGGCGGCTTGTTCTAGGGCATTAGCGATGCGGTTGACTGCTGTCGAAAGACCTGCGGTTGGCGGTGGCGCGCCGGAAATTGAAATGCTCGGCAACGTCCCAGGGGTTGCGACTCCGGGAACTCCGGCAAGTTGCGAGTTGGTTGGGGGTGCTTTTTTTTGTTCGATCGCCACTATCGAGCGCTGCACGTATTCCACAAACTGCGTATCTGGCACTATTTTAGCGGTTCCTGTCGCTGTTTCTCCTGCGGGGGCGGAAGCGACGGGCAAGCGCACCAGTCCCGATCGACTTGCCAGCCACAGCCCCATAACTAGCAGCAGCGATCCGCAGGCTGCTCCGAGCAGGATTTTGTCGAATGATTGTTTGGACTGCTGTTTTTTGGTTGTTTCTAGGGCGACTTGGCGGGCGATCGCTTCTATGTCTTTTTCGCCTCGCTGCGGCTGGGGCGACAACGACTGCGATAAAACTATTTGAGGTACCGAGATCGACTTAAGCGCCACGAATTCCGCCGGCGGTACGGACTCCGATGGCACTTCGTTGCCGTCGAATGCTCGATCGACTCCTTCAAACAGTTCATCCATCAACCGATCGGCGTAGGACTCGACTGCGACTGTTTCCGTCGGCACTGTTTCGACTTTTGCCATTACGGCGATCGGCTCTTCGGCTGTTTGCAAAGCCATCTTTTTTGTGGTTACGTTCTGAGGCATAGTTTTCTCTGATTCGCGCTTCTTGACAACCCTGGGACTCTTAAATTTTGACTTCTACAGGATAATCTTAAAATTTACCAATTCCCCTTAATAGGTGAATTCTACCTCACCGATCGCCTAATTTTGAGTCTTTGACCAATTTCTCGGTTATTCTGCCATCAGGGCGCTTTTGGTCTTTGTGCTTCAGTGTCTTACTGGTTTTTCCTGGGAAATTTAGACATTTCCACAGCACAGAAAAACTTTTTTGTCAACTGCCATCTGGTGCAATGTGTCCGCGACTGTCAAAGGCGATCGCACTTTTGCTGCGATCCAACGTGCGATCGACATTGTGGTTAATATTGGCGATCACACCTCATATCAATTCCGGCTGTGCCGGAAGATGTAGAGGAGACGGGCGTGGGGGGGGGGCGCCCCCGCGGCGAGTAGTGTGGCGCGCCGACCCGGGCCAGAAGGAAGGGAGCTCGGAGAAAGGGGCGGGACACCCGGGGTATAA
>JANPMV010000063.1:0-10925 GCA_031427135.1 Cyanobacteria bacterium VAR_87_metabat_62 | reverse complement strand
CAGTCTATGAATAAAAACTATCAGGCTTTTAGAAGTTCATAAAATCTTAAGGTTCTGGTTTGATCTGCTGAAGTGGGGTCAAAGTTAAGGATTTTAAGAATGTTTTTTGAGTTATTTAGGAATGCACAAATTCACGTTTTTTTCAAATTAATTTAGATGCGTTTACCCTGGATTTCGAGCCCCCCTAGCCCCCCTTAAGAAGGGGGGAACAAGAGTCTTTTCAAAGTCCCCCTTCTTAAGGGGGATGCGAGGGGGATCTAGACTTGGCATAAAACCCAGATTTATCAAACGTTTCAGTCTTAAGTTGACACCAATGGGCTCTTGGAGTGTCCCTACGTGGATCGAGGATGCTGTGTCTTATTACCATTTTCCGGGGATTGCGTCTTTGAGTCTCAATTCTTCTCGACTGACTAGAGCTTCGTAATAATCTGGTTTGATTTCTAGGGCGACTCCGTAAGAACTAATTGCATCTTGAGTCCGCTGCAATTTTTGTAAAACGTCGCCCCGCTGTGCCCAAGCTTCCCAGTTGTCTGGCTTGAGTTGAATCACTTGGTCAAAAGCGACGAGTGCTTCGGAATGACGCTGCATTGTCCCGAGCAGCAAACCTCGTTTCACCCAGCCTTGATAGCTGTCGGGCCAGATAGTTATTGCTCGATCGTATGATGAGAGAGCTTCTTCATATTGTTGCAAAGTTGAGAGAGTGTTGCCACGTTTTAACCAAGCTTCAAAGTTATCGGGCACGATTTTAATCACGCGGTTGTAAGCTGCGAATGCTTCTTCGTAACGCTGCAATTTTTCGAGGGCCGCCCCTTGCTGCAACCCTACTTTTGATGTAATTTCTGCTTCCGAACTCAGTGAGATTACTTTATCAAAACAGGCGATCGCTTCTTCGTATTGCTCCAGTTTTTGTAGAGCTTCGCCTCGCAAATTCCAAGCTTCTAGAAAGTTACCTTCAATTTGTAGGGCATTACTGTAAGCGATAATGGCATCTTTGTAGCGTTCTAATTCGGCAAGGGCGATGCCTCTACCCAGCCAAGCTTCGGGGAAATTCGGATTAATTTGAATGGCTTTGTCAAAAGCTGCGATCGCTCCTTCATAATCTCTCGATTCTGACAGTGTTTGACCGCGCCCAATCCATACTTCTGGATAAAAACCATTGATTTTAATTGCCCGATCGAAACAAGCAATTGCTCCGTCGCGCCACTGGTGTTTGAGGGCCATGCCTTTATAAAACCAAGCTTCGCAATCGTTGGGTTGCAGTTGCAGTACGCGATCGTAAGCTGTGACTGCTTCTCCATATTTGTGCAGTTTTGCTGAAGCAATACCCCGATTGAACCAAGCCAGACTATTTTGTGGTTGCAGTTGAATGGCCCGATCGTAAGAAGTTACAGCTTCAGCATAGCGTTCGGCCTTCATCAGAGCCAAACCTCTGTTCAGCCAAGCTTCCCAATTAGTCGGAACGAGTTTGAGGGCACGCTCGTAAGCCGCCACGGCTTCAGGATAGCGCTCGGCTTGCAGCAACACGTTGCCTTGTCTGCACCACATCGCGGGCAAATTTGGATGAATTTGGGTGGCTTTTTTGTAACAGGTTGCTGCTTTATCCCACTGCTGCAATTCTTCTAAAACTCTGCCCTGCTGATACCAAGCTTCGTGCTTTTCTGGATCTATTTCAATTGCTTTGTCGAAAGCTGTGATCGCTTCTGAGTAATTCTGCAAATTTAACAGTGCACTTCCGCGCAGCATCCAAGCCCAATATTCTTCTGGATCGATCGCAATAGCTCGATCGCAACAAGCCACCGTTTCCGCGTAGGAGTGCAGTTGTTTGTAAGCTTTGCCCAGATTCAGCCACGCCCGAGTCCAATCCGGCTTAATTTGAACTGCTTTTCCGTAGCAAAGCACTGCCGCTTCGTACCTTCCCGATGCGTACTGTCTGTTTCCCCGATCGTAATCTGGAAATGCTGCAAAAATTCTTAAAACAGGCGGCAGCAGACCGGACTCGGGATTTGAGGAGTTTTCTGTGTCAGAAGTCGAGATATCTGGCATACGCCTTAAATATAAAATTTAGTAGGTTGACAAGATTGCGGTCTTATATATTAACTGATGCTTTTCTTAACTCGCTGTTGTTCAAAGACAAATTTAGCATATCAGGTCTGTTGTCACTAATTATATATTTTAACTGTAACTTAACTGTTTATGTATAAAATTATGCACTGTTCCCACTTTCGGTACAGCGCTGTAAAGTACGGTTAGGATAAAAATAAATATTTCCGGCTCCTGATTTCAAACTAAATTTAATATGTTATTACTGCACCCGCTTTTAGATTTCACGGACTGCTTTACTGAGTGCGATCGGGAACCGATCGACCTTTCGGAAAATTATTGGTACGAAGGGCTCTGTCCTCAAAGTGGCGAGTTGCTGAGACTGCCGCGCACTCGAATGTCGGAGGATATCGCCCGAGGTTTGATGCAGTACCTGATTGCGGATGATTCCTACGATCGCGAGGGCAAGATGTACGGCATATTGCTGGTGGAGATGCCTTGGGGGGAACGGCGGATACTCAAAGCATTTTCGGGGCTACTGAACGGTTGCAGCGTTGTTGAGGGCTGGGTGCCACCGATTCCGGGACGCGATCGAGTTGCTTTCGAGGAAGCGGGCACGTTAACTCAATTGGAGGCGATGAAACACGAACTTATTGCACTGAATCAACTGCCACAGCGACAAGAGTATAAAGCTTTATTGGACGAGTTTGAATGCCAATTACAAGTTTTAAGTGATCGACACCGCAATTACAAGCAGCAGCGAGACGAAAAACGCCAGTTGCTGTGTCAAACTCTAGCACCAGGAATACTAGAAATTAGCCTGGAAGAACTGAATCAAGCAAGCCGTTTGGAGAAAATTGAACGGAAGCAATTGAAACGGCAACGGGATGAAATATTGCAGCCATTAAAACTATTAATTGAGGCGGCGGATGTGCAGATGCGAGGACTGAAACAGCGGCGCAAAGAACTTTCTCGCGAACTTCAGACGCAAATGCACGCGGCTTATACCCTGGTGAATTTTTTGGGTAAATCGCGATCGATCCAGCAATTGATGCCAACCAATTCTATTCCCACTGGTACCGGCGACTGTTGCGCGCCAAAATTGCTGCACTGCGCGGCAGTACACAATCTGAAACCGCTAGCAATGGCTGAGTTTTGGTGGGGGCCGCCATCGGGGGATAAGATACAGGGAGAATTTTATGGCGCTTGCGGCGATCGATGTCAGCCGTTGATGGGTTTCTTGCTATCAGGATTATCTCAAAATCAAAGTGTTTCTAATCTAGACGGCGGCGTCGAATCCCACCCCACAAGCCATGATTTTTTAGGTGGAACGGCCGGAGAGCCTGTTACGCAAATGCTACCAATTATTTATGAAGATAAATGGTTGATCGCAGTCAATAAACCATCTAGTTTACTGTCAGTTCCAGGCCGTTATCTCGAAAATCAAGATAGCGTTTTGAGTCGCTTGCAAAACTTGTTACCAGATGGTTTAGACTTGACTGCGGTACATCGTTTGGATTTAGAAACATCTGGTATTTTGCTATTAGCGCGGGACAAAGAAACCAGCACTCAAATTAGGCAGCAATTTGAGAAACGGCAGGTTCAAAAAGTTTATGAAGCGGTGCTTTCGGGGAGTGTAAAAATTGATACGGGGACGATCGAGCTTCCAATCTGGGGCGATCCCGAAAATCGGCCTTACCAGCAAGTTCATTCAGAGTATGGAAAACCCAGCATCACACGCTTTCGGGTAATGGCGAGGGAGGGAAATTGCGATCGCGTCGAGTTTTTGCCGTTGACGGGGCGTACGCATCAATTGAGGGTTCATGCAGCGGATGTTCGAGGGTTGGGGATACCGATTTTGGGCGATCGGCTTTACGGATGTCAGGCCGCTGCAAATCGGCTACATTTGCACGCAAGAGAGCTAAGTTTCGAGCATCCGCAGTCAGGGGAAAAGCTGCACTTACAGGCGACGACGCCATTTTGACGGCGCGGGCGATCGATATCTGTAGAATAGTCAGTATAGGAATCTCAACTCGCCTCTGTTGAGGAAAACTTAAAATGGTACAAACTCCCACTAAAACCCTCACCCTAGAAGAGTTTCTGAAGCTTTCGGAGACGGAACCCGCCAGCGAATACATTAATGGACGGATCGTCCAAAAACCAATGCCGCAAGGAGAACATAGTGCCGTTCAGACTGAATTGTCCCCTGCAATTAACTCGGTTGTGAGGTCAAAAAAGATTGCACGAGCTTTTTCAGAACTCCGCTGCACTTTTGGTGGACGATCGATTATACCGGATGTTTCCGTATTCTTGTGGAGTAGGATTCCTAGAAAAGAAAATGGGCAAGTGGCTAATGTTTTCTCGATTTCCCCAGATTGGACGATCGAAATTCTTTCGCCCGATCAAAGTCAAACTAAGGTAATAAAAAATATTCTGCACTGCTTGAACCACGGAACGCAGATGGGTTGGCTGATTGACCCATCTGAGCAATGTGTATTTGTTTATTTAGCCGATCGACCAACAGCATTTTATGACGAACCGGACGCACTCTTACCCGTGCCAGAATTTGCCAGAGAATTCAATCTTACCGTTGCAGGTTTATTTAGTTGGCTGCTTGATTAATTACAAAACCCCATTAATATTACCTACAATCGGGACACGGCAGTGCCGTATCCCTACAATTAATCGGGGTAGGGACAAAGGCCAAGCCGTGTCCTCCGTTTAGATTATTCCGTGTCCTCCGTTTAGATTATTCCGATGTTAACGGATTTGATATCATATGGAAGTCCTATAAAATCTCGCCTCTAAAATCTAAAATTGATTAACAGCTTCGTAATCTTCCCAAGCTGCTTTTGCACCAAATTCAACGATCGCACTCAAATCGCAAGCATATTCACCAGCACAGCTAAAAGAACCGAGTTCCAGGACATAAAGCTCTCCCTCGGACTCGCAGATATCGATCGTGTAGAGAGATTCGGGATACCAACTCACTTGTTTGAAAAGTTCGCTAAGATAGTTTTCTAAATATCCTCCTCTGATTGTTTCATCAACTCTTGATTCTCCCACTAAATAGAGAGAACCAGTAATGATCTGATTCTTATAAACAAAAAATCTCCATTCTTGGGTAATTGCTCGTTTACCGCTGACTAATACCAAAGTTGTTTCATCTCTGTTTAATTCGCTTCCCAGAGACTGCATGGTATTGAAAATATTTAGGTTAAAAACTCCGGCTCTAAATGACTTCATATTGCTGTCAGGTCGAACAAACAAATCTCCCTCGGATTTGAAGTATTCCAAAATTTCATTCCTTCTTCTGACCAATTCGCCGAGAGAAAGAATGAAATATTTGTTGTTTAACAAGTATTGACCAAAATAAGTGTAATAATTGGAACAACGGAGATGCTTGTCGTCCATATAAGCTCCGGGAATCCAGGCAGTTATTAAGATATCCCGACCTAAATTCAGGGTTCCCATGAATAAGACGCAATCATCAGGGGGAAAGTATTGATGAGCTGATTCTGAGCGAAAATTGAGATATTTAGTTTGTTTGTAAATGTATCCTTGTTTCTGCAATTCTGCTAAAAATTCTGATTCGCGATCGTAAATATTTTGTTAAATCAACCAATTTACTTTTTTCATGACACTCTAAAGTTCGGTGTTTGAGCAGCCTGTTCAACAGCGCAGCAAAAATGCCCATATCTACCGCAATAACCAAAATGCTGTTGAGATCCAGAACGTTTCCTTCTATCCTAGTAACCATAGGACATTTCAAAACATCCGAGCTACGAGCTTAGCAGTTTGAGAATCCGAAAACAATCAATAGCGGAAGCGCTTTTAACAAGATGGCACAAAATCAGAAGTCAACGGTTATCATCACCGGCGCTTCCTCCGGCGTCGGTTTGTACGGTGCGAAAGCCCTCGCAGATAAAGGATGGCACGTCGTCATGGCTTGTCGCGACGTGCGGAAAGCGGGAGACGCGGCTCAAGAATTGGGCATACCCCAGGGTAGTTTCTCGATTATGCAAATTGACTTAGGCGATTTGGAAAGCGTGCGCCGATTTGCTCGGGAATTCAAGGCCAGCGGCAGGAATCTAGATGCTTTGGTGTGTAATGCGGCAATTTACCTACCTTTGATTAAGGAACCGCAGCGGAGCCCGGAGGGTTATGAGTTGACGATGACGACAAATCACCTCGGTCATTTCCTGCTGTGCAACTTGATGATGGAAAGTATGAAGCCTTCCTATTATTCCGATGCGAGAATGGTGATTTTGGGAACAGTGACTCACAATCCAGACGAGTTGGGTGGGAAGATTCCACCGCGCCCGGATTTGGGGAAATTTGAGGGTTTTGAAGCGGGTTTCAAAGACCCAGTTTCGATGGTTGATGGCAAGAAATTTGAACCAGTTAAAGCTTACAAAGATAGCAAAGTTTGTAATGTGTTGACAATGCGAGAATTGCACCGCCGTTTTCACGAATCCACGGGAATTAGTTTCACTTCTTTGTATCCCGGATGTGTCGCAGATACGCCATTGTTCCGCAATCACTATCCTTTGTTTCAGAAGCTTTTCCCCTTGTTTCAGAAGAATATCACCGGCGGTTACGTGTCGCAGGAATTGGCTGGCGAAAGGCTGGCGATGGTGGTTGCAGATCCTGAATACAAGCAATCTGGAGCTTATTGGAGTTGGGGAAATCGTCAGAAAAAAGATGGTAAGTCTTTTGTGCAGAAGGTTTCTCCCCAAGCCCGGGATGATGAAAAAGCCGATCGAATGTGGGAGTTGAGCGCTAAGTTGGTAGGATTGGCTGACGGTGCTGAAATTGGTACTGCGGCTGGTGCAGGCCGTTCTGCATAATTAGGTTTGTAGTGAGGACTTCAGTCCTGCCAAAATTCAGGACTTATACCAACTTTTGATGAGGCTGCATATATCTCGATCCCCCCTAGCCCCCCTTAAGAAGGGGGGGACAAGATTCCGATCAAAGTCCCCCTTCCCCCTTGGGGGGGCTAGGGGGGGTGGGGATGCGAGGGGGATCGAGATATGTGCAACGACTCATTAAATTGATATTATATTCCTCACTACAAACTAATTTTATGTTGGCAATTAGGAATGCAAGTCCTGCCAAAACCAGATTTGTAAGTTTTGGAATCAAGAGCGATCGATTTAGGTGCATCTCATTTTGGCCAATATATTCGTAGGGGCGAAGCATTTCGGTAGTAGATATCTGATTCTAACTAATAAATTGTTTGCCGAAATGCTTCGTCCTTAGCAAATAGAGATGCACCCGTGGTAACGGCTGTTGCCTTTTCCAGTTAAGATGAATTTTAAGTTGAGGGTGTTCAATCTATGAAAATATTTCCCCCAATTAATCGAAATAGTAATTATATCCTATGATTTATCGATCGCCAAAACTATTTTTAATCGCGGGAATCTTTGGCTTAGTTTTGTTGGGAAAGCCAGCGAAAGTATCCGCTACCACCGTTGACATTTTGACCTCAAATGTTGAGGATTTGGCGGCAGTTGGTAGCCCAGACTTGCCCGCAAAAGAGGAGGAAACGCAGTTACCGACTGATTCAGGACGATCGCCCTCTGCGGAAACTGCCGAACCGGAAGTCGCAAATTTTGTCGATCAAGCCTCACACCTAGCCCAACTGCCCAACCCAATTGTCCCCAGAGAGCCGGATTTTCCCGCACCACAAGCACCGCAACCTCCGCCATCGTCCCCACTCCAGCAAACCCCGTCAACACCCGTTCCCGGCGATATTAAACCGGGGATTGCAGGTACGATTCGGGTCGATCGCTTTGAATTTGAGGGAAACACCGCTTTTAGCGATCGCGAACTCGCAGAAGTTACGCAACAGTTTGCGGGGCGCGATATCACTTTTGCCGAACTGATCGCAGCCGAAGCAGCCGTTACTCAAAAATACGTAGCAGCAGGATACATCAATTCCGGCGCTGTAATTCCCGCCAACCAAACCTTCCCCAGATCGGGAGGTGTGGTAAAAATTCGGATTGTCGAAGGCGGATTAGATGAAATTGCGATCGCTGGAAACAGGCGCTTGAATGCAAATTATGTGCGATCGCGCCTACAGCGTGCCACCAGACGGCAGCTCAATCGCGATCGGCTGCTGGAAGCCTTGCAAATACTGCAACTCGACCCTTTAATTGCCAATATTTCCGCCGAGCTCCAAGCTGGAAGCCGCCCGGAAAACAGTCGCTTAGAAGTACGGATCAAAGAAGCAGACAGCTTTAGCGCCGAAGTGTTCGCAGACAACAATCGATCGCCCAGCGTCGGCAGTTTTCGGCGCGGTATCCGCATCAATCAAGGGAATTTGAGTGGCTTGGGCGACGGGTTAGAGGTGTCCTACGCTAACACCGATGGTAGCAACGAATTCAACGGTAGTTATACAGTTCCAGTCAATCCTCGCAACGGCACAATTCGGTTGGCGGTGGGTGCTGCTAGCACCAACATCATCGAGGAACCCTTTGATGCTGCCGAAATCGAGGGGAAATCGCGGACTTACGAGTTAACTTACCGCCAGCCGATCGTCGAAAAGCCCGATCGCACTTTGGCTTTGGGAATCGCATTATCGCGGCAAGAAAGTGATACATTCCTGTTGGGAGAAGGATTTGCGCTGTCGGCGGGAGCAAACGATCGCGGCGAAACCCGGGTTTCGGCGGTGCGCTTTTTTCAGGAATACGTGCAGCGGAGTTCCCGACAAGTGATCGCAGCGCGATCGCAGTTTTCCCTCGGTACAGATTTTCTGGGCGCTACTGCGAACGATACCGGGCCAGACAGCCGCTTTATCGCGTGGCGCGGACAAGCTCAGTATGTGCGACTGCTAGCGCCGGAAACTTTACTAATTGTACGTTCCGACATTCAATTAGCCGATCGTCCCCTGCTTTCCCTCGAACAAATCGGGATCGGCGGCGTGCAAAGCGTGCGCGGATACCGCCAAGATTTGCTGTTGACTGATAGCGGTGCGATCGCCTCTGCGGAAGTGCGAATCCCAGTGTGGCGCGCGCCGAAAGTCAAAGGATTGTTGCAAATCGCTCCGTTTATCGATTTGGGTGTAGGCTGGAACCATTCTGGAGAAAATTCTAATTCCGAGTCGGATAAACTGCTGGGTGCGGGTTTGGGGCTGGTTTGGCAGATGGGCGATCGGTTGAATATGCGTCTAGACTATGGTATTCCTTTGATAAATGTCGGAAGGGGCGATCGAACTTTTCAGGAAAAAGGCATCTATTTTCGGATTAATTATTTTGCGTTTTAAATTGTAGGTTGCGTTGAGTGCGATCGAACCCTATGTTTTCATCTTTAGCGCTGACGGTAAAATTTCATGAAGCGGCGGGATCGATCGAGATTTCAAATCATCTCCGAAGTCAGGCGATGAGACTCTAAATCCTCTCTTAAATGTCAGTCTCGATACTACTTCAAGAAAAGGATCTTAGCAATTCCTGAGTCTCAAATCAACAATTTGATTAAAAGTGTAGCGGTCTAACGCCCCAAATCAGTGGCAGCTAGCAACCTCGGCATCACAATCAACCCTCTCTATTCCGTCCGCTGCATTTGGATTGTTATGCAGTATTCATCCATTAAAATAACTATTCCAAAATAATTCATAAAAACAATAAAATCTACATAAACAAGTTGATATCCTTGAGATTTGATAGATGATTTTCAAAGGAATGTATCGTCATTAAAAACATTTGTTTTACAAAATCTTGTTGCTCCGCTAAAAGCTTATTCCATAATCTCGGAGATAAAACTAAGTTTTCAACATGAGATAAAAGCAAGTTGGAAATAATAATTTTTTGTTCATTGATACTTCTCTTTTTAATTTGACTATTCAAAAATGAAAATAACTTTTTATCTTTCCGATAAAAACTCAGTAAAACGAAAATTTTGCTGCCTTGAGGAAAAACGCTTAGAAAAATAAACTTCAAATCCTGATTAAGATCTGAAAAATCATTGATTTGATTTCCTTGCATATCGTATTCAACTGCGAATGCGGATGAAGCTGCTATTTGATAATGACCATAAAACTCGATAACACATGTTCCTATTTTATCGAAATTCAGATTTCTGAGAGCACTATTCCACCAGATTTTTTCTTTCTCCATCTGCTGTAAAGTAAGGCTCGAACCCTGTAGTGCGAGATCTAGATAATTCTTATCAACTTTAGGAAGCTTTTTCGCATTGCTAAGAAGGTTCGTAGCTTCACGTTTTACGTGATACTCTCTAGCAAAAGCTCTATATGCAAAAAGAAACTCCTGCTCTTTGTTGTTTTTGCAATAATCTCTCGCCTCAATCGGCAGAAAGATTTTTGTATCATGAAAACCACAAAAATTGGTTGATATTGTTGCTACCTTCCTACCTATTGCTTCTGATCTAATTTCAAAATTACCATCTATATCTTTAGGTTTCAACTGAATTACATGACCATCTTCAGCTATTTGACTTAAGATTCGATTATTCTGAACTGAGTGTGCCCTAATAATTGAGGTAGAACATTCATCTCCAAGGCAAAAGCACTCTTTAAATCTTGACTCACGCGCAAGACTACTGAGCACTTGGTTGTATTTTCCCATAATCCCTCGCCAAATGCCTTTAACTAATACTGCTACCCTTCCAACAGTAGCTCGATTTTATCGAAATACGCACACAGCTTCAAAATAACTGAACATCTAGTCCATCCCTCTTTTAAGGGCCACCCAATTCGCATAAATTATTATTGTATCGCAGTTGCGGTAAGTAGGTAGGTGGGAAAATTTATCTTTATGTAACGAAACATTAACTACCCGCATTGGAGTTAAATTTAACACGTTGTGTACGGTAGTTTCCTCTTTCTCCTCTAACTTCTACTCCCTGAATTACGGCGTAGGCGAGAT
>JANPMV010000062.1:0-4168 GCA_031427135.1 Cyanobacteria bacterium VAR_87_metabat_62 | reverse complement strand
CACCTAAAATCTTGCTGATTTCATGGTAGATATTACCTGAGAGCGCCATCCTTACAGCTATTGCTCGTTTGAGTTCTCTGGCATCGATATCGCTTTTAATGAAAGCTTCTAAACAAGCTATTTCTTTTTCCCTATCTTTTTGTGGCAGTTGTAAGTTATTCATTTTTTTATTGTCACAATCAAGTATTGCATATAATTGTATCATAGTCTTGATAATGATTTAGGATTGCTATAGGGCATTAAGTTTATACCTGCTTATTTACAATCCAACTCGTGAGGCGATCGACCAATGGATAGACTAAACGAATACCGCAAAATTGTTTGTGACTTTCTCGAAGACTTTTCTAAGAATGACGCAAATGCTCAGCTAATCTTTGATATCGCCCGCGATCGATACCTCGTGATGCACAACGAATGGCGCGACGAATATCGCATCTATGGGTGTGCCATGCAGCTCGATATCATCGAAAATGAAATCTGGATTCAACACAACAGTACCGAGATTTATATCGATCGAGAACTGATTCAACGTGGCGTGTCTTCTCAAGATATCATTTTTGGGTTTCGCTCCCCCAGCATCCGAAAAATTCTTGCCGCCAACTCTTGCTAACTATATTAACTATTTTGAATTGTGGGAGACATTGCCATATTTTGTGCTTGTTGCTGCATGAATTCAATGTCCGATCGCAACCAAGTACGCGGCCCGCTACACTGATGAGCAACTAACAGCCCCCACAGTCCTTTTTGCGTTAAAATTGGCACGACTAAATTAGCGCGTATTTTGATGCTACGCAGAAACTCTCGGTGACACTGGTGAAGTGGTTCTATTTCAATATCTGTAATTGCTCTGACTCTACCGCCTTCGTACAAAGCAGCGTATTCGTCGTTAAAACACTCGTCAGCCCCGGTGGAACCCAAAATTGATAGTTCGATCGCACTTAACGTCTCGCAGGTCACTTGACCCTGCCACTTTCTGTAAAAATGATACAGTACAGCCCGATCGCTCTGCAAGACTTCTCGAATTTCGTATAAGGATTTTTCAATTAACACGTCACGCTTGAGACGATTTGTCAAGCCGTTAGCAATTTGTCGCAGTCGATCGCCAGACATGGCATTAGTCGTTTAGATAGGTACAATCACAGGATAGCGTACCTGAGTTTTGTGCGATCGCGATCGCAGGTATAGTGCGATCGGCATCTGATCGCAAATTTTTGTGCCAATTTCCCAAATAATCTTTCCTCATCGCCAAAATTAAATCTAAATGTATCAGAGTTAATTTGACTGAGAACGATTATCATTGTATTTATGAGTCAACCCACAATCACCGCCGTAGCGGGCCCGCCCGGAAGCGGCAAAACAACCTGGATTCGACAGCAGCTAGCAGCCGAAACCTTGCCAGTGCTGTATTTGTGCCCTGGAACCGGCAATGTGCCGATCGACCAAACCTGCATCGCCGCCGAATTCCCCAAAATCATCACCCTGATAGACGGCGAAGAATCCGAGCTCGCGAAACACCTGAATAACGGCGTTTCAGCCTACATCGAACTGGGATTTCACCTGCAACTGACAACACTAGAAAACCTGCTCCAAAGCTTCCCCAGTCGCCGATTTGCCGTTGTCCCGCCAGACACCAAAGACACCGAATGGCATCAGTGGGCG
Organism: Cyanobacteria bacterium VAR_87_metabat_62; assembly: GCA_031427135.1. Lineage (GTDB taxonomy): Bacteria > Cyanobacteriota > Cyanobacteriia > Cyanobacteriales > Microcoleaceae > Microcoleus. The sequence continues at coordinate 2,509 of JANPMV010000062.1, read as the reverse complement.
GATATAATTGTCGAGGGAATACCTGTCAGCGGGGAACTAGAAAAACTATCAATTTGGCGCAGCACCAACCGTGGACAAGTCCTCGATCCCGCCAGCCTCGATCTGTTTTGGTACGAAGAAATGACCCAAGGAGCCTACGGCAAAATCCACCGAGCCAAAGGCATTTTTGACATAGCCGATGGGCGATCGTTCTACTTCGATTTCGCTGCGGAATTCAAAGAAACAGCCCACGAAGAATTACCACTTCCCCGCTGGCTCGAAGGCCGCCCCCAAAGATTTAGCGGCATAGAAATAGTCGGCGAAAATCTCGATGAAACAGCATTAGGACAAACCCTAGAAGATTGCTGTCTGGCCGAAACAATCATGTTGAATTACCAGCAACAAGTCAAAGAATCACTTTTATTAGCAGAAGAAACAACATGAAAATAGCAGTTATGTCCTGCATTCACGGCAACTATGAAGCCTTAAATGCAGTTTTATCAGACATCGACGAACAACAAGCAGAAAAAATCTTTTGTCTCGGAGATTTAGTCGGTTATGGGCCCAATCCCCACGCCGTAGTAGAAATGATTCGCTCCCTCGACATTCCCACCTGCGTCGGCTGTTGGGACGAAGATATCGTCGAAGGTTTGAACTCCTGCGAATGCAGCTATCCGTCAGTGTTAGCCGAAAAAAGAGGCAAATTAGCCCACGAATGGACGAACAATCAAATCTTCTCAGAAACGCGGGAATATTTAGCCACTTTGCCGCACAGCTTGCGAGAAGACAATATGTGTTTCGTACACGGTAGCCCTCACAGCAATCATGAATATTTACTGCCGACAATGGATGCTTTTTCTGCCTTAGAGCGGGTATTTTCGGCTGGTGCTGATGTGCTGTTTTGCGGTCACACCCACGTCCCCTACGTTCGCACTTTAGATGCGGGAAATATGCAAGTTCGAGTCAGCGGGCCGAGCATTGAAGGAGACAAAGATTTAAGTTTTACTGCTCCTTTAAAGCGGATTGTAAATGTTGGTTCCGTAGGAGAACCGCGCCACGGAAGACCCAATGCTACCTACGTGATTTACGATGTTGACGCGCAACAGGTGACATTGCGAGAGGTGGAATATGACTATCAGGCTACTTGCGCTGCAATTATTGAAAAAGGTTTGCCGCCAATTTTTGCTTGGCGTTTGGCTAGAGGTTTGGAATATGCCGAAAGAGCTGACGATCCGACTCATGTTTGTGAGAGATAGTTAAACAGTTGACAGTTTACAGTTGATAATTGACAGTTTAATGCAACCGGAAACTATATGAATCGGCGGTTGAAACCGCTACTACACAAACGAAGTCCGCGGAGGCGGACTAAGAGTAAATGAGAGATTCAGAACTCTTTCCTTTCTCTTCTCTTCCTTCGCGTCCTTTGCGCCTTCGCGGTTCGTTTTCTCACAAACTCCCCAAAAAACATTTAGCATCACCAACAATAGACAATGAAAAACTGGGCAATATTAACTGGAGTCGAAGGAAATCTGGCTGCTTATGAAGCTGTAATCGCTGACATCAAGCGCCTGAAAATTAGCGTTGACGAATTGTATATATTGGGCGATTTAGTCGGCCCTAATCCTGAGTGCGAAAAATTAGTTGAGCGAGTTCGATCGCCCAAACGAGGAGAAATCGAACCTCAAATCTGCATCGGTTGGTGGGAAGAACAGTGTTTTAACTTACACGGAATAGGTTCTAGCCCAGATGCGGCAGAATTGCGAGAAAAATACGGTGCTGAGACGATTAAGTTGCTCTGGGATTCTGTTAGCCGGAAAACTGTAGAGTGGTTGCGCTCTTTGACTTTCGGTTTTCATGAATTGGACTGTTTGTTGATTCACGGGAGTACGGTTGGTGCGTCTGATGAGCTTACCCCGGAGACTGCGCCGCCTGTGATGCTCGATCGCGTAATCCGCGCTGATGCTAATACTTTGTTTTGCGGGCGATCGGGCTTAGCATTTGAGTATCAATTACAGCCAAGTATTATCAATAACTGGGTGCAGACTTTGGACTCTCAGGAGCCACCTGGAACGGTGTCTGCAAGTGCACGAAGGGCGATCGGAGTCGGAAATGTCGGCCGCAAGCCTGAAGTAGCAACCTACGCTCTATACAGTCCTGACAGCGATCGCGTCCAATTTAAGACAGTGCATTATGGAGCAGAAAAGGGATTTTAATCATAGTGCATTAATTCTAGGGCTTGCGCGTAAAGGACATCTTAGGGTATTGTGATAATGATTATCATATTTGAGAGTGCGATCGCCCGTATTACCTGTGTTTCAGCTATGAAGTGCGATCTACAAACACCTTGGGATGCTTGGCGGCTTTCCTTCTTGACAGCAGGGCTTCTACAATTAAGTAGGTAGGTGGGAAAATTTATCTTTATGTAACGAAACATTAACTACCCGCATTGGAGTTAAATTTAACACGTTGTGTACGGTAGTTTCCTCTTTCTCCTCTAACTTCTACTCCCTGAATTACGGCGTAGGCGAGA
>JANPMV010000061.1:0-9914 GCA_031427135.1 Cyanobacteria bacterium VAR_87_metabat_62 | reverse complement strand
CGGGATTGGCCGTAATATTATTGAGGACAGGGCTGTGCGTTTTCACAACTATTATTTTTGTTTGTTAATCGCCACTGCCGTGTCCTGATTTCGGGTAATATTAATTCCGATGCAACTGGAATTGATATCAGATGCTACCGGATCTGATATCAGTTAAATCAATGTATCCCAGACTACTATCTTTTGAGGTCATAAATTTGCTATGAATAGCAAAACTAAATACTAACGGAGCAAAACCTGTGAGCAAGTTTGATAAAATATTCAATTCTGAAGACAAATCCGCAGCAACCTTGACTTTAGAGGAATCCGTAGCGGCGGTAGCACTTGTCGCAGCCGAAGCAAATTCCCCTGACACGGATGCTGATATCTTAGAGAGCATACTTTGGGAATCAGAAATATTTGCTGAATATTCGGAAGATGATATGTCAGCAATGTTTCAAAGACTCGCAAGTATTGTCGCCCAAGACGGTTTAGGAGCATTATTTAATACTGCTTGGGCATCAATACCAGATGAGTTAGTGTTGGATACTTTTGCCATCACCACAGCAATGTTTGTCGCAGATGGTGAAATATCTGACAAGCACAAGGATTTTCTTCAGGAATTCCAGCAAGCATTGGGTGTGGAAGACGAGGAATCTGCGGAAATTATCGAGGATGTAATTGCGGCTTACTCGGAAGTAGAGGGCGAAGAGTCTGATTTAGATGAGGAATTGTACGTATCTCCTGAAGGCAATTTTAGCGTTCCTCTTCCAGTTGACGAACAACGAGGCGGTAAAATTGATGAGCAAGAAGGCTCTGTCGCATTTTCTGACGACTTTGGCGTTTTGCTGAAAATTGATTATTTCCAGATTTCTGATGAAGTGGCAGAAACAATCGAGTCGGTTGGCGAGGAAGCTTATCTCAAGTCTTTTCTCGACAATTTTATTTCTCCGGCAATTCTTGATAATCTTGCCAACTCTAAGTTACTCCACGCGGAATATTTAGAAGATGAAGAAGCTTATTTCTCGGTTTTCGATTTGCCTGCGGGTGCAACTCTCAGCGTGCAAGAAAACGATGGCCCTTTGACTCGAATGGATGCCTACCGGGGACTTATGGCTTTTATCGCTGACGATTTTTGCTACACGGTAAGCTGTCAGCGAATTTATCAGGAGGGTAACGAATTGGGTTCCATTGAGTCGGAAGCTGAGGGAATTATGAACAATATTTTCGCGTTTATTGAGACTATTGAATTTTCGGCAGTCGCATAAACAGGACTTATTTAGGAGGGCTAAAAACCTGGTTTCTTTCTAGATGTCTGGCTGCTAAACCGGATATTTTCAGAGAAATCGGTTTTTTTTGCCCATCCTCAGAATATTACATCGTGTCCGGTCGATCGACCAAATTCTATCAATTCCGGTTGCATCGGAATTAATATTACCCGAAATCAGGACACGGCAGTGCCGTTTCCCTACAATTCATGTGGTGCTGCCGTGAAACAGCACTGCCGTAATGATTATTTTTATAATAAAATAGTGCGATCGAGAACGGGCTAAAAAACCGATTCTCGATCGCACTTCCACATACACTCAGTCAACCACAGTCGATAAACAGCAGCAATTAACCGCCATTTTCGACTAATTAGTAGTCTGAGCTTCCACCAATCTTTGCTTGAGTTCTTCCAGAGCACTCGCCCAGCGCGGATCTGGCTGCACCGAGCCGGCATCAGCGTTTGGTACTGTTGTTGTTGACTGATTGCGGCGAGACTTGTTGTTGTCGCCCCGACGGCGATTGCTTTTGCTGGAACCTCCCCCACCTTGGGTAGGGGGAGCCGACGAGCGCTGCTGTTGGGGCACAGGTGCTGGTACAGACGGCGACGCCGACGCCGACGCCGACGCCGACACCAACTGCGGTGACGGCGTTGACGACTGCTGCTGCTGATCTTCTTCGCCCTTCTCCGATTTACCCTTGGATCGGGGAAGTGCCTTCTCTATTTTTAGCGGGTTTTCTTTGAACATCAAGCCGTTGTATTTTTCAATAACTTGATCGGCTTGTTCGTCGGTTAGCACAGTCACAAAACCGAAGCCTCTGCATTTACCTGTTTTGCGATCGGTAATTACCTTTGTGGTGACAGATTCACCCTCCGGTGCAAAAACTTCTTGCAATTCTAGGCGATCGAGTTCCTTCGGTAGATTGCCAACATAAAGACGAATAGACATGAAAAATTCCTCCAGACTTGGATTTTAATTAATTTGCTCGAACAGAATTACCTGAAGTCAACTGAATATTGACTTCAGGCAAACACCACATTACCGGAGAATTTGCACATTCCTCCCACCAACCTTGACATATCCCCCCATCTTTTAGAACAAAAAGATGATTTACTCCGATCGCGCCGGAAATTAACCGCCGATGCAGAGAGCTTTTAAATCTCAGGTTGTTGTGTAAACTTTTAGTCATCACTCAAATGTTTAGGCTATTGGCTGTTCTGTATTACTTGCTTCCGGTTTTGATTCAGAATGTTTATAGCCAGCGCCGTGTAGAAATTTATGTCCAAGGATGTCAATTGCAAGCGATCGGAATGCCAGTATTCAGTTTAATACAGTGATGGATAAAATCGCTAACATTTTTTCAGCCAGTAATCTTACCTCACTCCTAATCTCGCTCCTAATGCTGAGAACTACTCACTTACCTGGTATCCCTTAAATCGGGCGAGGCCGCGTCCGACCATTCTTTAAAGGTATCACAGCCTTGGTAACAGAGCTAGTTATTTAGGAAGATTTCAGTCTGAATTTAACGAAAACCACATCTGAATCACTTTTGAGAATTCATCCCGCACAGCGAATTTCGCTGTCAAAAAAAAACAGCCGACAAGCGGCTGACTGAACTTGCTGTGTTGGGAGGTTGACAATTTTTACGCAATCCCTTAGCGATTTTGGCCGACTGAAGTTATTGCGCTATTTGGTTCAATCCAATTTATATAAATAAATGTAACAGGATGTCGGCAAAAAAGCAACTTTTCTTTACGAAGGAAGAAGGAAGAAGTCAACCCCCCCTGCCCCCCCAAGGGGGGAAATTCAGGAAGAAGGAAGAAGGCTGTAGGGTGCGCCACCAGCAACGAGAACATCGTAAGCGTTGCCCTCGTAGAGGAGCGCCCATCCACTGTTTAACTCAAAACCGATCGATCGCCATTCCTCACCTTGCGCCCTGGATAATAATGTATGCGCCCCAAAAAGCAGCACCAAAAGCCAAAATCGCAGACCAAATCGGATGTCCGCTGTCACTAACCCTCCCTCCTTGACTGCGGAGACTTTCGAGGTCGATCGCCACAGTAGCACCCCGGCGCAGCCAGCCGATCGCGACAACAGACTTGCCGATCAAATCGCTAGGGCGAGTCGGTTTTGCCCACAAAGAACCAAGGTAGCCAAACCTCGAAACATAGTGCAACCTCACCAAACCCGTCGCCGTTTGCAAAATCAAATCTTGTCCCAGCCAATTAGCCATACCAGACCTACCCAAAAGTTGCCCAGAAAGCCGCACCGCTTGAGCATCCAGAGGCAAACTCTCGGGATTTGACAAAATCTCTGGTAAACTCGGCTCCGTAGTTTCTCGCGGTGTAATGTCGGGGAAAAAATAATTGATCCGCATCAAAGTACCGAGACAAAATCCGATCGGCAAACAGCCCCAAAGAATCGATCGATCGCCCCAAAGCCAATCCAACTGCCAAAAACTCGTCCTCGAAAAAATCCCCCCAATCAGCCAAAGCACTCCGACTATCGCCAAACTCATCGGAATCCCAAAAAACGGCGCACCTTGTAAAAATAGTTTTGAGTCTTTAAATTCGAGTATTGATTTCAAACGAGACAATTTTCCCTTCCTAGGTTGCTCTTCCACTCCCGCGTCTACCAAATCCAACTCTGTCTCCAGTTTCCAGAATTGAGCATAAAGAGCCAAAAGCTTAAAACGCTCTCCCAGCAAAGGATGCGCGCTATTAACAGTCAACCAATGGCGCTCCCGATTGCTAACATCCCACAGCAAAATCTGTTCCAGCGGCGCGTGTAATGCAGCAGAACCAAGGGTTACAGCTTGCCCAACGCCCACAGGTAACAATAGATCGAAACTTTCGAGAAAAAAGCTAGTTTGTTTTTCCCGATCGACATCTTCAGCAATGCCGATCGCCATTTTAGCCAGAGCCCGCGTCAAACCGTTCGGATTGCCGGTAATTTCCGCAGCAGTTCGATCGCTAAAATACACCCGGCGGCGCGACAGCCACAACATCGGCCAGCGCAACAACTTATAAATCCCGTAACTAATAGCAGAAATCCCAGCCGCCACAAATTTGACAGTCGATCGCAAAAACTCGATCGTCATTAAATCACACAACCGCTCTTGCCAGTGCGCCGCCTGCCAATAAATCAGGTAAGGAATCTGCAATACCAGCAGCGCCAGCGACATCGGCGCAAAATCCCAGTGAGCGATGTGGCCCAACTCCCGCGCGAAAACAGCAGCAATTTCATCATCCGTCAACTGTTCCAACAGCCCCCGACTCACAGCAATCCGAGCAAAACGGGGCAAACAGCCGTAACTGAAAGCTACAGGAACATCGATCGGCAAAAGTTTCAGCACCGGTACCGCTATATTTTGCTTCGTACAAAAACTTCGCAATACCCGACTAGCTTCCTTGCTGTGCTTCGATAAAACCGACCCCCGCAGAGTTTCGATGCCACAAAACAGTTTCAGCAGCGCGTCTGTCAGCCAGGGAGACGAGGCCAAAAGCAATCCGAACACAAGTTGGAGAAACGGAGTCGGATCTCGATAAAAAAGCTGAATCGGCGCGAAAATCGGCAGCCTAGTGAATATGTAAAGCTGAACTAACAGAGAATTAGTGTTTGTCAGCAGGAATTGCAGCACAAACCGGGCTAGGAAAAATAGGGCGATCGCACTTACAACCGCTTCAATCCGAAAACCCAGCAATTTCAGCGGTTTTAGCGGGCGGGGGTTTTTCGCGGCGCGCCCCGCTTCGCGCCAAGTGAGTTCGTAAGTATCTAGGGTGGCGAATTCGGGGATATCTGTTGGGGAACCGGAACTATTTTCTGGATCTGGTTCTGTATCGATTTCTGTTTCTGTAGGGGCGGTGCCCCCGTGCCCGCCCTCTAGTGTCGGGTGAATCGGCGGTTTGGGGGGTGGAGGTGGCGGGGAAATATGTTTTGATTTGACGTTGACTGGGGCAGCAGCAGGCTTTGAAGGTGAAAATCCTGTTTTTTTATCTGCGGTTGGTCGTAGCGAAGCGGGGCGTAAGCCATCGCCCTTAAGCGTTTTCTTAACCGGTTCCGTTCCTGAATCGAAGGCGAGAAAGCCTGTTTCGGGGGGAGTTTCTGCGGATTTTGGGGGGGTTAATTCGGTTAAAGTGCGATCGGCCCAAGTTTTGACTTGAGTGTTGGGATTGTTGGTGAGGGAAGTGCACAGGGCGATCGCCTTTTTCAGATTGCCGGTTGCTTTGTATGCAGCCACTAACCCCATCTGCGCGCGGATTCCCGACGGCTGATTTGCGGCGATTTGGGTAACGGATTCTAAAAGGGCGATCGCCCGATCGTAATCCCGCCCTTTCAAAGCAGCTAACCCAGCCTCTAGAGACTGTTTTGCAGATGAACCCGATTGATTTTGATTAGGTGGAGATACCATGACATTGCCCGCGATCGCGACTTGTCCAAGATAGCCTAGACCTGAAAATATACACAGCGTGTCCCATGTTTACGAAGTAGGGACACGGCGAAAGCCTTTATCCCTAAGTAAGTCGGCGTAAATAATTCAAGGTTTATAGTAAGGGCGCCATCCCTGTAAAAAAGGTCTAAAGCCCTCACTACGAACCAATCTCAGTAATTGTCAAATTACTTAACATACTTTGTTTTATTAGCGCCTACTTACTTACACACAATCTGTCAGCCCTCAAAGAAACCGGGTTTTTGGCAGACTCTACGCATCACAACCAAGAATTATCGAAAAAACCCGGTTTCTGCCCCCATGAAGAAACCGGGTTTTTGGCAGACTCTACGCATCACAACCAAGAATTATCGAAAAAACTCGGTTTCTGCCCACCCATGCGTCAGCCCTTAAAGTGGCTGGAAATCAGTTTGTTGGGCCGAAATGCTAAATTAAAAGTAATGTTGCTTTAGTACAACCATGTCCAAACGACTCACCATTGCCCAAGCACAGCAGCAGCTTCCTAACCTACCGAAAGAACTCATCAATGAGCCTATCATCATCACTCAAGATGGAGTTCCCGTTATGGCTGCAATGAGCTACACGCATTTGACTGAACTGTTAGAAACTTTAGATATTCTCACCGATACAGAATTTGTTGCCAAATTGCGCCAAAGCATCACCCAAGCACGCCAAGGCGAAACTATTTCCTGGGAAAATGCCAAAGCAAAATTGGGACTATGAATCACGAAGAAAATGCGATCGAATATGAAATCCAGCTTACGCCACTGGCACTGGAAATGTTGGCGGCAGTCAAAGATCGACGACAACAGGAAAAATTGCGCGATCGCATTGATAAACTAAAAGTTGAACCACAAAAGCAAGGCAAAGCCCTTGTAGATAACCTATCAGGATTTCGTAGCATCCGAGCTGTTGGACAGCGCTATCGTATAATTTATCAAGTCGAACAAGATCGAGTTCTAGTTGTTGTCGTGGGACTGGGGAGACGTAAAGATGGTGACAAAAAAGACATTTACACCATCTTAGAAAAACTGTTATAGCCGTAATTGTAACTTCTTATATCCGGCGTATTTAAGCCGAATAAATATCATCTCAAAGGACACAACACGGCGTTGTATCCTTTGCCTGGGGTAATCTTACTCCTCGCTCTTTTCCAAACCAGAAACCACAGGGGCGATCGCATTTAACTTCAACACAGGATGTTCGCCTTCCACCTGTCGGCAATTCCACTCATTTCTAAACAGCAAAACTGGTCTTCCCCAACTATCTTTCACCGTTACCGTATTAAACAGCCGCCCAACTTTTGCCAGCGCATCCCAACCGCCGTCAACCCAACGAGCTACACTGTAAGGCAACATATCGATCGTAGTTTCCACATTATATTCGGACTGCATTCTGAACTGCACCACCTCAAATTGCAACTGTCCGACAGCCGCCAAAATTGGCTCGCGTTTCGACTCATCAGCCGAGTACATAATTTGCACTGCGCCTTCTTCCTGCAACTCCGAAATGCCCTTGCGGAACTGCTTAAACTTAGAAGGATTGGGATTTCTCAAAAAAGCAAAAAGTTCTGGAGAAAAACAGGGAATCCCTTCATATTCCAGTTTTTGGCCGGTGTAAATCGTATCCCCGATCGCAAAAACCCCCGGATTGTTCAAACCGATCACATCGCCCGGATACGCAACGTCGATCGACTCCCGATCCTGAGCAAACAACTTTTGAGGTCTTGACAAACGCACCGTTTTACCAGTCCGAGCGTGAGTCACGTTCATGTCCTTTTCAAATTTGCCCGTACAAACCCGAATAAACGCCACCCGATCGCGATGTCTCGGATCCATATTCGCTTGCAATTTAAACACAAACCCCGTAAATTCTTCATAGGTTGGTGGTAGTTCTCCGACGCTGCTCTTGCGGGCGCTCGGCTTCATCGCGTAATCTAAAAACGCATCTAAAAACAGTTCTACCCCAAAATTGCTCATCGCACTGCCAAAGAAAACAGGCGTCATTTTCCCAGCCCGTACTAAGTCTAAATCCAGTTCAGTTCCCAACTCATCCAGTAGTTCCAACTCTTCTTTGAGCTGATAGTAAAGGTCTTGTTCCAACAAATCTTTAATGCGCGGATCGCCCAATTCGATCACCGTATCAACAGCAGCGCGAGAACCGTGTTTAGTCCGCTCGAATAAGTGAATCTTGCGCCCTCTGCGATCGAAAACACCTTTAAAGCGATCGCCCGTACCGATCGGCCAATTTACCGCATAAGTCTGCAACCCCAATTCCTTCTCAATTTCGTCCAACAAATCCAAAGGATCTCTGCTAGGGCGATCGAGCTTATTAAAGAAAGTAAAAATAGGCAAACTTCGCAGCTTACAAACTTCAAATAACTTGCGAGTTTGCGGTTCCAAACCCTTAGCAGCATCCTCAAGCATCACCGCATTATCAGCCGCCGCCAGAGTCCGATAAGTATCTTCGCTAAAATCTTGGTGTCCCGGAGTATCGAGCAGATTAATGTGATAATTTTGATACTCAAACTGCAACACAGTAGAAGTAATCGAAATTCCCCGCTGCTGTTCCATAGCCATCCAGTCAGAAGTAGCGTGTCGCTGAGCCCGCCGCGCTTTCACAGAACCTGCTTCATGAATTGCACCTCCGTACAGCAGCAGCTTTTCTGTCAAAGTAGTTTTACCCGCATCAGGGTGCGAGATAATCGCAAAGTTGCGCCGGCGCCGGGCAGCAGTTAGCAGTTCAGTTTCGAGTTCTGTTGTCATCACAAATTAGGTAGGGGAATCATCACCCGATCGCCATTATAGCCTGTGCTAGAGTTGCTACTAAAGGTAAAATTATCAGTAAAGTCAAGGGAAGAAAATTAGTATGTACGACTCAGACAAGCGAAAGCTGCTATCACTGGTGTGCCACGGGGCGATTTTTTTCAGTACGTTAGGATTGTCGATCGGAGCGCCGATCGCCGTATTGTTAGTATCAGATGACCCCGTTGTCAAAGAAAACGCCACAGAAGCCATCAATTTTCACTTCAATGTCTGGCTGTACACCACCATTATTGGGGTGGTAACTTTCCTGACTTTAGGTCTAGCCGGCTTTTTCCTAATACCAATCGGTTATCTGCTGCACTGGGGACTGACAATCTTGGCGATTCTGGAGATTTTAAAAGATCCCAACCAACCCTACCGCTACCCTTTTATTTTCCGCTTGTTCTAGATAGAAAATCGCTCTTGGGAATTGATTTCAGAAACCCGGTTTATTCAAAAAACCGGGTTTTTAATTGTTTGATAACAGAAGGAAGAAGGAAGAAGTCAACCCCCCCCTGCCCCCCCCAAGGGGGGAAATTCAGGAAGAAGGAAGAAGGAAGAAAAATAAACTATCCGCAATGCCCAATGCTATAAAGACCTAATTCCCAATGCTATAAAAGCCCTATTCCCAATTCCCCATTCCCAATTCCCCATTCCCAATTCCCCATTCCCAATTCCCCATTCCCAACTTTCATCGCATTTCAGCAACTCTCGCAGTCTCTGTAGACTGTACAATCACTTCTTTAGCATTCAACTTTTGATTTAGCTCACGAATCCGGCGCGACAGCAAGCGAATAATATTAACAGCAATACCAGGCGTTTCATCAATAGCATCATAGAGCTGCATTTGAGTCAACATCAAACACTCAGATTGTTCGACAGTAGAAATAGAAGCCGATCGAGGTTCCGCATCAAACAGCGACATTTCCCCGAAACAAGCCCCCGCCTTCAACTGTGCCAAATCCCGATCGCCGATATGAACGCGCACCGTTCCCGATACCAAAATATAGAGCGATCGACCTTCTTGTCCTTCCGTAAAAATCCTGTGCTTGGAAGGAAACGAAAGTTCATCCATTACCGATGCTAGACGCACGAGAAAATCATCTCGCAGTTCCTTAAAAATCGGAACTTCCCTGACAAACAATAGGCGTTCGACGCTGGTTAACATAATGCGATGCAGTGATTGATTTAAACTTTAACAGGGAATTGGGAATTGGAAATTGGGAATTGGGAATTGGGCATTGCGAATTGCGGATAGTTTATTCCTTCTTCCTGAATTTCCCCCCTTGGGGGGGGCAGGGGGGGGTTGACTTCTTCCTTCTTCCTGAATTTCCCCCCTTGGGGGGGGCAGGGGGGGGTTGACTTCTTCCTTCTTCCTGAATTTCCCCCCTTGGGGGGGGCAGGGGGGGGTTG
>JANPMV010000060.1:0-31178 GCA_031427135.1 Cyanobacteria bacterium VAR_87_metabat_62 | reverse complement strand
CCCAGGGAAGGGATCGCGGCTGTTTGTACCAGTATTGTCGATATTGACAAAAATATCAACCGCGCCATAGCCTTGGGTTTGTTAGAAGTCAGTCCAGATTCATCGCTGCGAGTACCCCGGATTTTGTCGCTGAAATTGCCGGAGGATAGCGAAGGTTTGCATCGACAAGCGGCTGAGTTTTTGTATCGCCTTTGGTGGGAGGAAGCGGAATATTCTACCGAGGAACAGGGGTTAGAAATTCATCGGTTGGCGATGCTGGGAAAGGTGGAAAAGATTTCGGTAGAAATGGCAGCGGTTTTGACACGTCGGTGGAAGGATCAAAGTCGATTTCGGGAAGCTGTGAAAACTTGCGAGGAGACTTTAGCAGTTTTTCCAGATTATCGCATTTTCCACAGTTTGGCTCGTTCTCAAGCTGAATTGGGTGAAACTGATGCAGCAAAAAAGTATTACCAACAAGCACTAGATGAGTGTCCGCCGGCCGACGAAATAGTAAAAGCAGCCATTCTTCACAATCTAGCAGGAATTTATGTCAATCAAGGGGAAGTCGCCAAGGCGATCACATTTTATGAAGAATGTCTCGAACTTGACGAAAAGATTGGCAATCTTCCAGGAAAAGCTGCTACTTTGCACCAACTAGCAGGAATTTATGCCCGTCAAGGGGAAGTAGCCAAGGCTATCGCATTTTATGAACAATCTCTCGAAATTGAGGAAAAAATTGGCGATGTTCAAGGGAAAGCTGCTACTTTGCACAATCTAGCAGGAATCTATGCCAATCAAGGGGATGTAGAAAAGGCGATCGCATTTTATGAACAATCACTCGAAATTGAGGAAAAAATTGGCAATGTTCAAGGGAAAGCAGCTACTTTGCACCAACTAGCAATAATCTATGCAAATCAAGGGGATGTAGATAAGGCGATCGCACTTTATGAAAAATCTCTCGAACTTACGGAAAAGATTGGCGATGTTCAAGGGAAAGCTGCTAATTTGCACCAACTAGCAGGAATTTATGCGAATCAAGGAGAAGTAGGCAAGGCGATCGCACTTTATGAACAATCTCTCGATCTTCAGGAAAAGATGGGCGATGTTCAAGGGAAAGCTGCTACTTTCGTAATGCTTGGACAGTTGTTAGCAGCGCAGGGAGATTTTGACCAAGCTTTGAATTATTTACAGCAATCTTTGGAGATTTTACCGCATTTGCAATCTCCTGACGCAGAGATAGTGAGGCGAATTATTGCTGATGTTCAGCAGATGGCTGGAGATTGATGGATGCACTCAAAATCTAAGAAACCGGGTTTTTCGCAGTTTTTGGGTGGTGTATCGATGTTTTTGGAAAAAACCCGGTTTCTGGCCACGCCCAAAATCTAATAAACCGGGTTCTCAGCAGTTTTTTGGTGTGTATTGATGTTGTCTGAAGGTCAGTCAGACCTGCAATGTTACAATTAAAAAAACGTTAGGCTAAAAGATTGGAGGTTGGCTCGCCCATGATTGAGTTGCAATCAGATTTAGAGTATGTGATGACCGATCGCTTAAAAGTCTCTCTAGATGCGATCGCCCAATTTTGCCAGCGCTGGAACATTGTTGAATTTGCCTTGTTTGGCTCAGTGCTCCGGGATGATTTTCGTTCTGATAGTGATGTGGATGTACTTGTGACCTATGAGCCATCACATCGCCTCACGTTTGCTCATTTATTGAGTATGGAGGAGGAGATCGAGCATTTATTTCACCGTTCTGTGGATTTGGTAGAAAAAAAATTGTTAAAAAATCCCTATCGGCGATCGAACATTTTGAAAACCTATCGAGTGATTTATGCAAACGGGCGATCGAGATAGTGCTTCACTTTGGGATATGGCGCAAGCAATCCGTCGGATTCAAGAGTTTACGGCGGATGCTTCATGCGACACTTATCTTGAAAATGTTTTTATGCAAAGTGCCGTAGAGCGACAGTTGGGGATTTTGGGGGAGGCGTCTCGGAGAGTTTCTATGGAGTTTCAGCAGTTCCATCCCGAAATTGATTGGCGAAATGCGATTAACTTACGAAATATTTTGGTTCATCGTTATGATCAAGTAAGCTCGGAAGTTATTTGGAATATTGTTACAAGTGTTTTGCCTAGTTTACTGGTACAAGTAGAGGCATTATTGCCACCGTTACCTGATGATAGTTGATCGATCGCACAAACACAAAATGCGCGATCGCTTTCTACAGTTGAACCTTTAAATCGCTCGATTTAAAGCGAACAATTTAAAGCGAACGGCTACGCTCAGGGCACCGCAGTTGACAGAGGTAGTGCGAGGTTTTACCCGGTTTCTGGTCACGCATAAAACTACCAGGATTTAGAAACCGGGTTTCTCACGAATATCTCATGAGGATGCGTAAAATTTCGTAGAAACCCGGTTTCTGGCCACACATCACAAAAAAACCCGGTTTCTGGCCACACCCAAAATCGCTAAAATAGAACAAAGACCAAACCAGAAAGGCGATTATTGTGAGCGATTCCACCGTAGAACAGATTTTGAAATTGGCATCTGGGCGCGCCGATAGCGCTGAAGTATACTACCTGTCGAGTCAAGATACGCCGATCGAATTTGAGAACAATCGCCTCAAATCCCTCCAAACCAAAGCACTGCAAGGCGTAGCACTCCGGCTGATTTACAATGGCAAAATCGGCTTTGCCAGTTCCACGGATTTAACGCGGATAGACGATTTAGTCGATGCAGCCATTCAAACAGCCGAAATCGGCGACCCCGCTGAATTTGAACTCGCCTCCGACTTCCACCTAAAAGGCCCGGAAACCACCTACACTCCGCCCACAACAGCCGAATTAGTCGAAAACGGCAAAAACCTGATCGAGCAAGTTCACGCCTACAATCCCGATATTATGGTAGATGTCGGCTTCCACGTCCGCAGCGGCCGCGTGAAAATTGCCACGACGCGAGACGTGTATGCCGAAAGAAGCAGCCAAATAGTCAGCGGGACGATCGCAGGCAATCTGGTAAAAGGAGAAGACTTTATGCAAGCATACAGTTACGATGTCGCGCGCGATCGCCCCCTAGACACCGACAGCATCCTCCAATCGCTCCTCGAAAAATACCGCCTCGCCGAACATTCAGCCACCATCGCCAGCGGTTCCTATCCAGTATTATTTACCCCCAGAGCCGCCGCCAGCACCCTAGGAGGTTTATTTGATACCATCCTCTCAGGTCAAGCAGTAGTTCAAAAATCATCTCCCCTAGCCGACAAAATCGGCGAAACCTTATTTGATGAACGTTTCACCTTTTTTGAAGACCCCAGTTTAGGCCCATCCGCTTGTCCCTTTGACGACGAAGGAACTCCCACAACTCGCAAAGTCTTGATTGACAAAGGCACTGTCACCGGATTTTATTGGGATCGCAGGTGGGCAGCTCGCGCTGGTGTACGATCGACTGGTAACGGTTTTCGTGGCGGATTGTCTCGCCCGGGCCCAAATTTGACTAACTTCTGCATAGCCCCAGGAAATACTCCTATTCAAGACTTGATTGCTAGCATGGACGAAGGTCTCATAGTAGAACAGGTTTTAGGTGCCGGTCAATCAAATCAGTTAGCTGGCGAATTTTCAGTCAATTTGGACTTAGGCTATAAAGTAGAAAAAGGCAAAATAGTCGGCCGCGTCAAGAATACAATGGTCGCAGGCAGCATTTTTGAAGCCTTTAAAAATTTGACAGATTTGAGCAGCGAATTGGAATGGGTAGGCGGCGGGGCATATTTACCCAGTATGCTGTTTCCACAGTTGGGTGTAGCTTCGAGGCAATCTTAAACGGTTGACAGTTGACAGTTGACAGTTGACAGTTACTCGTTCCCAGGCACAGCCTGGGAACGCATATCTAGAGGCTCTGCCTCGAATTTTCATACAAGCTTGCGAGGCAGAGCCTCTGGACATGGGTTCCTAGGCAGAGCCTAGGAACCAGTTAACAAAATAGGGGAAAGGTAAAATGAAAGAGCAAAACATCAAGGATGGAATTCGCCAAAGGAAAAAGCATTTTTTATTTCTTTTACCTTTGTTTTTTTGCGTTTTAAATCTAGTGACTGGATGCGTCCAGTACGATGTCGGAGTCAACTTTGACAGTCAAACTCGCGGCGAAATCGTCCAGCACATTAAACTGGGGGAAAAGTTAACGAGCTTCAGCAGCGAAACTGTTGGAGATTGGCTCAAAAGTGTAGAACGCCGGGTGAGATTGCTTGACGGAAAAACTAAACGGCTTTCCGATAGAGAAGTTCTAGTCAGCATTCCTTTCAATAATGGCGCTGAGTTAGAAGACAAGTTTAACCAATTTTATAGTCCGATCGCCCAAACCGCAAAATCTCGGGTGGCAAGCTCCCTCGAAACCGATTTGCCGAAGTTTGAATCTCACCTGAGTGTCAAGCAGAATAATTTGTTATTGGTGCTGCGAAATCGGTTGAGTTTGGAATTAGATTTGCGCTCTCTTTCTCTGCTTTCCTCTAACGGCAGTGTGCTGCTGAGTCCGGGGGGACTTTTGGAGCTAGACTTTAGCTTGAACACGCCTTGGGGCGCAAAAAGTATTGAAACTGCCGCCGGTGCGATCGTTCCCGCAAGTTATCAAGATGGAAAACAGTTAGTCTGGAAGCTCAAACCCGGGGAAGTTAACTATCTGGAGGCGACATTCTGGATTCCCAGTCCCGTAGGAATTGGGGCGCTGATTATTGCCTTATTTGTGGCGGCGGGGAGTGCTTTGAAATATCAAATATTCCCGATCCTGGGAATCGGCAACAAACCCCAAAACATCGGCCAAACTTAAATAGGAGATGTTCTCTCCAGGGCGGGTTTACCCATATCTTCAATCAACTCTCAGAACTCCAGTAAACTCGCCCGTCTCCCAGATATTATGGTTGATTCACCAAATTTGATGTTCTCAAAAAAAACTGGGAACACCGGCACAAAAAAAGTTAAAAAATAGCCAACTGCTATAAAATCTATAATCTAAAATCGAATGCCCGTTTCCAGAGACCAAGATGGTTTAGAAGCGATTTCTGAGGGGATCGCCATTTTAATAGACTTAGCTGAACGGGGAGAAATCGATCCTTGGGACGTTAAGGTGATTGAAGTGTTCGATCGATGTTTGAGCAAGCTGACCAACGCCTGCGATGCCGATCAGAGTACGGATTTCTCGGATTTGTCCCACTCCGGTCAAGCATTTTTGTACGCTTCCATGCTGGTGTTGCTCAAAGCAGAAAGTATTGTCCTCTGCGAACCCCCCGCGAATCCAGAATCCGACGAGGCGGCGCTCGAAGACGCAGAGCACTCAGGCGGGCGACATTTGCCACAGCATCTGGAGCGGCAATTGCGTCGTCGCGGTGTAGCTCAACTGCCGCAAAAACGCCCGGTGACTCTCCCAGAACTGATCGAGCAGTTGCAGCTCATGAAAGCAGCAATGGAGCAGACAGTTGCTCCCCGCCGCCGCCCTACTTCAAAAATGCGATCGCAAGCGGCCCAGGCTATCTTTGAGCTAGCTCACCAAGAAAATTTGGTGGAAACTGCTAGCGAACTCGATCGACTTCTGGCAGAACGGGGTTCGGAAATTGACGAGGGTTGGCTCGACTTGGAACAACTGCTGGAACTTTGGCATCATAAGGATTTGCACTCCTCTGTTGACCCAGAACTACCGGTATCGACTGAGGAAGTTCACTCGCCAAATTATGATCGTGTAGGTGTTTTTTGGGCGTTGTTGCTGCTGTCGGCTCAGTCTAAAGTAGAGTTGCTTCAAGAGGAGTTTTATCAAGACCTCAAAATCCGGGCGCTTTAAGCTTGCAGGCTTAGGTTTTATGGCGAAACTAATGACTGTGCTACTGCGTCGATGAAAATTCCAGACTCAGCAGCATTCTAATGTTGAGTCTGAAACCGGGACAGTGGGAGTGCAAAGTTCTTGGCAATTCCCGATTCCTGGTTTTTGGTTTCGAGCAAATAGGGAATAAATGATTGATAGCCTGGTACGATGTCGCCTATAAACTGGTCAGGATTTTGCTGCGATCGATAAAGGTCGCAACCGCTAGCATCTAATTGTTGAGTTGATATCAATTACAGAGGGTTGAGGAAGTTAATAATGAAAGCGATGATTCTGGCGGCAGGTAAAGGCACTCGCGTCCGTCCCATTACTCACACGATACCCAAACCAATGATTCCTATCCTGCAAAAGCCAGTGATGGAGTTTTTGGTTGAATTGCTACGTCAGCACGGATTTGACCAGATCATGGTCAATGTTTCCCACCTGGCAGACGTGATTGAAAACTACTTCCGAGACGGTCAAAAGTTTGGGGTACAAATTGCCTATTCTTTTGAAGGGCGGATTGATGAAGATGGAAAAATGATTGGAGAAGCCGTCGGTTCGGCTGGTGGTATGAGGCGGATTCAGGACTTCTCGCCGTTTTTTGATGATACTTTTGTGGTGCTGTGCGGCGATGCTTTAATTGACTTGGACTTGACTGCTGCTTTGAAGTGGCACCGGGAAAAAGGGGCGATCGCTACTATTGTCATGAAATCAGTTCCTCGCGAAGAGGTTACCAGTTACGGTGTCGTGGTAACAGACGAGTCTGGCAGAATTAAAGATTTCCAAGAAAAACCTTCTGTAGAAGAAGCTCTCAGTACCGACATCAACACCGGTATTTACATTTTTGAGCCTGAGATATTCGATTATATTCCCTCTGATACGGAATACGATATCGGTTCGCAGTTATTCCCGGCGCTAGTAGCAGCAGGCGCGCCTTTTTACGGGATTAGCATGGACTTTGAGTGGGTGGATATTGGCAAAGTTCCTGACTATTGGCGGGCAATTCAGAGCGTGCTGCTGGGAGAAGTTAAAAATGTTTCGATTCCGGGAATTGAAGTGCGCCCCGGCGTTTACGCTGGTTTGAATGTAGCTGTGAACTGGGATAAGGTTGATATTACTGGGCCTGTTTATATTGGCGGGATGACCATCATTGAGGATGGAGCAAAAATTGTCGGGCCGACGATGATTGGCCCGAATTGTTGGGTTTGCAGCGGGGCGACTGTGGAAAACAGCGTGATTTTTGAGTATTCCCGTTTGGGCCCGGAGGTGCGGTTGGTTGACAAGCTGGTTTTCGGGCGCTACTGCGTTGATAAAACCGGGGCGGCGATCGATTTGCAAGCGGCGGCTCTCGATTGGCTAATTACGGATGCTCGCCAAGTTTTACCAACTGTACAGGGAGAAGAGCGGCGGGCGATCGCAGAAATTCTCAGCAGTGCTGCTGAATAATTGGTAATTGACGGTTGACTGTTGACTGTTGACTGTTAACGGTTAACTGTTAACTGTTAACCGTTAACTGTTAACTCATGACTAATGACTCATGACCAATGACTAATTAAGACTGAAGATAAGTATACTGGCTGAGACTCCGCTCGTAATTTTGCAGCAAAAGTTGCGCTTCGGAAAGAGTAATTTTATTTTGCTGCAAAGCTGATTCTGTCTGACGGCGGATGCTTTCAACCAAACTTTCTGCATCGTATTGTACGTAGCTGAGAACTTCTTTCATAGTGTCCCCTTTCACAACGTGTTCGATATGATAGCCAGAAGGCGTTAGCTGAATGTGAACTGTATTTGCATCGCCGAATAAGTTGTGAAGGTTGCCCATAATTTCTTGATAAGCACCTCCCAAAAATAGCGCCAAATAGTAAGGTTCTCCGGGTTTCAGAGTATGCAGTTCCAAAACAGACTTGACATCTCGCAAATCGATGAATTGGTCGATTTTGCCGTCGCTGTCGCAGGTGAGATCGGCTAAAATACCGCGCTGAGTCGGTTCTTCGTCGAGTCGGTTAATTGGCATAATTGGGAACAATTGGTTAATTGCCCAACTGTCGGGTACTGACTGGAAAACAGATAAGTTGATGTAATAAATGGATGCCATCACCTTTTCTAAGTCTTCCAAATCGTCCGAGACGTATTCTTTTTGCCTGGCGATCGCCTGTATTTTATCGCAGCAAGCCCAGTACAACTGTTCGGTTTTCGCCCGTTCCGCAATTCCCAAATACCCTAAGTTAAATAAACTGACTGCTTCTTCCTTAAATTGGATAGCATCGTGATAGACTTCTTGGTAATTTTCGGGAGTGATCGATTGGTAAATTTCGTAGAGATTGCGCGGAATTTGGTGTGCTGTTTCGTCTACTGGTTCTGGTACTTCTCTGGGGACATCGCTAGTACCGAGTACGTCAAAAACTAAGACTGATTGGTGAGAGGCGATCGCCCGGCCGCTTTCGCTAATGATAATTGGCACCGGCAGATTCCGCTCGTCGCAGGCATCTTTCACCCCCGCTACTACGTCGTTTGCGTAGTTTTGCATATTGTAGTTTTTGGAAGCGTGGAAGTTGGTTTTAGAGCCGTCGTAGTCAACACCGAGTCCGCCGCCTACGTCCAAGTAGTTCATATTAGCTCCCAATTTAGCTAATTCTACATAGATGTGGCTGGCTTCTCGGATGGCGTCTTTGATGACGCTAATTGAAGAAATCTGAGAGCCGATGTGGAAGTGCAGTAACTGCAAACAGTCGAGCATTCCAGCTTTTTCAAGTTCGCCGACGGCGCGGATAATTTCAGGAATTGTCAAGCCAAATTTTGCCCGATCGCCCGTGGAACCTCCCCAACGGCCAACGCCTTTGGTAGTGAGCTTGGCTCGCACTCCCAAAATCGGTCTAATTCCTAATGCTTTGCTTGCTGCGATGGCGAGTTCTACTTCCTCAATTTGCTCCAGCACAATTACGGAAGTTTGCCCTAGCCGCTGCGCCAAAATAGCGGTTTCTATGTATTCGCGGTCTTTATAACCGTTGCAAATCAACAAAGCGCCTGGGGTTTTTAATGTGGCCAAAGCGATCATTAATTCTGGTTTCGAGCCTGCTTCTAGTCCGAAGTGATGGGGTTGACCAAAACGTACCAAATCTTGAATTAATTGTCGGTGCTGGTTGCATTTGACTGGAAAGACACCCCGATAGACATTTTTGTAATTGTAGCGGGCGATCGCTCTGGCAAAACACGAATTTAGGCGATCGATCCGATCTTCCAAAATATCAGCAAATCGAATCAGCAGAGGCAAAGCCAAATTTCGCTGTTTGAGGGATTCTACCAGTTCGCACAAGTCGAGGGAACCGCCACGATCGCCCTTGGGAGACACTGTAACGTGACCGGCGGCATTGATCGAAAAATAGGGCTCGCCCCAACCTTGAATGCGGTACAGTTTCTCGCTATCTTCGATCGTCCAAGATTTTTGCGGCAGTTGAGCCGCCGTTACCAAAGGACTGTCTGGTGCCGCCAAACTCGTGACAGTTGGAGGCTGAGTCGATAGGGGATCGAGATGGGAGGGAGCAGCGGTGGCTGGGGAACTCATCTTATCGGAAACCTCTTTGAGGACGGGTAAGATAGATAGTTTATCGCAGATATCCGGTTTCCTGATCCAGTTGAAGATTCACGGCGGGTGTACGGCTGAGCAATTTGAGATTTGACTCCACAGATGAAGATTGGAGATTGAACTAAAATCTGAAGGGCGATCGATCTCCAGGACTCAATCAAGCAAGTATCGGTATGTGGGTGAACTCGGAAACCAGGTTTCTGAGTTCACCTGCGTCTTGAGTGTTGTCGGACGATCGACTCTCGCCCGATCAACTCTAACCAAAAATCACCTCCGGCGGCGCCATGTCAGCCCCCATAATCATCCCCCCGTGACTACCAGACTTCTTCACACCCGGTTGAGGTGCTTTTTCTGGGGTCTTCTGAGCCGGTGCAACTGAAGCCGGCGGCGTCACCTGCGTTGGAGGTACTGCCTGTGCTGGCACCAGGGGTTGCTGCGACAGCCAACCTAAACCCCCTAAAGCCCCAGCCATCAAAGCGGTGTAGCCGAGGTACAAATGCACCGGACGCATTTGAAAGCCTTCGGCTGACTCCGAGTCGGAAATAGACAAATACGAGCCGGGAATTGGGCTCGGAGCGGGTTTGGGCAAAGCATTCGCCATCGCGATGCCGTCTAGTCCCAAGGCGTCGCCGAGCCTGCGGATAAAACCTCTAACGTAAATATCTTGGGGCAATTTCTCGATTTCCCCATTTTCGATCGAATCGATGTGGTGCAGTGGCACGAGAGTTTGACTGTGAAGTTGCTGGAGGGATAGTCCGCGAATTTGCCGTCCCTTTCGCAATTCTCTACCCAACTCCCGCAGGCACTCTTCTCGCTGTTGAACTGCTATGGCTGCTTCTTCTTCGGGGGAGAGTTTTTTCGGCTTCTTGGGCAAACCGAACCCGGGGAAGGATTTTGCGGGAGCGATCGCAGTTGCAGGTGCAGCCGGCTCGACTTGACTTTCGTCTTTAGGCGCTTGTTGGTTTTCTTCGGAAGTGTTATTGTCTCGATCGACATTTTCAGTGTTGGACTCGGCTTTGGAGGGCGCTTCCAAAGTAGCGCTGCGCCAATAGAAGACAGGAGCAGCTACTGGCGGCTCCAATTCTCTAAATTCTGTCACCGTCCCAATGGCGGGACTTACAGCAACAAAACTCTCTTCGGCTACTTGCGGTTCAATTTTGTTTTGTTTGGGAAACCGGTCAAATGCGAGCTTGACGGCTTCTCTGCTAACTGCTCTAATTAAAATTTCGGCAGCAGAAGCAGCTTCGCCCAACATAGTTTGCAAGCTAGCTAGAGCGTGGCTGTAGGTGTCGCTACAGAGGAGTTCAGCTTCTATTTGACCAAGGACAGAACGAAAACTGTCTTGAGAAATTTCAATAGTTGCCTGATCTGTCACCCCAAAATAAGCCTCGGGTTTCAGTGCCATGATATTTATGTTGTCTTGCTAGAAGGTATCTGAGTACGTTCTTCGACAGCTTGGCCGTGATTCCGGATGTCAGTTGGGGAGAGTGGGGGAGGGGGAACCCACAGGTGTAGGTTTTTTAGAATTAGGAGGAGTTGTCTGCCGAAAATTCATCTTATTTAGTCCTGGACGCATAAATATCAAAGAAACCCGGGTTTTTTGGAGCAATTCATGAATTGCCCGTACTGGCAATTCATGAATTGCCCCTACTAAATTTTGGAGGCAAATCATACTCCAAATCAGCAACGCCCAAAAACCTACACCTGTCTGTTGCCTCCTCTCCCCGTCTTCCCCTGTCGATTCAGTCGGTAAATAACTCAGGCAATCGATCGCGCAACTCAGCATTTAAACGTGGCAAGTCGTCTCGCATTTGCAAGTACCAATCTCGGCGCTGTCGGTAGTGCCCGCGCAGCAAGCGGTTGTCGCGCACCCATTCGTAAGCATTCGCGGCTATTTCCCGGCGCATAGAAGTGTCAGAAATCAGTGAATTCAGCTTGATTTCAAACTCTTTTTCATGCCTATAAATTAACCCTGTTTCACCTTCGACAATCGAATGTTCGTACACGGTGGGACTGGCTAGCACTGCTACTCCTCGCGCCGCACACTCAATGAATTTTAAGTCGGATTTCATTTCGTTAACCGGGTTGGAAACGAGCGGTAGCAAAGCTATATCGCAACTGTACATGATTTCTTGATACCGTTCGTAACTGCAAAATGGTTCAAATTCCTTGTGCTGTATTTCCAGGGATTCAAAAAATCTGCTGTCGTGAATTACTTTAACCCGAATCCGGTGTTTGTGAGCGCCTAGAACTCGATTGAGCGCTGCCATAATCGGCTGCCAATCTTTTTCGCGGTTGAGTGCACCAAAAAATACGGTGACTGTATCTTCTGTCGGATAGATTCGGGGCGGAGGTAGATAAGCTAATTGATTTGGAAATACGGCAACATTAGGATTGTAGTGCCGCAGGATTTTGGCGAGCGGTTCTGTAGAAGTTTGAACGCAGTGACAGCCACGATAGCTGAGGTAATTGCTGTCTGCGTATTCGCGGCGGCGGATGGGATTGTCGTCTATTTCAGCTACTATTAAATAGTCTTGTTGTAGAAGTTCTTTGAGTTTGGAAATGTAGGCGGGATATTGCATGATTGTCCGTTGCCAGATGAAGACTTTTTCTTCTTCAGACAGCGGCGGAATTAATTCTGCTGTTTTGACTGCGGATGCGGTGCGGATGCCGGGAATTGTGGCGCTAAACTTGTCGGGTTCCAAAACTCGCACGCGATCGCACCCTGTAGGAGCCATAATAATGGTTTGGATCAGCAGTCTGCGCGGCGGTACGATCGATCTAGTCGATCGCACGATATAATGTTCAGCACCAGTTTCTGTAGCAAAAGTGCTGGATGTGAGCTCTAAAGCCTTTACCATTGGATGCACCAACTGCTGGAAGTGGACAAAAGTTTCAGTTTTGTGTCCCTTCCCTTGCAATTCGTAAACCTGCAATCCGGCTTGAGCAAATAATGATTTAATACTTTCTAGGGTAAACCAGTGCTGCATCTTGCCGTCGGGATTTTCCCAATTTCCGCGCAGCAGATTGACAATTCGCCGCCAGTATTGAGCGTTGGGAAGGCTTGCGAAAATTTGCCCCTCCGGGTTAAGCAAAGCACTGTACTGTTCTAGTATCTGCCAAGGATTTTTGAGATAGGGGAGCAAGTCGCCGAAAATCAAGCAATCGACGGTTTCTGGGGCGATGTCGAGACTTTCTACGGCAATTTCTTCAATATCGGCTACCACTACCCAGTCTAGTCGATCGACCGCAATTTGGGCTTTTGCTTGATCGCGATCGATGCCAATATACTGACAGTGGGGATTTATCTGCTTGTACTCTTCGCCTGTAGAACCCGTACCGCAGCCAATTTCGACAATGACTTTAGCATCCGGCGGTAGCAGCTTCAATATGTCGTGGTTGACGCGATCGATCACTTTCCCTAAAATTCCTGATTAGTTTGCCGTAAAATAAAGCAGAGCAATCCATGCCAACAGACTAGCAGACGAAGGTTAGCATGGCGATAGTATACAATGATCGGCACATTTGTCAAGCATTAAATTTTCTTTTTCCTTTCTTTTCTTCCTTTGCGTACTTTGCGTTTCATTTAAATCTTGTTCGCTAATCGTGCAAAGATGACTAGATGTTAGCAAATATTCATCCAAATCATAATTTGTGTTCAACTATACCCTCATCCAAGCGCAAGGGAGATTATCAATTAATTCGGCTTATACCAATTTTTTAGGATGCTGCACATATCTCGATCCCCCCTAGCCCCCCTTAAGAAAGGGGGAACAAGATTCCGATCAAAGTCCCCCTTCTTAAGGGGGATGCGAGGGGGATCGAGATATGTGCAACGACCTATTAAATTCCGCTTATTCCCCAAAAATGAACACAGCACTGTACTAAATACATTATAAATTATGAACCCTAATCTAGGAATAAACATTGCCGGCTATATCAACGGCGAATTCGGGATAGGAGAAGGAGTCCGAGCCAATATCAGAGCAGTAGAAGCCGCCGGCATTCCCTTCACTATCAACAATTTTACCCGCAGTCCCCACCGCAAACGAGACACGACATATCAAAACTTTAGCCAAGACAATCCCCATCCTGTAAACTTAATTCAAGTCAACGCTGATGAAGTTGCAACCTTCATCAAGCATACAGATTCCAGCTATTTTGAAAATAAATATAACATCGGCTTTTGGGCCTGGGAACTCCCCGTATTTCCCCCGGAATGGCAGCCAGCATTTAATCGCTTTCACGAAATATGGACTTACAGCAACCATTGCGCCGAGGCAATTTCCGCAGTCTCGCCAATTCCGGTAATTAAAATCATGCCCAGTATTTCTCTGGCTCAATCTGCTCTTGAGAGAGAAGCACTGAATTTGCCTAAACACAAATTTATTTTCCTATTTGTCTTCGACTTTTCCAGCCGCATCGAACGCAAAAATCCTTTAGCAGTCATTCAAGCATTTAAACAAGCTTTCGGCGAAGATAACCGCGTATTGTTGATTGTCAAATCTTCAAATTCAAAGAATTTTCCAGAAGCTCAAGCATCCTTAAACTCAGCCATAGCAAATCATTCAAATATCAAACATCTAGACGGGTATTTGTCCAAAGAAAAAATCAACGGTTTGCTTTACAATTGCGACTGTTACGTATCGCTGCATCGCTGTGAAGGATTCGGGTTAACAATGGCTGAAGCTATGTTTTACGGCAAGCCCGTAATTGCCACCAGTTATTCATCTAATACAGAATTTATGAATGTCGGAAATAGCTTTTGTGTCAAGTATAAATTAGTTCCAATTGAGCAAGATTGCGGGCCTTATAAAAAAGGCAATCTTTGGGCAGAAGCGGATGTCGAACACGCTGCTAGTTTTATGCGGTATGTTTTTAATAATTCCCAGGAAGCTCAACAAATTGGAGCGATAGCTGCTGAGGAAATTAAAAGTTTACTCAACCCGCAAGTTATGGGTGATAAAATTAGGAAGCGTCTTGAATATATTGCCGAAATTACCGATAATTTTCAAAACTTGCCTGTGTCAGGAACAGCCAAAACCCAGTATGCCAAAATTAGCGGTGACTTTCCATCTTCACAGCCCAAAACTCAATCAAAAGCAGAACTGAAAAACTGGCAGCCGAAGGTGAGCATTTGCATTCCGACATATAACGGAGAAGCATTTATCGAGGAAACAATCAAAAGCGCGATCGCCCAAACCTACCCTAACATAGAATTGATTGTATCCGACGACGGCTCCACAGACCGCACAATTGCGATCGCCCAATCATTCCTATCCCAAATAACCGCCGATTTCCGCATCATCCTCCACCGCAACTACGGCTTATCCCAAAACTGGAACTTCTGTATCTCCCAAGCAACCGGCGAATACATTAAATTTCTGTTTCAAGACGACTTGCTAGAACCAGAATGTATCGCCAAAATGGTCGCCGTCGCTCAACAAAATCCAAAGATAGGCATGGTTTTCTCCCCGCGCGGCATCACCATCGCCGAAGATGAATCTCACCCAATTTTGCGGAAAGCTTCCCAATCAATTAAAGATTTACACAAAAGTTGGTCGAATCTAAAATCAATTCAGCCAGGGAAAGAATTGCTGGCGGATCCTAACTGCTTGAGCAACCCAATTAACAAAATTGGTGAACCGAGTACCGTCTTAATTGCCACCCGAGTTTTTGCCGAAATAGGATTGTTTGATTCAGGATTATCTCAGTATGTAGACTTAGATATGTGGTGGCGAATTATGGGGAATTATCACATCGGATTTGTAGACGAAAAACTGTCGTCGCTGAGGATTCATCCCGAACAACAAACTTGGAAAAACTTTGCTGCTGGGGAAAATCATAAAGATGTGGTTAGATTTTATAAGAAACTCCTAAATAGTCCTGATTACAGTTTCCTAAATCATGAAATTAAACAGAAAATTAGCCAAAAATTGGCTTTGAGAACCCAGACGAACTTATCTAATTTGTCAACAGTGATTGAGCGGTACAAAAAATCGCCCTCAAATCAGTCGATTCTTGAGCAACTCCGCCACTACCGCCAACAAGTAGCGGAATATTGGCTAAATTTGCCAGCCGACAAATTAGAAAGTGCTTATTCGCAAGAATCGGGAAAAGCTCATAACTTGCTGCTAGATAGTGGCCTCAAACATGAAAGTTTAACCCAGTCAGAACAAAGTTTTGTCCAGCAGTTATCCTCGAAACTTGCTGAAGCAGGGGAATTTTCCCAGCAGATTCAATATGCTCTCGCAGCGATGCTGTACTGCGACGCTTATCAGTTGCCGCTAGGATATCAAAATGCAGCGATTCCTCAGTGGTTTTTTGATGACTTTCTAAGATTCCTATTTCAGTCACCGAGTTATTTTCAACAAAAGTGGGAAGTTGAAAGATACTCTGCATATTTCCAGCAGTTAATCCAGTATGTCGCTGCGAATATTGCCAGTTTCCCCGATTCGGAAGTTTGGCGTTATTTAGCAGCATTTGTGGCGCAGAATGTGAATTTCAAACCTTTGTATTTGAGCGAGGCGAATCTGCTAGATGTATTGAGTCAGCGCGCTGATATTCTGGAATTCCATCTGAAAAATATTGCCTGTCAAATAGACTGGGATTTTGGTCGGAGAGAACCTGAAAGCACTAAAATTAGAGTTGGCTTTTTGTTGGATAAAATTAGTGATGAATTTGAGACTTTGGCGGCAATTCCAAATTTTGAATATTTAGACAGAAACAAATTTGAAATTATCGTGTATTATTTACAGGTGCAAGACGAGCGACTGGCGAAGTATTGCGAAAATTGTGTTGACAAATTGGTGCAACTGTCGGAGGATTTGCTGACTGGAGTGCAAGAAGTTCGATCGTACAATTTAGATATTCTGCTAATCTGTACCAATATCGCCGACACTTCCCAACCAACCGCGCTGCTGTGCTTACACCGACTAGCGCGCGTGCAAATGGCTACCGCCGCATCAACCCCCGCCACCACCGGAATCCGAAATATTGATTACTTCCTAGTCGGAGATTTGACATTACCCGCAGATACAGCAGCACAGTATCGCGAAAAATTAATTACTTTAGAAGGCTCGGGAGTTTGTTTCAGCTATCCTGTAGAATCAGCACCCGCCAGAGTTGAACCGACTCGCAGCAGTTGGGGAGCTACTGATGAATCTGTAGTGTTCATGTCCAGCACTCAAGCTTTTAAAATTATCCCAGAATTGAGAGAAACTTGGATAAAAATTATTGCCGCCGTACCGAATTCTATTTTAGTTTTGTATCCGTTTCGTTCCCGCTCAGAAAAATATCCGACGGTGCCTTTTTACAACCAAATTCGATCGCTCTTTGGGGAATCTGGTATTGACAAAAAGCGGGTTGTTGTGCTAAAGGCGCTACCAAATCGTGCAGATTGCATAAAATGTCTGGAATTAGCTGATATATATTTAGACTCCTATCCATACAGCGGTGCCGACTCCTTAGTAGAACCGCTGTTGGCCGGGTTGCCTGTAGTGGCAAGAAAAGGGCAAACAGCTCGCGACTCGCACGCAGCAGCAGCAATGCTCGAAGAACTGTTAATTCCTGAATTGGTAGCAAACAGCGAGAACTCTTATATAGAAATCAGCACAGCACTGGGAACCAACCCAGAACTTCGCCGGCGCTATCGGGATCGAGTCCAACAAAAAATGGCAGCAAACCCCAAATTTCTTGACAGCCGCGCTTACTCCGAGAGAATAGGCAAACTATTTGAAAGGAACCCGTAGCGAGGCAAAGCGTCAAGAAATAGGCAGCAACAGCGCTAGCTTTCTTGACGCTCTGCTATCATCGGTAAACTGAGGGGTTAGTGGTTGTCGCTTTTTTCCTGCCACAGCTAAATTAAAAGGGGAAGCGCAAGTCAGTTGGAGATAAAAAAATGACAGGACTTTTTCAAATAGGCGATAAATTACTTCAAGCTCAGGATATGCCATCGCTCCTGAAGCGATACCAGTTGATGCCGCAATTTTTGCGGGGTGTAATAGTAGACCAAGCGATCGCATCCTTTAGTTGCAACGACGAAGAACGCCAATCCGCCGTCGAAAACTTTCTGGCACAGCACCAACTGACAGCACCTGACGCCAAAGAAGCTTGGCTGCGGAGCCAGAACATGAACGAAGAAGAACTTGCAGAGATGGCCTCCAGGCCCTTGCTGATCGAAAAATTTAAGCAAGCCACTTGGAGACCGAAAGTAGATAATTATTTTTTAACCCGTAAAGCCAGCCTAGACCACGTAGTCTATTCCCTGGTACGCACCAAAAATCCAGCACTGGCAAACGAACTTTACTTTCGCATCCTCGAAGGGGAACAAAGCTTTGCCGAAGTGGCCCGCGACTTTTCCGAAGGGCCAGAGTCCAAGTCAGGCGGTTTGTTGGGCCCAGTACCCCTCAGCCAGCCCCACCCGGCAATTAGTAAACTTTTGTCCGTCAGCCAGCCAAATCAACTGTGGACGCCGCGTCCTCTGGCAGAATGGATGGTAATTATTCGACTAGAAAAGTTCATGCCAGCCCAGCTCGATGAATCGATGCGGCTGCACTTGATTAACGAACTCTTTGAAAGCTGGCTCGCCGAACAGATATCGCAAATAGGCCCGCTACAGCCCCTCTCTTCCGTGTCTTCAATATCATGACTTCTTCCGCTGTTTCCCTCTCCCAAATTCAGGATTTCTTAGCTCAAACACCTCCCTTTGACCGACTGTCAGAGACGGCTCTGACAGCCTTGGTGGCTAAATGCCAACTCCTCGGCTATCAGACGGGGCAACCCTTGTTTGAACGGGAAAAAATGCCGACTCAAGTGGCAATTATCTATGAAGGTCAAGCTCGGCTGCTGGGTTTTGACCAGCGATCGCAGCGACACGTAAGTTTACGCTTGGCGCAGCCGCAGGAAATTCTCGGCTGGGCTGGCTTGCTCAGAGGAGTTCCCTGCGAAACGGCGATCGCCTCTACACAGTTAATCGCGATCGTCATACCCGCCGAAGATTTCCTGAACGTACTGGAAAAACAGCCGACATTTGGAGAAGCCTTTCGCGATCACTGTTCCTTGAGCGAAGTATTTGAACTGTTGAGCCTGGAATTGCAGCGCCAAGCCGACGGTACTTCCAATCTCAAGGAACTCACCCTGCAAGCTTGGCAAGACGCCGCAGTTGTCAATATACCAAACGGCAACAAAAAAACTCAAGACCTCGCCAAAGACCTAGATCCCGATCGAATTTGGCTCGTCAGCAGCGGCGTCTTAGGCGACTTTCCCACAGGTAGCCGCTTCTCAGTCGAAAATGCAGCCAAATCTTTAAAAGTAGAAGGCCGTGTCGGTGCCCGCTTGGTCGGTTTCCGGGAACCCCCAGAACCAGAAGAGAAGCAAGAGTTACAGATTGATGATGATTTAGAACCAGAGACAGGAGGCTCAGAAGGGCCGACACCGCCACGCGGAGGTATCCGCGTTGGAGTCGCCCCACCTAGTCCCCCAGATCCGAAAACCGACCAACCAAAGGATGCGGGGAGATATCCAGTTTTCCGCGCCAAAGGGCAGATTGAAGCCCCGCTAGCTTGCTTCCAAATGTTGAGCAAGTATTTCGGCCTCAAATTTCGCCGAGATATCATCCGCAAAGTTCTAGAAAATCAGTTAAAAACCGCCGGTTCTATCAGTATGCAGGCCTGTGGGGCGATCGCCCAAAGCATCGGCCTCACACCCCAATTAGCCCAAGTCCCAGCCGAAGCCATCAACCGCATCAAAGCCCCGGTAATGATCAAATGGGAAGACAGCTTTGCCATTATTTACAGCATTACCGAGCAAGAATTAGTGCTGGCGACAGCCGAAAAAGGGTTGATGCGGAAGCGGATACCTCAATTTAAAGAAATCTGGGGCGAACAGGGAGAAGTCCTGCTGCTGCAAGCTCCGCAAGTTGAACAAAAAGAACAGTTCAGCTTCTGGTGGTTTGTGCCGGCGCTGATGGAACACAAGACAGTGTTTTTTGAAGTGTTGCTCGCCTCGTTTTTTGTACAGTTATTTGGTCTTGCCAACCCATTAATCAGCCAAGTAATTATTGATAAAGTATTAGGTCAGCGCAGCATTGACACCCTGGATATTTTGGGAGCGTTTCTGTTAGGTGTTGCCCTGTTTGAAGGACTGCTCAACGGTTTGCGTACCTTCTTGTTTATAGATACTTCAAACCGCATTGATGTCAAATTGAGTGCAGAAGTCATCGACCACTTGCTCCGGCTACCCCAAAATTACTTTGACAACCGGCGCGTCGGAGACCTGGTTTACAAATTCAGCATGATGGGCCAGATTCGAGAATTCATGACGAGTACAGCTCTGACAGTGGTTCTCGATGCGGTATTTTCGGTCGTATACGTCGCCGTTATGCTCTCCTACAGCATTCAGCTAACCTTCGTATCTTTGGCAGTTGTACCGATACTAGCCGTGATGATTATTCTGATCAATCCGCTGGTACTGCGCCTAATCAAACAGAGAAATATGCGTTTTTCTGACTCTCAATCCTATCTAGTGGAAGTAGTCAGCGGAATTCAAACTGTTAAGGCTCAAAACATTGAATTAAAATCCCGCTGGGAATGGTCTAGCCGCTACGCAAAATACATTACAGCCAGTTTTAAAACAATTATCACCGGGACTACGGCCGGTACGATTAGCGCCTTTTTAAACCAGGTGGGTAACTTAGCTCAGTTGTGGGTGGGAGCTTATTTGGTACTGGGAAATGAGATTACTTTGGGTCAGTTGATTGCTTTCCGAATTATTTCCGGGAACGTAACTGGTTCGCTGCTGAGGTTTGTGAGCGTGTGGCAGAGTTTCCAAGAAGTCTCGATGTCGATCGATATGCTTAAGGATGTGGTCGATACACCAACGGAAACCAGCGAAGAAGACCGGAGCAATATCCCACTGCCGGCAATTCAAGGTCATGTTAAGTATGAGGAGGTTTCTTTCCGATTCCTCGAAAGCGGCTCACTGCAATTGGCGAATGTGAATTTGGAATTTCCCGCTGGTAGTTTTGTGGGAATTGTGGGAGGAAGTGGTTCCGGTAAAAGTACGGCGATGAAGCTGTTGCAGCGTCTTTATCCGCCACTGTCTGGCCGGATATTTATTGACGGCTATGACATTGCCAAAGTGGAGTTGTATTCGCTCCGCAGTCAACTAGGAGTAGTGCTGCAAGATACTTTGCTGTTTAACTGCTCGGTACAAGAAAATATTGCTTTGAGCAATCCCGATGCGAGTACAGATGAGATTGTGCGAGCTGCCAGATTAGCGGTAGCTCACGATTTTATTATGGGCTTGCCTGCTGGCTACAATACAATAGTCGGAGAGCGGGGATCTTCGCTTTCTGGGGGGCAAAAGCAGCGGATTGCGATCGCCCGTACGATTTTGCAAAACCCGAAACTGCTGATTTTGGACGAAGCTACAAGCGCCCTCGACTATCATTCCGAACGCCAAGTTTGTAATAACTTAGCCGAAGCTTTCGCCGGCCGCACTGTATTTTTTATCACTCACCGCTTGACCACAATCCAAAATGCCGATGTCATTATTATGATGGATCAAGGTTCTGTAGTCGAGCAGGGAAGTCATAAAGAATTGATGGCTCTTAAAGGGCGTTACTACTGTCTCTTCCAACAACAAGAGTCATCGAATACGTGATAGGCAATCGGGAATTGGTAATTGCTAATTGCTAATTGCTAATCGGTAAAAAATAATGGCAGACAGTAATGTCTATTCCCCATTCCCCATTCCCCATTCCCCATTCCCCATTCCCCATTCCCCATTCCCCATTCAAAAATAAAAAATAGCTATGAAATCCGTAATACTTTCTGAACAACCAGTCATTCTCGAAAAACCAGCGATTTGGTCGCACTTGTTTTTGTGGATGATCATGCTGATGACCACTTCAGGTATAGTTTGGGCTTATTTTGCTAGCGTTGAGCAAGCTGTCCCCGCTGTTGGCCAATTGGAACTCAAAGATGGTGCTAGAGACATCCAAGCGCCTGCTACGGGTGCGGTGGTGAGAGTTCACGTCGAAAATGGCGATCGGGTAAAAAAAGGCCAGCCTCTGCTCACTTTTAACCCCGTTGCATCCACTGCCGATTTAACCTCGATTAAGAAAACTAAAGAGGCCCTGGAAAAGGAAAATAAATTTTACGAAGATGTTGTCAACGGCAATGTTCAAGGCCCAATTCCTTCGAGCCTACAATCCACAATCAAGGATAGACAGAGCCTCACGGCACAAAATCAAGTGCTGCAAGCTTTAATTGACGAACTCTACCTCAACAGGGGAGGCGGCGGAAATTTTGATGCTACCCAGCAAGGACTGTATGTTAATTATCGATCGGAATTTCTGTCTCGCGTCGCCGCAGCCCAAGGACAAGTTCAGGAGTTGGACAAACAACTAAAGCAAGCTGAAAATGCTGAGAAAGCCGCGCGCGATCAAATCACCGTAGCGCAGCAACAATTCGGTTTTGCTCAAAACCAACTAAATTATTCTCAGCAGCAGTTAGGTTCTGCACAAGAGCAAGTCAAATCATCTCTGGCTCAGAAAGATTTGGCTCAAGAACAGCTAGCGAAATCCCAACAAGTATTGAAATCCAATCAAGCCATTTTGGGCAGACTCGGCCCCCTGGTGGAGGCAGGAGCCATCGCTGAACTGCAAAGAGAAAAGCAGGAACAAGACGTTTTTCGAGGCCAAGGCGAAGTTCTCAAGCAGCAAGATCAAATCAAGCAACGCGAAGGTGAAATCAACGCCCGCAAAGGCGAAATTAACACGCGCCTAGGTGAGATGAATACGCGCCGAGGCGAAATTAACGCGCGTCAAGGTGACATCCAAAAAATTACTGCGGAAGTAGAGCGCCAGCAAGGAGAGCAAGCGCGCGTTGAGGAGTCTATCAGCCGCGCCCAAGAACAGTTGAAAAACACCAAGGATTCCTGGGCCAGAGAACTTTACACCAAAATTGCCGAAAACCAGAAACAAATTGCCAGCAGCGATTCTCAGCTCAGCCGCTTCAAAGTGGAAAACCTGAAAAAACTGTCCGAGGTGAACGCTCAGCTAGAAAAAGCGCAGCAAACCAGCGATACTCAAGTGATGAGAGCTCCGGTATCGGGCGTTATCTTCGATTTGAAACCTTCTAAGAAGGAGAATGCTAAGTTGGATATGGCGAAAGATCCAATCTGCCAATCTATTATTAACTCAGTCCTGAAGCCAGGGGAACCCCGCCCAGCACGCTGCGAAGAAGCTTATTATGAAGCGCAGCAAACTGAGAAGCTGCTCAAGGTTTTGGACGATGAAAACGGCCTGCAAGCAGTTGTTTATCTGGAAAACAGCAACGTAGCCCTCGTCTTGGATGGTATGAAGCGGAAGCGGGAGAAGTTGGAAAAATATCACGGCAAACAATTGGATGGTGAAAAGATTGACTGCGAAGTAGGTAAAAGCTGCGTGTGTCCTGAGAAGGAAGTTAATAGACAGAAATTGGAGCTGACGAAATACGAATGCGTTCCTGTCGAGCTAAACGTTGAAGCTTTCCCAGCCCTAGAGTTTGGTACTGCTGAAGGTGAAGTGAAAGAGATTAGCAAGGATGCTGAGCCTCCTACTGAACTGCGGAAATACTACGCTTTCAAAACCAAAGTTCAGCTCAAGAATCAAAAGTTTCTTTTGAACAAGGGTAAGCCAAATCAACAGGAGGTTAACTTGCAGTCTGGAATGGCCGTAAGCTCTAATATCAATATCGGTAAGCGGACTGTTTTGCAGATGTTTATCAATCGATTTACTGGCAAACTGGATACGTTCAAGACTGTTAAGTAGCGAACAGAATTCGGCGATTAACTGGTTCCCCGGCTCTGCCGGGGAATCGATGTCCAGAGGCTCAGCCTCGCTCTTTAACTGGTTCCCCGGCTCTGCCTGGGAACCGATGCCCAGAGGCTCAGCCTCGCTCTTTTAGCAGGAAATTTGGAGGCTGAGCCTCCGGATCTGCGTTACCAGGCAGAGCCTGGTAACGAGTTGATGCTACCGCATTGAACTGGTTACCAGGCTCTGCCTGGGAACCGATACCCAGAGGCTCTGCCTCTCTTTTATAGCAGCAGGAAATTTGGAGGCTGAGCCTCCGGATCTGTGTTACCAGGCAGAGCCTGGTAACGAGTTGATGCTACCGGATTTGATATTAATTAATGAAAAAAATCCTATTATTTACTCTATACCTAATTCCTGTTGTTTTATTAATCGGATTTGTAGTGAATTTTAGCGTTAACGTTCCCATTGATGATGAGTGGAGGTTGGCGAGTCTTTTTGAAAAAATAGCTGCTGGGAATGTAACTTTTAACGATTTTTGGGCTTTGCACAGCAACCACCGGATTCTGTTCCCAAAAATCATTATTGCAGTTTTGGCTTTTGCTTCCAGATGGAATATTAATTATCAATTGTGTCTCAGCATCGGTTTGGCTGTCGTAACTTTTATCGCCCTGTACAAGTTATCCTCGATGCAGGTTAAGAATGCTGGGGATAATTTATGGCATTTAGCTAATATTTTAACTTGTATTTTACTGTGTTCCCTGGTTCAGCATGAAAACTGGCTGTGGGGATTTCAATTAGCGTGGTTTTTGGTAAATTTGTGTTTTGTAGCTGCGGTTTATGCACTGAGTTCAGAACGTAAATTATTGCCATCTCTTAGAATATTCATTGCTGCTGTCTTCTGCTTTATTGCTAGTTTTTCGCTCGCTCAAGGTTTGCTTTCTTGGTTGGCTGCAATTCCGGCTGTGGTGACTTTAGAAGGAAATGCGGCGCAGAAAAGGAAAAGACTTATTGTATGGATGTTGCTGTTTGCGGCAACTTGTGCTGTTTACTCAATTGATTATCATCCCAGTCGGAAAACCAGTATTATTTCATTATTGAATAAGCCCCTTGTGGTGATTGATTATTTTTTGAGTTTGTTGGGTTCGCCAATTGTACGATCGCCCTTTATTTCTCCCTTAGTTGGATTCCTGATATTTGCCAGTTTCTTATTTTTGGTATTCCACTTTGTAATCAAGATTAGCGAGCATCGCGAGGCTGTACCTTGGCTGTCGATAGGTTTGTTTTCGGTTTTGTCGGCTTTGTTTATTACGGCTGGTAGGGCTGAATTTGGGGCGGTTCAGGCGATCGAATCGTCGCGGTATACGACTAATTCGATTTTGCTGCTAATTGCTTTGGTTCAGCTCGGGCAATTGTTTGTCAGAGGTAAGAGTGCGATAAACCGCAGCTACAAACTTGTCTATCGGGTGTTGGCCGGACTGTTGATTGGGACAGTTCTTGTTAACTCTGGGCAGGCGATCGCCCAATCGCGATCGGCACTTGTTTACAAGCAAGGCGCTCAAGATTGTTTGCAGTTGATTGAGTATCTGGAACCGTCGGATTTTTTTAAGAATTCGCCGGAAAGCTGTTTGAGGGTGCTGAGCAAAAAAACTTGGTTGGTGAGAGAAGGCGCGGCAATTATTGATAAAATAGGTTGGAGAAAGTTCGCGAAAAATGTAGGGTTTATTTCTAATCCCGATCAAGTTTACGGTTATTTAGACCAACCTCAAATCAGCGATAAATCCTTGACGGTTAAGAAAAATACTGTTTTCAAGGCTGTCGGCTGGGCTGTTTTGCCGCAGAATTTGCAACAGCCTAATATTGTACTGCTATCTGTCGGCGAGCGACAATCTTTTTTTGCTAACGGTTATGTAAACTCAGATAGTCCCGATATTGCTAAGACTTTGAATTCTCAGGTTTACAGCAATGCGAGGTGGGCTGTTGATTTGCCGGCTAAGGATTTGCCGATCGCCCAAACGGAAATTAAAGCTTGGGTGTATAATCCTGTGGACAACCAGTTTGTCCAGTTGCGCGGAGGATGAGGAGTGAAGATTTCTGTGATTATACCAGCTCACAACGAGGAGGGCTGTTTGGAAGGTACTGTGCGGGCGATCGCCCATACTCTCGATTTAGAAGCCATTGAGCACGAAATTCTGATTGTGAATGACAACAGTGTCGATCGAACTTTGAATATTTGTCAAGAATTATCAGAGACTTTTCCCGCAGTTAGATACATCAACAATCAACCTCCCAACGGTTTCGGATTTGCCGTGCGCCGGGGATTGGCAGAATTTGAAGGCGATGCTGTAGCAATTGTGATGGCGGATGCTTCCGACGATCCGATGGATTTAGTAGCAGGATACCGCAAGTTGCAAGCAGGATATGATTGCGTTTTCGGTTCCCGATTCATCAAAGGCGGCTTTGTGGTTGACTATCCAATTCACAAGCTAGCAATTAACCGCTTGGCAAATTGGTTTGTCAAAAGTATTTTCGGTTTGCGGTACAACGATGTCACCAATGCTTTTAAAATTTACCGCAAAGAAGTGATTGACGGAGTGCAGCCGATTTTGAGCCATCACTTCAATTTAACTGTAGAACTTCCCCTCAAAGCAATTGTTAGGGGTTTTTCCTACGATGTAATTCCTCTGAGGTGGTACAATCGAACTGCTGGTATTTCTAAGCTAAAGATTAAAGAGATGGGCAGTCGGTATTTGTTTATTGTTTTGTATGTTTGGCTCGAAAAACATCTCTCTCGCGGCGACTACCACCGCAGCGAATTAAGGAAGAAAGTCTTGACTGCAAATGAAATTTTGTAAAGCGCATGGTTGAAAGAATCTTAATTGTTGGCGGTGCGGGTTTCATCGGCAGTTGTTTGGCAATTGGACTCAAGAAACTTCACCCGGAATGGCAAATAATTTGTTTGGATAACCTGCGCCGCCGGGGTTCGGAATTGAATTTGGCGCGCCTTAAAAGTTGCGGAATTCACTTTGTTTACGGGGATATTCGCACAGCGGCAGATTTAGATCCAGTTGCGCTCAACCCTGACTGCATTATCGACTGCGCTGCGGAACCTTCTGTGCTGGCGGGTTTTAGTTCGCCTCAGTACGTTTTGCAGACGAATTTGTTGGGTACTGTGAATGTTTTGGAGTTGGCGAGACAAACTGGTGCGAGTTTGCTGTTTTTGTCTACGAGTCGGGTTTATCCGATCGCCTCTGTTAAGTCGATCGAGTTATTGGATTTGCCGTCAAGATTTGCGATCGCACCTAATCAAACTTTACCTGGAATCTCGGAATTAGGCATTTCGGAAGACTTCCCTCTCAAAGGCCACCGCTCACTTTACGGAGCAACTAAATTAGCTTCGGAATTGCTGATTGAGGAATACAGAGCCGCTTACAACGTGCCGGCGATTATCAACCGCTGCGGGTTAATTACCGGTGCTTGGCAAATGGGTAAAGTCGATCAGGGAGTTTACGGTTTGTGGGTGGCGGCTCACTATTTTCAAAGGTCACTAAATTATATCGGTTTTGGCGGCAGCGGCAAGCAAGTTAGGGATTTGCTGCACGTTGAAGATTTGTTGAGATTGATTAACTATCAGTTAGAACATTTTGCTAAATTTGACGGCGAAGTTTTTAATGTAGGCGGCGGTTTGAGCAACAGTCTTTCTTTGGTTGAAGCAACTGATTTGTGCCGCAAGATTGCGGGTAAATCGATTCCGATCGCTCCTATTTTGGAGGAACGCGCTGGGGATATTCCGATTTTTATTACTGATGCTTCTAGGGTGATGGAAAAAACAGGATGGCAGCCTGTCATTGGCCCGGAAGCTGCTTTGCAAGATATTTATGATTGGATTGCTGCTAATGAGATTGTGTTGAGTTCGATTTTGTAGGAGTTTTTTTACTGGCAGATTGCAAATAGTAGGGTGCGTCGCTATGGGAATTTTCGCCACTATTTGAGTGACTAGAAGCGACGCACCCTACCGAGAAATTTCATCCCCGTCTAAGATTCCCACCATTACCTTCAATAAATCATCTAAATCGTCAGGAACTCTAAACAAATGGGTGTCTTGAAAAATAGTCTGCTGATTTCGATCTAACTTGCCAAATCGCCAGATATCTCCCATTGTTACTGCACCGTAAAAGATATTTT
Source organism: Cyanobacteria bacterium VAR_87_metabat_62 (assembly GCA_031427135.1). Classification (GTDB taxonomy): domain Bacteria; phylum Cyanobacteriota; class Cyanobacteriia; order Cyanobacteriales; family Microcoleaceae; genus Microcoleus. Next base: position 3,795 of record JANPMV010000060.1, on the reverse strand, counting down.
GGTCTTCAACGTGCGACATCGCAATTAATTCTACAGCTAGTTGAGTAAATCCTCTAGTCATATCGTCATTTTTTGCTTCAATAACTAGCAACTCTCGAGCGGACTTTACGAGATAATCTAAATTTCCTTTTAACCAGCTATTAACATTGAGGGTATATTCAAATCGCAGTTGACATTGACAGTATCGGACAAGATCCAGCAGCACAGGGGATACTAAGGATTCTCTTCTAGCTGTTTCGCTGCTGAGACTGACAAAAGGCAAAGTTTCTGTAATTCTTTGTTTGAGAGATGCTATTTCTCCTAGTTCTTTAGAGGTATGTGGCAAAGATAGCTCAGCTACAATTAGCGAGTAATCAAATTCTGCTAAAATTTGATCTGTTTCGTAAGGTAATTCAAAGTATGAACCAAACGTATATTCTCGACCTTCATCTAAGATTTTTTGCTTATTCATACTGTTTGAAATCGCAATGTGTTTGTTTGTAAATTATAGCAAATCTAAATCATTCATACAGATTTGTATGGGTAGCGATCCTGTGCCTACCCTCTATCGCTTATCCCCAAACTTCTGTCAAATCCAAGACAAAACCAGGCAACACATCTTCGCCGGACAAAGTTGCAGGATTTTCCAGCAATTCTACTTCTTGGTTCAGTCTGTAAATCTCCACTTTTCTGTTTTTTCTATCTATCAACCAACCCAACCGCACATGATTTTCCATGTACTCTTGCATTTTATCTTGCAGCGGTTTGATTCTATCACTTTTAGAACGGAGTTCCACCACAAAATCTGGGCTTAAGGGAATAAAACCTTCTTTTTGTTCTGGGGTGAGTGCATCCCATCTTTCTTGACGCACCCAAGCTGCATCGGGAGAGCGATCGGCTCCATTGGGTAAGTGAAAACCAGTTGAAGAGTCAAATGTCTTTCCCAGTTTAGTCTGGCGGTTCCAAAGCCAGAGTTGCCCGTTTAAATCTGAGTTTCTATATCCTGTTTCGCCGCCAGTTGGTGGATTCACGATTAATTCTCCTGCTTCTGTTCTTTCTAATTGTAGTTCTCGGTTGGCGATCGCCAATTCAACGAACTGCTCCCGGGTAACGGTGAGCGTTAGTGTGGGCGGAATATTGATGGCAATGGCGGCGGATGATTCAGTTGGTGTCATCATTTTTGTCCTCAAACTAATGCTTTTATTGCAGCTTAATCCTCATTTGGCAAAGCCCGGAATGCTCGATAATTTGTAACTTTTATGATAACACTTAAAAGTGTGATTTACCAAGTGCGATCGTACTTTATTCTTTAGTCCCCCCTCTGGGACAAAAGTTGGTCGGGAATAGGTTTTAACCGCCGATTTTTATAGGTTTCTCACCCGGATTTAGTGTCAATTCCTATTCTTGGATGCCTTGACAAACATTTGCCCTCCCAAAAACTGCCACAGAAAAGGCAATTTTAAGTAAACTTTTAATAGCCAGGGCGATGCCGGTCTGCCTTTGGTGGAAAACGGTAAAAATCTGGGTATAATGAAGTCGATTTCAAAACCGACGGTTTGTAAAAGCTCTTGCAGCGATAAATGTGTAATCGGTAATTGATGGTCGATAAAATCGTAGTATTCTTTGTAAGAATATTTGAAATTAGGCTGGATAATTAAGAGAGAACCTCCCGACTTGAGAGCATCAAAGCAAAATGATATAATTTCTAGGAGTTCTTCTTTGTTGCGGAGGTGTTCAAAAAAGTTCGAGATAAAAATGCGATCGAAGTGTTCGGTAAAAAATCTATGATCATCCAAATTTAACACATCAATATTCAGCACCTTGACATCACCGTTGGCAAATAACTTTGAATCGGGATTGAGGTCAATCAAGCATTTTTTTTCAGCCCGAATCTGATTGATAAACTCGCAGTAGCCACCGCCAATATCTAAAACCGCTGATTCGGTAGGAACATAATCTTGTAAACAATCGTCAATTAAAACTTTCCATAGTGCAACCTTGGCTTGCATCTGTGCGGAATTAAAGCGGTTGGCGTACAATTTTTTAAGATATGCGTCAGTTTTCATAGTAAGATAGCCTTTACTAGGTATGAGTCTATCACTATCACACCAAACTATGAACGTTGTATCTACGGGAATACCGGAAGTTTTGATAATTGAGCCGAAAATTTTCGGAGACGATCGCGGTTTCTTTTTTGAGAGTTTTAATCACCAAGCTTTTGTCGAAAAAACAGGCGTGACGGCAGAGTTTGTTCAAGACAATCATTCCAAATCTTCCAAAAATGTGCTGCGCGGTTTGCACTACCAGATGCAGCAGCCTCAAGGCAAATTGCTGCGGGTAGTTGCGGGGGAAATCTTTGACGTGGCGGTGGATATTAGAAAAAGTTCGCCGACTTTCGGAGAGTGGGTGGGGTGTTTGCTGAGTTCAGAAAATAAGCGGCAATTTTGGGTGCCGGCGGGATTTGCTCACGGTTTTTTGGTAGTTTCGGATACTGCTGAAGTTTTGTACAAAACTACAAACTACTATGCACCGGCACACGAGCGGTGTATCCTGTGGAATGACCCCGATTTGGCGATCGACTGGCCGCTGCTAGATAATGCCCAACCAATCTTATCAGCTAAAGACCAAGCCGGACAAACGTTGAAAACAGCTCAAGTTTTTTGATCATGAAAATTTTACTCGCAGGCGGCAGCGGACAGCTAGCTCAAGAATTGCAGCCGATTTTATTATCTTCGGGAGAGGTAATTGCGGTCGATCGCACTCGCCTCGACTTGTCCCAACCCGAAAGCATCCGTCAAGCAATGGCTGAAATTCAACCGAATTTAGTCGTGAATGCGGGTGCTTACACTGCTGTAGACAAAGCAGAAAGTGAACCGGAATTAGCACACGCAGTCAACGGCATTGCACCGGGAATTTTCGCAGAAGAATGCGAAAAAATTGGGGCGAGTTTGATTCACTTTTCCACTGATTATGTATTTGACGGCAGTCACGGTTCTGCTTATTTGGAAACAGATTCTACGAATCCGGTGGGAACTTACGGAAAGTCGAAATTAGCAGGCGAAGAAGCAATTCTGAAAGCCGGAAATCGGCACATTATTATTAGAACCGCGTGGGTTTATGGTAACGGTGGCAAAGGCAATTTTGTCAAAACTATGCTGAGGTTGGGGAAGGAAAGGGAAGAGATTCGAGTAGTAGCCGATCAGATCGGAAGTCCTACTTGGACTGGCGATTTAGCTGCGGCAATTTCGCAGATTATTCCTCAAATTAAACCAGAAAATTTTGGTACTTACCACTACACTAACAGCGGTGTTTGTAGTTGGTATGATTTGGCGATCGCCATTTTTGAGGAAGCCGAAAAACTCGGCTTTCCCCTGAAAGTTCAGCGCGTAATTCCCATCACCACCGCCGAATATCCGACACCAGCCAAACGTCCCGCTTTTTCTGTCCTCTCTACGGTGAAAATATCAGCACTTCTGGGCACGTATCCTCCGCATTGGCGGCAAGGACTCAGACAAATGCTGGCAAGAGAAGCCAAATGAAAATTTGAGTAAATCTGTAAAGTAGCCAGAAACCGGGTTTTTTAACCAAAATACTTGGTTCAAACCATTAATCAAGTAAAAAACCCGGTTTCTTTAATCCCAGCGGGTACAACTTAGCCCAAATCGATTAAAAATATCCTAATCTTCCAATCCATGAAAGTCAAGCAACAATATGTTTTAATTGCCGCATCAGTTCTCGGCATTTTGATACCGGCATCATATATTTTGTACCTGATATCGCAAGCGGGAGACTTGTCTAATTTTGATTATTGGTGGA
>JANPMV010000059.1:0-79379 GCA_031427135.1 Cyanobacteria bacterium VAR_87_metabat_62 | reverse complement strand
CTTACCCATTGATTGATCATTTTAACCTCATTACTGGGCGAGCGCCCGATTGCTTAACAGCACAGATGTTGATTTTTGTCAACTTTTTTGTTAAGAAAGATGTTTATAAAGCATAGCTTCTTAAGGGGGATGCGAGGGGGATCTGGACTCGGATATAAACGATATTTCTCAAGGGTTTCAGGCTTAAGTTGACACCTATGGGCACTGCCGTCTCCTCTATATTTGCTCAACTAGCCGATGCTAGAAAAGCTTGATATAGCGATTCGATACTCTGCGACTGGGCAGAAATATCAGCATCCAATTTTTCCAAACGCTCAGATTCAGCCTGACAATTAATCTCCCGAGATTGCTTTTGTTCCAGCAAATTATCTAACTCAGATTTCCGAGAATTAATATCATCATTCATGCGATCGCCCACTTCGCGCCCGTAAACATCAAAACACTCTTTCACAGCATCGTGAATCGGCTGCCACTGCTCCTGAGCCACCTGCGGCAGATATTTCACCAGCTCTTTTTTCGCCGCTTTCACCAACTGTTTGTGAGCTCCATCTGCTTGCAAAACTCCAACACCCATTCCCAACAAAGCCAAATACAGCGGCCCCAAAACAATCCCCGTAAAACTCGCAAAAATTGTACTGACACTCAACACAGTAATTAAATTAAGCAGGATATTTTTCCAGTCAAAACCCGCTCCTGCCATTGCTACGCCGGCCAGATTTCCACTCGTTAATGAAAACAATCCCATCGCCCATTTTGCCCAAGCTGGCGAGTTATCTTCCTTGGAGTTTTGGGCTGCTGTCGGTATCTTTTGTCCAGTCAGTTTTTCGGTAATTTTTTCAGTCACTTTCGTGTACGATGCTCCGTAATTTGCTGCACTTTGCGATAGCTGCGAAAATGCTGAATTAATCTCTTGTTCAGCCGTGAGAGTCCATGCTGCTAGTTTGTCATTGATGTACTGCTCAAATGCTCGTCTGAGCGATGCTTCAAAGGCTTCTCGCTTGTCTTGGCTGAAGAAATCTAGGAATCTAAGCTCGGGTTGATACCGCAAAAAGTCTGTTTCAAAGGTATTTTCTAAGTTGAGAACATAGAAGCGGAAAGAATCGGCGATCGCCCGCGATTTACTATCTCTAACTCCGACAATTTCTTGCTTGAATTCATCGCGAATCTGAGTCAGCTTTTTAAACTCCGGCTCTACTGAATTAATCTTTTCCTTCAATTCATTGACATCGCGATCGAGCAATGGTAAACGCCGCCCGACAGCTTCGCGGACGCGAGCCGAAATTTGACGCGCCAAAGTCCTCGCCGGACGCAATTCCGAAATCGCCCTTTCCTGCGTCAAAAACGTATTCAGTGCCGCCATAAACTCGGGAAAACCAGTTCCTGCTAAATCCGCATCGGCATTTTTAATTCGCAATCTGAGCGCCTTAATTGAAGTGATTGCAAACACTCGCTCGTCGTAAATATCGTGTCCTTCTGTTAAACAATATTCAGCTAAATTCACTTTAAAAACTCGGTGCAGTTTCCCTTCTGCTTCTGCCATTTCTTCAGCATCGTCCGGGTCGATCAAACTTTCCCGCACCTGATCCCAAGCATTAATCAAGAAGAAAATGCTCAATCCGCGACCTTTGATGTAATTTTCTAGATAGCGTCTTTCACCCATTGTGCAGGGCTGAGTTGCTCTGAGTACGAACAAAATAGCGTGGCAGTTGTTGATGTAACCGAGAGATAATTCGTTGCGGGCTTCTGTGTCGTTCAGTCCGGGACTGTCTACTATTTCTATGCCTTTTTCTAGCAAAGGTAAGGGATATTCTACTACGGCGCAGTCGATATCTGGAAATGCTGGTTTCTTTTCTTCTTCTAGCCGTTTTGCTTCAGCGGGGTCAATTGTATATTCTTGTTTAAAACTTTTAAAGTCAAGCTGTCTGGGGCTTTTGCCGTCATTGAAATAAACGGTGACTTTTTTTTCGGAACCGTAGCGCAAAATCGTCAGCAAAGCTGTACAGGGATTGACATCGCTGGGTAATAAGTTTTCGCCGATTAAAGCATTGAGAAACGTGCTTTTGCCGCGTTTCATGTCGCCTAAAACTAGCAGCCTAAAGACTCCTTGGCGCAGGTTTTTGCTGGCGAGTTCGATGTCGGCGTTTTCGGTTTCTAAACCGAGTTTTCCCGATGCTGACGCTCCTGCTAATTCTGATTGATCGATGGCTGTGGCGATGTTGCTGAGGCGATCGGCAATTTCTCGGCGGACGGCGGCTACTCGCTCTAAATCGTTGAGAAAGTTGCTGGTTTCTAGTTTAAGGTTCATAGTTTTTTTTGATTGGCTTGTGCGAGAATCAGCAAAAAGTAATTTGATATCAAATTCGGTGGCATCAGAATTAGTATTACACGCATTCAGGACACGGCGCTGTGTCTTCAGTTACTAAAAGTTTTGGGTAAGTTTCTAGTCTTCTTCAAAAAGTGTTTTGTGAGCGATCGAAGCAATGCCTCCAATTATCAGCGCAGTTGCCACCCAGTAGGCGATGCGAACTACTAAGACGACAGCAATGACAATGCCTGCAAATTGAGCGGTAGCTAGGATTTTTCGGCGCCACTGCTGTTTGAGTTTGCTGTTAGTTTGGCTGTCTGTTTCTTCGTATTTATTTATTAGATACGTTGGCACTGAGCGGTCGATTTCGGATTCTAGTTCGCGGAGCAAATTTTCTTGTTTCCGCTTCCGCAGCTCTTGTTTTTTGTGTCGGAGTTCTCGTGAGTTTTTTTCGGTAGCATTCATGAATTTGCCCCTGTTTGGCAGTGGAAAAGTGTGTTATTTATTGTGAATGTTGGGGAGCGATAAGTTCTCTACAACTTTAACTCACATTTTCCGCCGTGTCGAGAGGGGTTCATAAATTTTAAAAAGACCGATTCCCTACGGGATAGCTACGCTTCACGACCTTTTGGCCCGATCGCCCTGCAAATCATCGATATCCTTCGGGGCCGATGGTAGTGCGATCGCAATCAGCACCCGATAAATCGACCAAACGCGATCGAAATAAGTTGCAGCCCGCTAATTGAGCATTAGTTAACTTTGCTTTTTCCAAATTAGCTCGGCTCAAATCGGCATATCTCAAATCGGCATTGCTCAAATCTGCATTGTACAAATCCGCACCTTGCAGATTAGCTTTCCGCAAGTTAGCACCTTGCAAATTAGCGTGCCGCAAATTGGCTCTTGATAAATTTGCTCCTGACAAATTCGCTTCCGACAAATTGGCTTGATAAAGTTTAATATCGCCCAATTCAGCATCGGGCAGCTCTGCTTTATAAAGATTAGCTTGACTGAGATTCCCGTAGGGCAAATAAGCTCGCCTTAAAATACTACCAGAAAGGTTGATTTCTGCCAAATCAGCTTGAAATAAGTTATCTCCACTTAAGTCAACTGCGTCAAAGTTTCGCTTGCCCTCAGAATACTGAGCGAGTAATTCCTCAGTGCTTAGCTTTTGCATTTTCATCTCTTTATGAGGACAGCTATTGCAGCCAATCCATAACGATAATTTATGGTTATTATTTTGCGTATTTATACTTAGGCATCTTCTTATGTTAAGCTTGTGTAACAACGATCGCATTTTTTCTAAGATTTTTTTTATATTTGTAAATTGCTGCCTTGCTCGACCATTAAGCGGTCGGAAATGTCAAGATCGATCGAGAAACCACAGCTAATCCTCTACTGAAATATGCCTGAACTTCCCCTTTCCATTGCCGAGCACTACCACGAACAGACGAAATACGATCCCGAAACGATTGCTGCCAAAAGCAGACAGCTAGATTGGACAGAGCAACCTGTGCCGTTCAAAGAATACAAAATTGGAGCGTATTTTGACCTCAAGCCTTATCTAAAAGACCCCTCCGACGATCCAAATGCCGCTCCCGATGCCGGTTGGTGGCACCGCTTGTCTAGCTTGTTGCTGTGCAGCTACGGGTTGACAGCGAAGGTGCACACGGTAGACGACAGCTACCTGTATTTGCGATCCGCACCGTCGGCGGGCGGACTCTACCCAGCAGAGGTTTATTTAATATCTCGCGGCACGCCGCATTTGCCGGCTGGACTTTACAACTATCAATGCAGAACTCATTCACTTGTTCATTTTTGGGACAGCCAAGTTTGGCCGGCGTTGCAAGCAGCTTGTTTTGGGTCGCCGGTACTAGAAAATACCCAATTGGCGATCGGCATTACCACTGTTTTTTTCCGTTCTTCTTGGCGTTACGAAGACCGAGCTTACCGCAGAATTTTCTTAGACACCGGTCATTTGTTGAGCAATATCGAGTTAGCTTGCGCCATCAACGATTACCGACCTCACCTGATTGGAGGATTCGCCGACGAAGCTATCAATCAATTACTGTACATCGACTCGGAACAAGAAGGAGCGATCTGTTTAATTGCTTTAGCTGACTTGCTGGATATCGACCAAAACTTGCCAAAATTTAAAACAGCTTTGCCCGGAAATACCACAACAGATTACCCGCAAATTTCGGAAGGTCAACTTTTAAAAATTCTCCACAAAGCGACACAGATAGAGTCAGATCCAACCGGAGTTGATGGCTGGAAATTTGATGAAACTGAAGGGGAATTAGAGGATAAATACAATTTTCCATTTTGTACTAAAGTTTCGACCGTCACTCCTTCGATTCCTTGGGGAGTGCATCTAGAAACTTTAGAAAGCACTATGCTCAAAAGGCGTTCTACCCGTGCCTATACAGGTGCTTCTTTGAGTTTGGGCGAACTGCTAGCTATGCTCGATTTTACTTACCAGCCGCAGCACTATATCGACCAAGGATTAGACAGTTGTCCCGATTATTTCGATCAGAGTTCGATCGAGACTTTTATTGCTGTTTCGGGAGTGAACGGGTTAGAAGAAGGTTGTTATTATTACGCTCCAAAAGCTCAAGAATTGCGGCAAATTCGGTTTAAAAACTTCCGCAGGGAGCTGCATTTTTTGTGTTTGGGGCAAGATTTAGGCAGAGATGCAGCGGTGCTGTTGTTTCACACGGCGGATTTGAAGAGGGCGGTAGCAAAATATGGCGATCGAGCTTACCGATATTTACACATGGACGCGGGTCATTTGGGCCAGCGGTTGAATTTAGCAGCTATTCAACTGCGTTTGGGTGTCAGCGGTATCGCGGGCTTTTTTGACGATCGGGTGAATGACGTTCTCGGTATTCCTGCGGGTGAGGCTGTGCTTTATATTACAACTCTGGGAAGACCTCGATCGTGAGGATGAGTCAGTTGTTATAGTAGACATCATATGAGTTAAATGAAATTTACCCAGATGAGGCGAGAAACCGGGTTTCTACGAAGTTTTATGTTACGTAACGAGAAGTTTAGAAAGAAACCCGGTTTCTGAAGTCTCGGCTACTCAGTAGATTGATATAAATCAATTAAAATTGCTATTTCCCAATGCAAAACTTGCTAAATATTCTGTCCAAAACTGATTCTGTCACTTCTTCCCCCGTAACTTCTCCCAATGCTTGAATTGCACCGCGCAAATCTATTGTCCAAAAATCAAAAGGCAATTTGTTGCTAATAGTTTCCGCACATTGTTCCAGAGAAATTTTGCCTCTGGTTAAGGCTGCGGCTTGCCGCTGGTTGATTGCTAAGTCAGAATTTGCTGCTTGCAAATTTCCGCCGCTGACAGCATCTAAGATTGCTGTTTCTAAGTCTTCTATGCCTCGATCGAGGGCGGCGGCTGCGGTAATTATGGGATGAATTGCCGAGGAAAAAGGTAATTCAGGGATGGTTTTTACTAGGTCGATTTTGTTGATAATTATAATTAGCGGGCGGTGTTTTACTTGTTCGTAAATCTCCGCATCGCCCTCTGTCCAACCCGATTCTGCGTCAATTGTCAGCAAGACTAAATCGGCTTGTTTTGCTGCGGCGCGCGATCGCTCAACGCCAATTTTTTCTACCTTGTCTTCCGTTTCTCGAATCCCCGCAGTATCGAGCACCTGCACCGGAATTCCGCCGACAACGAGCTGCGACTCTACCACATCCCGCGTTGTACCGGGCAAATCTGTGACGATCGCCCGATCGCTCTTACTCCACGCATTCAACAAGCTCGACTTTCCCACATTCGGCCGCCCCACAATCGCCACTTTCAAACCACTTCTCAACAATTCTCCCCGATCTGCCGTTGCCAAAATTGTTGACAATTCGTCTAAAATATGATTTATTTCCAAACAAGTTTTAGCTTCATCTAAAGGCGGCAAATCTTCCTCAAAATCAATTCTCGCCTCAATTTCAGCCAGCACATCCAAACAAGTTGCTCTCAATTTGCGAATTGGTGTGGCTAATTTTCCCTGTAAACCGGCCAAAGCACTTTGTGCAGCAGCCGGAGATTTTGCTCCCACCAAATCTGCAATGCTTTCAGCTTGAGTTAAATCGAGCCTTCCATTCAAAAAAGCTCGCAGTGAAAACTCTCCCGGTTGCGCTAATCTCGCGCCGTTTTCCAAGCACAACTGCAAGACTTGTTGCACGGCCATAATGCCGCCGTGACAGTGAAATTCCACCACATCTTCGCGAGTGAAAGAACGCGGTGCTTTCATGATTAACAGCAAGGCTTCATCGACTAATTCTTGAGTTTTGGGGTGGCGGATGTGGCCGTAAAGGATGCGGTGAGACTCCCAAATTTGCCGTCCTGGGGCGCGAAACAGAGTTTCGGCAATTTTTAAAGCTGCGGAGCCGGAAAGTCGCACTATGCCGACGCTGCCTTGTTGGGGAACGATCGCAGTGGCGATCGCGGCGATCGTTCCTCCTTTTGTTAGTGATTCAGCCATTTTCGATTACTCTAATGTTAAATAATTATCTCGATCGCTCTATCTGGAATGCCTCGATTGTCAAAGCATTTAATTGCTGCATATATAAATTTCCTAATTCACCCAATCGTCATCTCCTTTTTTTAGTGTCACGAAATAGGTTCTCCATCTTCTACCGTATAAATATCTGGTTCATCATGCAAAAAGTCAAAACAGCCACCGCTTTGAGCAAGCTGCATAAGTTCCTGAGTCGAAGGGTACGGGATATTTTCTAGTAATTTGTCCGCAATTGCTAATTGCTCGTCTGCGGAGAGAGATAAGATAACTTGAATTAGGGAGTCAACCAGTTGTACGTTCATGTTAAGTCATCTGTTGCTCGGTCACTAAATTATAGTATGAGTTGAGGGTTTGCATCTATTATCAACGGAGACTGGGACTACTATTAATGCTTAGTCCTCGACGCATAAATTGAGTTTTTACGAAAATACTGCATCCGGGCCTTTAACACTGCATCCAGGACTGCTCAAATTCAGACAAGGGTCAAAGTCCAGGCGATCGCCTTCTACTGGCGATTTCTTCGGCTGCTTAGCAGATCAGAATCAATAGCTAAAAGTTTGAGATCACAACGATCTATCCTGATTTCATGCGATAATCGAACATTAATAGGGTAGAGGGCAAAGCATGATTGGTCAACTTCTAGACAGACGTTACCGCATCATTAAAGTCACAGACTCAAGTGAAGTGGGAAAAACTTATGTAGCAGCAGATACTCACCGTCCCGGGTATCCGCAATGCACGGTTAGAGAAATGCGGCTTCCCGGTACAAGTTCGCAAACTCCAGAATTAGTCAAAGTTATATTTCAAAGAAATGCTGAAATAATTGAAAAATTGGGAAAACATGACAGAATTCCCGAATTATTGGCGTATTTTGAGGAAAATCAAAGTTTATACTTAATTGAAGAATTTATTGCCGGCTCGCCTTTAAGTGAAGAACTAATCCCAGGTGAACCTTGGGAACAAGACGAAGTAATTGGTCTGCTATCAGAAGTATTAGAAGTTTTGGTGTTCATACATGACAATGGCTTCGTTCACCGCAGAATTCAACCCGACAGAGTGATTCGGCGCGAGTCAGACGGCAAATTTGTGTTGATTGACTTTAGTTTGGACAAAGAAATTAACCCGGAACTGGCTAATTGTCTTTTGTTGGCGCAAACGAACCCGAACTCTGTTAAATGGCATGAGGCAAAAAAACAGGAGTTGGCGACTGAGGAGTTATACGTGCCGATCGAGCAATCGATCGGCAACCCCCGCTACAATAGCGACATTTACGCTCTAGGTACGATCGCCCAGCTTGCCGTAACGGGACTCTCACCCAAGGAACTGAGTGCCTTAAGAAACAACAAAGGCGCAATTTCCTGGCGAAACTCGGCTACTTGTTCGGCAGCCCTAGCAGATATTATCGATCGAATGGTGCACTCCGACTGCGAGGAACGTTACCCTGAAGCAGCCGAAGTTTTGGCAGATATCAAACAAATATTTCTGAAATCGGAAGTGGCGCCACCACCACCTACTATCATTACCGAGGCGATAAGTCAACTGCCGAGACAGCGCCAAACCAAACTATTGCTGTTTGCTGCAATACCGTTGGCTTTCATCTTGATAGCAGCCATGATTTACTTCTGGCATAGTCAAAGTCCGGCGAGGGCAAAAGAATTGTTGACTCGCGGCGTTGCAAAGGCCGAGCAAGGCGACAAAACAGGCGCGATCGACTACTATACTCAAGCGATCGCCCTGAATGCCAGCGATCCCGAAACTTTCTACAAGCGGGCCAACGCTCGCTACGATCTCGGAGCCACGGCTCAAGCAATTGCCGATTATACACAAGCAATTAAAGTCAATCCCAGCCACACCAAAGCCATCTACAATCGAGCTCTAGCCCGCCGCGACACCGGCGACAAGCGGGGAGCGGTGGCAGATTTTACCGAAGTATTGCGGCTGAATCCTAGTGACAGTGAGGCATACTACCAGCGGGGTTTAGCCTACTACGATATGTCTGACTACCGCATGGCAATTTCCGACTACACTCAAGCAATTCGGCTGAATCCGAATGATGCTAAAGCTTACAGCAATCGGGGTTTAGCTCGATCGGCTGCGGGTGACAAAATAGGAGCAATGGCAGATTTTACCCAAGCGATTCAGATTAGCCCCAAACAAGCTGGCGTCTACTACAGTCGTGGTCGATCGCGCTTTAATCTGGCAGATTATCAAGGAGCGATGGAAGATTACAGTAAGGCGATCGAATTGGAACCAGAGCTAGCTGATGCTTATACTAATCGGTGCAGCGCTTATTTAAATTTGGCCACCTATGACAAAGCGATCGAAGATTGCACCCGAGCAATTACCCTCGATCCCAAAGATGAAGCAGCTTATAACAACCGCTGCATCGCTTATCTAAATTTAAAACAATTTCAAAAGGCTAGCGAAGATTGCAGTTTGACGATCGGACTCAACGGCAACAATCCCAAAGCATACAGCAATCGAGGACTAGCTCGCCAAGCTTCGGGAGACCAACTCGGGGCTGTAGAAGATATGACTCAAGCAATTCGGCTCAATCCCAGCGATGCCGTAGCTTACAGCAATCGCGGTACTATTTACTTAGAACTCAAAAATTATCCTTTAGCGGTTGAGGATTTCGCTCATTCGCTACGGCTCAACCCCAGTAATGCTAGCGCTTTCTACAGCCGAGGCCTCGTCCGCCGCCAACTCAAAGATCGTACCGGGGCGATCGACGATTTTCAGAAAGCTGCAAGCCTCTTTCTAGAACAGGGAAGAGCCGATGGTTTCAAAAACGCACAAGCCCAGATCAAAGACTCTAAATAAACTATTAGCGATCGGTCAAATGTTAAAAAAAGAAGAAAGAATTAAGCAAGAAGAACGAAGAAGGCAGAAGGCAAAATTACCAACTCCTAATTCCCAATTCCCTATTCCCAATTACAAACTACCAATTCCCAATTCTCAATTACCAACTCCCCGTTACCAATTCCCAATTATCGATATGAACATGGTTGGTCAACTTTTAGACAGGCGTTATCGCGTAGTACAAATTCTCAGTTCGGGAGCTTTCGGACAAACTTATTTAGCTGTCGATACTCGCCGCCCGGGCCACCCTCAATGTGTCGTAAAACAACTTCGCCCTCCCAGCAATACTTCCACCGTACTTAAAACAGCTTACCGCTTATTTAAACAAGAAGCAGAAATATTAGAAAAGCTCGGCAAACACGAGCAAATTCCTTTTTTACTCGCTTATTTTGAAGAAGGAAATCAATTTTACCTCGTCGAAGAGTTTGTACCCGGACACGCCCTAAACAGGGAAATTACCGCCGGTCAACCTTGGCGGGAAGAACGAGTGCTGGATCTGTTAGAAGAAGTGTTGCAACTTCTCGCCTTTGTCCACTCTCAGGGAGTGATTCACCGCGATGTTAATCCCTCCAACTTAATCCGGCGCAAACCAGACGGCAAATTAGTTTTAATTGACTTCGGCTCGGTGAAAGAAGTTACTAATCACATTAGCGAGTACGATACAGAGTTTCCGCGCACCATTGCGACGGGAACTCCGGCTTATATGCCGATCGAGCAATTTCAAGGCAACCCGCAATTTAGCAGCGACCTTTATGCAGTAGGAATGATGGCCATCCAAGCTATCACAGGTTTACCTGGTACAGATTTGCCAAAATTGCAAGATCCGAGTCCTTCTCACACCGGAGAAATTGTTTGGCGGAACCGAGTTCAATGTTCTCCGGTACTGGGAAATATAATTGACAAAATGGTCTGTCATCAATTTGGCAAACGCTATCAATCTGCTGAGGATGTTTTGCAAGCTCTCAGCAAGCTGAGACACCGCCAAGAGCAAAATACTGCTCAAAACAAAAATATTTCTCCAAACTTACTGTCTTCAAATAGTTTTTTGTCAGGTTTGGGAACTCGGTTTTGGTGGCTGATTTTGGCTGGATTGGGGGGGACAATAGCTCTGGTATTTCTATTTAGTTATTGGAGCCGCCCGAATCCGATTAAAGCTAAAGAATATTACGAACAGGGAGTAGAAAAGTCTCGGAAGCAAGATCCGGCCTCCGCTTTGCAGGCTTTTAATAAGTCAATTCAATTGAATCCTAACAATGCTGAGAGTTTTTATCAGCGGGGTAATGCTAATTATGATTTAAAAAAGTATCCAGAAGCAATAGCCGATTATTCTCAGACGATCGCTCTCAATCCTAAATATTTTGATGCTTATTTTAACCGGGGGCTAGCCCGTCAGGATTTTAACGATAAGCGCGGGGCGATTGAGGATTACACTCAGGCTTTGAATCTCCAGCCCAACGATGCTGATACATATTATAAAAGAGGAGTTGCTTATTTAGAACTGCAAGATTATAAGACGGCAATTACAGATTTAAACGCAGTAATTCGGTTGCAGCCGAGCCTTGTTAAAGCTTATCATGCCCGGGGGTTGGCTCGCGCTGGGAGCGCCGATTTGCAAGGGGCGATTGGGGATTATACTGAAGCAATTAAGCTCGATGCTCAGAATGTTGATGCTTTCTACAGTCGGGGGAGAGCTCGCTTTCACTTAGGAGATTATAAGGGAGCTTTGGCGGATTATTCTCAAGTTATTGCGATCGATCCCAAGAATGGAGATGCTTATGCTAATCGGTGCAGCACGCAGTTGAATTTGGGAGCGCATCAAGCGGCAATTGACGATTGCACTCAAGCAATTTCCATGAACGATAAGGATGGAGTTGCTTACAACAATCGCTGCATTGCTTATTTAAATTTAAAGGATTATCCAAAAGCAATTGCCGATTGCACTCAAGCCGTGACATTGAATCCGAATGATTATAATGCTTTGAGCAATCGCGGTTTGGCTCGCAGCGCGGGGGGGGATGCACAGGGGGCGATCGGCGATTTTACAGCAGCAATTGGCCTCAATCCTAACGATGCTGAAGCTTACGCCAATCGAGCCAAGATTTACCAACAGTCAAATAATTACAGTAGTGCGATCGGCGATTACGTCCAAGCAATTAGAATCAATCCAAATTATGCCGCCGCTTACTATGGTAGAGGTAGTGTTCGTCGCTCTTTAGGAGACAAAGCCGGAGCGATTAGCGATTACGAAAAAGCCGGCAAACTCTTCCTCGATCAAGGCCTTACCGGCGGTTACAAAGACGCGCAATTTGAGATAGAAAAACTCAAGTAAGCGAGGAGGAGACGGCACTGCCGTGTCCCTACCACAAAATTGTAGGGAAACGGCACTGCCGTGTCCTGATGGTTCGACTTTTTACGAGTCTTGAAGTCTCTTCACCAACTCATAAAACGGTTGCCAATTATCCTCGATCGCGATCGACTCCCAAACAGCCTCAATCGTCGGTCTCAACAGCGATTGTTCAGGATTAGACTGGCGCAACCTATCCGCCATTTTGTCCATATCGTCCGCCGACAAACTTTGCAAAACGTGACCATAAAACTGCCGCCAAGGTGCTAACAACTCCGCAGGTTCCGCGTCGCTAAAAATTTGATTGACATCATCTCGCCAAGTGCGATTAAACTGTTTGCGGAGTTGAAAAAAGAAATCGTGATAATCAACTTGAGACTCCGCCAACAATTTAATAGTCACCTTCAACAACTCATCACCATCAGCCTCTGGCAAATCCTTAAATCCCAATCTATTCAGCATCAACCGCCGATAAGCTGCATTGTAATACTCACCAAACTTGACCAAAGCAGCATCCATATCAGCTTGAGGAATCGCCGCTGCTAGCGGTTGCTGAAGCTTCTCCAAATTCCCCTTGCAAATAAACGGTTGATTTCCGTAACAATAAAGACCGTAATAATCGAAATAAGCTGCCGTAAACTTAGGATCGTAAGTTGGGATAAAAGCAAAAGGCCCGTAATCAAAACTTTCTCCAGTAATCGACATATTATCAGTATTCAGCACAGCGTGACAAAATCCTGCCGCCATCCACTGAGCAACTAATTCCGCCACTTTTTTGACTAGATCAGCATAAAATAGTGCATATTTTTCAGCTTGAGAAATATCCCTATTTTGGGATTCTAAATGCAATTCTGGATAGTAATATTCAATCACAAAATCCAAAAGTTTTGTAATTAAATCTGGGCGACGGAGGTAATGTAATCTTTCAAAAGTACCAAACCGAATGTGAGAATGGCTAAAACGCACCATTACGGACGATCGCGTTGGAGAGGGTTCGTCACCCCGCCATAAAGCATCCCCAGTTTCAACTAAGCTAAAACAGCGAGATGTGCGAACACCCAATCGGTGCAAAGCTTCAGCCGCCAAAACTTCGCGAACTCCACCTTTGAGAGTGAGTCTACCATCAGCAGACCGCGAATAGGGAGTGCGGCCAGAACCTTTTGTGCCAAAGTCATAAAGTCTGCCATCAGTACCCCGAACTTGACCGTACAAAAAGCCTCTACCGTCGCCTAAATTGGGGTTATATTCGTTGAATTGATAGCCGTGGTAGCGGAGTGCGAGGAAGGGACGGACGCAGTGAAATTCGCCGAATGCTTGGGTGAAATGTTCATCAGTTACTTGTGCTGGATCTAAACCCAATATCGGTAATAATTGGTCGTTGCGGAAGCGGAGGATGTGCTGGGGAAAATCGGCCGCCGGGACTTCATCAAAGTAGTCGCCACCGAGGGATTCGAGGGCTGGTTCGTAGTTGAGAGAAAGTAAAGGATTTGACATTGTTGTATTTTATGTTGAAATTGGCGATCGGTCAATTATAGCGGAAGGAAGAACAAATTCCGCGCAATGGTTTCAGCAATTTCTGTCGTTCTATAGTTCCCTGGTTGGGTGGGGGCGGGTTTACGAGATTGTTAATCTTAGGCAATTATTGTTTGTAAAACCCGCCCCTACAAATTTAATGCCTCAAGGAATTAAACTGCAACCAAATTTGGCTCCAAAGTTGCGATTAATTTGAGATTGTACTCATATTCAAAAGCAGGTTTTTTATAATCCAAACTCCAGAGTTCTAGAGCGCAGTCATCACCGGAATTGAGCGGTTGTAGCCGCAAGTGAAACTCTCGAACTTCCGGGCGGTGTTCGCATTTAAAATCAGAGATGGCGCCAATTTGCCGTCTATCCAAAGCCACAGCCAGCCTGAGTAACGGATGCAATTTACTAACCACTTCCCGGTACTTTTTCGGAAGAATTACAAAATTTTCGTGCTTCTTCTTGGGAGAATTCTTTCTGTGATAGCGAGCTAAATTGGCAATTACTTCAATCTCTGTTTCAGTATATCCCAATAACTCACCATTGCGAATTAAATAGTAAGAATGCTTGTGGTGCGCCGAATGACTGACATACAAACCGCAGTTATGTAAAATTGCCGCCGCCCACAACAATTCCCGTTCTTCCGTTCCCCAATAATGCAAAATTCCTTGAGTTTGGTCGAATAAATTGAGCGCAAATGCTGCGGTTCTTTCGCTTTGTTCTAAATTAACTTGATATTTTTCTGCCATGTGGTGGATGCTGCGCTGGCGGATTGAACCTTGATAGCGTAAACGGTTTTCAATCAAACCGTGCGCTAGCATCCAGTCAACAATCACGCCTTCTCTCAAAGATCGATCGCACACAGTGAGAAATTCCATCCCCAATAGCGCCATCGCTTCCTGCAAAATCAAAGCGCCCGCCAGAATAATTTCTGCCCGCTTGTCCGACATTCCCGGAATTGCCAACCTTTCAGCATAGGAAAGCTTGCGAAAACGATTGACTAAATCGCGCAAATCCTTTAAGCTTAATTGATAGCCAGCGAGCGGACTTGGTACACTTCCCAACTTTTCGCGAGCGTTAATTGTAGCTAAAGTTTCGATGGTTCCAGCAGTGCCAATTAAACGGAGAGTTTCGCCTGGATTGAATTTAGTACGCAATTCATCGATCGGTCTTTCGAGCGCAATCCGAATATAAGCTTGCAAATAGACAAACTCTTCTTTGCTAATCGGGTCAGTTTTGACAAATTCTCCTGTCAGGCGAACCGCACCAATTTTGGTACTGGTGAGACAGAGAGGTTCTGAACTGTCTCCTAAAATTAATTCAGTAGAACCGCCTCCAATGTCAATAATCACCTGGGATTGATTGTTAAATTCCATTCCCGAAAGTACGCCGAGATAAATCCTCCGCGCTTCTTCTTGACCGGAAATTAAGCTAACATTTAGGTCTAATTCATCAGTAACTCGTTTGAGAAAATCTCGACCATTCGGGGCTTCCCGAACAGCACTGGTAGCCACAGCAATAATTTGTTCAGCATTGAAAGTTTTAGCAATATCTTGAAAACGGCGCAAAGTGGCGATCGCCCTTTCCATCACCTCTGACTTCAAGCGCCCTGTCTTCGCCTCGCAATCGCCCAATCGAACCGTATCTTTTTCTCTAGCAATAATCGTAAACGCAGGCAATTTCGGATCGATCCGTGCTACCACCATATGAAACGAGTTAGTACCCATATCAATCGCAGCAATAATACGATTTGACTCCGTAGAAGCAAGTGAATTAACCATAGGAGTTTATCGGGGTTGACAGATATTTTTAATTATTCCATGAATTTACTGAGCCATCATAATTAATATAGAGGACACGGCAGTGCCGTGTCCCTACAATTAATCACGGTAGGGACACGGCACTGCCGTGTCCTAATTTCGGGCAATTTTGCTTAAATATTGATAAAATCAAAAATTAAACATCTCAAATCTAGAATTGAAATGCTTAAAGAGCCCGATCGCCAATCTGAATCTACACTATTTACTATCATCCGGCTGTTGAGATGGGACAAGCCAGCCGGAAGGCTAATTTTAATGATTCCCGCCCTGTGGGCCGTTTTTTTGGCCACTCACGGGAAACCACCAGTAGCATTGGTGGGCGTAATCGTGTTGGGCACCTTAGCCACGAGTGCGGCGGGATGCGTGATCAACGACTTGTGGGATCGCGATATTGACCCCGAAGTCGAAAGAACTCGATCGCGCCCCCTAGCATCCCGCGCCCTAAAAGTCCAAACTGCGATCGGAGTTGCATTAATTTCCTTTGCTTGCGCCGCCATTCTCGCTTTTTATCTCAATCCGTTAAGTTTCTGGCTGTGTGTCGCCGCCGTACCAGTAATTATCTGCTATCCCCTAGCCAAAAGATTCTTTCCAGTCCCGCAATTAGTGTTATCAATCGCCTGGGGATTTGCAGTTCTAATTAGTTGGAGTGCCGCTGTTGGAAAACTAGAATTAGCGACTTGGTTGCTGTGGGGCGCAGTCGTGCTGTGGACGATGGGATTTGATACAGTTTACGCGATGAGCGATCGGGAAGACGATTTGCGTTTGGGCGTGAATTCCAGCGCTATCTTTTTCGGCGATCGCGTAACTAATGCTGTGGGTTTTTTCTTTGTTGGTACTGTGGCTTTGTTAGCAGCAATGGGGATTAATCTGCACTTGCATATTGGTTTTTGGATGGCAATTTGTGGCGCAGCAGTTTTGTGGTTCTTGCAGTACAGTCAACTGCGGAAAGCGGATATTCCGAATTCTGTTTATGGTCAAATATTTCGCCAAAATGTTTGGGTGGGGTTTGTGATATTGGCGGGGATGATTGCTGGGGAGATTTTTTAGTTTTTTTTAAACCGCAGAACAGATTTATCAGTGGGTTCAATGAATGAAACAGCCCTGCCGAAAAAAGGGGATGAGCGATCGCTTGTTCCTCTTTTTTTGGGTTCAATACAAGTAAATATACTGAGAAGTAAGTAAGTAGGCGCTGTAAAACGCAACCATGTAAACGATTGTAAAGTATCCAAATCCCCTAAACGTAAGTGATTTAGCCCTGTTTACATACTGTTACGTAGTTCGGTTTAATCCCGCCTACCTACTTAAGCCAATTGGCCTAGACTTTTTAGACATATTGCTGATGTGCTGGCTTGTGAACAATAATATTATTCTTGTGAATCAAACAAAATTTCACTACATACATGACTATAAAAAACTACGCCACTGTGCGGTGGCTCTAGAAATTCGAGCGGTTTAAATTTTATATGGCAAAAATAAAATTGCCACAGTGCCATGTCCTACGGGCGATCGCACCTTTTATGTAAAGTTATATTACAAAAACAGAAACTTTGCATAAAAACTCCGGCGCACTCCAGATAGATACATAGCGGCGGAAGTTATGCGAGTTTAGCCCACACTCTGTGTGAAGTTATATTACAAACTGCATAAAAACTCCGGCGCACTCCAGATAGATACATAGCGGCGGAAGTTATGCGAGTTTAGCCCACACCCTGTGTGAAGTTATATTACAAACCGCATAAAAACTCCGGCGCACTTCAGATAGATAAATGTCAGCCCAAGTTATCGAATTAATCAAGGTGCACCATGTCTAATATATCGATCGGCAATCTCAACGACAACTATTTCTCCATCGACTTCGCAGGTAAAACTGACCCCACAGACACCTACCGTTTTAATCGCCTCAATCCTGGCAGCTTTCGAGTTACCGCTGAAGGATTTAGTTCCGTTGTCGGGATGCAGCTTCTCGACAGTCAGGGAAAAGTCGTCAAAGACATCGAAACCAACGGCATAAATTCAGGCACTTTTAGCATCGACAATTTAGGTGCAACCAATTATGCACTCAAGATTTCTGCACCTTCTCGCGATACAAATTACCAAGTTAGTTTAACTCCCGATGGCAAAGTCGATCCGCTGACAGGTTTAGGCGTTACCTCCGGTTTCTTCACTCCCGATTCAACTGGTCAAGTTGGCTTTGATTGGCTGCACGACGGCGGCAATTACACAGGTGAAGTTGCCATTTTTAGCGTACAAGGTATGGAGAAATTCACCCCTGGCTCTCAGGAATTTATCAAAGAAGTGGCAAGACGAGCTCTGACCAATTCTACTTTTGGTCATGTCGTAATTTCCGACTCAATAGAGGGTGCAAATCCCCTATTTAACGGCGGTTTAGGAGAGGGGAATTATAACGAAGGGCAGTATAGCGGCGCGAAAACATTTGGGATGAAACCTGGAGAGGCTTTTGCGGTGATGTTAGTGCCAAATGGTACTGTGAGAGATGTGTTTAATAATCCCGGTGCCGGCGGTGACAAACGCCCGCTGTTGTCATTATCTAGCACTAATCCAAATGATGCTTTTCTGTACGGCCAAATAGCAGATGTCACTGGCAATGGCAAGGCATTTGCAATGGAAGATCAGCGCGTCGATCAGGGCTCTGATAAAGATTACAACGATTTGGTTTTCAATTTAACAGGTGCGACGGGCAAAGCAGTGGCGATCGACAAAGTGATCGATCCAGCGAAGGATTGGACTAAACTTGATGGTGGCAAGAAATTGATCGATTATGCCAAATCAAAGCTGCCAATTGTTGTAACGCCACCTGTTGCTGTAACTCCACCGGTTGTTGTAACTCCACCGATTGTTGTAACTCCACCGATTGCTGTAACTCCACCGATTGCTGTAACTCCACCGATTGCTGTAACTCCACCGATTGATGTAACTCCACCGACTGTTGTAACTCCACCGACTGAAACAAAACTGCCTGTAGTTGTAACGCCTCCTGTGGTGATACAACCACCTGTAACAATCCTGCCGATCGCCCCTCGAACACCACCGGTGGAACCGCCTAAAATTGCCCCAGAACCACCTGAGATTGAACTTACGCCGACACCTGAAGCGCCGATTGAAACCGTATTGCCGATTAGTTTGCCGCCAGAAAAACGCGCATTTATCGGCATCATCGATACTGGATTTGCGCCGAACAATCCCGATTTGGATTATTCTAAAGTGACATTGGGGCGCGATCGCATTGACAAAGACAGCAATCCTTTGTTTACTGCCGGTACTGGTAACGAACACGGCACATTTAGCTGGGGTTTAGTGAGTGCAATTCAAGGTAACGACAAAGGCATTGACGGCTACAACGATAAGGCGAATGTTTATCTAAGTCGGGCAATTGGTTCGGGGGAATGGGATTTAGCATTGACGGATTTTGTGGGCGAAGCGAAGGCACAAAAACAGAAGAATGCGATCGCCCTTCTTCCCCTCGATTTAACTCAAAAGAATGCTGACGGAAGTATTACCACTCGTTACGAATTTACGAACCGAGAACGTGCTGCTTTAGAAAATGCGCGTCAGAGTGGAGTGCTGTTAGTTGTAGCGGCGGGAAATGATGGCGGCGTGATGTCTGTTTTGGGTCAATCTTCCCAGGAGTTTGAGAATATTATCACGGTTGGTTCGTCTGATGGATTTGGGCGATCGGATTATTCCAGCTACGGCTATGGTTTGGATATTTTAGTGCCCGGAGGTGCGATCGACAATCCGACTTTATCGACTGTTGGCGATGATGTGGGCACGATGTCGGGAACTTCGGCATCCGCAGCTAAGGCGGCGGGGATGGCGTCTAAGGTTTGGGAAAGCAATCCCGATTTGAGTGTGACTCAAGTGATTGACATTTTGACTGGAAGTGCGATCGATTTGAAGGAGCCCGGATGGGATGAAGAAACGGGTTTTGGGGTGGTGAATTTCAATAAAGCTGTGGCAATGGCGAAGGAAACAGCGCCACAACTTTATATTCCGACACCTTTCTCGAATCCGACAACTTGGGGTAAAGAAGGGTTGGTGACGCCATTAGAAAGGGCGACGGCCGATGAGTTTAATGGCAAATACTATGATTGGGTGTCTTACCCCATTCAAGAGGGAGATACTCTGAGCCAAATTGCACTTGACACAATGGGCGATGCTTCTCCAGATTATTACAATTTCATTGCTCAACACAACGGCATTGCCAATCCCAATGAGATTTATGCGGGGCAAACAATCGAGATTCCCAAAAATGTACCAGAACCTCAGCAGCAGCCACCGACGAATAACAACCCAAATGTTGACTTTAATCCACCGACTAATAACAACCCAAATGTTGACTTTAATCCACCGACTAATAACAACCCGAATGTTGACTTTAATCCACCGACTAATAACAACCCGAATGTTGACTTTAATCCGCCGACTACTAACAACCCGAATGTTGACTTTAATCCGCCCCCTGTTAATTCAATTAATCTCAACGGTCACATCGTCAGTGGCAATTTTTATCCGGTTTTCAATAATTATCAAGGGACTTTGGGCAATCCCATTACAGGTGTCACCGATTATAATGGTGTGAGTTATCAGAAATTTGAGAATGGGTCGATCGTCAGCAGTACAAAGGGCACTTTCCCACTTTACGGAGGCATTCGTCAGGAATTCTTAAACACAGGTGGATTAAATGGCAGGTTGGGCGCTCCAACGAGTGAAGAAAAGAATCTGGGGGGAAATATCGTTCAATACTTTGAACACGGTCACATTTATTGGAATGGTAGTAAGGCGATCGCATATCAGGAAGGTAAGGAGGCATTAACAGTTCAAAAACCTAGTAACACTCCTATTAAAGAAGGCCCCATTGGTGTTGCTGGAATCCAAGTAACACCACTTCAAAATTTTGTTGATAAAAGTACAACTTTTAAAAGCAATTATCAAAATCTGTTGGGAGGGAGTTATCAAGTTACACTTCGTAACTACCAATCAAACTATCTTGAAGATAAGCCAACATGGGTAGTTGTTCATGGTCTTGGTCATTCCCCCCAAAGTGTAAGAGACCAGGATTTACCACAACAACTTAAAGCATCGGGGTTTCAAGTTTTAGAAGTTGATTGGAGTTCAATTACTAAAGGAATTCCCATACCACAATCAGTCTCAAGCTATATTCCTGATGTTGGAAAGTTTGTCGCTGATACTTTGAGGGAATTAAACGTTTTTTCAGGCCAAAGTATAGCCAAAAATATAAACTTTGTTGGGCAGAGTTTTGGTAGCTATGTTTCTTGGGAAGCAGCAAAAAAACTAAATGGTATAAACAGGCTAGTTGCTCTAGATCCCGCAAATGGATTGGGAGCGCTGGGTGGTTACAACACTGGTGCTGTCAATTTTTCAGACTATACAGATTACTCGTGGGCTTTCAAGAGTAGTTGGATGGGGAATAAGGAAACGGCTACAACAGCAGATGAGTCATTTGAAATTAATTATGATGGGTCTCCTCAGAACGATCATAACGACGTAATCGGTTTCTTCGCAAGTCTCATTAGGCGGAATCGAGATGGAAAAGCTGGGTATATTAGCCAAAACTTTGAGTTGCAGGATATGAGCTACAGCGTGTATAGACCCTGGAACCGGATTACAGGCTATGAAGGAAAGATCACAATCAAGAAGGAAAACGCTTCGGAGCTATACAAATGGATTCCAGAAAAGATAGAGTACGGCAGTAACACTTCTGATATAAAGGGATCTATGATTGAGTCTATTTAGAGCAAAATTGACCCTCTCATCTTCAAAAAAGATCGATCGCCCTTTCTCACCCAGATTCACAAAGGATCTCGCCCATAATTCATCAAAAGATCGATCGCCCTTCTGACATCCGCGTTAATCTGCGTCCATCTGCGGTCAAAAAAGATCGATCGCCCTTTCTAATAATTCAGAAGGGCGATCGCTCTTCATTCATCAATCTATAATTTATGATTAGACAAGAGCGATATGCGATAAATTCAATACCAGTCCGCGATCGCCAGTCCTGAAACTCTCGAAAACTCCTTGACATTGTGAGTAACAAGAGTTGCTTGAAGTGAAGCGGCTGTCCCTGCAATCAAAACATCGATCGGGCCGATAGGAGTACCTTGTTGCTCCAATTGAGCGCGGATTGTGGCAGCAGCAAGAGCAGAATCGCGATCGAAAGGAACAACATTAACTCGGCTTAAAAGTTGCTGAAGTTGTTGGGTACGTTTTGCAGGCGAAGTAGATTTAGCAATACCCACTTGCAATTCAAACAGGACGATCGTCGAAATGCCAATTTCTTGAGGAGATACATTCGCAATGTTTTGGGCAACTTGTCCTTGTCCTTTGAAATAGTAGATTAATGTATTTGTATCCAAAATGTACATCTAAAAGCTCTCCCGCAAAATGTCTTCCCCCGACTCGGTACGAATCTCTTCCAGAGTAGGAAAGTCATCCGCCCACGCTCCAGCTAGGGAATAAACCAGTTCCATCCAAGGAGTTGCAGAATCTACTGTATCGGTGGATTGGTTCGCATTCAGGTACTTGGCACGAATCAACTCAGCGAAAGTAAGAATTTCGCTAGCTTGGTTTTGGGGAAGGGTTTTGACGATCGCGTATATTTGTTCAATAACAGTCATAATCGGATTATAGATTAAGAGCAGTTTAGCTTATTTTAGCAATTATAATCGGTGGAATCCATAAAATCACCCTCGAAACAGAACTTACTGCTTCGGGCTGGATATCCACTCCAGCTAGAGGAGGCTCAAAAAGTGGTGCGGGTACAATTTGGACAAGCCCAAACACTCAATACAGTGTCAGAATTATGACTCAACCTGATGGTTCATCCTATGCTCGCGTTTACAATGGCCCCGGAGGTGGCGCACCCGCAGAACAACCCCTAAACGCATCAGGAAAACCCGGAAGTCGTGGAGATACCCACTTTATTCTGCTCCCTTAACCCCATTTATTCGTCAGATTATGAACTTTGAAGAAATTTGGCAACAATACGATTTTACCGAATCAGAATTGCTATCGATGGGGTGGCAATTTCCCTACGATTATGTCCTCAATCTCAACTACTATTGGCAACTAAATCCAAATAATTCTACTTCTGAAGTTGCTACAAACGATCAGTTTTTAAACATTATTCTCAAAACCTGCATTCGACTTGACGTACAACTCAACCCAAATCCTGATGAGTTAGATCGAAAGCCTGCGAACCTCGGTACAATCGTCGGCTGGGGACAAGTTACTCCCTCTCCTTGGTTAGAAAATCTATCCCTTTCTCCTAATGAGTGGCTGCATCTGTTTTTGGACATTGGTGGAAATAACAAAATAGAAGCTGTTTGTCGATCGCTAGTTGTCGAACAATTGGTCAAACAACGCTTAGCACTCAGTTCATAAAAGGAGATAAATACCATGTCATCCCCAGAACTAGACCTAGCCGATAACTGGGAATTCACAGAATTATGGGTAGATCCGACAGCCTCACCACCTTACGTTCTAATTTTACTCGGTGACGGTTCAGGTAATAGCTGTGTCTACGATACTGCTCAAAATTATCAGATTGTATTTTCCAGTTCAGATTATCAAGAAGCTAAACTTTGGTTGTTAGAAGATGAATACGAACGAGTAGAACGTCGGTTGCAATTGTCAGCCGCATGACCTCTATTTTTCGGAAAATGAGGAATATCGATCGCCCTTTCTGACAATTCAGAAGGGCGATCGATATTCCTTTTTGAAGAGCGATCGCCCTTTTTCAACTATCCGAATTGCATCAACTCAGAAGTCATGCTATAATTTGCTTATACATTAATTTCACGATCGATACCCTTGGATTATAACTTTGATTGGAATATAGCCAAAGAAAAGCAAAATATTCGCAAGCATCAATTAAACTTTCGTTTAGCTTCAACTATTTTCCGCGATTCTTATCAATTAACAATCTATGATGAAGAACACAGTCAAGATGAAGATAGATGGATTACGATAGGTTTAGATGAAACAGGCATTTTCAGGCTGGTTGTTCATACTTTTGAACAAACTGATAGCTCCTCCTGCATCATTCGGATTATTTCCGCTCGGAAAGCTACTTTCACTGAAACACAATCTTATCAAGAGAGAAAATTATGAAATCTGAGTATGATTTTTCTGCGTCAGAACAAGGCAAGTTTTACCATCCTGATGCTACGTTTCATTATCCGATTTATCTCGAAGCTGATGTCGAGCAGTTTGTGACTAAAATTGCTGAACATAAAAATATTGACGTTCAAGTTTTGGTCAATGAATGGTTGAGGAATAACATTAAATTAATTCAAAGTATTGAGTAGGAAGGAATGAGGAATGGCTTGTGCGTGTTTGTCAAGCTTGTCCTGACGGTAGGAAGGATCTCACAAGCGGTCAAAAAAGAGCGGATCGCCCTTTCTGACAATTCAGAAGGGCGATCGCCCTTATTTTGCATTCAACCAACAAAAAATTGTCATTTCAGCCAATAATTGCTAAAATGATCGCAAAATAGTATTCTGATTAGCCAATGAGCAACATCTCTATCAGCTTGCCAGATGAATTACTCACATACGTCAATCAAAAAGCGCCCAACCCCAGTGCTTTGATAGAAGCTCTCTTAAAACAATGGCGAAAACAACAAGAAAACCAAGCTTTAGCAGAAGCTTGCAAGCTAATTGACGAACTAGATTTAGGATGGGATGAGGAATGGCAAGCTCAAGCGATTACCGACTGGGAAGTATCCCGATAGCTAGATTCGATCCGTCAGTAGGAACAGAAATACGCAAAACGCGGCCTGCCTTAGTCATTTCTGGTACGCTGTTCAACGAGCGGCGCAGCAAAGTGACTGTTTTGCCATTTACCTCCGCTCGTCCTCACGATCCTCGGATTTCTGCTGCTGCGATCTTAGTACCCGCATCCCCACAAAATGGTTTAGATGCAGACAGTTTGCTAGTCTGTGTCGATCCGATGACTTTCGATAAAACGAGATTAGTACAACAACTCGGCCAATTGGAATCGGAGCTATTTTCCCAAGCTCAAGAGATTTTGCAGCGCTATTTGGAATTATAGCGAGTTTCTTTTTCAATTAGTATAAAAGAGCGATCGCCCTTTCTAATAATTCATAAGGGCGATCGCCCGTTTTATGCTCGATCGTGGCGATCGCCCGTTTTATAATCAAAATGGCGATCGCTCAAAATCTTTTAAAATTTGAACCAGGGGCTAAGACACATAATACCGGAGAAAAAGTGATTCTATGACAACGGCGATCGCACTCAACCTCAAAACCTTTTTAGAAGACTTAAAAAGTGCCGATTTAGTAGGAGTTTCACTCCGCCCTCAAAATCTTGGCTTGCGTTTAGACTTCACCTTTGGCCCCGAAGTCGGAGATGTTGCGATCGAGTTCGATCGCATTCTTCACCTAGTGATTTCTCGCCCCATCAATTCCGATGATGAAAATTACTGTTTTTGGGTAGGAGAAGTCGAACTCAGAAAGCTTGAAGAAAATGCTGAAAACTTTTTATCTTCCCTATCCTATCCTTTCAATTTTCCGGCTAATTTAGATTTATCTGCGTTGAGTCATTTTCGCTTGGAAGGTGATATTTTTATTGAAATAATTTGCGAATACTATAAAATTTTCCAGGAAGTTAAAAATTAATTCCTAATCTTTCTTTGAAATAGCATATACTTGATATTCCGTCAATATTGCGATGTTGCAAAAACGATCGCACAAACTGGTAAAATCCTAGCAAATCCTAGATGAAATTCAAAATGAGAGTCAGCAAATTCAACTTATGTGCGATCGGCATTATCCTAACTTGCGGGATTTGCATCGGTACCAAAGCCAATGGCAAAATTGTAGAGTTCAGTCTTAGCGAGAAATCCAGTCAAAGTTTAGCACAAACTCTCCCCCCTCCCCCTTCTATTTCGCCTCCGACTTATCCCTCACCTGCAATGGAAAAAGAAGGCCCGCCGATTACTAGCGAATCAAGCCCAGATCAAATAGCTTTGGCAGCCCATTTGCAGACAATCAAAGCTAAAATGTACGGTGCTTACTGGTGTCCTCACTGTCACACGCAACAAGAACTTTTTGGCAAACAAGCATTTACCGCACTGACTTATATTGAGTGCGATCCTAGAGGTAAAGATGCTCAACCAGATTTGTGTAAAGCCGCCAAGATTCAAGCCTATCCAAGTTGGGAAATTCGGGGGAAATATTACACGGGAAGGCAATCTTTGGAAAAACTGGCTATTTTATCCGGTTATAAAGGCCCTCGCAATTTTCAGCCACAAGTTCCTACTCCTTAAAATATCTAAATTTTGGGTGCGCCATCAAAAATCTACTGATAAGCTGTATTGTAGGGTGCGTCAGTTCTAAGGCGTTTCCCATGTAAGCTAAGCGTGTTCTAGCTGACGCACCCTACCTGGATAGTTAGTGGTTTAGCAGGCAGACTTTGTTTGTGCAGTTGCGGTTTCAACCGCCGAATAATCGAAAGGTAGCTAACTCAAATACTCTTCAACAATCTTCAAAATCCGCGACGCAGCGAAACCGTCGCCAAAGGGATTAATTGCCATTGCCATTGCGTTGTAAGCATCAGAATTACTCAATAATTCTGCCGCTGCTGTCGCAATTATATCAGAATTAGTACCGACAAGTTTAGCAGTTCCCCCAGAAATTGCTTCTGGTCTTTCTGTGGTTTCTCGCAATACCAAAACTGGCTTACCTAAACTAGGTGCTTCTTCCTGCAAACCACCGGAATCTGTGAGGATCAAATGACATCTTTGAATTGCTCCTACTAATTCGGCGTAGTCTAAAGGTTCTGTTAAGAAGACTCTGGGATGGTCGCCCAAAAGAGCTTGCAAAGGTTCTCTGACTGTCGGATTTCGGTGTAGAGGTAATAGTAAGGCTGTATCGGTAAATTGCTCTAAAATTTGGAGAAAGGCGCGCGCAATTCCTTGTAATGGTTCTCCCCAATTTTCGCGGCGGTGAACTGTCGCTAAAATGGTGCGGTATTTGCTCCAATCTAAATTGGGAATGTTGCATTCGGGTTCGCGTTTGGCTACAGATAGCAAAGCATCGATTACTGTGTTGCCTGTGCGGTGAATGTCTCCCAAAACGCCCGATCGCCCTAAATTCTCCGCAGCCAGCTCTGTCGGGGCAAAATGCAGCCGTGTGAGCTGAGATATCAACCGCCTGTTAGCCTCTTCGGGATAAGGATTGAACACATCATCCGTCCGCAAACCGGCTTCTACGTGACCGACGGGTATTTTCTGGTAGAATGCGGCTAAAGCAGCGGCGAAGGCTGTGGTTGTATCGCCTTGTACTAAGACTATTTTTGGCTGCAATTCTTTGAACAAATCTTCTAAACCTTGCAAACTCCGACAGGTAATGTCTGTCAAGGTTTGTTGGTGCTGCATAATGGCTAAATCGCGATCGGCTTTTAGATCGAACATTCGCATGACTTGTTCGACCATTTCTCGGTGCTGGCCTGTTAATATTACTTGAGTGTCAAAGGATGGCGAATTTTTGAACTGTTGTATTACTGGGGCTAGTTTAATTGCTTCGGGGCGTGTTCCTAGAACAATGCAAACTCGGTTAATAGTTTTGGGCATGGTAGAATTAGATGTAAGTTGATTCATAATTGACATTGGCAAAAAATGTCAGTAGGTTGATTCATATTGTCGTTGAGTGGGGGCGGGTTTTTGAGATTGTCGGTTTTTAGCAATGATTGTTTGTGAAACCCGCCCCTACAAAATTATTGAAATTAGTAGATTTTTAATTGTTAATTGCTTATGCCTTATCGGTACATTCTATTTTACAAACCTTACGATGTTTTAACTCAATTTACTGACAATTCAGGGGAAGCTAAACGCAGAACCCTGAAAGATTATATTCCGATTCCTAATGTTTATGCGGTGGGAAGGCTCGATCGCGATAGCGAAGGTTTGTTGCTGCTAACTGATGACGGACAAATGCAGCACCGACTGAGTGACCCGAAATTCGCTCATCCTCGCACTTATTGGGTGCAGGTGGAAGGGATTCCCGATGCAGGTGCGATCGCCCGTTTAGAAACAGGTGTCACAATTCAAGATTATCGGACTCGATCGGCAAAAGTGCAATTATTATCAACAGAACCACTTTTGCCGCCCCGCGAACCGCCGATTCGCTTTCGCAAACACATACCGACAGCATGGCTGGAAATGACGCTGACAGAAGGCCGCAACCGTCAAGTCCGCAAAATGACCGCAGCAGTAGGATTTCCGACGTTACGCTTGGTCAGATGTGCGATCGGGCATTTGCGTCTAGAAGGCCTAAAACCCGGAGAATGGCGCGAACTAACTCAAGCCGATTTGAGATTTTAGATTGGGGAATTACACTCAACCGTCAACAGTCAACTACTTTCGAGCCGGCAAAATAAAACTCTCATTTCCATCCCGATCCTTTTGCACCACAGCTCCCAACTTTACCAAAGCTTGTCTCGCCCTCATACGCACAAATTTGTCATTTGTTTGATAATAAACCGTGCTCCAAGCAGCAAATCTCACCGGGACACTATCGGGATCTCGGCGCAAAAAATCAGCAGTTGCTCGAAACATCGGCGCTAATTTCTGCCCTGACGGGGTTTTTTCTACCCACTCAGCAGCCATTTCGTGCGATCGAGCTGACTGCTGAGTGTCACCAAGCAGCAGCAACTCATCAAGGCCTTTATTGCGCCACACCCTCCACGCTTGCGGGTCAATTTGTGGCGAAAGGACGCTTGTACCGCGCTCCATAAACTGCACGGCGATTTCCGGTTTTGCTTGGTAAAACGAAACAGCAACGGACAGAAACGGGTAAATTTCCACCCACCTCGGGTCATGCCGCGTCACTATGTCAAAATAATCGGCGCTCAGATTATAGCCCGTCACCTTTCGCGCTTCGTCGTCGCCAAAATACTGCAAAAATTTCAGAAATGTCCAATCTGCTATTAAATTATCAAACCCAAAACTAGGGAGAGTTTTGAGCATTTTCAGCCGCAGGGCTTCTTGCTGCGTTTCTTGCTGCGCGACTTGCTTGAAACTGGCAGCAGCAATTGCAGAGAGTGGCTT
Organism: Cyanobacteria bacterium VAR_87_metabat_62; assembly: GCA_031427135.1. Lineage (GTDB taxonomy): Bacteria > Cyanobacteriota > Cyanobacteriia > Cyanobacteriales > Microcoleaceae > Microcoleus. The sequence continues at coordinate 50,882 of JANPMV010000059.1, read as the reverse complement.
TTGTACCTCTTGAACAACGGTCGGCATTCCGCCCAACTGCGCGCTCGACTGCATGGTAATCACCCCCGCCAGCGCTGCTAGACCGATAACTGCATTAGCGAGCAGGCTCAACCACATACGCGAAAATTGTTCGATTTTAGCTTCCACGGCACTTTTAAATCCAAGTTTAAAATTAAGTTTATTAAAATACACTAATGATTGGTTGGCGATCGACTGTGAATCTAGTTAAACTGTCCAAAGGGATGGTGGAGTCTCCACAACATAGTTTAAGTAATAATTTGAGATTTTTTTTAGCAATCTCAAATCAAAAATCTACAATCTACAATCGAATTGAGCAAAATTCAATGAATCAAGCCCGCAGACGCTTTTCTAAGTTACAGTTAGCCCTGTTCACTGGGGCGATGGCAACAACCGCTTCGATATCTTTACTCGTTCCGGGCCTGAGTCAATCAGTCCGCGCCGAGCTTCAAGATAGCCCCAAAGCTGTCCTAGACGAAGCTTGGCAAATTGTGAACCGAGAGTATGTCGATGGCAGCTTTAACAAGACTGACTGGCAAGTTGCCCGCCAAGAGTTGCTCAGCAAAGATTATACCTCTCGCGAAGCTGCCTATACCGCCCTTCGCAAAGCCCTAGAGAAATTACAAGACCCGTACACGCGCTTCATGGACCCGAAGCAGTACGAAGCGCTGACGAGTCAAACCTCCGGGGAACTGACAGGGGTGGGGATGAGGCTCGAACAAGACGAGAAAACGAAAGCGATTACGGTAGTTGAGCCGATGGAAAATTCTCCGGCCCTGAAGGCCGGGATTCAAGCGGGCGATACGATTTTGGTGATTGATGGCAAAGCTACCAAAGGCATGACTGTCTCGGATGCTGCTGGGGTAATTCGGGGCGCTGAAGGTACCAAAGTCACACTGCGGATTGGTCGTACTGGCAAAAGTGAGTTTGACATCACCCTGACTAGGGCCAGAATTGAGGTAGCAGCCGTTCGCTACAGCCTCAAGGATGAAGCGGGTAAGAAAGTTGGTTACATCCGCTTACAAGAGTTTAGCGCCCACGCAGGCGAACAAATGCAGGCGGCGATTAAAAAGCTCTCAGATCAGAAAGCTGACGCTTTTGTGTTGGATTTGCGCGGCAATCCCGGCGGGCTGCTGCGAGTCAGCATTGATATTGCCCGGATGTGGATGGATACTGGGGCGATCGTCCGCACAGTCGATCGGGCTGGCGATTCTCAGGAAATGAAGGCAAATCGCACTGCAATCACTGACAAGCCTTTGGTGGTGCTTGTGGACGACAATTCCGCCAGTGCTAGCGAGATTTTGGCCGGTGCTCTCAAGGACAACAAGCGCGCAACTGTCATGGGCGGCCAAACTTTTGGCAAGGCTTTGGTGCAGTCGGTGCATTCTTTGTCCGACGGTTCGGGTTTGGCAGTGACGATCGCCCACTACTATACTCCCAACGGTACTGATATCAGCCACAAGGGCGTTACTCCCGATGTCAAAGTCGTAGTAACGGACGAACAAAAGCTGAAATTAGCTAACAAACCGACGTTGGTTGCTACGAAAGACGATCCTTGCTATGCTCAGGCGATCTTACTTTTGAAAACTAGCGCTGCGTCAACTCGTCCTACTGGTAATGAGGCTCTTGTTCCTAAAAAGTAGATGAAATTGGCAGTTATTAACAATTAGCTTTAATTTAAAACCCGCACCGGCGGGTTTTATTTTTGTAGTTTGAATTCAACTTATATCATGTCCGATTGATTGACCATAATTATTGTAGGGGCGGGTTCACCAACCATAATTGCCAAAAACCGACAATCTCAAAAACCCACCCCGGCCTATGTATTATGCGCGATCGATCGGATATGATATCAATTCCGGCTGCGCCGGAATGATATAGAGGACACGGCAGTGCCGTATCCCTACCGTCATTAATTGTAGGGATACGGCACTGCCGTCTCCTAATTTCGGCTAATAATAATTCCGATGCTACCGGATTTGATATTACCAATTTCTAAAAAATAGTTTGCAATAACAGCCAACCATTTAATGCCACTATAATACTCGCCACTAACCAAGCTACCGCTTTCAGCCAAAATGGATTCACAAACTCTCCCATTAAGCTGCGGTTCGAGGTAAACATGACTAGGGGAATTACTGCAAAAGATAATTGTAAACTGAGAATCACTTGACTAAAAACCAGTAAATTAGTTGTACTACCTTCCCCAAACAAGATAATTACGACCAAAGCCGGTACAATTGCAATCAGTCGAGTCAGCAAGCGCCGCAACCAAGGCCGCATCCGAAAATTTAGAAACCCTTCCATCACAATCTGTCCTGCAAGAGTTGCAGTCAAGGTTGAATTCTGCCCCGAAGCCAATAAAGCAAAGGCAAAAATTGCACTAGCAGAACCCACACCCAGCACCGGAGAAAGCAGTTTGTAAGCATCTTGAATTTCAGCTACTTCTTGATAGCCGGAAAAGTGAAATGTGGCAGCAGACAAAATCAGAATTGCTGAATTAATAAACAAAGCTATTGACAGCGCTACTGTGGAATCAATTGTGCCAAATTTAATGGCTTCCCATTTTTTCTCAGAAGTTTCTTGCCAAGCGCGAGTTTGCACAATCGACGAATGCAAATAAAGATTGTGGGGCATCACAGTTGCCCCCAAAATACCAACCGCAATATAAAGCATTCCCTGATTTTGCAAAATCTCTAGGCTGGGAACATAACCGAGTAAAACTCCTCCGGCATCAGGTTTTGCAAAAATCATTTCTGCAATAAAACAAGCGCCAATAATTGCAATAATCGTAATTACCAAAGCTTCGATATAACGAAAACCTTTGCCTTGTAAAAATAACACCATAATCACATCGAGTGCAGTAATACAAACACCCCAAACTAAGGGAATTCCAAATAGTAATTGCAGTCCGATCGCACTTCCAACAAGTTCAGCTAAATCGCAAGCAGAAATAGCAATTTCACAAAGTATCCACAGCAAAAAACTGACTCGGGGACTGAAATAATCTCGACAAGCTTGTGCCAAATCTCGTCCCGTTGCTACTCCCAAACGCACGCACAGTGATTGCAGCAAAATTGCCATCAAATTAGATAGCAAAATCACACTTAATAGCGCATAGCCAAACTTTGCTCCCCCGGCTAAATCAGTCGCCCAGTTTCCCGGGTCCATGTAACCGACTGAAACCAAATATCCAGGCCCTGCGTAGGCCAGCATTTTACGCCAAAAACCTTTGCTGTCGGGAATCGGGATGCTGCGGTGAACCTCTGGAAGGCTGGGTCTGTTTTCCGAGTGAGTCATTTGTTTTATTGGTCAAGGCTTTTCATATTATTTTCATAATCTCACAATTGTAGCGGAATGTCATCAGTCGGAGGGAGCGAAATCCGGGAAGGTTCTCATAAATATGAAATTGTGTATTTTTTCATCCCTCAGACAGAGATGTGCGCGATCGACTATGATTAGGTCGATCGGCAAAAATCACTATTGTCAGCGTTTCTGATTTGAGAGATTTTGAAATTCCCGACTTCCCTGATAGCCAGATAAATCAGCTAACTCCTGCAAAGATTTTTGCCCTGAGTAAAACTTACCGTTAATTTCCCAAGTAGGAGTCCCCTGAATTTTCGCTGCTTGACAAAGATCAGGCCTCGCATTCTTCCCTTGAGGATTGCACTCGATATAATTGAAAATGCGAGCCGCTTCTTTGCCAAAACTTTCCTTCTGCGCTTGACAGTGATCGCAAGTAAAAGAGCCGTACATTTTAGCTCCCACTCTTTTTAAATGCTGTGCTAAAGCAATTTCCGAAGCACCAGAAGATGTTGTAGTCTTCATACTTGTCTCCCTAGCTGTACCGAGATTATTCACATCGGCATAAAGAGCCAAAGAAGAAATCAGCACTAACATAGATACCAAAATTCCGATAAAAAATAGTTGCCCGATATCCTCCCATTCGCGACCGATTAATGCTAAGACAAACAAGCTAGTTGCAAACAAAGCAGACGCAAAACAGTAAATACAAGCTGCTTTGATATCAACAGCCAGTACATACATCAGATAGCCACTAAAAATCGTCATCGCTGTACCGCCAGCAAATAGCAAAAGTCCCGTCCAAGACTCTAACTTAGAGCGGAGAGCCTTCTGTTCTGAGGGATTGACAAATAGGGGAGCTACTGCAAAAACGATCATGCTCAAATAGCCCAAAAACCCAAATAGAGAAAGAGGCAAACCAAAGAGATAGGCATAGGGACTCGAAAGCACGATATCACAGCCAGCTATGGGACAAGTTACCACTCCTTGGGATAACTTTACAGCGGTTAGATAGGCAGTGATCGCAGCCCCAATAGTTGCAATTCCTGCCATGATCGGGCGAGAATAGCGGTGAATCCAGGGCAGAGAACGTTGACGGCGCATAATATTTTTAACCTCAGTAATGTATGTCTCAATTGTGGGGAAAGGTGGGAAATGCCCACCATATGAACACTCTATTTCAACACTCTAGTGGCATTGAAAATCGCTGCTAGAGCCACCCCAACATCTGCAAAAACTGCCTCCCACATTGTAGCTAAGCCAAAAGCACCCAAAGCAATAAATATCGCTTTGACTGACATGGCAAAAATGATATTTTGCCAGACAATATTGTGAGTTTTTCGGGCAATTTGGATGGCTTCAGCCACCTTGGAGGGTGCATCTGACATAATCACAACATCGGCAGTTTCGATCGCCGCATCCGAACCCAAACCCCCCATTGCTATGCCAACATCAGCTCTAGCAAGAACCGGTGCGTCATTAATTCCGTCCCCGACAAAGACAATTTTATCGCCTTTTTTAGATTGGGAGATCAGTTTTTCGATCGCCTCTACTTTTCCTTCGGGCAATAACTCAGCTAAATAGGAATCTAAACCGAGCTTTTTCGCAACACTATCGGCTACAGCTTGATTATCTCCTGTGAGCATCACGATTCGCTCAACACCGAGTTTCTTGAGGTCGCGAATCGCCTGTACTGCGTCTTCCTTAAGCTCGTCAGCAATCAAAATATAGCCAGCGTAGCGGTTGTCTACTGCTAAATGGACGATCGTACCTGAAGCATTGCAGACATCGTGAGCAATGTTTTCTCGGTGAAGCAAACGGTCATTTCCCGCCACCACAATTTGATTATTTACTTTTGCTCGAATGCCGTGTCCCGCTATTTCTTCGTAATCTTTTACATCCGATGAATCTATCTTGCCGCCGTAAGCTTCCATGATAGATTTCGCGACTGGGTGATTTGATTGAGATTCTACTTGAGCGGCTATTTCCATTAACTCTGTTTGGGAAAAGCCATTTGCCGGGACAATTTGTGCTACTTTAAAAACTCCTTTTGTCAAAGTTCCTGTTTTGTCCAAAACAACTGTCTTAACTGCTGTCAGGGTATCGAGAAAAGTCGAGCCTTTAACCAAAATACCGCGCTTGGCTGCACCGCCAATTCCTCCAAAGTATCCCAAAGGAATGCTAATCACCAATCCGCAAGGACAGGAAATAACTAACAAGACTAGGGCGCGGTAAACCCATAAAAAGCGATCGGCATTAGTTGCGCCTGAAATGAATAAAGGGGGAATTACAGCCACTGCTAGCGATGCAAATACTACAAAGGGCGTGTAGTAGCTAGCAAATTTGCTGATAAATTTTTCAGTTTCAGCTTTTTTGCTTCTGGCATTTTCTACTAATTCCAGAATTCGGGATATTGAAGATTCACCAAACACTTTGGTTACTTTGACGGTGAGAACTCCTGTCTGGTTAATTGTTCCTGCTAAAACTGTTTCTCCAACTTTCACGGTTCGAGGGACTGATTCTCCAGTGAGTGCAGATGTGTCAATCTGAGAGTTGCCGTCGATAATTTCACCGTCTAAGGGGATTTTTTCGCCTGGTTTGACAAGGATGATATCGCCGACGGCTACTGTTTCTGGTGCAACTTTTTTGATGTCGCCATTTTGCTTGAGGTTGGCGCTGTCGGGGCGAATTTCTAAAAGCGATCGGATCGATTGACGCGATCGCCCGATCGCAAATTCTTGAAAAAGTTCTCCGATTTTGAAGAACAACATCACCCCCACTGCTTCGGGTAATTTATGAATGGCTAAAGCGCCGACTGTTGCTATAGTCATTAAGAAGTTTTCATCAAATACTCTACCTCGCAGAATGTTGCGGCCGGCAATAGTTAAAACATTCCATCCACTCAAAAGATAGGCTGGGATGAAAACCAGATACTCACCTATAGAATATGGTGTGTTGTGCAGTTGTTCTTCAAAAATCAAACCGCCGACAAATAAGACAACAACCAATATCACAGGAATCAATTCTTGCTTGAGGTTAAAATCTCCGTTCCCGTGGTCATGATCGTGGTTATGATTCTCATGGCTGTCTCCGTGGTCGTCGTCGTCATGACTGCAACTAGAGCAGCCGGAATCCCTTGATTTAGCTTTTTTCATGGTTTTTCCTAGGTTGAGCCAACACCTGATTGTATGAATAGACATTCATATTATAGTAAAAAATAAAATATACTAGATTTTGAGTTAAAAATCTAGCTATTTTAGTCCTGGACGCATAAATACCAAAGAAACCGGGTTTTTACTTTAGTTAAAGGCAGGAAAGCAGTATTTCCGTAAAAACCCCGGTTTCTGACCACCCGTGCGATCGCGAACTAAGAGAGAATGATTATCCATAGTCGTTAGTCATTAACTAATTAATCCGCCGGATCAACTCTAAAGGCAAGCCATCAGTATCGGCAATAAATGCTACTTCTTAAACACGATCGCCGATCGCCTGCTGAGTCGGTTCTAATAAAGAGCGCATTTTACGTTTAATTTAGGTTGACGTACTTAACAATCTGGAGTTAGTCTTAAATCAATCTTAAATTCATATTAAATTTCAAGAATCATGTCTTCTCAACTTCAGTGGCAACCTCAACCAATTCACAACGACGTATCGAGTCGAGTTGCGGTTTTGCCGTCATCGCTAACCTGGCATCAGACCACCTTTACTGCAATCTGGTTTGGTTGCTTTGAGTCCGACGATAACGTTCAAGATCATCCCGTCACCATGCTGACTCGCTTCGATGCGGGTGGCTTTTTCCCGCTACACGGACACCCCGGTGGAGAAGAAATTTTGGTACTCCAGGGCAACTTCGCTGATGAAACCGGTGTGTATCCTCCAGGATCTTATATGCTCAATCCGGAAGGGTTTACGCATCGTCCTTATAGCGATGAAGGTTGCCTGACATTTGTTAAATTACGGCAACATGGTGGAACCACTCGCCAGCGGGTGAAAACGAATATTTACGAGTTGTCCTGGCAGCCCGGTACTATTCCCCAAATTGAGGTCAAGCCCCTTTACGAGCAAGAGGGTTTTCCTGAAAAAGTTTGGGTGGAACGCTGGCAACCAGGCACTGCCTTGTCGAACGTAGTTGAATCTGAGGTGAAAGAAATCTTTGTCATCGAAGGCACTTGGAGTGATGAGTTAGGAGATTACCCAACGGGCAGTTGGCTGCGGTATTCACCCAATTCGGACTATAGTCCGTCGTCGGCAACCGGTTGTCTGGTTTATGTTAAGACTTATCCTCTAGATTCAACGCGATTTATTGTTGAAAAAGACTTCCGACACCCTTTTGATACAACTGAGTCTTCTAGCTAAGGATTCGCGGTCTGAATAGTTAGACAAAACTTCCCTCCTGCTCCCGGCATGACTATTGTATTTTACCCTGCAACGGTCAAAAAAAAAAGCGATCGCTTGTCTGACAAAATCTTTAGTGACTGCTTAATAATGACTATAGGACTAAGGCCAACTGTCACACTTCTATTAACTTCAGTCCTGGACGCACACACTCGTTTATGTAGGGTGCTTAGGTTGCACCTTACCGCTATAAGTAGCAGCGTGTCAAACCACTTTTTGCGTCCAGGACTGAACTTGTAAGGTGCATCAGCCTTAAGGTTTGTACGAAAAATTAGGGTGTGACTTTCCTGACGCACCCTACTAATTGTGCCAGTTGGCCTTAGTCCTGGACTACTGACTACTGACTTGATTAGTCATTCATCCGCCGGATAAACTCTAAAGGCAAACCATCAGTATCGGCAATAAATGCTACTTCGTAAACACGATCGCCGATCGCCTGTTGAGTCGGTTCTAATAGAACTTTCAGCGAGTGAAACTGGTTTGGTTCCTGTTTCGCTGTTTGCTCAAACCGTTCTTTGAGAGAATGTAACCAAGTGGGCAAGTCAGTTGTCGTCTCAGTTAAATCAAAGGATAGATGATAGTATCCAACATAATGCTCGTCTCCGAAAGCATCAGGTGCGGGTTTTGGTTCAGGGATTTGGATTAGTTCAATGCGTCCGTTGAGGCCTTCCATCCAACAGGCTAGAGTGTAACCTGTGGTAAAGCGATCGCTCACAGTAAATCCCAACTGTTCGTAAAAGGCGATCGCCCGGTGGATATTAGCAGTGCGAATCGAGGCATGGTGCATTTGATTTTGTTAATTGGGAATTGGGAATTGGGAATTGGGAATTGGGAATTGGGAATTGGGAATTGGGAATTGGGAATTGGTAACTGGAACCAACAAATAATCAATAACCAATAACCAATAACCCTTCGACGGAGTTTATCCTGCCCTTTAAATCGTTCGCTTCGATTTAAAGCGAACGACTCCGCTCAGGAACCGCGTAGCCGTTCGCTTTAAAGGGCTCAGGGCACCGCAAATAACCAATAACAAATAACCAATAACCAATGACTAATAACTAATAACTATTCAAACAACCGAGAATAGGGATATCGAATCGGAACTCCCGGCTCTTTTTCTAAATCAAAATTAATCACTTCCCAGCAAGGTTTCTCTTGAGGATCGGCGCTAAAATCGACAGGTAAACCATAAAGCTTTGGCTGTGGCGATTCCGATTGACCCCGCCAAGGTGTGCTCCGTTCCAAATAAGCGCTGATTAAGTCGCGATAGCGCTGGGCAACGATCACGCGAGTTGCTCGGTAGCCTTGAGTATAGAGTCGATCGAGCGCTTCGTGAATTTCAAACCGAATTCCATCGGGATGAGTATGCTGGCGATACCACTCATCCTCCCAGCGGCGCCAATGTCGCCCAGACTGAAGGTGAACTAAATCGCCTGTTTTTGGATCTGCCTCAAATGCCCCGTGACGCGGACACAAATAGGCATCCGTGAGGGTTAGAGCCGGAATCGTTTGGCGACAGTGGGGACACGGAATTTCCGGGCCAAACATCGGGTATTGCAAGGCTACTTCAATCATTTATTTGCGTCCCAACATATTTTCTCTGCAAAAGTGCCAAATGCTTTTATTATATCTTGTATTCACAATTAGTTAATTTGTTAAAAGTAGTTCGATCGACCAACAAATGAGCAATCTCAACGAATCTTTGACTAAACTCCCTTCCTATTGGCAGATTCCAAATGTCTCCCAAGCTGCTTTTGTGGCCCAAAACGCTGTTGTCATCGGTAGGGTAGAAGTGGGTGCGGGGGCGAGTATTTGGTACGGGGCGGTGGTGCGGGGGGATGTAGAGCGAATTGCGATCGGCTGTAGCACTAATATCCAAGATGGAGCTATTTTACACGGCGATCCGGGGAAACCGACGGTTTTGGAAGATTTTGTGACGATCGGACACCGAGCCGTGATTCACTCAGCTTACATTGAACGGGGTTGTTTGATCGGGATTGGGGCGATCGTCTTAGATGGCGTTAGGGTAGGGACTGGCTGTATTGTCGGTGCGGGTGCTGTTGTCACCAAGGATGTGCCTCCTTACACCCTAGTTGCGGGAGTACCTGCGAAGCGATTGCGGGAGGTTTCCCAGGAAGAAGCAGAGGAATTAATCGAGCACGCTAAGCGTTACGAAAAGTTGGCTTTGGTGCACGCAGGGAAAGGAACAGATTTGGGATTTGCTGAGGTGAAGGAATTTTGAGAATATTTCTTGTCCCCCCCTTAAGAAGGGGGCTAGGGGGATCTCCGGGTTAGTTTTATTTGAGAAGAATGCTAAACTATTGTAATTAAAATCAAGCAAAAAAATATTGATTTATAATGGCTTACACCGCGCAAAAACTCCTAACCTTTGAAACATTCCTCGATCAATATTGTGACAACTTCCGCTACGAACTTGCTGACGGAGAATTAGTTGAGATGGAACCCACAGGCCGCCACGAAACCGTCGGCGGTAAACTAGCAACTCAAATCGGCATCATCCTCGCAGCCGAAAAACTACCTTGGTTCATTCCCCGCACTTGTTTAATTTGTCCATTTTCCGGTGCAGCTACGGCGCGTCATCCTGATATTGTCGTGTTAGATGAAACTGCCCTCGTCAGCGAACCCCTCTGGGAAAGAGAACCTGTGATTACTTTGGGGCGATCAATTAAATTGGTAGTAGAAGTAGTCAGCACTAATTGGGAAACAGATTACGCCAGAAAACTTGAAGAATACGCTCTTTTAGGAATTCCAGAATATTGGATAGTTGATTATCGTGGATTGGGAGGTGTGGCTTTTATCGGCAAACCTAAACAACCTACTATCACAGTTTGTCAACTAATTGACCAAGATTACATTCAGCAACAATTTCGACTCGGACAGCCGATTATTTCTCCTCTGCTAAGGAACTTGCAACTTCGCTTAGATGATATTCTGCCTCGATAAACCTGGCTCTGTCTGAATCGGTGAAGTTGCTTTGTTGAATCTAAAATCTAAAATCTAAAATCGATTAATTGGTATGAATAACGATCGCACATCCAATCCAAACATCCCTCCACACACCTGGAAACGTCCCATCGGCCTCGGTTGGGACAACCCCTACACAGTCCGCTACGCCAGCAATCTCGACGACGGCCCCTGGCACGGAATGCCCTTGGGAGGCTTTGGGGCTGGGTGCATCGGGCGATCGCCCCGTGGAGATTTCAACCTCTGGCATATTGATGGTGGTGAACACATTTTTAATAGTTTGCCCGCTTGTCAATTCAGCATTTTTGAAGAATCTGGTGGCAAGAAACAAGCTTTCGCACTGTGTACTGAACCGCCCACAGATAGCAGTTTATCTAGTTGGAAATGGTATCCCAACGAAGCCAACCCCCCCCTGCCCCCCCCAAGGGGGGAAAATAAGAGAGAAGAAGAATTGAACTCTTCGGGGACTTATCATGCTTTGTATCCCAGGAGTTGGTTTGTTTATGAAAATGTATTTCAGGCAGAATTAAGCTGCGAACAATTTTCGCCGATATTGCCTCACAACTATCAAGAAAGCAGTTACCCAGTTGCCATGTTTGAGTGGGTAGCGCACAATCCTACAGATGCGCCTATTACTCTCAGCATCATGTTAACTTGGGAGAATATTGTGGGCTGGTTTACTAATGGCAATAAGTCGCCGGAAATCAAGGTGCGTGACGATGGTAGTCCGGCCTATGACTATCAGCCGCGGTGGGGAGAAAGTGGTGGAAACATGAATTTGTTGGTGGAAGATTTTCACCGGATTGGCTGCGTGATGACGCGCTTAAATGCTGATGATCAGCCAAAAGAAGGGGATGGACAATGGGCGATCGCCACTATCACCAATCCAGCCGTAGAAGTATTCTATCAAACTCGCTGGAACCCTGTGGGGAAAGGCGATGATATCTGGCAGAACTTTTCTGGTGACGGTTGTTTGTTGGATGACAAAGACGAGACAGCCTGCGATCCTGGAGAACGATCGGCTTGTGCGATCGCAGTCCGGTTTACAATTAGACCAGGAAAAACTCGCAAGATTCCTTTTATTTTAGCATGGGATTTCCCGGTAACAGAGTTTGCGCCGGGAGTTAATTATTACCGCCGCTATACAGATTTCTTTGGGCGCAATGGCAAAAATGCTTGGCCGATTATCCGCACAGCAATGAAGCATTCCGATACTTGGCGCGAAAGTATTGAAGCTTGGCAAAAACCGATTTTGTCACGGGAAGATTTGACAGATAGTTTCAAAATGGCGCTGTTTAATGAATTGTATATCCTCACTGACGGCGGTACGCTTTGGAGTGCGGCCAACGAACGCGATCCGAAGGGTCAATTTGGAGTTTTGGAGTGCATTGATTACCGTTGGTATGAAAGTTTAGATGTGCGTCTTTACGGTTCTTTTGCTTTGTTGATGTTGTGGCCGGAATTGGAAAAATCGGTAATTATCGCTTTTGCGCGGGCCATTTCTACGGGCGACGATACGCCGAGAATTGTTGGTTGGAATCAAGCATCGGCGATTCGGAAAGCAGTCGGTGCGACTCCGCATGATTTGGGTGCTCCGAACGAACATCCTTGGGAAAAAACAAATTATACTAGCTATCAAGATTGCAATTTGTGGAAGGATTTACCTTGCGATTTTGTGTTGCAGGTTTATCGGGATTTCTTGTTGACTGGTAGCACGGATTATGAGTTTTTGCAAGATTGTTGGTCGGCAATTGTTGAGGCTTTGGCTTATCTGAAAACCTTTGATGAGGATGGGGACGGGATTCCTGAGAATTCTGGCGCGCCGGATCAGACGTTTGATGATTGGCAAATGCGGGGGATTAGTGCCTATTGCGGTGGGTTGTGGTTGGCTGCGTTGGAGAGTGCGATCGCGATCGGTGAAATCTTAGAAGACACAGCCCTAGAGATAATTCCCAATCCTCAATCAAAAATTGCATTATATCATAGTTGGCTGGAACAAGCCAGACCAACTTATCAAGAAAAACTCTGGAACGGTCAATATTACCGTTTGGATAGCCAGAGTAATTCCGAAGTGGTGATGGCGGATCAATTATGCGGTCAATTTTATGCAAAACTGTTAGGCTTGCCGGATATTGTACCGCCAGAATGTGCTGTTAGTGCCTTAGAAACTGTGTACGAATCTTGTTTCTTAAAGTTTAACGATGGCGAGTTTGGGGCGGCGAATGGGGTGATGTTGAATGGCGCGCCGGAAAATCCGAATGCAACTCATCCTTTGGAAGTTTGGACGGGGATTAATTTTGGGTTGGCGGCTTTTTTGGTGCAGATGGGAATGGAGGAAAAGGGGTTTAAGTTGACGGATGCGGTGGTGAAGCAGATTTATGAGAATGGGTTGCAGTTTCGGACGCCGGAAGCGATTACGGCGGTAGGGACTTTTCGGGCTAGTCACTATTTACGGCCTATGGCTATTTGGGCGATTTATTATGCAATGAGTATGAAAACCGCAGATTCAGCCAGATAAGCACCATTGGTCACAAGTTACAGCATATCCCATGTTTATGGAGTGCAGTAGGGACACTCCAAGAGCCCTTCTTCGTGTCAACTTAACGTCAAACCCAGTCACAGACTGCTGTTTTACGCTCCCGTCTAGATCTCCTTGGCGCCCCCCTTAAGAAGGGGGGGACAGGAGTCTTCTCAAAGTCCCTCTTCTTAAGGGGGATGCGAGGGGGATCTAGACGGGAGCGTAAAACCCAGATTTCTCAAAGGTTTCAGGCTTAAGTTGACACCTATGGGCTCTCGGAGTGTCCCTACTGGGATTTGTCAATCGGTAATTATGCTGAGATTTGACTCGGATTTTGAGTAAAAAACTCAGATTTGGGCGATCGAGGAATCATATTAATTCCGGTGTAACCGGAATGATATAGACGACACGGCAGCGCCGTTTCACGGCAGCGCCAGATTAATTGTAGGGAAACGGCACTGCCGTGTCCTGATCGTTTCTATAAAAACAGTTTCTTCAGTAATTCTACTGAATGACAAATACAATTATGTCTTAACTTGTGATGAATGGATGAATAATGATTAATATCAATTGTGGTTGCACCGAAGCGTGATTGTTTACTGCTTGAACAATACTGATGCAACCGGAAACTATATAACAAAAATTATCTCGATTTGTAATGATTATTTACGCTGTAGTTTACATATATGAAAGATCGGCTTTTTATAAGGATGAAAAACGATCGGGAATTTTTCCGGATCGAAGTAATTGAGGATGAAAGTTAAGTATATCGATTAAGTAGGTGTAAGTAGTTACAACATTTAATCAGGGGTAGTAAAGCCTTCAGATGTTTGTTGGGCAAGTATTTTGGCAATTTCAGCATTTTTACTTGATTTGTTTGCACCTATTTATGACGACGCTTTTCTAGCAGTGACCAATCGCCCTGAAAGAAAGCCCAACCTTTGGTTTTCAGTTACTTCTAATCCTTAATTACTCATCATCACGAGAGAAACTATGGCTACTCCCTTCAATGGTACTTTGGGTCAAACGACTAATTTCAGCACCATCAATGATTTGATCGCAAAATGGGCTACAGCTTCCCAAAATAAAGGCATTCAACTGTCTGGGCTAGGTTTTGATGGCGCGGAAACTGACTATCTTAATCCTACTACGATCGGCAATCTCACTTTGGCAACGAACGAAAACCCTAAAAGCTGGTTGAGTTACGGCAATGCCGCTGGTATTGGTGTCCCATCTTCTTATGCTGGTTGGTTCACCGATGTGAATAAAATTCGGGCGGAAATCAACTATGACCCCAACACCAATCAATCTCAGGCGCTGAAGGTGAAATGGGCAGATAACCAAGACGTGACTAGCGCGACGATCGATCTAAGTTCGTTGAGTTCCAAAAAAACTCTAGGAGTGGGCGATCAAGGTAATGAAGTTGGTCTGTTGCAAGTCTTTAATAATGGGGTTTTGGTACCCACTAGCAATTTTACTTTCACTCGTATCAACGCTCCGACGACCGCAGCAAAACCTCTGTCTGTATCTGCAAATGGAGTGACTTTTACAGGCGATCGCAACGATGGCAGTTTCCAATTCAAAGTCGAAGCAAATCCTCTCAGCGGTGCAGCTTTTGACGAACTGCGGTTCTCCGCCAAAGCCTACGATAGCCCCACCGCTGCCTACCTCGCCACCCCCTTCAAAGACGATAGTTCCGACTACCTAGTGCGGAATATTCAATATCAAGGCATGGATGTGACGCCAACTCCGACGCCGACGCCAACTCCAACGCCTGCAAGTATCTTCCAATTTCAGCAAGGAAGTTACTCGGTGAATGAAGGTGGTGTCGCTACAATTAACGTGACTCGCACAGGTGGTACGGCGGCTGCATCGATTAACTACGCTACTGTTGACGGTTCGGCAAATGCTGGTGGGACAGCACCCGATTACACTGTGGCGGCGGGGGCGTTGAATTTTGCTGCGGGGCAAACTATTGCTAGTTTCACAGTGACTTCTTTGAACGATTTGATTTTGGAATCGCCAGAAACGGTGAATTTGGTGCTTAGCGGTGGCAATGTGGGCAGTAATCCGTCTATTTTGACGATTAATAATGTGGTGCCAACTCCGACGCCAACGCCGACTCCGACTCCGACACCTGGTCAAAACACGTTTTTCTTCAGTGCGGCTACTTACAGCGTCAACGAGGGGAACACTGCGCCAATTACGATTAATCGTGGTGGCGATCTTTCGATAGCGGCTACAATTTTGTTCCGTACTGGTGATGGTACTGCTTTGGGTTCTCAACCGGATTACACGCCTGTCGTTCAACCGGTCAATTTTGCACCTGGACAAGCTACCGCACAAGTTCCGGTTCAAACTTTATTTGATAGCCTCATAGAGCCTAATGAAACTGTGAATTTGTTCTTAAGTGGTGGCAGTTTGGCGACTCCATCAGCGGCGGTTTTGAGTATTGTTGATTCTACTGCTGTGCCTCCGACTTTCTTCTCTTACGGCTCGTCTCCTGGTGCTATTGCTGATGGTGGTGCTGGAACTTTCACGATTAATCGGAGTGGCAATACTTCGGTTTCGGCTTCGATCGACTTTTTGATTGTTTCCCCTGGTGGCGGTCAACCTGTCAACAACGTGGACTACAATATTATCAGTCCATTTGGGGTGACTCCTTCTGGAGGAACGGTGAGCTTTAATCCCGGTCAAACTAGCGTTAGTCTGACGATTAATAATCCTACTGGTTTGACTGGTGGGGTAGTGAATTTAGGCTTTGGTGCAGGGCCAATTGGTGCTCCGGCATCGACTGCAATTACTCTGCTTTAGGGCCGGAATGATATAGAGGAGGACACGGCAGTGCCGTGTCCCTACCTCAGATTTCTATGTTCCCAGGCGAGGCAGAGCCTCTAGATATGGGTTCCCAGGCTCCAGCCTGGGAACCAGTTAAATTATGCTAAAGTTTTGTGGCCCGATCGCACTAACTTCCACTCCACTCAAAGCAGCCAAAATCTGACCTGTATTGGCAATCTTAATTAAGGTAGAATTATTTTCTTGGATGATGCTGAGGCGATCGAACTTCAAGCCTCCTGTTAAAACTAATAAATCTTCGCCCTTGGTAAAATCAACAATTACATCGCTACCTTTTCCTGCCGTTAGTAAAAAGTAATCGCGCCCGATTCCACCTTGCAGCGTGTCGTTTCCTAAATCTCCCATCAACCAATCATCGCCAATTCCCCCAATTAAAGTATCGTCACCTTTGCCGCCGTAGAGAGTATCATTGCCTTCGCCACCGCAAATTTTGTCTGTATCGTCATTGCCAAAAATTAAGTCATTGCCATTACTGCCACAAAGGTAATCTTGTTGACTGCTAGCATCTGCTGCAATCTTGTCAATATCTCCAAAAATTGTATCATCGCCGTCGCCAGCGCAGATGGTGTCATTTCCCAAATCTCCAAACAGCAAATCATCGCCGGAATCGCCGAAGATTAGATCGCTATCTTTGCCGCCATGTATGGTATCATTATCTTCGCCACCAGAGAGAGTGTCTTCGCCTTCTTGTCCGTGCAAAATGTCGTTTCCCCGATCGCCAAAAAGCAAATCTCGTCCAGTTAAATCACTATCAGACGAGTCTGAAGTGCCACCAAGTATGGTATCGTTGCCGTCATCACCAAGTAAGGTGTCGTTGCCTTTATCGCCCCAAACTAAGTCATTGTCTTTGCCTGCGATCGCCAAATCATGATCTTTACCAGCATAAATGATATCATTGCCAGCATGACCGATGATGTAGTCGTTGTTTTTGTTGCCAAATATGGTGTCGCTGTCTATATCAGCGCCGACAGAAATGCTGCTGGCTAAGCCACCATAAATATTGTCGCTACCTTCGAGTCCAATTAGCAAGTCACTGCCGTTAAAACCGTTGATACTGTCGTTAAAATTGTTGCCGGTTAAGGTATCTTTACCGTTAGTACCGTTGAGAGTATATTGAGTAATATTGGGTATTGGAATGGAAGTGCGATCCTCTTCGTTGGCGCAGCCCCCGTAGGGGCGGGCTGCGCTAACGGGTATGTATGTGCGATCGCAAATGCAGTCTTCCGAAAAAGTGTCGGTATTCCCCGCATCAAAATCCGCCAGCGTTTCCGCAATCTGTAGGGGCGGTGCCCCCGTGCCCGCCCCCACCGGAATCGGATTCGGAGTTGGAGTCTGATTCGGAGTTGGAGTTTCCGCAGCAATTGGAGTGGGAATTTCCGCAGGTATTGGAGTTTCCGCAGGAATTGGCGTCGGAGTTTCCGCAGGAATTGGCGTCGGAGTTGAAATTGGAGTTTTCGCAGGAATTGGAGTTGGAATTGGAATTGAAGTTTCCGTAGGAATTGGAGTTGGAATTGAAGTTTCCGCAGGAATTGGTGTCGGAGTAGAAATTGGAGTTTCAGAAGGAGTAGGAATTGGAGTCGGAATTGGCGTCGGAGTCGGAATCGGAATCGGAATTGGAATTGGAGTTTCTGCAGGAGTTGGAATTGGAATTGGAATTGGAATTGGAATTGGCGTCGGAATTGGAATTGGAATCGGAGTTGGAGTTTCCGCAGGAATTGGCGTCGGAATTGGCGTCGGAATTGGCGTCGGAGTCGGAATTGGAATTGGAATCGGAGTTTCCGCAGGAATTGGCGTCGGAATTGGAATCGGAGTTGGAATTGGAATTGGCGTCGGCGTCGGAATTGGAATCGGAGTTGGAATCGGAGTCGGAGTTTCCGCAGGAATCGGCGTCGGAGTTGGAATCGGCGTCGGAGTTGGAGTCGGAATTGGAATCGGAGTCGGAGTTTCCGCAGGAATTGGCGTCGGAGTCGGAATTGGAATTGGAATTGGCGTCGGAGTTGGTGTCGGAGTTGGCGTTGAAATTAGAGTCGGAATCGGAGTCGGAATTGGTGTCGTATCTACAATAGTCAAAACAGCCGTCGAAATCGTTCCCAACTCAGCACCATTAGTAGGAGAAATCAATCGGAGATTGACAGTTTCATTCCCTTCTACTAAGGTGTCATCAACAATTGGAATAGTGAAAGTTTTAGTAGTTTCGCCGATCGCAAAACTCAAAGTCCCCGATGTCGCAGTATAATCGCTACCAGCATTAGCACTGCCATTACTTGTGCTGTAGCTGACATCCGCAGCGACATTCACAGCATCTGTGCGAGTCACAGTAATTGTGGCAGAAGTACCGTTTTCATTAACGCTGTAATTGGCGGTACTAAAGTTAAATGTACTGGGATTGTTTACATTAATTACAAATGTCTGGTTTGCCGAAGTATCCACGCCGTCGTTAGCTATACCGCCGTTATCTTTGAGGTTTAGAGTGATATTGGCTGTGCCAATTTTACCTGTTGCAGGTGTAAAAGTCAATTGTCCTAAAGAGTCGATCGCAGGTAATACACTAAACAAACCAGTATTGTCATTCCCCACCACTTGAAAATTGACGGTTTGTGCCGACTCGTTGGCGGGGCCCGGAACAATGGCTGTAGCCCATCCAGCAACGGTTTGCGGGCCTGCATTGCGGTTGAGAGTACGATCGACCCCTTTGATAAACGAGGGTGCGTCGTTGATTGGATTAACTGCGATCGACGATGCGATCGCATTACTGCTAAACGGCGTTTTTCCCCCAGTGACAGAAGCATTGACACCCTTTGTACCGCTAGCAACTCCGTTACTTCCATCCCACGCCCGAAACGTAATTTTCGGTTCGTTTCCGGGGGTACTGTAATAGTCTGGATTGGGTACAAAGCGGACTTTCGCAGGGGTTTGCAGGGAAACCCGCGTCAGGTTGATGTTAGCTTGGGCTAAGGTAGTATCGTCACCGAGGAATAAGAAATTAGGAGTTTCATAAGGATCGATCGCACCGCTAAATGCAGCATAATCTCGCAGCGGGCCTGTTAGTATGATATCACTACCATCTGAAAGAAAGTAATTATCTCCTTGAACTCTGAGAGTATAATTAGTAGCAATATTAGTGTTAGAAGCAACATTTTCGGCGGCCGCAAATAAGCTGTTGGCTTGTCCGCCTGGGTTAGAAGTAATGCCGTCTCCCTGTGCAAAAATATTACCAGAAGTTGGAGATAGTTGCTGGAAACCGATTTCAATTGATTTGCGATCGCTTGTTACCGCCACAATACTAAAACCAGCTCGATTTGGATTAGTTCGAGATTCTGAGATAATTTGGAGATTAAAAGATAGGCTAAAACCAGAAGTGCGATCGAGCACCGGAAATGACGCATTTAAAGGATTCTTTGTGTAGCCAGCATAGATACTATTGGCAGCAGTGCTATTTAAATTAGCTCCATTACCGCTAAATATTTCTGAAGCAACAGTCCCAGGAGAAACAAGATTTAAGTTTGTTAAATACAGCCAATTTTGAGCATTGGGAGTATTGCCAAGTAAACCATTATAAAGACGATTCGATCCGAGTAAAGTTGCTGAACTTTCCGACACTGTGCCGAAATTTGTCCAAGTATTACCGTTAGTTGAAAATTGCCAATTGCCGTTAGTATTGTCTGCTGCTGTGACTGCGATACCCAAAGGATCGTCGCCAGCATTCGCGTCACCGCCTAACTCGGTAGTGATGCTAAAAATACTAAAGCCTGTGTTAGCTGCGTTGGCTGTGTCTTCATTAATTGGGTTCAGAGCATTAACATTAGGATTGCCAAGATTCGGAGCGCTGTTTACCTGCGGATTCCGGAGGCTGTTAATATAAATAGTGTTAATTCCGCCGTTGGGCAAACCGATGGAACCCGGACTGTTGACAGCATAATTGGCAGTTTTGTTGACACCGCCCAGAGCACTGGAAAACTCGACATTACGCCCGTTACTTGGTGCTGGAATTTGCACCTTAGCTGCATTGCCAAAGGCTCCATGCGTTCCCGATGTCCTCCAGGCGATCGAATCTACTGTATCGGTAGTTGTAGTGCTAGCATTATCAACATAAACAACATCAGAAGCCGCCAAATTCCAATCAAAATTTCCCACCGGGAGCAGCTTTGTTAAAAAATTACCTTCGGGGCTCAATCGAATGTTCCAACCGTTATTTGTTGCCGACGGTATAGGATTGTAGGCAATCTCTTGATTAGCCGGCGAACCGCCGATCGCAATTATTGTTCCTGCTTTGAAAACAGGCGCAATACTCGCCATATTCCTAAATCTGTAAGCTGAATATTTAGCTAATGTTGGAGCAGTTGAATCCCCTACAAAATAGCTCTGAAGCTGAGTTACAGTTAAATCTTCTGTCAGCAGCAATTCTACATACTCGTTGCCTGTAATGTCTCCCGTAGCCCGCCGGAATTCATTGATGATGATCTGTCCCATATAGATGCACCTAAATTTCACATAAAAACGATGTTTTATCTGCCAACCACTGCCGCCCTATCACAAGCGACCTAAATTCATTTTTCTGTCAATTCTCTACGTGATTATACTGAAACGTTTCCTCGTAGATTAGTGTTAAATATGATATCAAATCTTAGCAGTACGGATTTGCAGTGTCAAGCACAATCTTAAATAATATCAATTCCGGTAACACCGGAATGATATAGAGTCCAAGCCTTGGACTCATTTCGGCTTAAGATTGACCACCTAACAATTCTTCAGCTACCAATCCTTTCTGAATAGCGAGTACAGCAGCTTGAGTACGATCGCGCACTTCCAACTTTTGCAAAATTGCATGAACATGAACTCGCACAGTCCCCGGAGCAATATACAATATTTGAGCAATCTCCTGATTGCTTTTCCCGCCCGCAACTAAAGCCAATATTTCCTGTTCCCGCTTCGTCAGCGGATTGTCTAAAACTTCCGATTTTAACTTATTTTTAGCAGGTTCGGGATGACGAAAAACCGCCCGAATTTCCGCAGTTGCCGCCTTGTCCCACCACGAAGCGCCCGCCGCTACCGATCGAATTGCCAAAACCAAAGTTTCCGCCGCAATTCCTTTGAGGCAATATCCCTGAGCTCCCGCTGAAATCAATCTTTCAATTAACGATTTTTGGGCGTGAGATGTTAAAATTAAAATTGGAATTGCTGGATGTTGGTGTTTAATTTGACGGCACGCTTCAATCCCACCAATTCCCGGCAAACCGACATCAAGAACCACCACATCGGGTAAGTGTTCCTGAGTCAATTCTACCGCAGTTTCGCCATCTTCTGCTTCCGCAATTACTTGCAAGCAACTTTCTTGCTGCAACCGCGTTTGCAGTCCCAACCGAAATAGTTCGTCGTCTTCAACTAAGAGAATTCGCAAGGGATAAGCTGGTTTCATTTCTCTGGGATCGCAGGAAGTCGGAATCCAAACAAAGCACCGTGTGGCCATTTGTTTTCTGCCCAAATTATACCGCCGTGCGCGTCAATAATTTGGCGAGATAAGTATAACCCCAATCCCGATCCTTTGGCTTGTCGATCGCCATTTCCTTGATAAAAACGCTCGAACAAGTGGGGCAGTTCGTCTGCTGTAATCCCCAAGCCACTATCGATTACTTTCACCACTTGATAACTCGAATAAGATTCCATCACTATTTCTACTTTACCACCCCGATGAGAATGGTTGATCCCGTTGGTCAGCAAATTAACAAAAACACGCTGGAGTTGCACTGCATCGCCATTTACCCACAAAGAGCGACGGAAATCAGACTCTCCGTAACTCATATTAATGTACACTCGGCGCGCCGCCGATAAATGGATGAGTGTGGCGATTACTTCTTCTGCCAAAGCTGCTAAATTTACGGGGGCAAGTTGCAGTTTCAAACCTTCAGTATCGTTGCGGTAAATATCCAGCAGCGTTTCTACTAATTGTAGTGACATTTTGTGCGATCGCGCCATTGTTTCCAGAACTTTTTGCTGACTGGAAGTCACCTCCCCAAATTTTGCCTGCTTAAAAGCTTTTATTGTTTCGATCGCGCCCAGCATCGGCGTTTTCAAGTCGTGACTCAAAGTAGACACAAAATCTTCTCGGATGCTGGCTAGCTGCTGCTGCGACTGCAATTGAGCTTTGGTTTGGGCGATCGCCTCTTCGTACTGCTGGTTACGATCGCTCAAATATCCCGTCACCCCCAAAGCCATCACTGCGATCGATCTATTTGCTACAGTGGCTAGGGCGATCGTTTCTCCGGGAGGAACAAACAAATTTAACACCGTCAAAGCTGCCGCTACTAGCGTAATTTGTAACTTACCCAACCGACTCAAGCGCGAATTTGCCAGTAAAATCGGCCCCGTGTATAAGTATGCAAACAGATACTCCGAGGGCGTGGTAAATTCGAGTGCTACAACGATCGCGAATAAAATGGCGATCCTCTTCGAGGGCTGCGCTAACGACCACCGCCCCCGCAAATACTTCTCTTGAATTCCCAGGTTTTTTTTGATTGCCGATAATTTTTTTAACATCCTAAATCAATCCATTTTATATTTTATGTTGATAGTTCTCTTTTGCTTCCGCCTTCTACCTTCTCCATAGCTGCATAGCTTTAAAATCTTTTACCTACTATCGCGCAAAAGCCTAGCGTTTAGAAAGCATCTATATCTAGAAGTATAGATATTAAACCTCAACTAAACATTCAGTTATTCTGATAAATATAGAAGGGTTAACCAGGATTTGTAAACAGCAACTTATACCTGAAGGCTGATTATCAAAATTTCTAAGATTCGGTATAGTAATCAGTAAAATTAGATCGCCTTTCGTGGCGAACAGGAGTAATATGAATTTGGTATAACCAACGCGATTTCAGTCCCATCCACATTAACAATACTTATTGTGGTGAGGCATTTAATGTTATAGAATTGCTCGATCGCTGTCAAAACACGGGATTAGCAAAAGCTGGGATCAAAAAATTCTCGCCTGCGAAAACCCGCCTATCCCTTTAATCCTGCTACTTGCGAAGATGGCATCTTAGCATTGCAGGGGGCGATCGCCCCTGAAACTGAAAGTGACCTTCAAAAAAAGCTCGCCCGGTTTTTGGAACCTCCCACCGAACCCATTTCCCGATCGGCAAAACCCATTTATCCAACGATAAAAATTTGGCTCAGTTATGCAGCAAGGATTACTTCAAATCGCATTAACCCTAATCATTTTAATAGCGATCTCTCCAGTCTTCGGCAACTATATGGCGCGGGTATACATGGGAGAACGAACCATTCTCGACCCCGCTATTAAACCAGTAGAGAAGCTCATCTATAAAGCCAGCAATATCCGTTCTGTAGATTCCATGACAGGCTGGCAATATGCCCGATCGCTATTCTACAGCAATGTGGCAATGGGCATATTTGCTTTTCTAATTTTGATGCTTCAGGGATTCCTGCCTTTAAATGCCACCGGCTTAGGTACACCCACCTGGGATACCGCCCTGCACACAACTATTTCATTCCTCACGAATACCGATCAACAGCATTACTCCGGCGAGACAACATTCACTTATTTATCCCAGTTAACTCTGGGTTTTTTAATGTTTACCTCAGCCGCCACCGGTTTAGCAGTAGGCATTGCCTTTATCCGGGGATTAACTGGTCGCCCCCTAGGCAATTTTTACATCGATTTAATTCAGTCAATTACCCGCATCCTGCTGCCGCTTTCTTTAATCATTGGCTTGCTTCTACTAATAAATGGCGTACCGGAAACCATAGCCGGGCCGGCAGTTGCTAATACTTTAGAAGGTGGCAGGCAAGTAATTGCTCGCGGCCCAGTAGCTCACTTTGAAAGCATCAAACAACTAGGAGAAAACGGCGGCGGATTTTTTGCCATTAACTCGGCACACCCTTTTGAAAATCCCAACCCTTTTACTAATCTGCTGGAAACCTTGGCAATGGTTTCAATTCCGGCAGCGCTCATTCACACATACGGCAGATTCGCCAATAACAAAAAACAAGGGTGGCTGATTTTTTGGATGGTTTTTGGCATCTATGTTGTCTTGATTGGGATTGCAGCAGCGGGCGAGTTTCAAGGTAATCCGCAAATCAATAATTTGCTCGCTTACGCAGCGCCAAATTTAGAAGGAAAAGAAGTTCGATTCGGGTGGGCAGAAACTGTACTCTGGGCTGTGACTACGACTGGCACAATGTGCGGGGCTGTCAATGGGATGCACGATTCTTTAATGCCTCCCGGTGGTTTTGCTACTCTGTTTAACTTGTTTTTGCAAATCGTTTGGGGCGGACAAGGAACGGGAACCGCTTACTTATTTATCTACTCGATTTTGAGCGTGTTTCTCACCGGATTGATGGTAGGAAGAACGCCGGAATTTTTGGGAAGAAAAATTGAAAAGCGGGAAATTGTTTTAGCTAGCGTTGTCCTGCTAATTCACCCGATCGCAGTTTTAATTCCCGGTGCAATTACCCTCGCATTTACCGACAGCTTAAGCGGCATCAGCAATCCCGGATTTCACGGCATTTCCCAAGTGATGTACGAATACGCTTCTGCCGCGGCTAACAACGGTTCTGGCTTTGAAGGATTGGGCGACTCTCAACCAGCATCAACTGGACTTTGGTGGAATTTAAGCACCTGTTTTAGCTTGCTGATGGGGCGTTACGTTCCAATTCTTGCCCTGCTGCTTTTAGCCGACAGCATGACAAACAAACAACCAGTTCCAGAAACAACAGGTACTCTCAGAACAGATTCAGTTTTGTTCACCAGCGTCACAGCAGGAGTAATTATAATTCTGGGCGCGCTGACATTTTTCCCAGTTCTAGCTTTAGGGCCAATTGCAGAAGGATTTGAAATTAGCAGCGCTAAGTTGGAACCGGCACCGATAACTGCACCTTTACCTGAAGCGCCATTGCCTTTAGGAACACCATCGCCTTTAGCAACGCCTTCCCCTTTAGGAACACCATCGCCTGAAGCGACAACACCTGAAGTAACACCAACGCCCGAAGCGACACCAACACCTTTAGCAACACCCACTGCTCCACCTCTGTAGCGAAAATTGTCAACCTCACTCAACTCTTTCTCTGTGTTCTCTGTGGTTCATTAAAAATCCCAAATCGATATGGCTTCTTCCAATACCCCCGATTCCCCAAAAAAACCTCGCGGGGGCTCTCGCGAGTCCCGCCGACACACGCCGAAAGCTAATACAAAAGGCCTTTATCAAAGAGCTTTTAAAGAAGCTTTTGTCAAACTAGATCCACGGGTGATGCTGAAAAATCCGGTGATGTTTGTGGTGTGGGTTGGCACAATTGTGACTGCATTATTAACGATCGACCCGACGCTGTTCGGGCCGGTTCCTGGCAAAAATCAGGTAGTTTTCAACGGTTTAGTAACGTTTATTTTGTTCTTTACTTTGGTATTTGCAAATTTTGCCGAAGCGGTAGCCGAAGGGCGCGGCAAAGCGCAAGCAGATGCACTGCGATCGACCAAAGCCGACACCACAGCCCGCAAACTCCTACCAGACGGTTCAATTCAAGAAGTTAGTTCAACATCCCTGAGACGGGGCGACCAAATTAAAGTGATCGCAGGCGATGTCATTCCTTCCGACGGCGAAGTGATCGCAGGTGTCGCGTCGGTGGACGAATCAGCAATCACTGGCGAATCGGCGCCAGTGCTCAAGGAACCGGGTTCGGACATCGCCAGTTCCGTTACCGGCGGTACGCGCATCCTCTCCGACGAACTGACACTGCGGGTGATGGCAGACCCCGGTAAAGGGTTTATGGACAGGATGATCGCCCTGGTGGAGGGCGCTGAAAGGTCGAAAACGCCGAACGAGATCGCGCTGACGGTGCTGCTGGCGGTGCTGACTCTGGTGTTTTTGATTGTGGTTTCGACGATTCCCCCAGTGGGAACTTACGTGAAAACCCCTGTGGGCGTGGTGACCCTGATTTCGCTGCTGGTGGCGCTGATTCCGACGACGATCGGCGGTTTGCTGAGTGCGATCGGGATTGCCGGGATGGATCGCGTGGCTCAGTTTAACGTGATAGCGACCTCTGGACGAGCGGTGGAGGCTTGTGGCGACGTGAATACGCTGATTTTGGACAAAACGGGGACGATCACGCTGGGCAACCGTTTAGCCGAGGAGTTTATCCCTGTCAACGGTCATTCGCTGCAAGAAGCGGCGCAGGTAGCACTGACTGCGAGCGTGTTTGACGATACTCCAGAGGGAAAGTCGATCGTCCGTTTGGCTCAGAATTTGGGCGCACAGGTGGATTTCGATCGCCAAAACGCTCAAGGAGCCACCGGGCTGGATTTTTCCGCAAAAACCCGGATGTCTGGTACGGATTTGCCCGATGGTACGGAGGTTCGCAAGGGTGCGGTGGATGCAGTTAAGGGTTTTGTGCGATCGCGCGGCGGCAATTTCGGCCCCGATCTCGATGAAGCTTACGAGCGAGTTTCCCGGCTTGGAGGCACACCGTTAGGAGTTTGTCAAGGCAACGACACCTACGGCATTATCTATCTGAAAGATGTGATCAAACCCGGGATTCGCGATCGGTTTGACCAACTGCGAAAAATGGGAATTCGCACCATCATGCTCACCGGAGATAACCGAATTACAGCATCAGTAATTGCCGACGAAGCCGGAGTTGACGACTTCATTGCCGAAGCAACTCCCGAGGACAAAATTGAAGTAATTCGCAAGCAACAAGCCGAGGGCAAATTAGTAGCAATGACCGGGGACGGAACCAACGACGCACCTGCATTAGCGCAAGCAAACGTAGGACTCGCAATGAATTCAGGAACCCAAGCCGCAAAAGAAGCTGCGAACATGGTGGACTTAGATTCTGACCCCACAAAACTGATTGACTTAGTGACAATTGGCAAACAATTGCTGATTACTCGCGGTGCGCTAACTACGTTTTCCTTGGCGAACGACATTGCCAAATATTTTGCAATTATTCCGGCAATGTTTGCTCCCGTTGGTGCATTGAACATCATGGGTTTAGCTAGCGGACAGTCAGCGGTTCTGTCAGCATTAATTTACAATGCTTTGATTATTCCTGCTTTAATTCCCCTAGCATTAACCGGGGTAAAATTTCGACCTTTAAGCGCCAATCAACTGTTGCAGCGTAACATTTTAATCTACGGATTGGGAGGAGCAGTCGCACCATTTATTGCTATCAAAGTTATCGATGTTTTCATTGCCGCCGTTGGGTTAGCATAGGAGAAGTTCGGCAACAGATTCTGTAACGAATAAGTCTTGTTCCTCGGCTCTGCCGGGGAACGCATATCTAGAGGCTCTGCCTCGTCGATTTCCCGAAAAAAGCCACCAAATACAACAGATATTTAGGTTTCCTAAAACAAGGAGAATTTATGAAACGGAATGATTTGCTAAATGATGTTTTGCCCAGAGATTTTCAAGAAGTCATTGAGTTAGCACAAATGCTTTGGCAGCGCCACCCAATCCCGGTGCAACTATTTCTAGTCATGTGCTTCAACTTGATAATTGCACCCGCTGTTTACGCGGCTGCGGATGAAGGTTTGACAAAAAAAGCTGCGTGGGGTTTAAGTCTCTTGGGTTTAGTAATCATCGGACTCGCAGTTTATTTATTTGTTGTGATTTTTCAGCCGGAAAGATTCTAAGCAAATATCGGAAACAAACAATTAGCTTTCTTCGCGACACCGAAGTTACGAATACACGAAAAGCTGTTTCTGCCCTCTTCCTTCTTCCTTCTTCCTTCTTCCTTCTTTAATTGAGGTAATTTATGAGAGAATTAATCAGAGCGATTCGCGTTACTTTAGTGCTGTGGGGAATCACGGCAATTATTTATCCCTTGATTCTGCTCGTAATTGGTCAAGTTGCTTTCAATTCCCAGGCAAACGGCAGCTTAATTACTAACCAAGGAGTTGTAATCGGTTCCTCGTTAATCGGTCAGTCTTTCGGCTCGGATAAATATTTTTGGGGTCGCCCCAGCACCACAAATTATAGCAGCTTTGCCACCGTAGATTACGACCCGACAAAGGCAGAAAATTT
Organism: Cyanobacteria bacterium VAR_87_metabat_62; assembly: GCA_031427135.1. Classification (GTDB taxonomy): domain Bacteria; phylum Cyanobacteriota; class Cyanobacteriia; order Cyanobacteriales; family Microcoleaceae; genus Microcoleus. The sequence continues at coordinate 22,772 of JANPMV010000059.1, read as the reverse complement.
AGCTCAGAGAACGGGCGTTTCGGGAGCTAGCAACCTGGCTCCCAGCAACTCAGATTTGCTGAAGCGCGGTAATGAAAAAGATGGTTTTCAAGGCGTCCAAGTTGAGTTGGCTCGCCTAAATTTAGCGGGTATTAAACCCACTGCCGATTTGGTATATACTTCCGGCTCTAGCCTCGATCCGCACATTAGCGAAGAGGCCGCTAGAGCGCAAGTTGAACGGATCGCAAAAGTGCGATCGCTCAATCGCAATCAAGTAGAAATGTTGGTAGCCAAAAATACAGATGGCAGATTTCTCGGCATTTTCGGCGAACCCGGAGTTAACGTCCTCAAACTGAATTTAGCTCTAGACGGTTTATAATACTCAGTAGTCAGTTGTTATTTGTTATTTGTTATTGGTTATTTGTAGGAAGTGCCAACTGTCAACTAACAACTAACAACTGACTACTGACTACTGACAACTAACTTACTCACTACTCAGCTATGATTCATACTAGCGAACTCCCAAACCATCCAGACGCGGTTTACGTTCAACCGAATCGCACTTACGATCGTACCCCCCGCCGAGGAAAGCACAAAATCTTTATCGGCATGGCCCCGGGTGTCGGCAAAACTTTCCGAATGCTGGAAGAAGGGCACAGGCTCAAATCTGAAGGCATTGATGTCGCCGTCGGACTGTTAGAAACTCACGGGCGAAAAGAGACAGCAGCCAAAGGCGAGGGACTGGAAATAGTGCCGCGAAAACAAATGCAGCGAGGCGTAAAAACTCTAACAGAAATGGATACAGAAGCTGTCATAGCACGCCGCCCTCAACTAGCCTTAGTAGACGAACTGGCTCATACAAACGTTCCCGATTCTCTCCGAGAAAAGCGTTATCAAGATGTCGAAGAAATTCTGAATGCTGGCATTGATGTTTTCTCCACCCTCAACATTCAACACATAGAAAGTCTCAACGATTTAGTAGCTCGAATTACCGGAGTTGTAGTGCGAGAGCGAGTGCCAGATCGCGTCCTCGAATCGGCTGACGAAATAGTCGTTGTTGATGTCACACCGGAAACCTTAGAAGAAAGGTTGTTAGAAGGAAAAATCTACGCTCCCGAAAAAATCCAACAATCTTTAGAAAACTTTTTTCAGCGGCGTCATTTAATTGCGTTGCGAGAACTCGCCCTGCGAGAAGTCGCAGACAGTGTTGAAGACGACGCAGCAACTTTAAAAGGTCAACATTGCAATATTCACGAGCGAGTTTTAGTATGCCTTTCAACTTATCCCAATTCTTTGCAACTGCTGCGACGGGGTGGAAGAATTTCTAGCTACATGAATGCCCCATTTTATGCTTTGTTTGTCGATAATCCCGATCGATTTTTAACAAAAGCAGAAAGCTTGCACGTGGAAACTTGTCAGAAGCTTTGCCAAGAATTTAACGGGCAATTTCTGCGGGTGCAGAGTCCGAATATAGCTAAAGCAATTTCCGACGTAGCTAAAGAGTATCGCATTACTCAAATTGTGATTGGCGAAAGCCAGCAATCCCGGTGGAAATTGCTGCTGCGGGGTTCTTTGACTCAACAGTTAGTGCGATCGCTCAAACACGTAGATTTGCACATCATCGCTACCGAAAAAAGTGGGATTCCTAATTAGTCATTAGTCCTGAGTCATTAGTCATTAGTCCTTAGTAATACCAGTTCCCTAAAATTATGCTAGAATCACTAGAAAGTTTCAGGATTATGATATAGCGATCCTAAATCATTTGCATAATTATTGTAGGGGCAATCCCCCCGTGGTTGCCCAATCCCTCGGAGGGCGGGCACGGGGGCACCGCCCCTACATATCTGCATGAATGATTTAGGATTGCTATAGGAAAGTAAACTACCAAGAAATAATGGATTTAACAGCAGACGAGTTTAAAATAATTCTGCCCCGCCAGCGAACTATATCCCAATACGGTTCACTTAAGACAGATCCCCCCTGACCCCCCTTAAAAAAGGGGGGGAAAGGGGGGGGTCAAAGTCCCCCTTCTTAAGGGGGATTTAGGGGGATCTCCGGCGCATAAATAGTGTTAAGTGAACCGTATTGAACTATATCCCTCTTGCTCGCATCTGCACCGGGCGGGGAAAAAACCCCGCCAGCACTTCTGTCTACTCGCCGTCTGTCAAAGCTGAATCTTGCTGCTGCGAGTTGCTATAAAAACTAGCAATAATCGCCACCATCAACCACCACAGCATATTAACTTCGGGCCGGTACCAAACAGTATCGACGAAACCGTGGGCCATCATTCCGGCTAAAGTTGCGATCGCCCCAATCAACCAAAACCCCTGATTCGATTTAAGATTTGGGGATTCTTCCTGAGAGTTAAAGCTGTTAAATTGCGCGTCGCGCAATCTTTTTATCTGCAACAAACCTTGATTGACGGTGACAGTCATCAACCACAGGAAACACATTAAACCGATAAAACCGGTTTCCACTGCAATTTCCAGCAGCACCGAATAAGCACTCAGAGCAGTGAATCTCGGCCTCATATAAAGCGGATAAACTTTATTAAACGCAGTGTTTCCCGGCCCGATTCCGAGAATTGGCCGATCGCGAATCATGTCAAGCACCGCCGTCCAAACATTAATCCGAAAATTGTTGCTGCTGTCGCCGCGGCCGATAAACATACTCGAAACTCGATCGCGCAGCGGCTCCACCAAAGCCACTCCCAAAATTAACGCCCCAGCCAAACCTCCTAACCCTAACGGCAGCGCCCAAGTCCGCCAGAACTTAGGCATCAAAGGGCTGTACCAGTACCAAAGCAGCACTAAAAACACCACAAGCAGAGCCACAAAACCGATCCAAGCACCCCGGCTGTCGGTGTAACGCAAACACGCTAAATTCACCACCAACATCGTCAGCGCCAAAAGTTTTGTCCCCCATCCCTTCCACACAAAAAGCGCGGCAGTGCTCAATGCAATTGCCGGCAGCAAATAGGAACCGAGCAAGTTTGGATTGCCCAAAAAGCTGTAAACTCGCGTGACATTGGCTTGAGTAGAAGTTGGATCGTTCCAAGTAGCTAATGGCGGCACTTTATCAATCCACTGCCGTACGCCGTAAAAACTGACAACTAAAGCAACATTAAGATATACGGCGATTAACCACGATCGCCAGCGGGAATCTCGCAAGATGCGCGCCATCAACGCAAAAAACAGCAAATACAGCGTTAGCTTGCTCCAACCCGTAAAAGCAGCGGCTTTTACCGGCGACATTGCGGTGGCGACGGTGGCAATGCCCCAGTACAGTAGTACCAGCAAGTGAATGGGTGTTAGGGCGATCGCGCGATCGTCCGAAACAGTCAGCAGCACCCAAAATGCAGCGCCAGCCCCCATCAACACTCCCACCAAGGCATTGTTCACAAACGGCCCCAAACCGAACGTCAAGGCCAGCAAAACAAAACCCAGGGGTTCGGCCCACTGCATCAGCCAGCTACTCTGGCGCCAACTTCGCAATGAGCCGATCGCCAAATTCAATAAATAACTGCCATTTTGCCACTGAGAGAGCGGCAAATTTACCAGAGTTAACTGTTGCCAAACTGAATTCATTTTTAGATTGGGAATTGGGAATTGGGAATTGGGAATTGGGAATTGGGAATTGGGAATTGGGAATTGGGAATTGGGAAAAAGGTAATTGTTATTTCTAACAACAGTCAACAGCCAACAGCCAACTGTCAACTGTCAACTGTCAACTGTCAACTGATTTCATCCTTCCAACAACTCCGTAGCATTCGTGCAAGGAAGCCAGAGCACGTAGCGATATCCAGATTCTGAGGTGCCTTGAATCGACAGTTGGCCGCCTTGAATTTCCACCAACTGGCAGCAAAGCAGCAGCCCCAAGCGTTCCCTGGCCCCGTAACCAGCTAACACTGGTGCGGTATCCGCAGCATTTTGGGCCACCAAAGCCGCCAACTCAGAAAATACTAGCGTTAATCGCTGAGAACCCTGTGTCTGTGTCGGGAGTTGCGGTTCGAGTCCGAGTTCGGAGGTTTGGGAGTTCGATCGCGAAGCGCTACCCGATCCGACCTTCAACAAGTAGTCGGAGTAGAGTTTAGCATGGGGCAAACTTTCTCCCAGCCAAGGATGAAAAACCCAAACTCCGATGTTGATACCGTCTTCTTTCCGAGAAACGTGGACTCGAATCACGCTGCCTGCTCCAGCAGATTGAATAATGCTAAAAATTAAGTGGTGGAGCATTTGCTGAACTTTATCCTTATCGGCCAACCAGATGCGCGGCCCGGGCCCCATTGATAAGTTAATTTCTTGTTCTCGTTTACTTGCCGCCTGTGACAAAACTGTCACCACTTGCTGACATAAACTTTCTATATCGATTGCGGTGCGCTTCAATGTGAAAGCGGAATCATCTAGTTCTGCTAGTTCCAAAATTTCTTCAACTAGCGATCGCAAAGACCTGCTGCTGTCTTGGATCACGTCGATATATTCTTTTTGCTTGCTCGTTAAAGGGCCGTAAATTTCTTGGTTCAACACGCTTGCCATGCCGAGGACAGAAGTGAGCGGAGTGAGCATTTCCTGCGCTAAATAATTCAGCAGTTTTACCTTAATTGAGTGAGTAGATAAATCGATCGGTTTGTTATTCATCGGTTATTTTTATTGGTGACTGTTGACTGTTGACTGTTCACTGTTGACCAATTCCCCATTCCCCATTCCCTATTCCCCATTCCCAATGACTAATTAATCATTCCTTCTAAAGCTGATTGCAAGTCTTGAGTGAGTTCGGCAACTGCTGACCTACGGCTACTTTGATATCCCTCCCAGCGATCGCCCACTGATATCGGTTCGCCCACGGTCATTTGTACTCGCTGTTTGCCCAAATTCGGCCGCCCGAAAGGATTTCCGCCTTTGATGCGAGTCAGTACGTCCCACAGCAGTAAAGTTGTTTCTGCCAAACGTTCTGCTGTCAGTTGTTCTTGGACGTACTTGCCTGTGACGGACACGAAACTTTCGACAAGTCTCATGTGCCACATTCGGAGACTGGCTTCTTCGGCGAGGCGATCGGCTAATCCTCTTTCTAAGGGACAAAGTGCGCCAATATCTTTGATATCTTCTCTATAAATATAGTCCCAACCTGCTTGTTCCAGACGGCGACAGCGGTCTATTAAACTGCCTTTGGGTTTTAAGTTAAAATATTCTTCTGCTACTTGCAAAGCCACATCTAAAAGTGCTTTCATTCTCGCCATCATCGCTTCATTACCCAAATCATTTGCCATTGTTTCTGGCAGTGATGATGTTGAAGAAGATGTTGTTGGTAGTAAATTTTGATGATAAAAACGGGTATAAAAGTTTTCCATCACTGTTAGTAAATGGTTGCCAAGTCGAATCAGGCGGAGATATTGGAATTTGCGATCTGGGTTTTCGGGAACGGGATTTTTCGCCTCTAAATTGGATAGATCGGTGCGCTCTAAGGCTGCCAGTCCACAATCTATTTCTAATTGAGTTAACAGTTTTTCTAGGGATTCCCAAGGTGGATTGATATAGCGGTATTGAATGCCGATCGGCACAATTAACACTTTTTCAGTACGATCGGCTTTGTGTAAGTCTTCAACACACCAGAAGCCCATTTGAGCGATTCCCGGTTCGAGGGGGCTAACTATTTCATTGTGACCGTTGGTTGCGCCTTCTGGGGCAGCGGCGATCGGGAATTGGCTGTTGGCAAATAAATCGCGTGCCGATCGCAATCCAGCCCGATCGATCTTCCCGCGGACGATCGGCGTTCCACCGAGGCCCGAATATAGCCAGCCCACAGCAGAACCTGCCCACAGGGGAATTCCGCGATCGTAAATAAAGTGGGAATGTACGGGAAATTGTAGGGGAATCCCTTTTTGGCGCGCCGCTTGGGGAACGAGTTTCCAAACCAGTTGTCCCAAACAGTAGGGATCGTTTGAGTTGGGGTGGCGGAAGGCCAGTAAAAAGCGAACTTTCTGATTTTGAAATTGGTGGAATAGTTCGGCGAGGGTTTCGACGTTTTCGGCTTGAATGTCGCTGATATTGGTTTTAAATCGCAGCCACCAGGGGAGTATTTGCTGACAACCCTGCACAATTAGGGGATTGTAAGCTGGGGGGATAAATTCCAGTGGTGGCTGAACTTGATTTATTGAATTGGGCATTTGGCGATTTTAAATTTGAGATTTGAGATTTGAAATTACTAGGCTGGGGTAAAAGTGGGAAATTTTTACTGATATCAATTCTGGCTGCGCCGGAATAATATAGAGGACACGGCAGTGCCGTTTCCCTACCGCGATTTATTGTAGGGACAAAGGCAATACCCATTGGTGTCAACTTAAGCCTGAAAGCCTTGATAAATGTCGTTTTTACCATAGTCCAGATCCCCCTAAATCCCCCTTAAGAAGGGGGACTTTCACCCCCCCTTTCCCCCCCTTCTTAAGGGGGGCTAGGGGGGATCTAGATTTAATAGTCAAACAGCAATCTCTGACTGGATTTGACCTGGTTGTTGACACCTATGGGCATTGCCGTGTCCTGATTTTCGGTATTAATTCCGATGCAGCCGGATTTGATATAACTTCCTACTGTATCAGGACTGACGCACAAGAACTAAATAAAACAGGTTTTTCAGTCTATGACCGTCACTTTAACCGATAGAAAGTTGTACTGTTTCAGAGCACTCAAATCTCAAATCTCAAATCTCAAATCCTATTGTGCTGCTTCAAGAATCACTTCTTGGAAGTTAATCGCGTCCGATCGCGGATCGCAGTGAGTGACTTTGACTTCAAATCGATCGCCTATTTCGATCGATCGACCAAACCGCATCGCCAATTCCAAGCCCAATTCTTCCAATAAAATCAATCCGAGATTGCTATCTTCGCGCAGCCAGCGCAACATTAAAGCTTCCCAGACTTCTTCAGGGTTTCGCCGCAAATATTCCAATCCCCAATAGCGATTGGTTTGACGTTCGACACTAGAAGCCTCTCTGACTGCTGTACCCAGACACATCACAATATCCTGCATTTCTTCAGGAGAAAAAGGCTGCGGTTCATCGCGCAAATGAGCCTTAATTTGGAAATGAGTCAGCAAATCGGTATAACGGCGGATCGGAGAAGTAACTTGAGTGTACGCTTCCAAACCCAAACTAGAGTGCCTTCCCGGAGTCAGATTCATCTCACTACGAGGCATACAGCGACGCACAGCGCAAGCGCGGGCCGGGCCTGCGGGGACGGCCAGCAGTTCTTCCTCTGGTGGGAGTTCCGGCTGGGGCTGATGGCGGTAGGGTATGGCTAAGCTGTGAGTTTGACCATAGCGGGCTGCGACTTCGCCAGCTAAAATCATCATTTCAGCGACTAGCAATCGGGCTGTGGAGTCATCGATGACGTGAATTTTGATTTCATCGCCGTTGACTTTGATTACAGATTCGGGCATGAAAATGCTGATTGCGCCTTGGGTTTCACGCCATTTTTGCCGGAGTTTGGCTAAAGATGCGATCGCACTTATTTCCGGTTCTGCTTCAATTCCCAACTCCAACATCTCGTCTACGTCATCGTAGGTTAAGCGGTAGGTAGGTTTCACCGTGCTGATGTGAATGGTGTAATCTTGGGCTGCACCAGTTTCATCTAAGATCACACTAAAGCTGAGAGCACTACACTCTTTACCTTGAATTAAGCTCATCGGCCCAGTTGCCAACTCTGGGGGAAACATCGGGATCATCCCCGTGGGAAGGTAAACCGTAGTGGTACGCTTCCGGGCTTCCATGTCGAGTTCGTCTCCAGGGGAGAGTAAGCGCGTGGGATCTGCTATGTGTATCCACAGGCGCTGCTGACCGTTTTCGAGGAATTCTAAACTGAGCCCGTCGTCTATTTCGGTAGTGCTTTCATCGTCGATCGTATAAACCTTGAGATGAGTTAAATCGAGACGACTTTTGTCGGAGTCGCTAGGTAGATTTTCTAAGCAGCGTTGAACTCCTTCTAATACCTTGGCGGGTAACTGTAGCGGAATTTGGCTACGTCGCAAAAACAGGTTTTCGTGGTGACTCCACAGGCCTAAATCTACTAATAGTTGAAAGGCTGCTTCGGGATTTTCGGAACGTTCTAAGCTGGCTAAGGTTTCTAGGGCTGGGGTGCGGTGTGTTGCTTCTTCTCCGAGGGTGGCAAATCGTTCGAGGGCATCGAGGCGAGTTCGATCGCTACTTGCCCAGTCTACATTTTCCCCGGCCAGTCGCTGCTTGACTCGATCCCAAAATCCTTGGGATTCTTGGTGTCGCTGCTGTTCTACTTCTTGCTGGTGTTTGATTTCGGCTACTTGGGCGGCCGATCGCGGTTCGTAACGATCGCCCTTTTGTTTGAAATACAATTTGTCTGTTGACAGCAAACAATAGGCTGCGTAACATTGGGCCGCAGTGCGATCGGAAAATAGGAGCACTGCTAAGGATTCTGGATCGGCGGTTTCTCCACCATCCACTAGCAATTCCCAAGCTACTTCTAGACTGGATGGATCTGAGTAAACTTCTACATCTTTGAGAAATTTTGGAATGTCGGAGGGTTTGTAGGTTTCTCCGACAATTTCATAGGTGATTTGTTTCGGCGGTATGCTGTGCGATTGACTGTTTTCGTCTACCAACACCCAATTTTTTTTGCCGTCGGGGCGATCGGCAACAGCTAGACGGCGGTCGCCGTGCAGTCTAAATTCTACTAAGGTTCCCTTGTCCACTTGCCGGTTTTATATTTTATATTTTAGATTTTTACATTTGCCGCTTATCAGGTTTCGACTTGGGGATTTTAGATTTTGGAGACTTGTATTTTTTCTGGTTAAATGACGTGTACACGTTACTTTTGCCTAGGTTTTATTCCAGTCCAAAATCTAAAATCTAAAATCCAAAATCCGATTAGCCTTCTTGGTTTACGAAGGGCATCAAAGCTACAATTCTGGCTCTTTTGATGCTTCTGGTCAGGTCTCGCTGCTGTTTTGCTGTCAAGCCTGTAATCCGGCGGGGCAGGATTTTACCGCGTTCTGTGACGTATTTTTTGAGCAAATCGACATCTTTGTAGTCGATCGGGTCTCCTGGTTTGATTGGCGATACACGCCGGCGAAAGTAAGTCATTTTTGGGAGAATTGGTAATTGGGCATTGGGCATTGGGCATTAGGCATTGGGCATTGGTTACTGTGAGCTCGTCACAAATAACAAATGACTAATGACTACTGACTAATGACTACTTGATCTCTTTGTGATTCGTGTGCTTGTTGCAATGGGGACAGAACTTTTTGAGTTCTAACCGCGCCGTCGTGTTGCGACGGTTCTTGGAGGTGGTGTACCGAGACACGCCTTTCGAGCGTTTGCTCGCGTTTGTTCGGCACTCAGTACACTCTAGGGTAATTACGATGCGGACGCCTTTAGCCATAATTCTAAATAAATTTCGACTAATTTAAACACAATTTGTTATCTTCTCACATTAGTCTGCACTTGGTCAAGCAATCTTCTAACTTTGATGTCGAGGGAGTAGCCGCGCCTGGTGCCGATGACGATCGTCCCGCCCAGTCGATCGTGAAAAGCTTGCGGAAAGCGGGAGGTGTCGGTGAAGGCAACGCTACAGTCGATCGCTAGGGGCAACACGAGCAGCACAACGCCCGCATTAGTGGATGTGAGTCCCCCCAGGGCTAGGAAGGCTAAGGCAGCGCAAATGCCCAGCAAAGCCTCGCGTTTGGACAGTTCTTGCAGGCCGGGAGTGCGATCGAGTCTGGGATCGACTATTTTCATGTCCAAAGCCCAGCGCCCGAGACTTTGACCTTTATTTTTCCTGACAATGGCTACGCGCATGATCAGCCAGAGTAGGACAAAAAATACGGTTTGGGCGATCGGATTAGTGCCGAGAAGCAAACTGGGCAGCCAAACAGCAAAGCCGTCGATGCAGAAAGCAGCGGCGCGACGACCAATGGATACTTTGGGAAGGAGAGGAACTAAATCGGAACTCATGGGCAAAAAAGAATTACTTTGAAATGCGTAAGTCCTGTTTCTATCATACCTGAAACTTCAGAATTTATTTCACCATTTAATAAACCTCATCATGGCTTCCAATATCAATCAAGACAATTAAATTATCACCTGTTGTCGAATCTTTTTTGAATGCAAAAATAATTAGACAATCCTTAGCTACTAGACAAGACCAGAAACCCTCCAATTTTCCCCTTAATTTATGAGATTTTAAAGCCGGATTAAAAGGATTGTCGCCCAACAATTCTAAAACCTCTAATATCTGGTTTTGTAATTGGTGATATTTTTTGATTAATCGCTTAAAACGTCTTTTGAAATACGCATCGGTTGTTAAAATCATTCTTCCTCATCCTCCAATAAATATGACTTCAAATTCTCACAAGTTACTCTCATGGCTGTTCTCGGCTATACAGAATTAAAAAAAATGTATATACAGAATCGCCAAGGCGCTTTACTCATCACCCAGTTCGCGCAGTAGAAGGGAGCAATTACCAAAGCGCCTTAATAGCCTTGGCGGTTGCTATAACTTGATAAGTCCTCTTGCAATTTGCTCAACAAGTTCCGAGCGAGAAATGCGGTATCTTTTAGAAAAAGCATCCAGTTTTTTGATAGCCGTTTTGGTAAGGCTAAAGGCGCAGCTTTGTTTGATCTCGTCGTACATCTCTGGCTGATTTCTCATGCTTTTATGTTTGGGTTTAGCCATGTCAAAAACTCCTTTCTGATTCAGAAAACAAAATTTCAGCTTGATCCGACGTGAAAATGACAAAAAAAAAGGAGTTCTTGATAGGACTCCCTGGCGAAGGTTGCATTATTCAATTTTTGGTTGTGAAGCGCTGGAAGAACCAAACGCTTTCCCGACAAGATAGTCGAGTTTTTTGAGAAGGTTATGATTGCTAAGTTTGAATATTAGCACTTGCTTTACGAAGCAGGGAGTGCCGGAATTCCTAAGCTTTGGGCTTATAAAACTCATCATAACACAAACAATCAAAATTGGCAAGTTTTTGTAATTTATTCTTTAAGTCTTTGCTAGATTGCTTTTAGCTCTTAATAAGAGCATGGTAGTGGTTGAGGACTTAACTTTTAAAGCGGTTCCTTCTGTTATTACGGCATACTCAATGAATCCTCAACATTTAAGAAATTGGTTTGTTAATTGTTGCTGCTATACCTCATGAAAGCAGGAACCGCTGTATTTGCGATACGCTTTCCACCCTGTGCATATTAGGTCAAGTTTCTCGATTCAGCATCAAGGTTAAAAATACCATTTAATCGTCATTCAGTATCATGTCAAATCTTTTTTTAAGCGTTTCAACTACCTCCTCTTCACTCCTACGATGTTTTAGGATCTCACTGAGTTCTGTTCTAGTATATTCTAACAAATCTTTGATCGAGTGTATTCCTGCTCTTTTTAGAGGATTATAGGCACGAACCGACAATTGTAATTCTTCAATAGAAAATAAAGATAGAGGATCGGCATCTTCATTTTCAGTGTCTTCACTTTCTATATTTTCATTATAAGGATCGGTATCTTCATTTTCAGTGTCTTTGCTTTCTATATTTTCATTGTTTAGTATATTTGCCAATTGATTCAAACACAACTCGGATGACTTTTTTTCCAATAAATAAACATTGGTAGTATAAAGTTCCATTGTACCTTGAGAGTTTTTTCCAGGAAAACGTCGTTCCGTAATGCTAATAAATCTCCAACCCAGATTTCCTAATTGATTTAATAATTCAATCGTACTTATGTTATACTTCTCATCTTCGTAAGCCCCTGTAATTACAAAATGAGGAGTAAAGTTAGAGATGCCGTAGAAATTCCTAATTGGGAATATCTTATAGTAAAATTCAATATATTGATATTTGGCTTTGATTGCTACTTCTTCGACCAAAGATCGTAATTCAGCGATGAATTCTTTGTCTTTCACGAAAATATTTATTTTATCTGAATTGTCATTCATAATAATACCCTCAACTATTCAAAATTTTAATATCCTAGAGAGCGTTATAGCAGCGATCATCACCCAACAATTCTAAAACCTATAATATCTGGTCTTGTAATTGCTGATTTTATTTAATTAATCGCTTAAGAATTCTTTTGAAACTCGGATCTGTTGTTAAAATGATTCCTCCTCATCCTCTAATAGATATGACTTCAACTCTTCAAAAGTTCCTCTCATGGCTGTTCCCGTCTCTACAGCCCTAAAGACTTCCTGAGCATTAGCTAAAATTTCAGCCCGCCGATTTTCAATCCGTCGCTTGCGGATAAACTCAAAAAACTGATCCTGATCTTCTACTGATAAACTTTGAACCTGATCGATAATTTCTTGTAAAGTCATCACATAGCCTCCTTTAAAGTAAAATCAACTAAAGACTTTGCCTCCGCCAAAACCCGATCCTTAATCAAACGACTTAATCCTTGTTCCGTCACAATATCTGCCTTACAACCTAGTATATCTTGCAAATCCATCAATAGCCCCCCTGGGAACCAAGGCGAAATTTTCTGTAAATCATAATCCACCAACAGATTAATATCACTACTCTCAGTCTTCTTGTAACAGCTCAGCAATAGATAGCTACATATGATGCAGCGATCGCACATAAGTAAGTAGGCGCTGTAAAACGCAACCATGTAAACGATTGTAAAGTATCCAAATCCCCTAAACGTAAGTGATTTAGCCCTGTTTACATACTGTTACGTAGTTCGGTTTAATCCCGCCTACCTACTTACTCATGGTTTTAATTTCGTTCTTTTGGCAAGTTTCGATCTTCGCGACAAGTCGACAGTGGTAATCCTTCACCCCCTTGAATCGTGATAATCCTCATCCGACTGCTATCTACAACAACATTTAAACAAGCACAGCTATATCCATAATTGCCATTGGTTCGCACAACTTCTTTGTCGTCACCGATGGGAATAGTTTCCATTCCTTTGGCTCGATATCCACCTTGCATTGAAATAACCCAAGTGCCATCTCTGTCTTTTAAATACCAATTTGCTGGCGTGGGAACCTGCAACCATCCACACCTAGTTTCTGTCGCCTTAACAGGCAAAGCCATGATAGAAAGAAATGAGATGATAGGCAGTATAAGCAAGCTTTTTTTCATGAGTCTAATCATTTCATCACCTTTTTGGCAAAGTATCACTACAACCAGCTTCTTTAAATTGTTGAAGCAACCGATTTCGATCCGCTTGAGAAATGTAACTCATCAATTTAGCTGGATCGACTAGCGGTTTAGGCCAAGCATATTCGTAGATACCAGCTTGATTGTTGCTAGTGTTAATAAAAGTCACCCCTAAATAGTTACCTTGTTGAACCAAAATCGTGCGTTCGCTTGTTCTGATTTGTTTGCCAGAGATAGTTCCTTGAGCAAAAGTTATCCCGATGTCATTGGCTGTGGGAATAAAAGTTTCCAAAATACATACCCGACCTTTAATAGTTGAGGGATAAATATCTAGATTTTCTTCTAGCGCCGTCCATTTACCGAGAAAAGGTGCTACATCAGGATTAACTGAAAACCAAGCTCTAACAAACGCTTTCAAGTTCTGAATTTCATTTTGATTGCGGCGATCTCGAAGATACAAATCACGATTTTCCGGCGGCGGAGAAGCAACAAAACTGCGAAACCGATTCATTAATTGCTGTAATTCATTTTCAGTTGGATATCGTTTAGATTGTTGTGCAATAATTGGTAAACAGCAACCCAAAATTATCATATTGACCATCAAGGTTACTAGCGCGCGTTTTCTCATAAGTAATACTTTCCAGTTATGTCAACCCTTAGTTTACCAGCCTTGCTCATACAACTTATGTATAAACCACCACTCTCACAAGCCCAACTCGATCGCGCACCAATCACTTCCGATCGCACTGTGCTAAGTAAAACATACGCGATCGCCAAAAAAGCAGGGCGTCACAATTTGGCAAAACTAATGACTTTTGTAATCGTATTACTGCCTACAAACCTCGCTTTTTCTGCTCCTACTTACTTGGGTAGCGAACGTAGTGCTGAGGCTGACAGCGCTAAATTTACTCAAAAGGTTAACATCATCTTGGCTCAAGAGAGCACCCAGTTACCTCTGAGCATTCGGTATGATGGCACAGAAGCTAGGGGAGGCTTTGTCCTCATGCAACTTACTACGCCCAATCGAGATACAACTCAACCGGCTTACGGTGGCAGGCTTCGTCTCTACGATGTTCATCTTGCCAAAATGTTTGAAACTTCCCATTTTTTGTGCCAGCAATTTAGAAGCGTTTCCGGTTATGAATGGGTTTATTCAGCAGGTAATGGAAGTATTCGCATGGGGAACTTTAGAATTCCCTGTAGTTTAGCTAAAGAAATGGCTTCAACCTACGGCTTAGGTAAGCCAGAACGCACAAGCATTGCCAAAGATACCGAGGGAGGCCCTTCTGAATCAGACATCTATTCTATTCCGATTTTAGACATCACCGGTTCTAAGGTTCAGCGATGGAGGAATTTTGTGCAAAATTTTAAACCAACGATCAGGGTTCTATAGCGACCTGCAATACTAAATACTCTACAATAAGCGTCATTTCTCAGCGTTCGACTGAGCGCAACTTGACTGATTCTCACCGAACGTCTCACGCCGAAGTCCATGATTATTTGCAACTATAGCGGAATTGATGGTTCACTCTCAGAAGACTCATGCTAAAATCTACGATAAAAGTGAGAACACGGATCCAATAAGCTCTTCTTCATTCTTCTTCCTAATGTCTCCAAAAGTGCGGTCGCCCCGTCCCAAAACCCCGCTAAGGCAACTGTTAATCAGAATTGCCTTCGCCGTATTTGCTGCTATTATTGCCTTCAACATTCCTCACTCCTTATTTCCCGTGTTTACAGAACCCGTATCCCAAGCTAGCCCACCACCCGAAATCCAAAACGTGCTCGCCGGTAAGCACAAAATTGTGACTGTGGGCGACAGCATCACCGAGGCCGGGAAATACCCCGGAGGTTACGTTTGGCTGCTGCAACGCTATCTAAATGCGCTTTATCCCGATCGCAAAATCGAAATCGTCAACGCTGGCATTTCCGGTAACAAGGCGGGTGATATGCAAGCGCGGTTTCAAAAAGATGCGATCGACCAAAAGCCAGATTTAGTCACAATTAACGTCGGAGTAAACGACGTTTGGCACGCTTTCTTCGATTTCCAAAACAGTCAGTTTCACCCCCAAGGTAACTTGCAGACTGGAGTACCATTAGCAGAATACAAAGATAAATTAACTCAAATGGTGCTGTCTGCAAAAGCCGCAGGAATTCGAGTCGTGCTGCTTTCTCCTACTCCAATTCGCGAGATTCTCGACGGCCCAGAAAATCTCAGATTGCGAGAATATGTTGCTGCAATGCGAGAAATTGCCTTGCAAAACAAGTGCTTGTTTATTGATTTGAATGCGCCTTTTCGGGAAGTTATCGGCACCTATCAAAGACACGCAGGTAAAACTCTGAACTTGTTAGCCGCAGATGGAGTTCACCCCAATCCGTCGGGATATCGAATTATGGCTTTTACTATCTTACGCGGTTTGGGAGTACCAACGAAAGATATTGAAAATTTGGAAGTCAAAAATTGAATCTTTGAATTTAGTTGACTGTTGACTGTTGACTGTTAACTGTTGACTGCTAACTGTTGACTGCTAACTGTTAACTGTTGACTGTTGATTGCTAATTAAAAGTATCCAGGGTACAAGTATTCTAATTTATCTTGCGGTAAAATCTCAAATCATTCAACTGGCGGATGATACCGCTTCAACCAACAGCTACCAATAATTACCAATGCTACCACAACGATAATTTCCGTCCAAAAAAACGAAAGGAAGTCGCTTGCAGTACCCACCGGAGGAACTCCTGGTTGAGCGTTGCGAATTGCCGGAAAAGCAAACAGCATTACACCAGTCCAACTCAGCATTCCCACTTCCGGTAACTTGCCAGATTTCATCACTTTTAATGCTAGCAAAAGTGCCATAGTTGATAGCACCCACATAATGACAATAATCACCAAGGCAAAGAATCTCACTGGAATTGAGCGAGTTGCAGCAACATCAATATAGATAAAGATAGATGAATTCTCTTCCATCGGCTGATAACTGATGTCGAAACCGGGAACATCGGCATGAAACTTAAATTCCAGCGGCACAGGATTGAGTTGAAATGGAGCAAACTTTTTGCCAATTGAAGCCAGCGGATCGATCGAAATAGCTACTTTAGCAATGTGCTTGTCAAATGGATAGTTGTTAATTTTGCCCTTGACTAAGTTAAACTTTAATGCAGGGACAATCATCGGTTTGCCTTCTTTAAAGGTAATCTCTGAATCCTCTACATTTGCGCCGTTAACTGTCATTAACAAATCTTGAGCCGGGTAAGTTGGCCCTTTTTTATAAATACCTTTTAGCTCAAACTGCAAGCGGGTTTCTAATTCATTTTTAATGGGATCGACTCCAATTACCGTCATTTTGACCTCAACTAATCCTTTGGGGGGTACAGCGGGATCGGGAGATAATTTATATGGCTCTTGGGCATTGGCGTTGTGAGAGTAAACAGATAAAGTAATTGCCAAAATTACGGCGATGCTGCAAATTACAATAAGTATTTTTTTGAGATTGAATTTGTTGACAGTTTGCATCTATTATAAGGATGAGATATTTTGTATGACTTTACATAATCTGCTATCTGAAACAGGCCGGAGAGCCTATTTCAGAACAGATAAACAATTAGGGAAGCAGTACATTTGGTGTAAAACTGCCGTGCAAACCGTAGGGAATATGCTGTTTTAAATGTAGGCGGGCTACGGGTTCTTTCGTGATGTCGCGAGCATCTAGAATCACTAAGGTCGATCGATGTTTAGCTGCATCATACATCAAAACCAGCAGCCAGCCGTCATCCTCAGCAACAGCACCGGGACGGGCGACAAACACCGGTTCCCCCGCAAAACCGCGCGGTGCTACACTCCAAACTTGCCTTTCACCAGTTAGGAAATCTATTTTAAGAATAGCTTGCAAAGGAGCATTTCCGGTGGGAGAATCGGCGGCACCGATGTAAAGATAGCGGTAAGGCTGTCCGACATTATTCGGATGCAAAGTGGGAAATTCGCAGCACCGAGTTTCAACAACTTGATGTTGCACAGTTTTGTCTTCTAAGTTGAGCTGAAACCGCCACAATTCTCCGGCGGGAATGGTGTTAAAATCAATCTCCAAGAAATCCCCATCATGCTCTACAGTTGGGAATGATTCGTAGCAAACTGAATCAACAAAAACTGTTCCTGCTTCTTCCCAGGCGTTGCAGTGGTGGAAAACAAAACAAGGTTCGGTTTCCAATATCTTCACCTCGTCAGTGCCGTTGCGGGGAATTAAAATTGCTTGCGTCGGCTTGTTTGGCGAAAATTGAATGCACTGTGCTGCACTCCGAAATCCTAACAAAAATAGCAGCGGATTGAAGCTGACGGGATTTTGGAAAAATATGCAGTAATTCGGGGTGATTACCATGT
The DNA here is from genome assembly GCA_031427135.1 of Cyanobacteria bacterium VAR_87_metabat_62. GTDB lineage: Bacteria > Cyanobacteriota > Cyanobacteriia > Cyanobacteriales > Microcoleaceae > Microcoleus. The sequence goes on along the minus strand of JANPMV010000059.1, from coordinate 5,305 downwards.
CGTGAAGAAAGGCAAAACCCGGGATTGCATGGGCGTGTTTCTGCAATAGTTTGCCGCTTTCGTCGAATTCGTAAATGGTAATTGTACTCGACAAACCGGGCTTGACGGAAAAGTTGATTAATCTGTCTCCTGCTCCATTTTTGCCTTTTTCAATTCTGGGGTGGGCGGCGAAAGCTTCACCGGGTTCCAAGATGCCATCTAGGGTGTCTAACCCGAGGGTTTCTAGGGTGCGGGGGTCGAGTCTGTAGGGCTGTGCTGCTTCCCAAAGTGCTAGCAGTTTGTCGCCCCAATAAATGATGTTGGTGTTGGCAATGTTTTTGATTTTGACATCAAAGATGTTGGCTAACCAGCCGCCGGCTTTCTGTGTGCCGAAAACGCCTCGGTGCAGGATTTTTCCGGCTTTTTGTTCGGCAAGATAGCCTTCGGTGCGGACGAATCGGTTGCGGAAATGGGCGCGGCTTTCGGTAAGTACGATCGCACAAACCATTCCATCGCCATCAAATGGGTGATGGATACGCTCGCCGTTGACATCCAGCAACCCGGGCCCGTTGCGAAAGAATGTGCCTTGCAAACCTGCGGGGATTTCGCCTTCGATGTCGTCAATCCAGTAGTCGGATTCGTTGGGTTGGGATTCGTAGCCGCGCTGCCAGTCTGTGCGATCGTATGATAAGGTTTTGGCTGCTGTTTGAGATTGAGAAGTTTCTAAGTTTTGCATTGGTAGAATAAGCTTTTATTTGTTTAACCACAGAGAGCGCAGAGGGCGCAGAGAGGGAAAGTGTTCGAGTGGGATAATTGGGAAAATTTTCCTTCTTCCTTCTTCCTTCTTCCTTCTTCCTTCTTCCTTCTTCCTTCTTCCTTCATTTGCTATCTGCGGTGCGGGTTTCGGGAAGTGATGTCGGTACTAAGTCGGGAAAGTATTCGGGCATAAAATGCTGTCCGCCTGGTTTGGAACAGCCCATTTCTGGTTCTAATACTGGTAAAGAATGTTGGTAGTCTGGTTCGCCGCTTTCTGTGCTATCGGCGGGTAGCCAATTTAAGAACGGTAGGGGCAGAAGTGTGGACAGGTTTGTGATCACAACTAGCAGCCAGAGATTATCGAAATTGCGATCGGTAATTCCCAGCCAGTGAGTCAGAATTGCACCACCTTCATAGGAAATAATTCCTGCTAAGTTGGTGACTGACATCAACACCGCGAATAAAGTTGCTTCGACGCCTCGGGGACACAATCGCGCCGAGAGTACCAGCACCGGCATATAAGCAATTTGTCCGATTACTGTCAGGATTAGGCTATCTCCAATACTGAACCACTCATCGTCAATTCCTAAACTGCGGTTGGCATGAGTTACTAATAATAAAGTAGTCATACCCAAAGCAGTCGCCAGTACAGTTGACCAGCCAAAAATTACTCGAAATGGCACTGCTTTGAGGAAGCGCTGAAACAGCCAGATTCCGGCAAGGGCGGCAAGGCTGGTAACGAGCCGCACTCGGCCGAGAAATTCGGGTTGAAATCCTAATTCGTTGGTGGTGAAGAAGAAGAAGGCGGAGTCAGAACTTGGGGTAGCTTGCCACAGGAAGAGAAAGGCGGTGGGTAGCCAAATTGTTTTTTGGCTAACAGCTTGCCGCAGTTGTTTTAGTTGGTCTTTGACAGTTTCAAAATCGGTTCTTTTATCGGTTTTTTCTTCGGCAATTAACCAAGCTGTTGCTGATACAATTAGCGGAAAAGATGCGGTGATTAAAAAGATAGTCTGGGTGCTGAAGTGTTGCAGCAGGGAACCGCTGAGGTAGGCGGTAATTAGTCCGCCGAGGGCTGATGCGCCCCAAGATAAGGATTGCAGGGAACCGGCGTCGGTAACGGATTCTTTTCTGGCTCTTTCTACTACCAGGGAGTCGGCGATTACGTCGCTGACTGCTAGGGAAACGGAACTCAGGGCGATCGCCCCTGTAGCCGCTAAGGGCGTGTGTACGACTGTGGCCATCCCCACCCATGCTGCCGTTCCCAACAGCCCCGAGAGGACGATGTAAGGCCGTCTGCGGTAGCCAAATATTGGTAGCCCGTCGGATATGAAACCGAACAACGGTTTGATAATCCAAGGTATGGCGACGACACCCAGCATTGCTGAGACTTCGACGGGAGTCATTCCCAGTTCATCTTTGAGAAAGAAGCTGACGGCTAAGCGAGCTAGTCCGAGAATGCCTTGGACGAAGTAAATCAGTAAGATAGCTATGAGTTCCGGGGTTGGCTCATTCCCGAAGAATACTTTTTCTTTTAAAGATTCTTTGAGTTTGCTGGCGCCAGAGGGGGAAAGGAGCATTTGAGCAATATTTCTTAATGAATCTCAATATTTATAACACATTCTTAATGGGTTGGGTGACAGTCGGAGGTGGGATGCGAAATTGACGGGGAGCTGCCAGTGGCTATAAAATTGAAATTACTTCAAATTAAATCGTGTTTTGTAATAATGAAAACAGAAATGAGAATTGTTTTTATGGCGGTTGCTGGGATTGTAGGAGCCTGGGCTAATTTTGCCTTAAAATCTTTAGAATAGATAAACGAACCGCGAAGACGCAAAGGACGCTAAGGAAGAGAAGAGAGTGTGTGTAAATGCTGGAAGTAGTGTTAGATGATTATCAATCCTGAAAATGTCCCAGAAACTACAGGCTCAAGTTATCCTCAACAATTCAAGTCTGCTGTTGCTGGAAGAGTTAAAAAACGCTTGGGCGATGCTGCCGGATTGCAGAATTTTGGGGTGAATTTGGTGAGGCTTGCGCCGGGAAGTTGTTCAGCTCTCCGACATTGGCACACTTGTCAAGATGAGTTAATCTATGTTCTGGAAGGGGAAGTTACTCTGATTGCAAATTCGGGAGAGCAAGTGCTAAAATCGGGCATGGCAGCGGGTTTTCCGGCTGGGGATGCAGATGGACATCATTTAGTCAACCGCTCGAATGCAGATGTTGTTTATCTGGAAATTGGAGACCGCACTCCTGATGATTCTGTCAATTATCCAGACGATGACTTAATTGCCAAAGCTAGTGGCAATAGTCATATTTTTACGCACAAAGACGGTGAGATTTATGAGAGTTGAAAAAATATGAGTCAAGTGAATCTTTGGACTTCGGCGGAACACGCTTTGGGCTATCTGGCTAAAGCCGATCGCATTCCTCACCGTACAGAAGGTGAATCTGTACTTTTGCAAGAAGTTCCGAAAACTGTGAAGCGGATTCTGGATGTGGGTACGGGAAATGGGCGGTTGCTGGGTTTGCTAAAGTGCGATCGACCGAATGTTGAATGTGTCGCGATCGACTTTTCGCCTACAATGTTGGAAAAAGTTAGAACTCGCTTTGCTGACGACAAAAATGTCACGGTAATCGCACACAACTTTGATGACTCGCTGCCGGATTTGGGCAAGTTTGATGCGGTTGTTTCTAGTTTTGCCATACATCACGTTGAGGACGATCGCAAGTTTTCGCTTTACACCGAGATATTCGAGCTTTTGGAACCCGGAGGCATTTTTTGCAACTTGGAACACGTAGCGTCAGCAACAGAGGCTTTGCATCAGAAATTTCGAGAGGCGCTGGGTATTGGTGATTCGCCCGACGATCCGTCGAATAAATTGCTGGATGTGGAAACGCAATTGCGCTGGTTTAGAGAAATTGGTTTTACAGATGCAGACTGTTATTGGAAGTGGTTAGAACTCGCTTTATTAGTTGGTATTAAACCTGTTTAGAGTATTTTGTGAAATTCGTAGATCCGGATGAGGATAGGGCACTGCCGTGTCCGTACAAATAAGGACACAGCAGTGCTGTGTCCCTACAAATTAAATTAAATCGGGTACTTTAGGTTTAATTCGGCGATCGTACCAGTTCATTAACGGGGTGGCAGTAATACCGTGTACGATCACAGAAATTACGATCGTTGTAAAAGTAATCCAGGCAATTTTCTCGGCGGTTTCACCTTTTAAACCTTTACCGAAGGCATAGGTAAGATAATAGATAGAACCGACGCCACGAATGCCGAACCAACCGCATAGCCAGCGGCTGGCAGGATGCAAGGGACTGCCGATCGTACTGATCCAAGCTCCCACAGGCCGGATCAAAAAAATCAATAATCCAGCTACTAAAAGAGAATAACCTCCAAATGCGACCATCGGTTCTAGTCGCAGGAGTGAACCTAATAATAAGATAGTTGCTACTTCCATTAACTTTTCAATGCGCTCGGTAAAGTGCAGTTGAGAAAGCGGTTTTTCGGGGTCTCGGTAACTCCGCTGTACCACAATTCCTGATACAAAAACTGCCAGAAATCCGTAGCCGTTGACTACTTCTGTGAGCGAATATGTGAGCAGAATTGTGCTCAGAGCAATGAAATCTTCCATTAATTCGTCGGCGGGTCGATATCGTTGAAGTCTTAGATCGATCCAGGTGACGGCTTTAGCTACTAAAATGCCCATAACTATACCGGAGGCGATCGCCCAAATCAAGTCAACTGCTACCCACTGCGAAAACCAGTTGGGCAAGTTGGGATCTTTTAGGGCATAAAGGCCGAAGTAAACAAAGGGAAAAGCTAAAGCATCGTTCAAGCCACCTTCGGATGTTAAACCAAAACGTAATTCATCGCGATCGTCTATATCCGCTAACTGAACTTCTGAGGCTAAAACTGGATCGGTGGGGGCGAGAATTGCTCCCAATAAAATCGCCGGCCCCCAATCTAAGTTCACAAACCAATGACCGATCGCAGCAACCGCAAAAATCGAAATCGGCATTAAAAAACCGATCAGCCGCGCTGTGGAATTCCAGGCCCAAAGTTGCAGCGGACGATTCATTTTTAAGCCGCAACTGAACAGAGAAACAATAACTACAAATTCTGTGAGTCTTTCTAAAAATTGAGCTTCGGGACGCAAGTCAATCAGCTTGACGCCGTAGGGCCCCAATCCGATACCAACAACTAGATAAATTAAGGCATAAGATACAGGTAATCGGGAAATCCATCCAGAACCCAAGGTAACGGTCAGCAGGAGGATGCCAATAACTAGCAAGTTGAGAATGTAACTATCCACCATGGCGATCGCACTTTTAATCGAGTTTAACAAGTGCGATTTTGGCACGTAAAAGCGGATGGCGCATCGGCCATCAGCTATATTCAGCTATCCTCCAAAAGTTGCAGTTATTATGTTAGAGTCGATAGGGGCATTTCTACCCCTACCTCTCCTTCAGAACCGGACGTGAAACTTTCGCTTCATCCGGCTCCTTGATATCTTCATCCTTTGATAAGGATACAATTCAAAACGGGTGTTATACTGATTCTTGATTA
>JANPMV010000058.1:0-105258 GCA_031427135.1 Cyanobacteria bacterium VAR_87_metabat_62 | reverse complement strand
TGAAAAGAGGCAGATATCAATGAACACTATGAGGTAGGATAATACCCATTCAATCAGAATCTAGCGCCCCAATAGCCCCTACACAAGTAGTTACTTTTGTCAACTTTCTTGTTAAGAAAGATGTTTATAAAGCATAGCTTAAGAAGGGGGGGACAGGGGGGGTCAAAGTCCCCCTTCTTAAGGGGGATTTAGGGGGATCTAGACTCCGGTAAAAACGAGATTTATCAAGGCTTTCAAGCTTAAGTTGACACTAATGGGCACTGCCGTGTCCTGATTTTGGGTTATATTAATTCGGATGCAACCGGAATTGATATCACAAGTCCATAGGACTGATTAAAGCCAACCAAAAAATACATCTAGAAATCGCAGCTCAATCTCAAGAAATTTGGGCCGCGTCTTCTTAAGTAGACACCCCTTGCACTGCGAACCACATCCAATGTAGGTTGAGTCGAACGGGTTTGTTGGATCATTTCTGCGATTGTTTCACTTCGTTTCTTTTCGCTACGCGACAGGAAATGCAGAAATTCTCAAACCCGCGTCTACAAATCACAACTAAAAACTAAAAATGCCTTAACTATTTAATCAGTTCAGCAAAACTATAAAAACTGATAATTAATAATAGCAATGCTGTCAGGTGAGTTAGCTGAAATTGAGGTCGCGGGCCGATGGATTCCCGCACCAAAATTGAAAAAGACGAACCAATGATATAACTCAAAGACAGCGTTAAATACTGCCACTGCAATGTTACACTCCACACCCCGAGCAAAATCATCGCCAAAGTTAACATCACCAACTCAACAAACCGAGGCGGATTGTGCTGAGTAGACAGAATTAAAGTGTCCAACCAATATTGCCAAAGTCTCATGTTTTAGCGATCGAACTTTTGGATTTAGCCTTCCAGCTTAACTTACGATCGCCATTCAATCTGTCGCTGCAAACACACCAAAGCCTCCGCCGTCTCCACCTGCGGAAATTCCGCGTAAAAGCGACTGACACTGTAAAAAGGGTCTGGGGTTTCTAGAATAATCGACTTATCGCCCATTTGGGCCAAAAATCTCATTAAATCTACCGGTGCGACGGGCGCGCAAATCCACAAAGCCGCAGGTTGCTGCGACTGCAAAGCCTTCGCCGCCACAGCCATCGTCATCCCCGTAGCAATGCCATCGTCCACCAAAATCGCCAAAGCCCCTGCCGCGCTGACATTCGGGCGTCCTGGAGATAAATCCGCCAGCAGAGATTGAGCATTATTTTGAGCCAGCGACTGTGCTAATTTTTGCAAGTGCAAATTGTGCGGCTTTTGCTTTTGCCAGAGGACGTGGCCGTCAGCAGTTGCAGCGCCGATCGCGTACTCTAGATTATCAGGACGAGTAATTTTCTTGGCGACAACCACATCCAAAGGACAGCCCAACAAACGCGCCACCGGCACAGCAACCGGCAAACCCCCGCGTGGTAAGGCGTAAACAATCGGTTTAACAGCCTCCTGTGCCGTTAAATTCAACTTGCTGATCTCGCCCTGAACAGCCTCGGCCAGTTTTTCGCCAGCATCGGCGCGATTGTCAAAAAACGGGATAGACAACATATTTCTGCCTGTACGAGCTCAACCAAATAATTGGAAAAAAGTGCGATCGACAGCATCCCACACAAGCTTCTAACCAATCTCAAATCACCAAACCCGATCTAAACTATAAACTCTAGGCTCAAAAAAAACTCCCTAATTATAAAATATATGTCCAACGATTTGCAACTCAGCCTTTTTGACAACAGTCAAAACACCTCTTTAACAACCGACTCAATACCTACAAATGTCAAAATCCCCATTCCTCCCGGCACTTATCAAAATATCGAGCAAATAGGCGAACACTGCAACCGCTGTCACCGCTGCGAATTGGGCAATACTCGCACTCACGCCGTCATCGGGCGCGGCAATCCGCAAGCAAAAATCTTGATTGTCGGAGAAGCGCCGGGACAAAACGAAGACGAAACCGGATTGCCATTCGTTGGGCGATCGGGCCAACTTTTAGATAAGATTTTAGAATCAGTAGGACTAAATACAGAAATCGACGTATTCATTGCCAACGTCATCAAATGTCGCCCGCCCAACAACCGCCCTCCGACAGTCAAAGAAATCGAAGCCTGCAAACCATACTTACTCGAACAAATCCGCATATTAGACCCCAAAATTATTTTATTAACAGGTGCAACAGCCCTCAAAGGTTTGCTTAGTGACAAGCGACCAATTAGTAAAATTAGAGGTCAATGGATAGAATGGGAAAACCGTCTTTGTATGCCGATTTTCCACCCGTCGTATTTGTTGCGAAATCCTTCCCGCGAACCCGAAACTCCGAAATGGTTTATGTGGCAAGATATGCAAGCAATTAAAGCAAAATATGACGAATTAAAAGAGCAATTGTAATGAATTTTTATTGTTAATTTGTAGGGGCGAGTTCACCCAAAATCTATGATTTTAACCCACAATCTACCAAACTTGCCCTCTCACTCACCCAACTTGCCATTCAAGGAGATTATTTTAAATGGGTTCAGAAAACAGCGAACCCTCCGAAAGCCTGACAAATGAAGACATTTATCGAGAAGTGAGCAAAATTGTCAGTCAATTTCGCCTCTACCAATGCGACGAAGCCGTTAAAGCTGTTGTAGAATGGTTAGAAACTAGAGACATTAAAGGAACAATCCTGAGAATTAAAACTAAATATGACGAGGAAGACTATATCCTAAGTCAGCGTTTAGAAAGTCAAGGCATAACAGAATCGATCACTCTTAACGGACAGCATTATGGCATCGAAGTTCAAGGGTTAGTTTTCGATAATTTATCAGTTACAGGAATAACCCGCGAAGATTGGCTAAACGACTTTCAATCCATTAGCGAAGAATTCATTATTACAGAATTTGATAGTACAACTTTCAACCAAAACGAAGGTCAATCAAATGAGTCAACTCTATGAAACTCTAGCACAAATAAAAAATCAACCAGCCCAATATTTAAGGCAAACTTCTCTACCTGACCTTTTCGTATTTTTAAATGGCTACAAAATAGCAAAGCGAGATTTAGGCATCACAATCACTTCCGAAGAACAGAAATTTTATCGAGAATTTCAACCTTGGATTCAGCAAAAATTAAAAATCAAAACCGTCAACTCTTGGGCAAACATCATTCAACTTTTCTGCATCAATGATAGAGAAGCCTTCAATTACTTTTTTGAACTCCTGGCAGAATTTAACCAAGGAGAAAAACCCTCAGAACCCCCCTTCCTCAAAGAATATGCCTGGAAAAATCCTCAAGCTACACCCCCAATCACAGCAGACAAAAATTTTTATCAGCTTTTAGATAAAATCAAAACTAGACCCGCCCTTTATCTCGGTAAGCGTTCTATCTTTAGTCTGCAAGCTTTTTTAGATGGTTACACTTTTGCCTGTCGCCAACTAGCAATTCCTGTTACGGAACAGGAACAAGAATTTGCAGAATTTCAAAACTGGATAGAAAAGCAATTTAACCGGCAATCTACCAAGTCTTGGGCGCGAATCATCCTTTTTTATTCAGAAGATGAATCCCAAGCCATTGATACATTTTTTGAGTTATTTGAAGATTTTTTACAGCGCGAATCTCTTCCTATGACAAAACAATCTTTCGCTACTAGCCTCTCCGAAAATAGTAATAAAAAGCAGATAAATTCTTTGCTAGAAAACTTGTCCGAAGAAGCGCTTGACCAAGTTCGTGAATTTGCTGAATCTTTGCACCAACAAGAAAAAAGTGCCGTGTAGCAATTGTCAAATTAGATTGGGAGTTTTTAACCGCAGATATCAACAGATGAACGCCGATAAACGCAGATAAAATTCCATCGGCGTTCATCTACGGTTAAAAAAACATTCTGTTATCCTAACTCTTCACAAATTCGGGCAAAAGCCACCACTGGATCGATCGCAGCAGTAATCGGCCGCCCAATCACCAGATAATCTGCACCAGCATTAATCGCAGCCTTGGGAGTCATCGATCGCCTTTGATCGCCCCCATCGGCCCATTTCGGACGCACACCGGGACAAACCAACAGAAAATCATCCCCGCAACTCATCCGCAACTGTTCGACTTCCTGTGGAGAACAAACAGCACCGGCTAAACCCGTTTCCTTGGCCAAAAGAGCCATGTGCAAAGCATATTCCGGCAACTCTAAAGGTATTTTCAACTCAAAAGCTAATTGTCTGGAATTCAAACTCGTTAACAGCGTAATTGCAATCAATTTAGGACTCGGTTTATCCACAGCCGCCGCTCCTTCCTCCAAAGCAGCCAATCCTGCTTTCAAAGCTTCTTTACCGCAGGTAGAATGGATCGTCAACAAATCGACATTATACTTAGCCGCAGCCCGACAAGCACCAGCAATAGTATTAGGGATGTCGTGAAATTTCAAATCCAGAAAGATCCGCTTTTGCCGCTCTTTCAGAATAGCAATAATTTCTGGGCCCGAACTCACAAATAACTCTAAACCTACTTTCCAGAAAGATACGTCGGGGAGTTTGTCGATAAGTGCGATCGCACTTTCTAAACTCGAAACATCCAAAGCCACAATAATTCTACTATCAGCGTTCATCTGCGTTCATCTTCAGTAATTCATCTGCGGTTCAAAAAGAAATTCAAGACACCAATCGCACAAACTTATTTTTCCCAACTTGCAAAACCTTACCCGCCAATTCAGCAGGAGATTCAAAAGTGAGATTAACATCAGAAACTTTATCGCCCTCCAACTTCACCCCACCGCCCTGCATCAACTTCCGGCCATCACCGCTGCTTTTGCAAAGTCCGCTAGCACTCAGAATATAAAACAACTTAGCCGGAAACTGCACACTTGCCAAAGAAAACTCCGCCACAGCATCAGCTTCACCCGCAGCACCTTTAACCAGCGCCATTGCATCGAGTTGCGCCCGATCGCCTGCTTCGTTCCCATAATACTGACTGACAACATTTACAGCCAAAAGCTTCTGTTTATCTCGCGGATTTTCCGGCAACGCATCCAGAGGCAAATCTGTCAATAGTTCAAAATATTGGGCGATCGAACTATCGGCAATTTTTTCCAACTTAGAATACATCGTCAGCGGGTCATCGGACAAACCGACATAATTATTCAAAGACTTCGACATCTTCTGCACCCCATCAGTCCCGAGCAAAATCGGCATCAGCAAACCAAACTGCGGCTTCATCCCAAAATGCCGCTGCAAATCTCGCCCGACAGCAATATTAAACTTTTGGTCAGTTCCCCCCAACTCGACATCAGCCTCCAAAGCCACCGAATCGTAACCCTGCATCAGCGGATACAGAAACTCGTGCAGAAAAATCGCATTTTCCTGCTGCATCCTGTTATCAAATCCCTCTTTAGCGAGCATCTGCTGCACCGTCATCGTGCCTAGCAGTTCCAAAATCTTCGCCATGTCCAATTTTGACAACCACTCGGAGTTATAGCGAATTTCCAAGCGTCCGGGCGTGTCAAAATCTAGAATCGGACGCACTTGGTCTAAATAAGTCTTGGCATTTTCCGCTACTTGTTCGGCCGTCAACTGAGCTCGCGTCTCCGATTTTCCAGTCGGATCGCCAATTCTTGCGGTAAAATCTCCGATGAGCAGTACCGCCGTGTGGCCTGCATCCTGAAAAGCTCGCAGCTTGCGGACGCAAATGCTGTGGCCTAGGTGAATGTCAGTCCCTGTGGGGTCAATTCCTAGCTTGACTCGCAAAGGTCGATCGACTTTTGCCAGCAGTTGGGCTAAATTTTCGTCAGGGTTGCTAGAATCAGGTCGATCGGGAAAAATCTCGCTGACGCCGCGGTAAATTCCAGAAAAGTTAGAAGAAATCATAGGGAGCGATCGTCCATCATATTTTGCCAAAGTGCAGCAGAATTAGTTACACTCACTGGTTGACGCATAAAACATAACTATCAAGCTACTATAATCCCAAAGCTGACCGGCTTTCATGAGCTGACAGCCTCCAGGGTTCCCATCTAAAAGTTAAAAGTCTTAAACCCCAAATCGAGTGAGGAAGTGAAATCCACGTGTCAACCAACGCAGTCCGCAAAAACACGGAAAACTCAGCCCCCGTATTCGAGTTTGTTCAGTCAGTCAGTAAAGTGACCGCCGGAACCATACTCAGCATGACAATGCTTGCCAGTTCCGTAGTAGCTGGCGGACTGGTTGGCTTAGCAATCAGCTTTCGCAATTTGCCAGATGTTCGGATCTTGCAAACCTACTCTCCCACAGAAACCACCCACATTTACGACATCAACGGCAAGCCCCTAGCCAGTATCCACGACGAAGCCAACCGGGATGTCGTACCCCTTGACAAAATCTCCCCAAACCTGAAACGGGCCGTTCTGGCGATCGAAGATAGCAACTTCTTCACCCACAAAGGCATCAACCCAGGCGGGATAGCCAGAGCCCTCATAGTCAACCTAGAAAAAGGTAGAACCGTTGAAGGCGGCTCGACTATGACAATGCAGCTAGTCAAGAACCTGTTTCTATCTCCCCAGTCAAAACTCAGTCGCAAAGTAGCTGAAGCGGTAATGTCGATCCGCTTGGAGCAAATTCTCAACAAAGACCAGATTCTGCAACTTTACCTGAATCAAATCTACCTTGGTCACAACTTGTACGGCGTAGAGACAGCATCTCGCAGCTATTTCAACAAATCAGCAGATAATTTGAGTTTGGCAGAAGCAGCGATGCTGGCCGGCTTAATTTCCGCCCCCGAAGAATACAGTCCTTTCGTCAATTACAAGTTGTCAAAAGATCGACAAGAAATCGTTTTAACCCGCATGAAGGAGTTGAAATGGATTACGCCGACTGAAGAGGCTGCCGCTCGCAAACAAAAGATTAAGCTTGGTAAAATTAGCTCTTTTGGCGGATCTCAAGTTCCTTACGTGACACAGGCCGTAGTCCAGGAGCTGACTCGGCGTTTCGGGCGAGATGCCGTGCTCAAGGGAGGAATGCGCGTTCAAACCACGATCGACCTCAAAATGCAGCGCATAGCCGAAGAAACTGTCAAAGCGTGGCACGATCGGCTTTACTACCAAGGGCTGTTTTACGATCGTGACCAAGGTCAAATTGCCCTAGCAGCCGTCGATCCCCGCACCCACTTCGTCAAAGCTATGGTGGGCGGCGTGGATTACCAAAAGAGCGAGTTCAACCGCGCCATTCAAGCACGTCGCCAGCCCGGATCTTCTTTTAAGCCTTTTATCTACTACGCTGCTTTTGCTAGTGGCAACTACAGCCCCGATTCCGTTGTCTACGACTCCCCTGTCGGCTACCGCGACGGCGACGGGTACTACTACCCTCAAAACTACGGCGGCGGCTTCTCCGGTGCCGTCAGCATCCGCAGAGCTTTGGAAGTATCGCTGAACATCCCCGCCGTCAAGCTCGGCCAAGAAGTCGGATTGAATAAAGTGATTGAAATTTGTCGCGTGCTCGGCATCAGAAGTCCGATGGAACCCGTGGTTTCTTTGCCCTTGGGTGCAGTTGACCTCACTCCTTTAGAAATGGCCGGAGCTTTTGCTACCTTCGCGAACAACGGCTGGCATTCTGACACCACATTTATCGTGCAAGTCACCGACAGCAGCGGCAACGTGTTGCTCGACAATACCCCCAAACCCAAATTAGTTCTTAACGCCTGGGCTGCGGCTTCTGTCAACAGCGCCCTGCAAGGAGTAATTAACAGCGGAACGGCAAAGGCTGCCCAACTCGGGCGGCCGGCTGCTGGGAAAACTGGTACAACTTCCTCAGAACGGGATATCTGGTTTGTGGGTTACGTACCGCAGTTGTCGGTGGCTGTTTGGATCGGCAACGACGATTACACACCGATGAGCTACGGTGCTACTGGCGGTACAATTGTCGCCCCTGTTTGGCGCGACTTTATGAGCCAAGCTTTGCAGGGCGTTCCTGAAGAAGATTTCAAACCTGCTTCATCTTTTGAGCGGCCTTAGTCTGTTGACGGTTAACTGTTGACGCTTAACTGTTGACGGTTACCAATTACCCATTACTTCAGCATCTGAGCTTAAGGTTGCTTTTCCAGTTCAGATTTCATGCGCTCCAGCGTTGAGTTCATTTGCTCAAACATCTGCTGGGGCGTGATGCCAAATTGATTGAGCTGTGTTTTTAACTGCTCTACAGTCATCTGAGCCATAAAGTCCTCAGATAGCTCGAAGCGCTTCATAAAAATACGGTAGCGCTCCATCATTGATTCCATCTGAGCGATGAACATTTTCTTGCCTTCGCGATCAAATTTTCCATAATTGCCGCCTAGTTGGATGAGAGATTGATAGTCTTCAAACAACAGCTTGGCTTCTTGTTGAACAATTTCCGAATCAAAAAATCCCATAGCTTTCCTAATTTTTTAATCTTGAACTAATTTTCATGTAAGCGGGAACTCCCGCTGCTTATTACACTATTTTATCAGTTGGTGGAGGAAGTCCCTACCCTTCAAGGCGTAACAATTAGTAGCAATGTCCGTACAGCATAAGGCATGGGCATGGGCATGGGCATGGGCATGGGGCATTGGGCATTGGGCTTGCGATGACAACAGTCAACTGACAACTGTCAACAGTCAACTGTCAACTGACTTTAAACTTGCCCGATGCGTTCTAGTGGCCAAAACCGCATTACAGCGCGGCCAATGATGTTCTGCTTAGGTAAAAATCCCCACCTGCTGGAGTCGTTGCTGTTGTTGCGGTTGTCTCCCATCACGAAGTATTGATTTTCCGGGACGCGATAAGGCCCCCACTGGTATTTAGGAGGTTCGGCAATATATTTTTCGACAAGGGGTTTGTCGTTGAGGTAGACGAGACCTTTTTTAACAGCGACGGTTTGACCTGGTAAACCAATTACCCGCTTGATGAATGCTTGGTCTGCGGTAAAGCCTTGTTCTTGCAACTTTTCCGGCGGGGAAAATACTACGATGTCGCCAGTTTTTGGAGGTTCGAGGTAGTAGGATATTTTTTCGACTACGACGCGATCGCCTATGTGCAAAGTTGGTAACATAGAATCTGAGGGTATGAAACGCGGTTCGGCCACCAACGCTCGAATCACTATTGCTAAACCCAAAGCAATAATCACAATCTGAAGATTTTCAAAGCTAGATTTCCACGCTTTTTGCCACCACGGTTCAGGTATGTTTCCTACTACTTCTGTACCCAAATTCTTTTTTTCAGATGTCATGAAAGTCCTCCGCTATATAGTTGCTGCTAATTATCTGTCTTATGTTTTTTGAGAAGAAGATACTCCCAAAAGTAAGCGTGCATTCTGTTGATATTAACTCATAAAAAAGGCAGAGAATTAAGATTCTCTACCTTTTTTATGTGAGGATTTTGAGTTGTTTGCGGCTGCGAGATTTGTTCGGAATCAAAACTTTACTCGCGATCGCACTTACTCAGCACCTTGGGGGAGCAATTCCCGCTTTTGGCCTTGCAAAACCTTCACAACTCCGGCTTCGTCCACATCCACAACAGCGGTGTCGCCGTCTTTGATGCGGCCAGAAAGGATTTCCTCAGCCAAGCTGTCTTCCAACAACCGCATGATGGCGCGGCGCAGAGGTCTGGCTCCGTAACTGGGGTTGTATCCCTCTTCCACCAGCCGTTCCTTGAACTTTTCGGTTACTTCCATCGTAATTCCCTGTTCTGTCAAGCGGCCGAACACTTCTTTGAGCATGATGACGGCAATTTCCTTGACTTCTTCCTTGTTCAACTGACGGAAGACGATAATTTCGTCGAGTCGGTTGAGGAATTCTGGACGGAAGTAGTTCTTAAGTTCTTCGTTAACCAAGGAACGAATCCGGTTGTAAGTAGCATCGGCTTGGTTGTCGCTGAACTCGAAACCGAGACCACCGCCACCTTTTTCGATGACCTTAGAACCGATGTTAGATGTCATGATTAGCAGCGTGTTTTTGAAGTCCACGGTGCGACCTTTGGCATCAGTTAAGCGGCCGTCTTCCAATATTTGCAAGAGCATATTGAAGACATCGGGGTGGGCTTTTTCGATTTCGTCGAACAAGACTACCGTGTAAGGACGGCGGCGGACTGCTTCTGTGAGTTGTCCGCCTTCGTTGTAGCCGACATAACCGGGAGGAGAACCGATGAGTTTGGAGACGGTGTGACGTTCCATGTACTCGGACATATCCAACCGAATCATCGCGTCTTCGGAACCGAAGAAGTAGCCGGCTAAGGCTTTCGTCAGTTCGGTTTTGCCGACGCCTGTGGGCCCGGAGAAGATGAAACTCGCGATCGGGCGATTGGGATTTTTCAAGCCAACGCGAGCGCGGCGGATGGCGCGGGAAACGGCTTTCACTGCTTCTTCCTGGCCGATCAAGCGCTGGTGCAAGGTATCTTCCATGTGCAGCAGTTTTTCGGACTCAGATTCAGTCAGTTTGTTAACCGGTACGCCCGTCCAGCTTGCTACGATTTGAGCGATGTCTTCTTCTGTGACTACAGGCGATGGGTCGGTTTCGCCGCGGGCCGCCGAGTCGGTTTTTTTGGCTTGGGAAATCGCGCGAATTTCGGCTTTGATCGTCATTTCGCGATCGCGCAATTCTCCGGCCTTGTCAAAGTCTTGAGAACGCACCGCTTCGTCTTTATCTTTCAGGACTTTACGGAGTTCTTTGTCAAGTTCTTTGGCTGCGGGAGGAAGTTGAGAGTTAATCAGACGGACTCTCGAACCTGCTTCATCTACCAAGTCAATTGCTTTATCTGGTAAAAAGCGATCGGAGATATACCGATGAGAGAGTTTGGCTGCGGCTTCCAGGGCTGTGTCCAAGATTTTCAGCTTGTGGTGCTGTTCGTAGCGTTCCCGCAAACCGAAGAGAATCTCGATCGTTTCATCAACGGTGGGTTCGCCGACCATCACGGGCTGGAAGCGCCGTTCTAGGGCTGCATCGCGTTCAATATGCTTGCGATACTCGTCTAAAGTTGTAGCACCGATACACTGGAGTTCGCCTCTAGCCAAAGCTGGCTTGAGAATGTTCGCAGCATCGATCGCCCCTTCGGCCGCACCAGCACCGATCAAAGTGTGCACTTCGTCAATCACTAAAATCACGTTACCCGCTGTGCGGATTTCGTCCATGATTTTTTTGAGGCGTTCTTCAAATTCCCCCCGGTATTTCGTACCGGCGACGAGCAAGCCGATGTCGAGGGTGACGACGCGCTTGTCTTCGAGGATGTCTGGGATGTCGTTGTTAGCGATGCGTTGGGCCAGACCTTCGGCGATCGCGGTTTTACCAACTCCAGGTTCACCGATGAGCACCGGGTTATTTTTGGTACGGCGACCGAGGATTTGGATTACCCGTTCGATTTCTTTTTGGCGTCCGACTACTGGGTCAAGCTTGCCATCCACCGCCATCTGAGTCAGGTTAGATCCGAACTCATCGAGGGTTGGGGTTTTGGTGCGAGCACCGCCGCCAGTGGCTGCGACTTCTGCGGTTTCTCCCAGCATCCGAATCACTTGGGTGCGGACTTTCGACAAGTCTACTCCCAGGTTTTCTAAGACTCTGGCCGCGACTCCTTCACCTTCGCGGATCAGACCCAGCAGCAGGTGTTCAGTACCGATGTAATTGTGTCCGAGTTGGCGGGCTTCTTCGAGGGACAGTTCTAGAACCCGCTTGGCGCGAGGGGTGAACGGAATTTCGACTGCTACGAAGCCCGAACCGCGCCCGATAATTTTTTCGACCTCAATCCGAGCATCTTTGAGGTTGACCCCCATTGATTTGAGGACTTTGGCTGCAACTCCGGTTCCTTCTCCGATCAGACCCAGAAGGATCTGTTCTGTCCCTACGAAGTTGTGACCCAGGCGACGAGCTTCTTCCTGGGCCAGCATGATTACTTTTATTGCTTTTTCTGTGAAGCGTTCAAACATGATTTATTCCCATCACCTGCTATATGCCCGTTTTGAGGTCACGCTCGCACTTAAGGAGCGTTTTTGTTCTCGTAGGGAAACGGCATTGCTGTGCATTGGACACGGCATTACCGTTTCCCTACTCGTACTGATTCTAGCGTGACACTCTGCTATACAAATACTAGACAAGTCTATACATTTGCTTCTTGCTTCATCGGGAGCATGGGAGCGGTTATCCCTCGGCAAGCTTTCACGCTTTAGCCAAACGTGATAAATTAATCGCTCTTCTCGGCTTGCGCCCAACCTACGACTATGTATTGAGGATTCTAGCACAATCTTTTGGGCTGTTATGTCGCTGCAAAAGTGGTAGTTACCGAAGTGTAGGGCAGTTTTTTTACAAAAGTTATTGGTTAGATGGGCGATCGATGTCAGAACTTAAAAAAAATTAGGACTTACGCATGAGGCCCATAAACCGGGTTTTTTACGAAAAAACTTGTTGTAGCGCAAAAATTTGGTAAAAAACCCGGTTTCTTTTCCGGTTGCATTGGAATGATAAGCGAGGACACGGCACTGCCGTGTCCCTACCCCGATTAATTGTAGGGACACGGCACTGCCGTGTCCTGATTGTGGGTAATATTAATTCCGATGCAACCGGATTTGATATCAAACCTAAAATATTCTTATAGGGAACTGTAGTTGCGAAGCCCACAAACCCTCAATCTTGGCAATCAATTCACCTCCAGCCCAGAGAAAGGTTTGAGTGATGAGGTTTTGCGCCTCAATATAATTGGTGCCACCCAAAATTATGTCCCTTTGTGGATTGAAGTTAACAATGTAGGCATAATCATTCAAACCATTGGCTGAGTACCAATTGATTGCGCGATCGCCAATATAAAATGCGTTTAGTCTGGCGCTAGGGTTGCCAATTAAAGTATCTACCTCATCACTCAATATCGTGTTGGTGTCTGCACCTTTGAGTAAGTTTAGACCCGTACCACCTTGTAGAACATCGTTTCCAGAACCACCAAAAAACCTATTAGTGCCGTTTCCACCAGTCAGATAATCATTACCCGCATCGCCATAAATGTCATTAGTCCCATCTCCGCCATTAATGATGTCAATTCCAGCTCCGCCGTAGAGGGTGTCATTACCTATGCCAGCACCGAGAATATCATTACCGTCATCACCATAGATCTGATTATTCCCATCTCCACCATCAACCGTGTCATTTCCAGCCCCGCCGAAGATGATGTCATTACCTATGCCACCAAACACCAGATCGTTGCCGTTACCAACATTATAAGTATGGTTACCGTTGTTGTTGTAATATTTCGCAAAACTCCCGCTTAATCTGAATTCGTCGTCTCCGTTAGTCCCATAGATGAAGCGATCGTTGATTCCGCCAGCAGCTTTAGCAGCAACCAGAAACAAAGGATTATCTTGAGCATCAACGGGAATCACTCCTTCATGCACTTGAAGAGAGTTAGGAGAATCCCCTTTATAAAAGTTTGGTCGAAATTGATGATCGGCCTGCGTGTCACTCAGACCCAAAATATTGGTGGCTAAACGAGAATTGACACCTGCATTAGTTGTCACCAAATTTGTGTACGCGGTCACGACACGGCTGTGTTGAGCAGTGGTGTCTGCATTGGGGCCGAAGTCAAACAGGAAAGATTCCCTGGCAGTTCCAGCTTGAGCTTCATTTCCTGATACACTACTGATGCCATTAAAACTTCTTGAAGCCGCAGCACCAATATCTAAACGTTCGATTGGGTCTGCAATTCCTCCATTTTTTACATATCCATTTGATAGGTCAGTATCGAAACCATTAGTTCTATCGTATGGACTCACGATGCTCGCGCTATTTGATGCTGAGTCAAGGGCTGTAACCGAACCAACTTGACCACCTAGGGTATTGAAACTGGCGGCAATATCGCTGGCAAGGTGAGCACCAAGACTATGACCAACAATATTGAGTGCTGCGGCTGGCATTCCCCACTCAACAAGTTTGTTTCGGACTGCGTTTGCCACTGGAGTAATCCAGGAACCAGACCTGTAAAGGTCTCCCATTCCGATCCCTACTACTGAATTAATTGCTCGGGAGCCGCTCACTTGAGTCCAGTCAAGGGCTAACACCGCATCGTCTGGGTGAGCATTCTTAATGGCTGTCGCCAGAGTTGCATCAAAAGAATCGCTGGGTGCTGTGAAACCAGGAAGCAGCAGCCATACTTTTTGACCGCTCCATTGGTCAGCGGAGGGAATGCCCAAAGGCGCACGAATATTGATTTGACGCTGACTTGGACTAAAAGCATTCGTAGGTGGTCTGTTAGTTTCGCCACCTGTGACCAAAAACGGAGTATTTATTACTGTCATCGTTCATTCCTCTCAAGTTATGTTGCTAAAGATGATTAATTGTTTCCCTTTCTCGACTTTCTCCACAAGTGAACTGCACCCAAGCCCAGAAAGGCCAACAATGAGGCGAAGGGGGAGGCGTTCTCCGGTACGGGAGCAGGAGGAGATTCGTTAATGTCTAAGGTCACAAGCCCCCCACCTGTAACAGCTCCATCTCGCAAGAAGAACTGAAATATCCCCGGATCTCCAAACATAAATCTGTTATTTCCATCCAAAACTCCACTCTTATTTACCCCAAAAACATTGAAGCCAAATTGAGTGGGAATTCCGTTCTCAAAAGCCAAAACGGGAGCGTCTGGGAAGTTTAAATCATCACTGGCCGTATAGGTAACAGGAGTTAAGCCATCAGCAAAGTCCAGAAATCTAAAGTTCAGAGATAGCAGTCCTGGTCGAGCTTGATAGTCACCATCATTCATGACCAGGAACTCCTCGCCGACTTTAGTCAGATGTGTATCGTCGTAGGAAAAGTCACCCGTGTAGACACGACCCGCGAAGTCGGGATCGTTGACGTTGACGACGTTGACTTTGATTGTGCCTCCTATTGTGGCTGCCATAGCGGTCGCTCCTGGAAATGTGGATATTAAATATGTTCCCAGGATAGCGGTCAGTCCATATTTTATGTTCATTGGATATTCCTGATTTGAAAGGCTTAACCCACAGCAGTGAGTTTGTTTTCGTGTGTAGCAACAATTAACGAAAACAACATTTTGAGATACAGATTAAAGCTGACTCGCGGTATTATAAATCCCTAAATTTACTAATTTTTTGCTCCCAAATCACGAGATGTTGTGAAAATCTCAGTAATTCTATCTACGCCGCACTCTCAGACGAGGGCTGGCTGGGCTTTGCATCTAAATTTTGCCCCAGATCGCAGATCATCATTTTCGAGTTTCGGTTGTATTGTCAGTTGGGTGAGTATCTGGTATGATCGGCGAGCGATTGCAGGGACTAAAAAGCAACTAAATCTGATTCTATCAATCACTCCGACGATCTCTGAAACATGAAAACATAGAGTTGGACTTAGCCGTTATTTTGATCGATCGACTTACTTACAACTTTTGTTAACTATCTGATACCTGCAGATTGCAAGTGGGCTTATGCAATTAATTAATCAAATCCATCGATTCAGTGTCCGTACCAAGCTCATTGTCATGCTGCTGGTAGTCAGCCTTTTCTCAATGGGGGCAAGTAGCTTTATTTGCTCCAGAGCGGGGCAACAGCTCCTGGAACAACGAGTATTTAACCAGTTAACGACTCTACGAAGTATCAGAACTGAGCAAATCGAGCTGTATTTTAACTTTCTGGTTCAGCACACCCAGACGCTTAGTGATGATGATATGTTCATCAATGCGATGAAGGAATTCAAGCAGGCTTTTGATGAACTGGCTACGGTGAAAATACCCAAGGCCTATGATGACAAGCTCGATATGTTCTACAGCAAAGAGTTTGTACCACGGCTCAAGAAGACGATGGAGGCCACGCCACTCCCGGAAACTTTCCTACCTAAAAATGTGGCCTCCCGCTACCTCCAGTATCACTACATTGCCAATAATCCTTATCCCATTGGTGAAAAGTACAAGCTAGATGACCCGAAAGACGGCAGTAACTACACCCGCGTTAACGCTCGCTACAACTCCTAGTTTGCCAACATCGCTCAACGCTTCGGTTACGACGACACATACCTGATTGATTTGAATGGGAATGTCGTTTACCTACTTTCTAACGAGGGTGACTTGGGCACGAATCTACTTGGGGGACTGGTTGCTGATACTAACTTTGTCCAGGCTTTTAAAGATGCTCGTCGATCTAAGTAGGTAGGCGGGATTAAACCGAACTACGTAACAGTATGTAAACAGGGCTAAATCACTTACGTTTAGGGGATTTGGATACTTTACAATCGTTTACATGGTTGCGTTTTACAGCGCCTACTTACTTAATAGCACGGCTTATGTCAAAATTGTTGATTTTCAACCTTATATCTATTCTTACAATTCGCCATCTGCTTTTATTGCCTCCCCGATTTTTGATGGCTCCCAGATGATTGGTGTGTTGGCGTTCCAAATTCCAGCAAATCGTCTCAGCGACATTGTTAATGGCTACGGCAAATGGCAGGAGAACGGATTGGGCAACACCGGGGAAACTTATCTGGTGGGCCAAGATGAACAGATGCGATCGAAATCGCGATTCTTGATAGAAGATCGAGAGAAATTTACAAAATCGCTCTCCGAGAGTGGGCTACCTGAATCAAGCGTCAAAAAAATCCGCGAGATGGACACGACGATTCTGTTTTTGCCTGTCAATAATGTGGACGGCGTGAAGCAGGCATTGTTGGGCAAATCCGTGCTGGTCCGCAACAAGGATTATCGGGGCAGCGATGTGCTGGGTGCCTATGCACCGGTAGAAGTCGATGGGTTGCGATGGGCGCTGGCCGCAGAAATAGATATCGCTGAAGCCTTCGCTCCCATCACCAAATTTCAACGAGAGGTAGTAATTTCAGCGGCTCTGATTTTGGTTGTTGTCACCCTAGTGGCGATGTGGTTGGCGAGGCTGTTTGTCAAACCGATCGATCTCTTAATTGCCAGCACGAAACAGGTGGAGTCTGGTGACGGCAAGACAATGGTGGTATCGGGAACGCGAGATGAATTTAGTGACTTGGCTAGGTCATTTAATGAGAAGATTTACACACTGCGAAGCCACATCCGACAGGTGGAACTGCAAAACACTGAGAACCAAGGTCTGATTGAGCTGCTGCTCCCGGTTCAGATTGCCAAGCGGATCAAACAGGGAGAGGGTGTCATCGCTGACCCCTTTTCCAATGTCAGCATCATTTTTACGGATCTGCACCGCTTCAGCAAACTCTTTGAATCATTAAGTGCTCAAGAGGTGGTTTTTCTCCTGGATGAATTGGTGGATGCCTTCGATGATTTGGCAGACAAACATGGACTGGAGAAAATTAAAACAATGGGCGATGGATACATGGCTGTCTGCGGACTATCGGTTTCTCGCCTGGATAGTGACAAACGGGCGATCGATTGTGCCTTGGAAATGCTGGCGCACGTGCGTCGCTTCAATTACGAACGGGGCTTGAACTTGGATCTGCGAATTGGGATCAATACGGGGGATTTGATTTCAGGTATTGTGGGCAAGAGCCGTTACGTGTATGACGTTTGGGGCGAGACTGTCAATATTGCCCATAGACTGAAGTCGTGTTGTCCCCCCGGAAGCATTTTGGTTTCGGAATATGTCCGCGAGCGCTTGGTTGATGTCTATGAGTTCGATCCAGTTGAGATTGTCGAAGCACTGGACAAGGTATCGGTAAAGGCTTGGGAACTCCGAAAAACAAAACCGCAGGAATAGATAGAACGTGTGTACGTGGAGGTGTTTTCAGATGGGTAATTTGAATTGGCAAGAATCTGGGTTAATCTGGGTAATCGTTTTAGGCATTGGGTTTCCACTCCTCATTATTGTCCTGGGAGAGGTGATTCAGCGATTAAAACGGCAAGGAAACCCCCTGGCGTCAACTCTGCGGGCGGTGAAAAACCTCGTCTTGCCATCTTTTGCGTTAATGATTTTTGTTCGAGATGTTTTCAAGTTCGATCCGCAAACAACGCTGGTTAAAGTTATCCAAACGCTGTTTTGGATATGTGTGATCAACGCGGCGCTCTCTCTGATTAACGCATTGTTGTTCGAGCAGGCAGAAGCAGACACTTGGCGGGCACGGATGCCCAAACTATTGGTTGATCTTTGCCGATTTGTGTCGATTCTGGTGGGCGGGGCGATCGTCCTGTCGCAAGTCTGGGGGGCTGATTTGGCAGGGCTTGCCACCGCATTGGGTGTTACTTCGATCGTTCTGGGTTTAGCACTGCAAGACCCATTGGGCAGCATCTTGACGGGAATTATGCTGTTATTTGAGCGTCCGTTTAATATCGGGGATTGGCTGAAGGTGGGGGATGCTGAAGGTCAGGTGATTGACATGAACTGGCGGGCGGTTCGCTTGCTGACGGAAGACCGCCAGGTATTCATCATTCCGCATCAGATACTGGGAAAGGAAGTGATTTGTAATTACACCGCACCCGATCGGATTTATTTTGGAAGTATTAAGGTTGGCTTCTCCTACGACAATCCTCCTAACGTGGTAAGGCAGGTCCTCTTAAGTACCGCTTTGTCTGTTCCGGGAATCTTGGCAGAACCTCAGCCGGATGCTCAAACGATATCTTACGATGACTTTGTGATTACTTATAAAGTAGAATTCTTCGTAAAAGCTTTTCTAGAACTTGAGTCAGCGCAAAATGAATTTATGACTCGGATTTGGTATGCAGCACGGCGGAACAATCTTACGCTCTATCACTACAAATACCAATCTCCCGTGGAGTCGAATGCTAGCCAGATAGATAGTGTCGCAAGCAAGCTGAGTCAAGGATTTTCTTCGATTCCTGCTTTGATCTCAGTTACTAGGGAGCAAAGTAGTTTAGATGAACTGACGAAGGGAAAAACTATACAGCATTTTGGCACAGGAGAAACCGCGATCGCGCAAGGAAACCGGGTTTTTTCTATGTACATCATTATTTCGGGTGAGGCGGTAATGACCGTCTTGAATGATACAGGCCCAGAAGTGGAGGTGGTCAAGCTTTCACAGGGTGAGTTTGTTGGATTAATCGCGCTGTTTAGTCGGGAACCGAGTCCGGTATCGATTACGGCGATACAGGATATGGAGGTGATGGTTATCAACGCAGATGCAGTCAATGCAATGATCGAACGACAACCTAGCTTATCGCGTGAAATTGCTCAGGTGATAGAGATGCGAAGACACGCAATCAATATATCGCTACGGACTAGCCAGAATGAAAAAATATCTACTCAAAATAATCTCGAAAATGAGCTGCTATCGCAAGCTATAAATTTTTCAAAAAACGACATTTAACTAAATCGAGTGTCCTTTTTGATGTTAACTAACAGCCGGGAAGTCCTGGAGTATATTTAGAGGGGATGAATCTCAATTGTTGCGCGAAGTACCCCAAATAAATTACCGCGCTTGATGAAAGGCTCGTCGGTCGGAGGAACGGAACCCGACAATTAGACGATAGCCGACCGTGGAGCAGCTTTCGGGGGCATCTTGATTTTCAATATCCTTCCTAAGTATCGTTTTTCATGTTTATTTTGATGAGTAATATTCCATTTATGGAATAAACAAATTATACTGTGGGAAGGTCGAAAAAAAAGGAAGTTTCTCCAATGCAACTCACGTACAAATACCGCCTCAAGCCCACAAAAGCCCAATTGGTAACGATTGTGACTCATCTAGAACTCTGCCGCCGACAATACAACTACCGCCTCGGCGAAAGGTTTAGGTGGTGGGAATCCACGAGAACACCTGTTAACGCCTGCCCTTTGATTGCCTCCATAGTTCCTGTTGATAAGATTTATCAAAATATTCCCTTAACCAGGGTGCAAACTAGGGACGGTAGAAAAAAGGATGAGTCAGGCAATCCTGTAACCAGGAAAGGTGATATCTTCTCAAATATTGAAGGTGGTTACGTGCAGTGGCAAACTATCCAGTTAGCCGATCTAAAAAACACTAAGAATCTATTCCCTGACTACAAAGCTTTGAATTCTCAGGTTTTGCAGGATGTAGTTAACCGAGTAGAAACTTCCTTTTCAAATTTCACCACGCCCGATAAAAACGGCAATCGCAGAGGCAAACCTAAATTCAAGGGATTCCATTACTACAAATCTTTCACCTATCCTCAGTTAGATAATTTAGATATTATCAAGGATGAGCAAAATAGGATTTGTATTAACCTTGCCAAAATAGGTCAAGTACCGATAGTTTTCCATCGCCCAATACCAACAGGATTCAAGGTTAAGACAGGGACAGTTATTAGAGAAGCAGACGGGTGGTACATTGCCTTGACGCTAGAAGACAAAACGGTTCCCGTAACGGTTGCAGAAATTCAACCAACCGATGAAAGCACTCTTGGTATTGACTTAGGAATTACTAATTACATTTACCTTTCTAATGGTGAAAGAGTCGAGAACCCTAGATTCTTGAGGAAATCTGCCGAGAAATTGGCAAGGCTTCAAGCAAAGCTGGCTGCTAGAGTTAAGGGTTCTAAGCCCTGGCAAGCCATCAAGGGTAAGATTTCTAGGCTGCATCAATTTGTGGCAAGGGCGAGACTTGATTTTCAATTCAAAACAGCACAGGAGCTGTTTAGCAAGTGTGATGTTTTGGTGGTTGAAGATTTGAGTGTCAAGAATTTGACAAGACGTGCCAAGACTAAAACTGAGCTTGACAATGGTAATTTGGTTTATTTGCCAAACGGTCAATCGGCTAAAAGTGGCTTGAACAAGTCAATGCTTGATGCTGCTCACGGTCAATTTGCCAATGTCCTCAAGTATGTTGCCTGGAAATTAGGTAAAAATGTTTTGTTCGTCGCTCCGAAGGGGACTTCTCAGCACTGTTGGAATTGTCTCAATAAAGTACCGAAAGAGTTGTCCCAAAGGTGGCATTCTTGTCAGTGCGGCGAATCTTTGGATCGAGATGAAAATTCAGCCAAACTTATTAGAAAAATTGGTCTGAGTTACGAAAGTGGCGGGGGAACTCCGTCACTCAAAAAAGCCTTTGCAAAAAAGGAAATAGAAGCCTGCGGTCTAGCGGTACTCCGCTGACCGTCAGGTTCGTTCACTGAACCAATACTAGAGGTAAAATCAACATGGTTGAATCTGTAAAATTGAGCAAAAATCAAACCACCACAGCCGACTGGCGATTAACTCCGGGCTACTTGCATGAAGGTAGGTTAGATTTTGAATCAGCACATATTTTGTTAGGGTATTTCTTGGCAGATAGAAATTCTCTAAATCCACCGGGAGAAAAAGAATTATTTGCTGAAGATGGCATTTTTGAATGGGGACACGCCCAGCCTCTAGAGAAAGTCATAAATTCACGGGAAGATGTGGAGTTTCTGCTCAAACATCCCAATTTGTTACGCAACTGTATAACCATTATCGAACCCTGGGAACACGTAGGCGTTAACACTCTCGGAGAAGATGTTCGGGCTTCCAAAAACGTTGCCTACATTGCTCAAAAAGTTGCCGACATCGACTCAGTATTATTGCCAGTTTGGTCAACGGGAATAATCGATCCAGAAATAATTGTTCCGGCAATTACCTGCGGTTATGCCGTAGTAGTGGAAGGAGGCGATCCATCGACATACGATGAATCGACTTGGACAAGTCCAGCCTGTCCGCGAGAGGATATGTTTGCATTAGTGGAAAAATTGCTGATTTCGCGATCGCCCACCAGTGCCCCGGCAATATTCATCTGTGTAGGCCACCAACTGGCTGCTGAAGGTCACATACGACTGATTCGTCGTGCAGTCAAAGAAGTCCTGGGAATAATATCTTTAGATGGGGATCGCTCAGGTATTGCTCTGAGATCGTTGCAAGAGGTTGCAGGGCGCATCGAAGCAATAGGTAAGACTCTTCAAGTTAAAAAACGTGATGGGCGCCTTGTTGCCCAGGGCTGGAACGATCGGCATTTTGCGGTGACGCGCAATGAATCCAAGGAAGTTGGCGATCGCGTGTTGTTGCCCTATCAGTCTCCAGACGGCGATGCCTTAGATATTCCTTGGGAACTCATCCATGCCCACTCTGTAACAGCAGATGCACATGAAGGTGTGATTGACACAACGATTCAATACGAGCATGAAGTATCAATTTCGATGTTTCACTCAGATGAAGTCAACGAAGAAGCCGTACTGTTTGCTAACTGGGCTTACCGGACTATTCATGACGCCATTGTTCCTTATCGGCATCTGATAGCTGGAAGTCCTCTGTCATGGCTGATACAACTGCCTGATTCCGTGGAAATTCTTTGTTCGACAGCAGCTAATGGCGAAATAGTTACAGAATGTTCGGCTACGTGCATTAACTACAAAGACTTTGAAACCAAAAAAATTCGACGTTCTTTTACTTGCCAGTTCCATCCAGAATTGCTGTCAGATTTGCGTGCGATCGGTAACAGCGAAGCTCCATCATATGCAACTTTGAAGAATGATGATGGCGTCCGCTTATTTGTACGACTACTCTATGCAGGTATGCAAGAGTAATGCTGTTAGCTTGCGCCACCTGCGTGGCGCAAGCGGTGCTTTGGGAGATGAAGATGACAATTGAACTGAAACTATCATAGCAACAGATCATCTTTTGAGCGTTTAAATCACTTATTTTGAATTGAGCGCTCATCAGATACACTAGATGTTCGCTCACAATTCAAAACTATCGATCGCCCAATGCCACTTTTTCTTATGCAGCCGATCGCACATCTGCACTTTCAGGGCCGCCAAATATCGCTGAAATTCCGGTTTTTCCAGGCCGCTGCGCCACATAACCAGAGCATCTTCTCCGGTGTCTTCGTAATATCGTTTGCGCCGTCCCGCCTCTTTAAAACCAAATTTTTTGTACAGGGAAACTGCGGCTAAATTCGAGTCCCGCACTTCCAAAGTCGATCGCTCTAATTGTCTGTCGCAAGCCGATTTTAGCAAAGCCCAAAGTAGAGCTTGTCCCAAACCTTGACGTTGAAACTGAGGATGAATTGCCAGCATGATAATGTGAGCTTCTTCTAAAATTGCCCACAAACAACCAATACCGATGAGTAGGGGCGGTGCCCCCGTGCCCGCCCGGTTTTGTAGGGGCGGTGCCTCCGTGCCCGCCCGAATCTCTGGAGGTGGTGTCCCCGTGCCCGATCGATTTTGACCTGATTCACAGTCCTTAGTTTCCCATATCCATAAACCTAATAAATCGCTGTTAGGATTGTCTAACTCGCATCTGTAGCCTTCGATCGCCCAGAGTCCCCCAAAACAAAGTCGATCGAGCTCTACGGCGTCAGGCAGGTGTTCTGGGGCGAGATGTTTAATTTCTATAAAACGCACAGGGGATTTTAGATTTTAGATTTTAGATTTTAAAATTACTCAAAAGTATAAATCCGGGGGCTTATGACCCAATTGCTTGCCGTCAATTGTACACTGGGAAAGACAGTAAGGATAGTTATTGCGCGATGGTATTAACTCAATCTATCGGGGTGGAATCTGGACTTCAGTATCTGTCTGAGTCTAAAGAAGCCCTGCAAAGTCGATCGCCCAATCAAGAGCTTTTACCGCTGACAGCCAGCGTTAACAGTCGCGATCGGTTGGAAATAGGAGGCTGCGAGGTGACAGCTTTGGTGGAGCAATTTGGCTCGCCACTGTACATTTTAGATGAAGAAACGCTGCGGGCGACGAGCAGCCAGTACCGAGATGCTTTTAAACGGTACTATCCGGGCGAATCACAAGTGCTCTATGCTTCTAAGGCTTGGAGCTGTTTGGCAGTTTGCGCGATCGCCGCTTCGGAAGGTTTAGGGATAGATGTGGTATCAGCCGGAGAAATCCACACAGCACTGCAAGCCGGCGTAAATCCCGACAAAATTTACTTTCACGGGAACAACAAATCCCGTGAGGAAATCCAGCTAGCTGTCGAAAGCGGCTGCGTTACCGTAGCCGACAACTGGCTTGATTTGGAGACTCTAGCAGAGTTGGGAAAATTGGGTGTCAGCAGCTTCACAGGTGGCCCGACACGGGTTATGGTGCGGTTTACGCCGGGAATTGAATGTCACACTCACGAATACATTCAAACTGGCCAAATCGACAGTAAATTTGGCTTCGATCCCAATTCGCTCCATGACGTTTTTAGTTTCATCAGCCAGCAGCCGTCGCTATCTTGCGTCGGAGTACACGCTCACATCGGCTCTCAGATTTTTGAACTGCAACCCCACGACGATTTAGCCGAAGTCATAATTCAGGCCTTGACAAAAGCACAGAGTTATGATTTGCCAGCGAATGAAATTAATATTGGCGGCGGGTTAGGCATTCGCTATACTGAAACGGACGATCCTCCAAGCATTCAAGCTTGGGCCCAAACAATTTGCACCGCAGTGGTAGCAGCTTGCAAGAGGCAGAATTTGCCTTTACCTAAATTGCTTTGCGAACCGGGTCGATCGCTCGTGGGTACAGCCTGCGTCACCGCTTATACGGTTGGCTCTCAAAAAGTCATTCCCGGAATGCGGACGTATTTAGCAGTCGATGGCGGTATGTCGGACAATCCGCGTCCAATTACCTACCAATCAGTTTATCGAGTTCTCGCGGCAAACAAAATGTCTGCTGCCTTAACGGAAACAGTCACAGTTGCTGGCAAACACTGCGAATCAGGGGATATTCTGATCAAAGATGCTAAGTTGCCAGAGTGTAAGCCGGGAGATGTCCTCGTGGTTACGGCTACAGGGGCATACAATTACAGCATGGCTTCTAACTACAACCGAGTGCCCAGACCGGCGGCGGTTTTGGTGAGAAACGGGGAAGTTAATACGATCGTACAGCGGGAAACTTACCAGGATTTACTAAGGTTCGATCGCCTTCCCGAAAGACTCGCAGCTCAAAAGTAAAAAATTAAAGGTTAAAAGTTAAAAGAAAGACAATTCATGTTTAGTTACTGATGATTTCTTTTTGACTTTTAACTTTTGGCTTGTTCAGTCACGCGATTTGATTGACAATCCCCGGTCTAAAAACGCGGGGAATTTCTGCATATTCCTTATCACAACTGTTCATGGTTCATGGGTTCGAGTGCATCACGGTTCGCGGTTCACAGGCGGTAGGGTTCGATGAACCATGAACAATCAACAATCTGGCTATGACTTTGGCCTCGTTCAGTCTTTATTGATTCAAGGGATCGATATTGGACTGGTATTTGCCCTTGCGTATTTGGTGCTCGTCATTGTCGGGGAGCGCCGGACGCTATGGATGGTACGGGGATTTATTATTTTAATGCTGGCGGCGGCGGTGAGCAACTGGGCTGGATTGAGGCTGTTGCACGTTGCCCTCAACAGCTTGGTGACTGGTTCGGCTGTGGCGATGGCGGTAATATTGCAGTCGGAGTTTCGCCGATTTCTGGAACAATTGGGTCGGGGGGAAATTATACAATTGTTTGGACGGGATCGCCGACCAACTCCTGCACCGGACAGCGTAATAGATGAAATTGTGGACGCAGTAAAAGAACTTTCGCAAAACCGCACGGGCGCTTTACTAATTGTAGAAACTGATTCTCCGATCGACGATCGGGATTTTTCTGTTCCGGGAGTGAAGCTAAATGCTGAAGTCTCTAAGGAATTGTTGCAGACTATTTTTCAACCACAAACTCTGCTCCATGATGGGGCTGTTTTGATTCGAGCTTCGCGGATCGTGTCGGCGGGGGTAATTTTGCCTCTGTCCGATCGCAGCGCGTCTCGCCAGTTGGGAACCCGCCACCGGGCGGCGATGGGCATCACCGAACGGGTGCAAGCTTGCGTGTGCGTGGTGGTGTCGGAGGAAACGGGTTCTATTTCTCTGGCACAGATGGGAACTTTAAATCGACCTTTGACTAGCAGCAAACTTAAGGAATTGCTGGAAGCAAAGCTGTTTCCGTCGGAGGGAGAAAGAGCTGTCGCTCCAATTCCGATCGGCAATCTCGGACGGCAGATAGGATTGAAAGGAGTGACATTGTTAAAGCGGATAATGCGCCGATCGGGTAATCGGGAAAAACCATGAGTCAAGGAATTTGCTTGCAAAAGTTGCCTTCTGATCTGCAACAAGAACTACTGCCTAAGCATATAGCAGTGATTATGGACGGGAACGGGCGCTGGGCTAAGAATAAGGGGTTGCCACGGATTGCGGGGCATCGCCGAGGAGCTAGCGCTCTCAAAGAACTGCTGCGCTGCTGCAAAGATTGGGGGATTCCAGCTTTAACGGCCTATGCTTTTTCGACGGAGAATTGGGGGCGGCCGGCCGGGGAGGTGGATTTTTTGATGAGTTTGTTTGAGGGCAAGCTGCGGCAAGAATTGCGGGAGATGGTGGACGAGGATGTGCAAATTCAATTTATGGGGGATTTGCAGGCTTTGCCGAAGTCTTTGCAGGCGGAAATCGAGCGTTCTGTGGTAGCAACTCAGCACAATCAAGGGATTCTGTTTCGGGTGGCGACGAATTACGGGGGGCGTCAAGAAATTGTACAGGCTTGTCGGGCGATCGCGACTCAGGTGCAGGAAGGCAAGTTGCAGCCGGAGGAGATTGATGAAGTTTTATTTAAACGCTATCTGTATACTGCTGATGTTTGCGATCCGGATTTATTGATTCGGACAAGTGGGGAAATGCGGTTGAGCAATTTTCTGCTTTGGCAAATGGCTTATTCGGAAATTTACATTACTGAAACGCTGTGGCCGGATTTTGATCGATCGGAGTTTCACCGCGCTTTGTCTACTTATCAGCAGCGCAGCCGCCGATTTGGAAAAGTCTAACGATTTTAGATTTTAGATTTGCGATTTGCGATCGGGGAATGGGGAATACAGAGAAAAATGCCGACTTTTTTGTACATTCATCAATAATCCATTAATCCATTAATCTAAAATCCAAAATCCAAAATCAGATCATGGCCCTGAGAAAACAGCAGCTTCAATATCCTGACGCGACAGGGAGTATTTGAATGCTCGCTGAATGTCTTGGCCGTCTGCTCCGCCATCGATGTAGCGAACGGTTACTTGGTCGATATCGAGGGATAGTTGTGCTTTCCAGGTAGGTCGATCGATCTGCCAGCAGTGGAGTTCTCCCCGGTCTTGCTGGCAGCCGCGGCTGATTAGCCACTGCTCGATTTCTGGGAGCGGATGGTTGTACAAAGGGGTGTCAGCGGAGGGAAGTGTCATGAGGAATTGGGAATTGGGAATTGGGAATTGGGAATTGGGAAAACTGTGGTTAATCTTTAATTTAGAACTTTTAGTTGTCAATTGCCACGAATTAGACCGATCGCGATTGCTAGCATCAAACATCCGACTAAGGTAGATCCCATCATAAACAGGGCGAATATTTCTCCGGGGGAAAGGGGTCGATCCGTGGGATCGAGGTAAGCCGAGTTGAAATTTTTTGCCCGCGATTGGGAAACCGGAGTGTTGAAGCCAGGGGGCTGCTGAATCACATTCATGCGAGAATAGCCTATTTTGAGGTCATAGGCGAGGCGACGTTCTGGGTTGCTGAGGGTGGCGTAGGCGTTGTTGAGCTGCTGAAATTTGGCGGTAGCGATTGCGGTTGGCAAGTCGGTGGTATCGGGATGATAGAGTTTGCTGAGTTCGCGGTACGATCGCCTAATGTCGATCGACGATGCGGAAGGATGCAGTCCTAACAGGCCGTAGTAGCTAGAACCCAAGGGGGCTTTTCCTGGCATTTTCTGACTTTCGTTTTGTGCAGTTGCCTCGTTAGAAGTCACCTAAGCGCCTCTGGGCTTGTTGATAATTTTTGATTATTTTAAACGAAATTTGAGGGTAGCGCCACTGTCTGCGATGTTGAAGGGTTGACGGTGGGCGATAAATCGTGCCAAGTAACCTCAAACCCAGCACCAAGATATTCATGCCGTCGGCTTCATCGATAACGTTTATTCTTTAAAGCGTCTCCTTTTTTGAACGCAAAATTTTTAAGCTGTGCGGAAGCCAAAAAGATGCAAGCCCAGAATGCTGTAGACAGAAATCCAGCCAATAAGGCTGTGTGCCAGGGCAAATGACCTTTTTGACTTGTGAGTAGACTGTAAATCATCATTAATGGCGATCCTAATGCGCCAAATAGCCCAAGATAGTATCCCAAGTCACCTATACGCCAAAGCAATCCCAAGAACCAACTTTGCTTGCGTAATTTTTCATATTCAGGATAGTCTAGTGACATTACAAATCCACTCCCTGTGCCTAATTACTTTAAACTATGAATCTCCCCGCAAATTTTGCACCTCCTCAACGCTAAGCCCCGTAACTTGGGCGATCGCAGCATTATCTAGCTGGGAGAGTAGTTGTCGGGCGATCGCCAGCTTCTCGAATCGCTTTCCTTGTTCTATGCCTTGTTCTATGCCTTGTTCTATACCTTCGTTAACCGCCTTAATAATTGCCCCCTGTTGGTCATAAATAAACTGTTCTCTTTTGTCCAAATCTGCGACTTCTTCACGACTTAACTTGGCTTGACTCGCAATATTAAAAGCTTCATGTATTTCTGGTATGCTATCCATTGTTTCTGGAACCGATGTCAGAGTTCTGGCATTTTTCATGAAATAAATCCATTTATCTGCGAGGGTTTCAAGTTCCTCCTCTCCTTTGATAAACTTCGGCAACTCTACAAACACTAAATCTAGCTCGTTTTCGGGATAAGTAAAGTTTTTATTGACTTCTTTTAACACAAATCTTGAAATAAATTCTTCACTGTCAGGAAACATTTCAAAGTCAGTAATTGTCAAAGCAATTACTGGCTTCAATAGTCGATATCCTTGGGCTGCTTCCAGTTGAAAGGCATAAGTCTTTGCTGCATTGTAAAAAACTCTTTTCCCAAAAGACTGGACGTTGAGCACTTGCATTTCAATGATCACTAAAGTCCCGTCGATCAGTTGGGCTTTTACATCGAGATAACTATCTTTTAATCCTTCAATTTTTGGTGGCAGATTTGGGTTGATTATTTCTAAGTCTTCGATGGTGGAATTTCCTTCATAAATTAAGGCGTTGAGAAAGCTAATTAGAATCTCTTTGCTTTGTGAGGAGCCGAAGATTTTTTTGAAGGCGTAATCGGTTTTCGGGTTGATGAATATCATGGTTGTCGGATTTAGCTTTAAGGTTATCGGGGTGAGATTTGAGATCCGTCAAACGGCTGATTTTGTTTCAGGTAATGGCTTGATATTTTCAGGCAAATGTGCATTGCCGATCGCCAGCACGGGCTCATCGTCCCTTTGTTCGTCATCGATCGGCAGTTGACAAGAAATCAACTCTGTGACAATCCGATCGCCCAAAGCATCTTCCCAATCCTGCAACTGTTCCCTAGCTGCGATCGGCTCGTTGACAGCCACATCTACGCCCATTTGCTGAAGGTTGAGACTGTGGGCGGTCGATCGACGGTTGACGCACTCCACCAGCCAAACGCTCAATCCAACCGCCGCCATCAAAGGCAACACAATCCGGTAATCTCTAGTCAATTCAAACATCAACAAAATTGCTGTCAGCGGTGCTCTGGCGCTACCGGCGAGCACAGCGGCCATTCCTACCATTGCGTAAGCGGGAGGGCCGGCAACGTGTTCTCCCAAAGCCGGCACCATTCCCAAAAAGATGCCGTAAGCCGAACCCAGGGAAGCTCCTAAAAACATCGCCGGAGCGAAGATACCGCCCACTAAACCGCTACCGAGGCTGATTGCTGTCATCGCTAGTTTGACGAACAGCAGAAGCAGCAGCAAAGGCAAAGAAAACTTGACATCTTGGAGCATTGCTTGGACTGTTTCGTAGCCGACACCCAAAACTTGAGGCAATTTCAGAGCCACTAAGCCGACGCAGGCGCCGCCGATGATCGGATGAACCGGTCTGGGCAGTCGTCCGAGCCATGCAAATCCTCGGACTTTTCCTTGAAAACATCGATCGGCTAATTGAATTGCTTCTGTATAAGCTAGGGAAACTCCGCTAGCCAAAAGCCCCAATCCCATATAAAAAGGCAATTCCCAGGGGCTGCGGACATCGTAGACTGGCAAAGCAAAGGCCGGCTGAGCTCCCAAACAAATTTGAGCGATCAGCGCTGAAACGACGGCTGATAGCAAGAGAACGCTGACTGACGAAGTGGCAAAGGTGCTGCCAAGCACGACTTCTAAGGCAAAGAATACTCCGGCGATGGGAGCGTTAAACCCGGCAGATAAGCCTGCTGCTGCTCCCGCGCCGAGGAGTAAGTGTTGCCTTTCTGGGGATAGCTGCAAGACTTGAGCGAGCAACATCCCAAAATTGGCGCCGATTTCGACGCTGGGGGCTTCCGGGCCCAGGGAAGCACCGGTACCGAGGGAAACTGAGGCCGCCACCATTTTGGTGATCGGTTTGAGCGGGGAAAGTTCTTGTAGTCCCCGGGTGGCTGCAATTAAGGAGGACATATTTGGGCCAAAGTCCCGAAACCGCCAGCGCATCAGCCCGATGATGACTCCGCCGAGGGTGGGAATGCACGCTAGTGTCCAAGAGCCTTTAGAGGCGATCGCCCCCATGAAGTCTTCCAGCATCAGGCTGTGGATCAAGTTGATCAGATAGTGAAAGGTGACGACGCCTGCGCCCGTAACTCCCCCGATGACTAGGGAGAGGATGAGTAGGAGGGTTTCGGGACTCGGATGCAGGCGGTTAAATAGCGGGCTTAGGCGGGAGGCTTGGGGAGTTGCTGCGGTTGGCGCGGATGGTGGCAGATCCACAGGATGGGTGGCTCTCATTTAGCGGTTAATTCTTCTGTGAGAAGTTAGATAAATATTACATTTTATTTCTTATTTTAATTTTGAGTGATTTTAGGGGAATTGACAAGTTAATTAAGGCGTATTTTAGGGCGGATTTTTTGGGCTGGAGGCTAAGCTGGGAACGAACTTAACTGAGGATCGGCAAATTTGAGGTTGGAGTTTGTATGCCAAGTTACATTTAATCTTTCTGGAATTTAGCAAGAATGTTGAATGAGTATATTTACGCAGCGAGGGGATTTGAGATTTGAGATTTGAGACTTGAGATTGTAAATGCGAGCAATTATCCAATCTTTTTATGCGCTGTTATGAGATTTTCAGAGGAATAAAATCGAGAAAAGCTGTAAGTGCGATCGGGCTACTAACTTTCAGCCTTATCGCCTTAGTAGCTACAATTTATATGATTATTGCAGCTAACAGTTCGTCAGTCCAGTATCAAGTAAAACATTTGCTTGCAGCGAGAGAATGTCGCGAGTGCAATCTCTCAGAGGCTAATTTGAGCGGTGTTTTTCTAGAAGGTGTCAATTTAGAAAAAGTCAACCTCGCCCATGCTAATTTGTGGAGCGCCAATTTGGTCAATGCTAATTTGAAAAAGGCAAATTTGGCTGGTGTTTATTTGATAAGCAGCAATTTAATCGGGGCGAATCTGGAAGGAACTAATCTAGAAAGTGCTTGGCTGGAGGATGCTTATTTGGGAGGCGGGAATTTGAAAAATGCTAATTTAAAAGGTGCTTTTATGAAAGGTATTTTTTTGGTCGATGCTGACTTGGAGGGGGCAAATCTGGAGGGGGCAAATCTGTGGATGGCGAATCTGGAAAATGCTAATTTAAAGGGTGCTAATTTGAGGAATGCTTTGCTGTTGGATACTAATTTGGCAGGGGCGAAGTTACAGGGTGCTGTTATGCCTGACGGTACCAGGCATGAATGAAAGCAAGAAGTCATCAGTCATATAAAATCCATTTGCATCGGAATGATATAAATAGAGGAGACGGAGGAGACGGCACTGCCGTCTCCCTACAATTGATCGCGGTAGGGACACGGCACTGCCGTCTCCTCGCTTGTCATTCCGGCGCCGCCGGAATTAATATCATTAGTCGTCGTTTTTAATTCTGCTCTGCCCGATCTAGATAATTGCAGTTTACCCTTCTCGTACGTCAGTGAAGTGTAGGGAAATGGCACTGCCGTGTTCCTACAGGGAGTTTAAATACTCAACTTTCTGAATTTGGGAGCTAAACATTTTCCACTGTCCATTAGATTTGTTGAATTGGTGCATTAACACCATTCTATTATTTCTGAACTGCGGGCCTTTAATTTTTGTTGTCGTTTGCTCTACTTTAACTATGGCTGTATTGTCTGTGATGGTTGCCACATCAAATTTGTTCATTACATAATTTAAATCGTAGATCGCAAAACTTTGCGCGATCGCATTTTTTGTTAGTTCAAACCCAGGAGAGTTTGAATCTATTGTCGCCATATAAGCTTCTATATTTTCTTCATTCAAAGCTTTCAGATTTAATACGACAACTGATTCAATTGCAGCTTTTTCGCTATTGACATCGGTTACGACTAAATTTGGTTTTTGTTTTGTAGGTAAGGTATTTGTCTCAGATTCTGTAAAGTAAAAGAGATTTTTAGATGCTTGAGAAGGGTTTGTGCTGGCAGAATGGCTGCTGAGCAATAATGATAAAGCTGCGAAGGGGAATGCTGTTTTTAACAATTTTATATTTAAAGGTAGCATGGCTGTTGAAATTTATAATTAATTACGCTATTTTAGCACCCACTAGAATTGATCTCAATCTGTTAATACTAATAAATTCCGGGAATAAGTTTTTTGACTCGCTGGCGGTAGTCTGAATAGTCGGGATATTTCTCAGTCAGCCAGGTTTCTTCGCGGTTGGCTTTGATGTCAAAAAATACAAGTAAAATTGCCGTTGCTATCAAATGGGATAAGCTGAATTGAAAAATTGTCCGCGCGAGGGCTGCGAAAATTAAGCCGCTATATAAAGGATGCCGGATGATTCCATAAATGCCTGTTTGAACTAATTCTCCGTTTTCTCTGGGATAGGGTAAGGGTGTGAGGTTTTTTCCTAAGTCTATGAGTCCTTTGATAATGAAAATTAATCCGCTTAAGCTGAGGATAATTACTACAATCCAGCTCAGATTAAGTAGTAGAGTTGATTCGATTTTAAATCCTGGTAATTGATAAACTGGTAAAATAATAAATACTGCAAGCAATATTCCTTGCAGCAAAACTAAATATTCGCCGTGGCTGTTGTTGCGCCAGCCTTCGCGCGTGAAACCCCAATCAGTTAATATTTTCATAATCGAAGGAAGAAGGAAGAAGGAAGAAGGAAGAACTACTCGTTACTAGGCTCTGCCTAGTAACGCATATCCGGAGGCTCTGCCTCCAATTTTTATGAAAGCAAGATAGCGAGGCAGAGCCTCTAGACATCGGTTCCCAGGCAGAGCCGGGGAACCAGTTAACTGTTAATTGTTAATTAATCTATTCTAGCCAGGGACGTGTCATTAGTTCTAGTTGATTGACTTCATCTTGGCTTAAAGTCCAGCCTAAAGCGCCTGCATTTTCTTCGGCTTGTTTTGCTGTTTTGGCGCCCGGAATTGGGATTACTCCGTTTTGGGCGATTAACCAGTTGAGAGCTACTTGTCCGGGAGTTCGATCGCGCTTTTTGCCCATTTTTCGCAGAGTGGACATGACTAATTCGATTTTTTCAATGCCTGCTTTGCTGAACCGGGAGTCCATTTTGCGGGCTCCTGTAGGCTGTTCTTGGGCGGTGTATTTGCCCGTGAGCAATCCTTGGGCTAAGGGGCTGTAGGCTAAAATTGTGACTCCCAATTCCGAGGCGGCACTCACAATTCCTTGTTTTTCTACTTGCCGCGACAGCAAGGAGTAACGGACTTGATTTGTTGCTAGGGGAACGCCTCTGGCTGCTAATATTTTGTGGGCTTCGCGCATCTGTTCTTCTGAATAGTTGCTGACTCCTACTGCTTGAATTCTGCCTTGTTTTACTTCGTCTGCTAAGGCGTTCATCAGGGTTTCTTGACTCAGTAAAAAAGCGAAAGGCCAATGTACTTGATAGAGGGCTATTTGTTCTACTTGCAAGCGTTTTAAGCTGGCACTTAAGGCTTCTGAAACTGATTTTCCGGTAATCCGCCAAGGTACGGGGCCGAATTTGGTGGCTATTTGCACGGGTTGGCTGGTTTTTTTGATAAACTGCCCCAGCAATTCTTCTGATAAGCCGTTACCGTAGACTTCGGCTGTATCAAAAAAGTTGACTCCGGCATCGAGGGATGTTTTGAATGCTGCTTCTACTTCGGCGGGGCCGTAGTTGCTGCCGTAATTCCAAAATAGTTTGTCGCCCCAAGCCCAAGTTCCGACGCAGAGGGGAATGACGGCTGGGCCATTTTGTCCCAAGGTAATTGTTGTCACGGTTGGTAAATCCACAATTCTTTATTGTCTATTATTTTTATATGAATAATCGCTTTTGAGCTTCTAGCTGGGGGAGGAATGGCGGCTGGTGGCGAGTCTGTCAGTTACTATGAATGAGTCATGCTGTGTTTATTTGAATAGTTATGTCGATCGACCGTTTGCCAGATTTAAGATTAACAGATTCCGCGACTCCTGCTATCAAGAGAGTTAACCTGCTGACTATGTTCCGGCTGGGTTTGTTTCAGATGGGGCTGGGCATGATGTCAATTTTGACGCTGGGGGTGCTCAATCGCGTCATGATTAAGGAGTTGGCGATTCCGGCTACTGTGGTGGCCGGTACTCTGGCGATGCACCAGTTTGTCGCGCCCGCTAGGGTGTGGTTCGGGCAAATGTCTGATGCTAAGCCTTTGTTTGGGCATCACCGCACGGGTTATGTCTGGGTGGGAAGCGTTTTGTTTGTGATTTCGGCTTTTTTGGCGGTGCAGGTGATGTGGCGCTTGGGCGACAGTTTAGACGCTGTGGGATGGACGACTCCTACTTACGGTTGGGTGGGTTTGTTGGGTTTGGTTTTTGCACTTTACGGTATTGCTATTTGTTCGAGTTCGACTCCTTTTGCTGCTTTATTGGTGGATGTTTCGGATGAGGAAGATCGATCGAAGTTGGTGGGTGTTGTGTGGTCGATGCTGATGGTTGGTATTATTATCGGGGCGATTGTCAGCAGCGGTTTGCTGAAACAGATTGACGGGGATGTGCCGCGCGAAGTGCTGCGGGCTTCGATTAATGGTTTGTTTGTGAAGGTGCCGGCGGTGGTTTTGCTGTTGGTGGGGATTGCGACTTTTGGGGTTGAAAAAAAGTATTCGCGTTATGGATTGCGATCGACCGCAGTGAATCGAGAAGATAAAATTACTCTGGGAAGAGCTCTGCGGATTTTGACTGCTAGCCGCCAAACTGGTTTATTTTTTACTTTCCTGTTGGTGATGACAATTAGTTTGTTTATGCAGGATGCGGTTTTGGAACCTTACGGCGGGGAAATTTTTAAAATGCCGATTTCGGAAACTACGCGGTTGAATGCTGTTTATGGTACTGGCGTGCTGTTGGGTTTGAGTGCCACTGGTTTTTTAATTGTGCCGCGAATTGGCAAGCAAAATACGATTAGGTTGGGCTGTTTGTCGGTGGCTGGTTGTTTTAGTTTAATTGTTGCATCGGGATTTACTGGTAATCCGATTTTGTTTAAGTCGGCTTTAATGTTGTTCGGGCTAGCTTCGGGAATTACGACGACGGGTGCCCTAAGTTTGATGTTGGATTTGACTGCGGCGGAAACTGCAGGGACTTTTATTGGCGCTTGGGGTTTGTCGCAATCGATGGCGAGGGGTGTGGCGACGGTTAGCGGCGGTGCTATTTTGGATTTTGGCAGGAGTTTGTTTGGGGTGCCGATGCTGGCTTACGGGTTAGTGTTTGCTGTGCCGGCGGCGGGTATGATTCTGGCTGTTTGGCTGTTGGGTAGGGTCGATGTTGGGGAGTTTCAGAGTAATGCTAAAAGTGCGATCGCAACTATTCTTGGAAATGAACTAGACTAAGGTTTGGCAGTTGGTAGTTGGCAGTTGTTATTGCAATAACCAATAACCAATAACCAATAACTAATAACCAATAACCAATAACTAATGACTAATTTTTGGGATTCTATTTTAAGCTTTTCTCAGACTACTGTCAAGACAGTTGGACAGCAGTTTTTGAAAGATTTCGGTTCTGCACAAGCGGATGAAAAGGATGACGGTACTTTGGTTACGCAGTCTGATAATTGGGCGGATGCGGAGATTAGAAGTGCGATCGCATCTACCTTTCCCAGTCACGGGATTTTGAGCGAGGAAGGAGAACACGTTTTCCCCGATACTGAATGGTGTTGGGTTGTCGATCCTCTCGATGCTACCACTAATTTTGCTCGGGGAATTCCGATTTGGGGTATTTCTTTGGGTTTATTGTATCGCGGAACTCCAGTTTTTGGCTGCGTGCATTTGCCGCTACTGAATCAGTCTTTTCACGGTTTTTATGCAGAGGATTCTGCGGGCGACAATGTATTGACAAATATGCCTCAAGGTGCGTTTTTGAACGATCGCCCGATTCGCCCGACTGCTGATAAAATGAGCGGAAATCATATTTTTAATTTGTGTTCGCGCAGTGTGGGCATCGGGCCTCATCTTCCGAGTAAAATTCGGATGTTGGGTATGGCTAGTTACAATTTTTTAACTGTGGCTTCTGGTGTGGCTATGGGAGGCGTGGAAGCGACTCCAAAAATTTGGGATATTGCGGGGAGTTGGGTAATTGTGAAGGCTGCGGGTGCGGTTTGGCTGCCGCTGGAGTCGCAGGCGATTTTTCCGCTGGAAGTGGGGAAGAATTATGGGAGGGTTTCTTATCCGACTTTGGTGATGAATCGGCAGGAGTTGGTGTCGGTGTTTTTGCCGTTTGTTGAGGCTTGGAAGAAGAAAAAAATGGGTGATTGACGTGAAACGAAGCTATCCAGAACGTGAATCGGACTATTAGTCAAATAAAACCGCATGGTAGTTGTGATGGAGGAGTCTCCCACGCCTGCCGTGCGGTTTTTATCAAATATAACCGACCGATGACCGATGACTTAAGTATGCTTGCTGTGGTCTATTTCTGCCAATGTGCGATGGGGTGGTTTTCTTTTAGGTCGATCGGGTGATGCGGTGGAGTAAAATTTGTATTAAGTCTGATTGTTGATCGCACAATCTTTGGGTAACATTAAACTTCAGAAACACCAAAATAATTTTTTAGAAAATACAAAACCGCATTACAAAAAGGCTGGTATCTCCCTTGTGCATTCATTTGTTGACAAACTCGAGCTAATAATTCTGCCTCTTCCTGTGTCATGATTCCTTGCAATGCTTCAAGTGCTTGAATTCGTCCCTGGGTTAAGTCATAATGGTTGAGTCCCAAAACTTCAATTGTTGTTTGAGCGTCTTTTGGATGAGCTAAATTATTTGTAGTTGGCAGTATCTCACCACTGCTAGAGTAACTAAAAAATTCTTCACAGTTTGCTTGTAGTGGCGAAACCCCGATCGCAAGATTCTGCTTCTTATTGCCACAATATTCAGGCCAATTTGGATCTCTGCCACAAGAAGCTAGCATATTTGTGTACTCAACAGATAATTCTGCATCAGTCTTGCTCTGAGGGTCTAGATGTTCAATATGGCTATTGCTTTGCTCAACTCTCATACAGCAGTAGCAGCAAATATAGCCTTGTTCGCTGAGCAAAGAACTCTGTACCGATCTTTTTTCAGGGTTGAGAAGACATTCGTAATCATAGTTGACACCGAGAGACTTCTGTGTAGCCTTCCAGTGGGAAAAAGTTTGAGGTTCCTTACCCTTTTGAATATATTTCATTTATTGAGAATTTCCTTGCGTTGAATTAGCCAATCTGCTCTCACAAATTCAGGATCTTCTTCTCCCATTCTGTGTGCTAATTCTTGGCGAAATTGCCGGGCCTTTCCGAGTTCGCCTTTGTCTATCAAGCGAAACAATTCACGTAAATCTTCCTTAATTTCCTGCGGACGTTCGGGAGTTCCCATAAGCGTTTCTAGAATCCGATTGCTATCTTTCCCAAAGGATGGTACTCGCTCGATC
The DNA here is from genome assembly GCA_031427135.1 of Cyanobacteria bacterium VAR_87_metabat_62. Taxonomy (GTDB): domain Bacteria; phylum Cyanobacteriota; class Cyanobacteriia; order Cyanobacteriales; family Microcoleaceae; genus Microcoleus. The sequence goes on along the minus strand of JANPMV010000058.1, from coordinate 67,580 downwards.
GCAATTCCTTCAGATGTTGACCTCAAAAGATGAACCCATTTGAGATCGCTGATTACCTGTGGCGAATGAGTCGTAATTATAAACTGGCAATTTGGAAATGTTTTTTTCAGATTCGGAATAATCGCCCGTTGCCATTTTGGGTGCAAGTGGAGCTCAATCTCGTCAATCAAAACAACGCCGGAACCCTCAAGCGGATTGCAATCTGGATTCGGATTTGCGATCGCCAAACGTCTTGCTAAATCTCCTGCTAGTGCTAACAAGCATTTTTCACCATCGGATAGTTGATTGACGATCAGTTCCTCGCCTTCTTTGTTTACAGTCATTCGCAAAGGCGATCGCCTAACCCGTAAATTTGACCAGCCGTCTAGTAAGTTAGCGATCGCATCTCTGACTGCTTTTAGTTCGCGATCGCGATACTGATCGGAATCATTTAGTCGTACTTCGTTTTCTAAATCTTCCCGATCTCTAAACCATTCAAAAAAGCGCCGAAAATCGATCTGCCCTCCCGTCAGAACCTCGTCATAAGCAATTATCGGCTCAAACGAATGTTTCGTCCTAATCTTCAAAAGAATATCAAGTACAGCACGGTTAGTTGGGTAGTAAACAGCCAGAGGCAATGCTGCGTAAGAATTAGTATCTAACTGACTGTGTATGTGATCGACAACTCTTTTTAAGTCCCCAAGGTTGCTGCTAGTATCCTTGCTTCGCCCTTTCCTGACCTTGGTTAAAGACCATACCACTTCCGGCCAGTCATTAATTGAAATTGTAATTTCGTTGTGAGTTTCTTTGCATCCGTTTTTGATATCATCTTCGGTGAACAAAGGTCTATTACTATTGGAAGTTTGAATTCGCTTGGTCAGCCAAAAGAGAAGAATAGCCAAACACTCAAGTATGCTGGACTTCCCCACACCGTTGATACCGATGAACACAGTCGGCTCATCTGTATCAAACTCCAGGGTCAAATCGCTGAAGCCTCGGAATGAGTTCATTTTTAGACGCTTGACTTTCACGATTGGTTCTCGCTCTGGCTTAGTGAGTTATATTTTTGACATCATATCAAATCAATGCTTCCAAACAAAGTTAGCAGTGGGTTTATCAGCCTGTAGAGTTATGATGGGGTGTCGCTGGTCCTACAGAGTTTGTGCGTCCAGGACTGCTTATATGCTTTGAAAGGGGCGATCGAACTAATCACGATAGCACAATTCTCGCATCCGACTTGCTGACAGCGGCAGTCCCAATTCTACCAGCGTTTGCAAATACTCGTCAGCCGTTTTTGGCGGATTCTTGAGCCTGATTCTTTGTTTTTCTGCCGCTTTGCATACACCTTCAAACTTAAAGTTGAGAAAGCGCAGGATCAACCGATCTGGGTGCAGCGGTTCAATGTTATATTGTTTGAGATTCTCAGCAGGAAAATCCCTGAGATTGAAAGTAACGATAAAATCCGCACGAGAATGAATTGCTGCTGCTAGAACGTGCCGATCTCCCGGATCTGGAAGTTCCAACTCTGGTATAATTGGCTCATAACCTTGCACCACACAATTTTTAATGCTTGCATTCATCAAATTTTTAGTTCTGACAAGCTGTTCTAATGTGAGATTTGGATTGTTCAGAAGCACGTTTCTGATCCACTCGCCGTGAATCTCTTCTGTCCACCTCGGCTCAAACACATCACCAACGGCTAATTCCATCATCAAATCGCGGAGTGCGGCTGAATACAAAACATTAGCATCGCAGACAACTTTTACAATTTCCATGAGTTAGCCGTACAAACCGAGTGCTTCTGATTCTGCGACAAGTTCGTCCAGCAGTTTACTTCTTTTGTCATAATCCTGCTTTTTATATTTCATTACATCTTCATAACGTATCCGGCGACAGGTACTTACCATTTTGTAAGGAATTTCGCCAGAATCTAGCAACTTCCATACATACTCGCGGGAGACATTCAGTATAGCCTCAACCTGCCAGATATCTAGTTCCTCAGTAATTGGAATCAGGTTAACAGTATTGCCGCTACTTGTCTGCTGCAAAATCTCTAACAGTAGTGGCAATGCTGCGGCCGGTATGTCAATTGTTTTTCCCTCTTTTTCGTTTAAGATTAATTTGAGGGATTCGCCAGACGGATGATTTTGCAAGTGCGATTTTAAAGCGCGGCTGCTGGTTTTGGCAACGGCTGCTTCTTCTGCTGTCGGCAAAGCAGGTGCTGAGTCTGGATCTCCGGTGAATGTCATGTCAATTTGGGGGTGAGAATAACAGGCGATTAACTATGATGATAGCAATTTTGCGACGCGATCGCACTTGATGCAGCCAGCAAAATCACAGATACTGAGATTGGGACACAACAATTACTAGGATTAGGACACAACAATGTTGTGTCCCTACTGCAAAATGAATTTATTACCTCATGCCATTAATTTCGACAGCACATTAGACAACTTAGCACCGAGATTTTCAACAGACTCCTGTTGTTTCGGATCTTTCATCGTACCGTCAGTATTAAAGACTTCAAAAGCTTGGGGAATTGCTTTCTGATCCGGCAGCACGAATACGTTAATATTCCCTAGGATCGATCGCAAATGCACCAATCCCCGCAAACCGCCAAAACCGCCGGGGGAAGTGCTCATAATTACCGCTACTTTGTTAGTAAATGCCACTAATCCTGGTTCGCCCGGTGCTGGGCGCGACACCCAATCGATCGCATTTTTCAACACGGGCGTAACTGAACTGTTGTACTCGGGAGAAGCTATCAAAAACCCATCATGGGCTACCATCAACTCCTTCAACTTCCGGGCATTTTCTGGCATTCCATCCTTTGCTTCCAAATCTTCGTCAAATAGCGGCATCGGTAAGTCGTGCAAATCTACATAAGTAACTTCTGCACCCGCCGCCCTAGCCCCAGCAGCCGCAACTTTTACCAGCAGTTTGTTGTAGGATGCCTCGCGGGTACTCCCGGCAAATGCAAGTATTTTTGGTCTATTTGTCATTGGCTGTTACCGATCGTAGTTTGCGAGTATAATTGTACTATTGGGAGTGGTTCCAAACAAAGTCAGCAATAGATTTATCTGCGGACAAAGGGGTATCTGTGGGCGAATGAAATAAGATCGATCGCGCTTTGACATTTCCGACTCCCAAACGCCTCTCGACGCGGCTGGGAATGCCGTAACCGTAGATAATATGACCTTTCCCCGCCAATACTACAACTTGATAGTCGGGGTTTGTTTTGACAAATTGGGCTATGCTTTCGGCCATAGTTTCGTCCCACAAAACTTGGGCTTGCAAGAATCTTTCAAAAGCTGTACTATTTCCCTGTGCAGCCTTTTGATGCTGTTGGTAAACTTCTAGCAGCAGTTGCCGGTATTCGGCGTTGTCGGTGCGAATTTCGGATATTGGCGGAATGTGCTTTTTTTCCTCGGCTGTGAGGCTTTCTAAACCTTGAGACGCAACTTTTCTGGTTACTTCCGATGGCGTATTTAAGGCGAGCACAGGTAGTTTGTTTTCTTTGGCAAACCGCAAAATGGGGGCGTAAAATTCCCAGGGAAAACGCCACCTTTGATCGTACTCTGTTTGCTCGACTAATTGCTCTTCTGTGAGTTTACCAGCTAAATATCCGTCTATTACGCTTTGAAAGGGACGCTGAAACATTTCCATCGCGATCGCAATTTTGGGATTTTGCCGCTGCATTTCTTGGATAATTTTCAGTTGAGCTTGGTGGTCTGCCGCGCTATCGTGGGTTTCTCCCAGATACACGATTTTCGCCTTCACCAACTGTTCCAGAATCTCTTGGTTTGTGTAAGTCTGGTGCGGTTGAGGATTCGCCGTCGGTTCCGCTGTCGCTACACTGCTACACAGCAGCAAAATGCTGAGCGATAAGGCGCACAGTTTGATGAGTTTGGTTGTTTTCATACAGATATTATGCCTGTTTTTCGCAGCAGCAGGCACTGCCGAACTCTACTATTTTAGCTAAGTAAGAAAGCTTGATGCTTGATTTAAGTTCATAATTAGCCGTAATTATCTACACCCATAAAGTATTGTCTTCCCTCTTCCCTCTTCCTTCTTCCTTCTTCCTTCTTCCGACCTTTGTAAAGTTTAGTTGCAGATACTTGTAGTTCTAGAAGAAGGTGGTATATTAATAATATGAAGCCAACCAAAAGCTTCTCCGACAGATGCCAAATCTAGATATTACAGCGAAGTTCACAATAGAATCTAAGGAGTAAAACGCTGTTTAATCTCACATCTGTCTCATTAAAAAACAATAGCAGCACCCACCAACAAAGCTGATACTTCCTCAACTAATTAGAGGGGAGCAATGCAAGTGAATCTGAGGATTATTGCAACTCCGCATCGAAGTTGAAAAAAGAGGGAATCACTCGGTACATATGGCTAGGGTGCTGTTATTGTTAAAAGAGATTTTCGGTTTGTGATGTTTTTTGGTCGTTGCTGAATTTAGGTATGATTCACCAACGCTTGTAAACTATATCTCCGGCTTCCACAAATTGATTTTCGCCGTCGATGTGCATTTCCCCAACACCGCTGATGATGTAATAAACTTCAGAAGTGGTCAGCGAATGTAGCGTAGAATTTAGTCCTAGTGGTAAAGTGGCATGGGCGAAACTGTAACGCAATTCGACGAATTGTTTGTCTGGATGCAGCAATTCTCGCAGTTTAATTCCGTCGCCAGCAATAAACTCGTCGTAGCCATTTAGCTTTTGAATTAGCATTATTTCGACACTCCTGAAAAATCTCTTTACCACAACTTCGGTTGAATTGAAAGAGTGAGAAGTTTTAAGAAATATGTAAAGCGGCGGCCGGATTTTTTTTATCCGTAAGTTCCAGAATGCGATCGATAATCAGGACAGTCGATCGCATCTTCAGACAAAGCTATTGTAGGCTGAACGGGACACTTAAGACGGTAGTCGTCGGTGAAAAATACGCAGTTAGCACAAGGAATTTGGTGCATTTGCTGAGCTCGACGCATAGAATCGGTGACAGTACGCCCGACACTAGAACACACCAAAAAAACTAAGCCCCAAGCGGACACAAAACACAGCGGGACGAGAATAGGCTGTATTGCCTTTAGCAGATAGTAAAGCATAGGACAAAAATTCAGCGGTAGAAGCCGCACATACATTACATTAGTGGCATTGGCGATCGATCGACCAAAAAGTTGAGAATCAGGTAAAGCTCGATCGAGAAACGGGGCAATTATGAGATGATAGAGAACCGAAGTTAAATACAATTAGAGGAAATCAGTTATGTCTCTGCGATTAGGCGATACAGTACCCAACTTTACCCAAGCCTCGTCCGAAGGCGAAATCAATTTCTACGACTGGGCTGGCGATAGCTGGGTCGTATTGTTTTCCCACCCGAAAGACTATACTCCAGTGTGCACCACCGAACTCGGTGCAGTGGCCCGTCTCAAGTCTGAATTTGAAAAGCGCGGTGTCAAAACTATCGCCCTCAGCGTCGATGACGTGGATTCTCACATGGGCTGGATTAAAGACATTGAGGAAACTCAAAATGTCACCCTCAACTATCCGATTTTAGCAGATGCCGATCGTAAAGTCTCCGACATTTACGATATGATCCATCCTAACTCGCTCAACAACCTGACAATCCGCACAGTCTTTGTGATTGACCCGCAAAAGAAACTGCGTTTGAGCATTACTTATCCGGCGAGCACGGGACGAAATTTCGGAGAGATTTTGCGAGTAATTGATTCCTTGCAACTTACCGACAAATACAGCGTTGCGACTCCGGTTGATTGGAAAGACGGCGACGATTGCGTCATCGTACCTTCGATTACCGACCCGAAAGAGTTGGCCGAGAAGTTTCCCAAAGGTTACACGCCAATTAAGCCTTATTTGCGGATGACTCCTCAGCCGAATAAATAAGTTAAAAACTACGCAAATAGCGCAATTAGTAGGTGCGTCAGGAAAGTAAAACCATAATTTTTGGTAATAACCTCAAGACTGACGCACCATACAGGCTAGCACAAACGGAACCAAGCGATCGGGAAAATCAATTATGCTGACATCAACAATCGTATTGCGAATGCCACCGGAATTGCCAATGACAGACGACCAGTTTTTCGAGTTCTGTCAAATCAATAGTGAATTACGCATTGAACGCAACAAATCGGGAGAATTGCTAATTATGAACCCTACTGGTTCGGAGACGGGAAATCGCAGCGGTAGCGTTTTTGGAGAGTTGTATATTTGGGCCAGACAAGATGACACCGGTATTTGTTTTGACTCCAGTACGGGATTTAAACTTTCAATGGGTGACAAGTCTCCAGATGCCTCTTGGATAAAATTGGAAAGATGGAATGCTTTGTCAGCAGAACAAAAGCAAAAATTTGCCCCGATTTGCCCGGATTTTGTAGTTGAATTGAGGTCTGCTTCTGACAATCTCAAGCCCTTGCAAGAAAAAATGCAAGAATATATGAGAGAACCAGGAGTGCAGTTAGGCTGGCTGATAGACCGCAAAAATCGCAGAGTTTACATTTACCGTCCCGGTTTGCCAGAGGAATGTTTGGAGAATCCGGCGACAGTCAGCGGCGACCCCGTTTTGCCGGGATTTGTTCTGAATATGAGCAAGATTTGGTAGCCCTGCTAGCAATAAATATCAACTTATTGTAAGACTTAATCATAGGATGCAAACACGCAAAAAATATGGATATCAAAAACGGCTTTGTAGGCACTATTGGCAATACTCCCCTCATCCGCTTAAACAGCTTCAGCGATGAAACAGGCTGCGAAATTCTCGGCAAAGCAGAGTTTCTTAATCCCGGCGGTTCTGTTAAAGACCGGGCTGCTTTATACATCATTAAAGACGCAGAAGAAAAAGGATTGCTGAAACCGGGCGGCACTGTTGTTGAAGGCACTGCCGGCAATACTGGCATCGGTTTAGCACACATTTGCAACGCTAAAGGTTACAAATGTTTGATCGTGATTCCCGACAACCAATCTCAAGAAAAAATCGATGCTTTGAGAACATTGGGCGCCGAAGTGAGGACTGTTCCTGCTGTTCCTTACAAAGACCCGAATAATTATGTCAAACTGTCGGGAAGATTGGCTGCGGAAATGGAAAATGCCATCTGGGCAAATCAGTTTGATAATTTAGCAAACCGCCGATCGCACTACGAGACAACTGGCCCAGAAATTTGGGAACAAACCGATGAGAAAGTTGATGCTTGGGTGGCTGCGACGGGTACGGGCGGGACTTTTGCTGGGGTGTCAATGTTTCTGAAATCAAAAAATCCGGCGATTAAGACTGTCTTGGCAGATCCGATGGGTAGCGGGCTTTACAGTTATTTCAAAACAGGGGAAATTAAGACTGAAGGTAGTTCGATTACTGAGGGCATAGGAACCAGCCGCGTGACTGCAAATATGGAGAATGCCCCGGTAGATGATGCTATCCAAATTGACGATACTGAAGCTGTCCGCGTGATTTACCAACTGCTGAGGAAAGAGGGGCTGTTTATGGGCGGTTCTGTGGGGATTAATGTGGGGGCGGCTGTGGCTTTGGCGAAACAAATGGGGCCAGGAAATACGATTGTTACGGTACTCTGCGACGGCGGGGCTCGGTATCAGTCCCGTTTGTTCGATCGACAATGGTTGGCCTCAAAAGGTTTATCACCAGATTAACCGTAGTAGGGACGCGGCAATGGCCAAGGAGTGTCAACTCAAGGTAAGACCCAGCCAGAGACTGCTGTTTGACCATTAAATCTAGATCCCCCCTAGCCCCCCTTAAGAAGGGGGGAACCGGAAATAGATCAAAGTCCCCCTTCTTAAGGGGGATTTAGGGGGATCTAGACTTAGCGTAAAAACGAGATTTCTCTGGGGTTTCAGTGTTAAGTTGACATAAATGGGCAATGCCGTGTCCCTACTAAAAAGCACTTGAGAATTCCGGCATATATGGCGACACCTATTCCCATGATAAAAAAATAGCATATATCTAGAAAAATAGCAAGTAAAAAATATGAAAATTATCGAATCTTCGAGGCGAGTTCTGGTTTGCCAAAACCGCACTTGTCGCAAGCAAGGTGCAGCAAAGGTACTGGCAGCTTTTGAGAAATTGTCGCCTTCAGAAGTTGAAGTTGTTGCTAGCAGTTGTTTGGGACAGTGCGGCAGCGGGCCGATGGTGTTGGTGGTGCCAGAAGAGGTTTGGTACTGCGCGGTTTGTCCTGAAGAAGTAACAGCAATTACAGAGCAACATTTGCGGGGCGGAAAGCCGGTAGAGGCGATGCTTTACCGCAAGTTTCACCGGCTTTCTAAGTAGCCGAAATTATATTGGCGATCGGTTATTGCTGGCATACTCAAGCTTTTTTGCCGCGTACTTGAATGCGTTTGTCGGTTTTTTGTTTCTTAATCCAAGAGATAAATCTCTGAAGTTCGGGGTCATTTTTGAGCTTTTCCAAGGTGTTGAGCTCTTGGGCGAGGTGTTTGTTGTCGAATAGAGAGTGAATCTGGCGGTGACAAGCGGAACAAATGTCGATCGTCGGGCTGGGATCTTCGTTTTTCCGCTTGGTGTTTTGTTTGGGGATGAGGTGATGGGCGGTTAATGCTTCCATTTGCCGATCGCACAATTGGCACTGCATAATTTGCTCAATGCTGGTGGATAGGAGAATTGCTATTTTTAATTTAGCTTAATTTAGGGCGATCGGCTTTGAGAGGGTGAGTGAAAGTCGCCCTTACGGACAAAATAAAAAACCCCCTAAAAAAGGGGGCTTTCAATCAAGACTTACGCCTCACAAAATATACAGTAGCAGAAACAAAACAATCCAAATAACATCCACAAAGTGCCAGTAAAGCTCAGTCGCTTCTATCCCGAAATGGTGTTCGCTAGAATAGTGACCTTCTGTGCGCGATCGCCATACAACCCCTACCATCAGCAGCACTCCCAACGTAACGTGCAAGCCGTGAAAAGCAGTCAAAACGTAAAAGCAACTGGCATACAAATTAGTCGTCAAGCCAAACTCTAAATGAGCGTATTCGTAAACCTGACCGCCCAAGAAAACCGCGCCCATAGCAATAGTTACGAGCAGCCAATTCCGCATCCCCGTCGCATCATTTTTTTTGATTGCGGTATCCGCATTGTGAATCACAAAACTGCTAGAAATCAAAATCAGCGTATTAATTCCAGGCAGCAATAACTCTCGCGCCGGCGTACCTTCGGGAGGCCACACCGGGGCCATCGCCCGATAAATCAGATACGCGGCAAACATACCTAAAAATATCATGCCTTCAGAGCACAAGAACACAACTATCCCCAACATTCGGTGGTCTGGATGCTCCTCTGTGTGAGCTTCTACGTGTTCGGGATTGTGGTAATTCAGGGCTGTTTTTGCCGGATCGATCGCTGGTATTTGCATAATCAATTGGTAATGAAGAAGTCAGTTGGCAGTTGGCAGTTGGCATTAATCATTAGTCAACAGTCAACAATGCCCAATGACTGATGACTGATGACTGATGACTACTCGCCATCTCGATTTTCGTCAGAAGAATCAACATTTATCTCTGAGTCAGGAGCGATTAAAGTTGCAGTACCGCCAAAGAAAGTGGAAGCCTGAGCCTCCGCAATAGGAATACCCTGTTTCTGGGCGTTGCTGGTGGCATTTTCCCTCAACTTGAGCCTGAGACGTTCCCCAGTATGCTGAATTTTTTCCATGCCGTAATCGTAAGGCCCCGTTGCCAATACCGGTATTCCTTCAAAATTTTCGATCGGCGGCGGCGAAGTCGTCATCCATTCCAAACTCAAAGCTTCCCAAGGATTATCGCCTGCTTTCGGGCCGTATCTCCAGCTCCAAATCACGTTAACGATAAACGGGATTGTAGACACTGCCAGCATATAAGCGCCGATCGTACAAATGACATTAATTGTGGTAAATTTTGGGTCATACATTGCCACTCGCCGGGGCATTCCTTGCATCCCCAAAGCGTGCATCGGCAAGAAAGTTACAGTAAAGCCGACATAGGTTAAAACAAAGTGAACTCTACCCCAAAATTCATTGAGCATCCGCCCCGTCATTTTCGGGAACCAGTGGTAAAAAGCAGAGTAAATTCCAAATACCGAGCCGCCAAATAACACGTAGTGCAGGTGAGCGACGATAAAATAAGTATCGTGAACGTGAATGTCGAAAGGTACGGAAGCTACCATGATCCCGGTGATGCCGCCGAGGACAAATGTGGAGATAAAACCCATAGCAAATAGCATGGCGCTGACTAGGCGGAGTTTGCCGCCCCAAATAGTTGCCAACCAGCTAAATATTTTAATCCCAGTGGGTACGGCGATGATCATCGTTGTGATCATAAAAAACATCCGCAGCCAGCCTGGTGTGCCGCTGGTAAACATATGGTGCGCCCACACGATCAAGCCCAAAAAGCTGATCGCGAGACTGGAATAGGCGATCGCCAAATAACCAAAAATTGGCTTGCGCGAGTGTATCGGCAAAACTTCTGAAATCACCCCAAAAAAGGGCATGATCATGATGTAAACTGCGGGGTGCGAGTAAAACCAGAATAAATGCTGGTAGACGATCGGATCGCCGTTACCTGTCGGGTTAAAAAATGCCGTCCCTGCTAACAAGTCAAACGACAGCAAAATCAAAGCTGAGGCTAAGACTGGAGTAGCAACCAAAGTCAGCCCTGAAGTCGCAATCATCGCCCAGCAAAACAAAGGCATTTCATTGAGACTCATGCTGGGAACCCGCATCGTGAAGATGGTAACGGCAAAATTTACCGCCCCCAAAATCGAAGAAGTTCCTAGTATTAAGACGCTGAGAATCCAAATTTCCTCCCCCGCTTGAGCAGTAACTAAGCTCAAAGGCGGATAGGAAGTCCAACCCGCCTGCGGAGCTCCCACCAAAAAACTGCTCAATAGCAACACGCCGCCTACAGGAATCATCCAAAAGGCAACGGCATTTAGCCGAGGAAATGCCATATCTTTTGCCCCGATCATTAACGGGATCAAAAAGTTAGCAAATCCGGCGCCGGCGGGTACGATCCACAGGAAGATCATCACCGTGGCGTGAACGGTAAATAAACTGTTGTAGAGTTCCGGGGTGACAAAATCGGAGTCGGGCGTGGCGAGTTCTGTTCGCACTAGAGTTGCCATCACGCCGCCGATTAGATAGAAAATAAATGTTGTTACCAGGTATTGAATACCGATGACTTTGTGGTCGGTATTAAAAGTGAAGTAGTCTCGCCAATGTCTGTCAGCCGGCGCTGTGCCGCGAGCCTCTATGTTGGCAGTTTCTTGGAACTGTGCTTGTGTCATTAGTTATTAGTCATTAGTTATTAGTCATTAGTTATTAGTCATTAGTTATTAGTTATTAGTATTAGCTAATAATAAAATAATCTAGACAAACAACTAATGACGGATTTTCAATGATGAGTTGGGTGAAGTTGTTCGAGAATTTCGGAATTAATTTTTATTTCTCTGACGTAGGGAGCCAAAAATTCTCCGTCTGACAATTCTCCTGGATTGACTGCAACTGCTTCCTCTAAGTTTTGAGTGCTAGCAACTTGCTGTTCTTTCACCCAACTGTCGAATTCTTCAGGCGTTTGAACGAATGCTGCAGCTTTCATCGCTCCGTGATAAGGGCCGCACAATTCAGCACAAACAACTCGATATTCGCCGGTTTTCTTTGCTGTAAATCTCAGTTCGCTCGGTCGCCCGGGAATTGAATCTTGTTTGAGGCGAAATTCTGGCAGCCAAAATGCGTGCAGCACGTCTTGGGCTGAGATGTTTAGCTGTATGTCTCGGTTGACTGGCATATGCAGTTCGCCGGAACTAACGCCGCTTTCTGGATAGGTAAAAATCCAGGCATACTGCAAACCCATGACATTTACAACTAAATCTGGTGCTTTGTCCTCATTTTCTGGGGAAGCACCGATGCCTAGAGCAACGAGTTTTTGAGACCCTATTTGAGGGGCTTTTTGGGGTGTATCTGAGAGTGTGGCGGCGATCGCACTTCCGCGCATTCTAGCCTGCATTTTCATAGTTCCGTGGTCGTGAGCACCCATCGGATCGAGGCCTCCCATTGAGTTGTAAATCTCAAAACTGTAGACTCCGATTCCTAAAATGATCACAGCCGGAACGGCTGTCCAAAGAATTTCTAAGGGGAAATTGTCATGCCAAGGAGGCCCGTCTGTGTTGTCTCCTTCACGGCGGCGATATTTAATTGCAGCAACGATCAGAATTCCCTGGACCATGATAAATAGTCCAGTGGAGATGGTCATCATTGTATTGAATAGTCCGTCTATCTGGGATGCTTCATCAGAGGCGGCGATCGGCATTAAACCGTGATTCTGCCCGTACCAGAGACTGATCAGAGTCACTCCGATACCGGCGAGCATGGTGAGGATGGAACTTGGAATGTTCACGCTGGTACTTCGTAGTAGCGACACTTCTTCGCTTTAAAAATGAAGAAAGCGCCTCTGGGTTATCAATTTTTAATTGTAAATGGTATTTTTAGTAAAATGTCGATCTTAAGGGTTACTTAAGGCTTAATATGTTCGATCGATCGCCCCTGTGCATAAATACGTCTTTTGTACGTTGACAAAATCGATTAAAAATGCTATGTAATCGCTCTGTTTGGCTGCTAAATTTGAGATTTTTTCTCAAACACCATCAAATGCTGCTGGGGCAACATCTCTTTTGTCTCTTTCCATACTAAACCGACGGCTGCCATTTCTTTTTTTACCTGCTTCTGCGTCATTTTGTGCAAGCCTTTAATGGGAAGCAGGGGGTTTTCGCCCCGATACTCGATCGATACCGTGCGGCCTCCCGGCTTGAGTGCTTTCACAATTCCTTGCATCATTTCTCTGGGATAGGCAAATTCGTGATAAGCATCGACCATAACCACTAAATCCACGCTGTTTTCCGGCAAATTCGGATTGTCGATACTGCCCAAAACTGGCTCAACGTTAGCGATATTTTTTTCTATTTTATTCAATTCAATAAAATTAATCATTTCCGGCTGCACGTCAACTGCCAAAACCTTTCCTTGTGGAACTAAGGGAGCAATGCGAAAGCTAAAATACCCGGTTCCCGCTCCAATGTCTGCTACAATATCAGTTGGTTTCAAGTCGAGGTTGTTGACCAATCGAGCTGATTTTTCTTCCATGCCGCGAGAGGGTCTTTCCAGCCAACCCGCGCCTTGATATCCCATAACTTGGGCAATTTCTCGACCCATGTAAAATTTGCCGATTCCATCGGGATTGTGGACGGTTCGCTGCTGGTAGATAGTGTCGCTGTTGGCGATTTTACTTGCTTCTGCTGCGGCGCAGGCATTTAGCGGCAGCAGGCAAATTACGGCTAAGATTATTACTGTTAGTTGTTTAATAAATTGTGAGGGTTTTTTCACGATATTTCGGATTTTGTGTTTAAATGTTTGCTCGTTTCCTAGCTGAAATTCCCGAACTACAGCAAATTGCAGGTTTATGAAGTACATTCAATATCCCGTAGGGACACGGCAGTGCCGTGTCCCTACAAGAACTATGTATTCTGGTTCCCAGGCTCTGCCTGGGAACCTAGATCCAGAGGCTCTGCCTCGGGAATATCGAGAACAGTTACAAAAATTAATTGACAGCGGATTCTAACAATTTGATTGTACCAGAATTTGCGTCGATTTCAACTTCTTTGCCGATCGGCAAAGTGAACTTGTCCCGGATGTGTCCCGCCATCGAACCGTACCACGCCGGAATATTCAAGGGCCGAATCAGATCCGTAAAGACTTGAGCTAAAGTTAGGGACTCTTGCGGTTTTTCAGCTTCGCACTTGGTACACTGTCCGAAAATAAAGCCGGATATTTTATCAAGAATACCCGCTAATTTTAGCTGCGTCAACATTCGATCGATGCGATAAACTTCTTCGCCAACTTCCTCGACAAACAAAATAGTGTTTTCCCACTCCGGCAAATAAGCAGAACCTACCATTGCTGCAATTACTGATAAATTGCCGCCGATCAATTTTCCCCTAGCTGTGCCGCGCCGGATTGTTTCAACGTCTACGCTTTTGGAGTTTTGCAGCGTGATAGAACCTCCATCAAACAAAACTTTCTTGACATAATCTACTGTAAATGGACTCCAACTCGATACACCTAAAGGCCCGTGAAAAGTAACTATATTAGTTTTAGCATAAATCGCCAATAATAGCGCAGTAATATCGCTAAATCCCATAATAATTTTTGGATTGTTGCCGATCGTATTGTAATCCAGCAGTGGCAAGATCCGACCGCAGCCCCAGCCGCCCATCCCGGTAAAAATAGCTCGCACCGAGTCATCGGCAAAGGCGCTGTTGACATCGGCGGCGCGATCGGCATCCTTGCCTGCTAAATAGCCGTAGCGGTCGTAAAAATGCTCTCCCAATTTAACTTTTAAACCGAGCTTGTCCAGCACTTTAAAAAATGGCTGCACTTCTTTTTCGTAGTTGAAAGCGGCAGGATTGATTAAAGCTACTGTATCGCCGACTTGCAGGCGGCGCGGCTCGATCGCACTTTTGGGAAATAGGTTGGTTTGGGCGATCGGCAAAAGTTGAGTGCCAATAGCAGTCAGCCCAAAAGTTCTGAGCAAATAGCGGCGTGGGAGAGACATAGCTGTTAGATAATTGGTGTTATAATTCTATAGTAAAGTGTATTGCTGCTCAGTTAAAAATTGCGGGAATCCAATGAAAACAGCCAGTAAAACCTCAGCTAAAAAATCCTGGGCTAAAGCTTTAGCCACTCCTGCGGCGGAGTTTCCGTTGACTCAGCTATCCGTTAAAACTGGTAAAATTCCCGACGGATTGCGCGGCACTCTCTACCGCAACGGGCCCGCACGTTTGGAACGCGGCGGCATGACTGCGGGACACTGGTTTGACGGCGACGGTGCAATTTTGGCAGTGAATTTTACCGATGCTGGTGCTACCGCCGTTTATCGCTACGTGCAAACAGCGGGATATCAAGCTGAAGAAAAAGCTGATAAATTTCTTTATAGTAATTACGGGACGATCGCACCTGGCCCTGTTTTTTTGCGGTGGAGCAAACCTGTTAAAAATGCTGCCAATACTTCGGTTTTAGCTTTACCCGATCGCCTTTTAGCATTGTGGGAAGGCGGCCCGCCTCACAGCCTCGATTTACAAACTCTAGAAACTCAGGGAACGGACAATTTAGGCAGTTTAGATCGTGGATTTGCCTATTCCGCTCACTGCAAGCGCGACCCGATTAGTGGTAACATTTACAACTTTGGAATTACACCGGGTGTCACCACAAATTTGAATCTATATAAAAGCGATCGCACAGGCAAAATTGTGCAAAAAGCAACAGTTGCTTTAGACGGAATTCCGTTGCTGCACGATTTTGTGTTCGCGGGAAAGTACCTAATATTTTTTGTGCCGCCGGTGCGGCTCAATCTATTGCCAGTGGTAGCGGGAATCGCCAGTTACGGCGACTCGTTTGAGTGGAAACCGGAGTTGGGAACGCAGATTTTAGTTTTTGATGCGGAAACTTTATCTTTAGTCAGTCGCAGCGAAGCAGAACCTTGGTATCAGTGGCATTTTGCTAACGGTTTTGTCAAGAAAGATGGTTCAGTGGCGGTAGATTTTGTGCGCTTTTCTGACTTTAAAACCAATCAGCGGCTGAAAGAAGTAGCGACAGGTGAAACTCGCACCGATGCGGAGGGTTCTCTGTGGCGGGTGTGTCTAAATCCTCAAACTGGCAAGGTGACAGCAGCCGAAGAATTGCTGGATAAACCTTGCGAATTTCCGATCGTACCTGCTGACGAAATCGGGCAAGAGTCTCGATATGTTTATCTGGCAATGTATCGTCCCGGCTCCGATCTGGTGGCGGAACGTTACGAGGCGATCGCCCGTTTGGACACCCACAGCCGCAATCTCACAATTGCCGACTGTGGCGAAAATCGCTATCCCGCAGAACCTATATACGTTCCAGATATTTCGTCCGATAAAGGTTGGATTTTAACGGTTGTTTACGACGGCAATTCTGATAAAAGCGAAGTTTGGATCTTTGACAGCGACGGGCTCGATCGCGATCCAATTTGTCAGCTAGAATTGCCTGGTGTTATACCTTTGAGCTTTCACGGCACTTGGAAAAATGCCGTCTGAGGAGTTTGTAAAGAAGTGTTGCGGAAGATTTATTAAAAATTGTTGCAGCTTATCGATCCCGTTGTTACTGTGTGTATAGAGAGCAAATCCTTATAGATAGGAGGTGTGGAATTTATGCTCTACATTGCTCAAAAATCCCGGCGAATATAATTCGCGACTACACAAACAAAGTCTGCCTTCGCAGACTCAAGAAACACCGTCAATCTACGGCGAATCCCCGGCGAATGGAATTCGCGACTACACAAACAAAGTCCGCCTTCGCGGACTCAAGAAACAGGAGAATCAAGCCAGATTTGGTATGATTTCTCACCTTGTTCTCCCATCTCAGGTTTGTCTGCTTGAATGAGGTTGACTTACCAGATTCCCGACTAATTTCTGGCCAATCAAAGTTTAGTTCAACTCACGCGCCCGGCGAGCGATTCAAAAGTTTTGAGTTAACTCCACAAAATTCATAACTCGCAACTTATAACTTCGCGGGCGGTGAGATCCAAATCCAGAGGGTTTAATCTATGCAGCTTCAAGGAAAAACAGCCCTAGTTACAGGGGCTTCGCGCGGAATTGGGCGATCGATCGCCCTAGAATTAGCGAGACAAGGAATCAAACGGTTGTTGATTGTGGCGCGCAATCGCCAGCAATTAATTGAGTTGGCAGAGGAAATCGATGTTCTTGGTGTAGAAGTAGTGCCATTAGCTTTAGATTTAACTCAGTCGGTAGCGGTGAATATTGCGATCGCCCAAGCTTGGCGAGATAACGGCCCAATTCACCTGCTAGTCAACTGTGCAGGCGTCGCACATCAAGCATCATTCTTGCGATCGCCACTACCATTAATCGAGTCAGAAATCGCCTTAAATTTGCTCGGAACCTACACAATTACCCGCTTGATTGCGAGGCGAATGGCTGCTCAAAAAGAAGGAACAATCGTCAATGTTTCGAGCTTAATGGGAAAAATTGCCGCTCCGACAATGGCGACTTATTCTGCTACTAAATTTGCCATTTTGGGATTCACCCAAGCTTTACGCAGCGAGTTAGCAGCGTACAATGTTCGAGTTACAGCTTTGCTCCCATCTCTAACAGATACCGACATGGTGCGAGACTTGGAACAATTTCGGTGGGTAGTTCCCACAACTCCCGAAAAAGTTGCCCTCGCATTGGTGGCGGGATTGCACAAAGATGCGCCGGAAATTTTGGTAGGATACCAAAGTCATTTAGCAGTTTGGTGTCACAGAATTGCGCCTTGGCTGCTCGACTTTGTGTTGCGGATGGCGGCTCCTGAACTTGGGGATAAATCGCAGCGCGATCGTAAATTGCGATCGGTTTTAGCTAGCGGGCGATAAACTTTACGGAATACTCAAATTCCCGACTTCTTTAAGAAGTCGGGGATTTAAAACAAGAGTAAACGATATCATCTCAAATTCGGTGGCATCGGAATTAAGATTACCCAAAATTAGGACACGGCAGTGCCGTTTCCCTACAATTAATCGGGCAATATTTACATCTCTCAGGAAGTGTTCTTGATTGTCTTGGGTAGGGAAACGGCATTGCCGTGTCCTCCCTCATCTCTCTTCTATTCTCTTCCTTCGCGCTATGAGCGTCTTCGCGGTTCGATCAAAAAATCTCCTTCACAAAAAATTTAGAACTGCGACTTCAATTTCCAATATTCAGTGTCCCTTAACCGGATGTTGACCATAATAAGGCAAAGCAGCCGACCAATCAGGACGACTTCCCAGTTGCCACTCCAAATAAGCCAATTCCAACACACTAGAAACCGAAGAACCCAACTCACTTGCAACTTCAATTAACTGATAAGAATTCCCCCAACTCTCCAACTTTTCCTGCCAAGATTCCGCCGTCATTACCGTATCAGGAAACAACTCAGTTACACCAGAATTACTGTTAACTGAATAAACAGCCCCAAACAATTGTCCCCGCTGTGCGGGCATTTGCAGCGCGATATCATCTCTCAAAAGCCCTCCCGATTGTAGGGGCGGTGGACGGTGCGTGCCCGCCCTGGATTGGGGGGGTTGTGCCCAAGCAAAAGCCGCCAAAGTTGAAATCGTAAAAACTGGAATATCCAACTGTTGAGCCAAAGTCCGCGCCGTCACCATACCGATGCGAGTGCTCGTAAAGCCTCCTGGCCCCTTCGCTACTGCAATAAAAGCTAAATCTGCCCAAGTTTGTGGCTGGATAAACTCGACTAAATGCTGGTGCAAATGAGTTGCTAAATCGCGATCTAAATTCCAAGTTTCACAGCGAGAATCACCTGCAAAATTGCTGATGGCTAAACCGAGTTCGCGACTTGCTGTGTGCAGGGCTAAGCCGTATTTTTTAACTGATGTTGCGTCTTGAGGATGGCTATTCACGATCATTGATAATTTTCCTTGACATAAAATAAAGGTGAAGCTACAACTAAGCAAGCTAAAAGAAAGCCAAATACTCCTGTATTTAAAATCCTGGAATTGCCCATATTCCCGGCCATCAGAAACAACACTACTAAAGTTGCAAATAAATTGTTATTTGCAAATTCTTTCTTTTGGGAAACTTGATGCTTTACAGCCATAAAAGCCGCTGAAATTATGAGGGCAAACACAGCATTAAAAATGACGATTTGAGAGCCAAAAATAAACCAAACTAAGGCAAACATTAGTGAATCTATCCAAAAATCTTTAGTTCTCAATTTCGGTAGCCAAAATTCTTGGGTAGCAACAGGGGCGATTTTCTTAACTAATTCACTGTGTTGCAGTCGCACGAGTTTGTTTCTCAATTGAATCTTGGGATCGATTTGCAATACTTCCTTCCACTCGGGGACGCGGGAATTGTTGACTCTGCCCAACAGCTTAACGGCTGCGACTTTATTTAATTGCAAATCGGTGAGTCTGGTGGTAATGATTTGAGCTAAGTGCGGATAGTAAATGGGATTGTTTTCGGTTCTGTTGATGACGATATTCAGCTTGTGTTTGGCTTGGTTAACTTGAATTATGACATTGTACGGGGCGATCGCACTTTGCAAAGCTTGCTGAATTTCGGCTTGCTCTTGGCGAGTGAACAGCGACACACCGGGCGCAGGTGTCAGCACCCGTTCGGCGGGCGTTTCCGGCGCATCTAGCACCGGCGGTGCATCTAAATACACCGGTTTGGGGTTCAACTGCCGGATGACTGCTGATGCTGCACTGTAGCGCCGATTAGTGGCACTTTGGAGCATGGTATCGAGGATGCGGCCGAAATCGTCGCTAACAGCGGTTTTCAAATAATTTCGCCAAGCCCAAGAATCTTCTGTGCTGTCGAACAAATCGAAGGGAGGAATATGAGTTAGCAAGTGAATGCAAGTAACGCCCAAACTGTAGATATCGCTCGCAAAAACTGCTTTTCCCATCAATTGTTCTGGGGCTATATAGGCAGCACTGCCGATAATTGTACCAGTTTTTTGTAAGCCAGTTGATGTTACTTTCTTGGCTGCACCAAAGTCTACTAAAACGATATCTTTCTGGAAAGGAGAGGGTTGATAGGAATTTTCTAATGCGGGTAAAGGAGTTGGAGATAGCCGACGGCGAATGATATTGGCTGGTTTGATATCGCGGTGAATGACTTTGGATTTGTGGACGAAGTGGAGCACTGGCAATAAATCGTTGAGGATTTGCCGAATTTGAGTTTCGGTGAATGCTCCTTTTTGTTCTAATTCTTGGGCTAGGTTTTTACCGTCGATAAATTCTTGTACTAAATACTGTCTATCTTCTTGTTCAAAATGCGCGATTAATTCTGGAATCTGGGGATGTTTCCCCAAGGTTTCTAGCTGGGCGGCTTCTTGGTGAAATAGTTGAGCGGCTTTTTCGGCTGCGTTTTTTTGCGGTAAAGATTGCTTGATTACGCACTGCGAAAAAATCTGGGGTTTGGTTTCGTCAACTGCTAGAAATGTTCTTCCAAATCCTCCTTGTGCGATCGGCTTTACGGTGCGGTAGCGAGATGCTGATGGCGATTGTTCGTTAGTTAACAACAATTTTGAGCCGCAACTTTGGCACAATTCTGCATCACCTTGGTTCTGCGGATTCTGACAAGTTGGGTTTAAGCAATAGCTCATTTGATTTTAGATTTTAGATTTTAGATTGGGGAATTGGGAATAAAAACTGTTGACTGTTGACTGTTGACTGTTGGCTGTTGACTGAGAACTAACAACTAACAACTGCCAACTGCCAACTGCCAGCTAACTTCTTCCTTAATTTGGTACGAGTTCACCTGGCCGCAATGCAGCCCATTTGCCGGTCTCTTGCTTGAAACTTTGACAGCCGACTACATCCCATTCCATTTCAATTTCGTCTTGGCGGGGGCGGATGTTGACGTTGATGGTTGGTTCTACGGGGTCGAAATCGGGTGTTTCGGTGAGATGAATCTGTTCGTGCTGTCCTTCTACGGCGTGGTAGGTGAAGCAGCGGTCTACATAGTGGCAGTTAATACAAATACACATTCTTGATATCCTCTGTGCATTTCAAAAAGATTGGTGAATTTTGAGCTTTCTGTTAATCTAGCGTAGCAAGAGCTTTATTGTTTGTAAGTTTATTTATTTTTGTTGCGATGCCGATTAATTTGCCACCTGCGCTATCTCCTGATACTTGGCCGTTTGATTTGGAACTGCTGACACCGCCTGCTTATTTGGTGGGCGGTGCGGTGCGGGATGCGTTGCTGGGGAGACGATCGCACTATTTTGATTTGGACTTCGTTATGCTAACACGGGCGGTGAAGACAGCTCGAAAAATTGCCGATCGCACGAAAGCTGGGTTTGTCTTATTGGATGCGGAACGGCAGATTGCACGGGTGGTGTTTGCGGGCGGTACGGTGGATTTTGCACAGGCTGAAGGGGGGAGTCTGGAGGGGGATTTGTGGCGCCGAGATTTTCGGATTAATGCGATCGCCTGCAATCCTTTTACCGGAGAAATCATCGATCCTGTGGACGGTCAAACTGATTTGCGGTTGGGTTTGCTGCGGATGATTTCGCGGTCAAATTTGGAGGACGATCCGCTGAGGTTATTAAGAGCTTACCGTCAAGCGGCGCAGTTGGGTTTTGCGATCGAACCTGAAACTCAATCGGCGATTCGGGAATTGGCGCCGTTGTTGAGTCGAGTAGCGGTGGAACGGGTGCGGACGGAATTGGGTTATTTGTTAAGCAATCCTAACGGTGTTCCTTGGATTTGTCGCGGTTGGGAAGATGGTTTGTTTTCGATTTGGTTTGAAAGTGCGATCGACCGTTTTGATATTTTGACCAAAATTGACGCATCTGCTGACAAATTAGCGGCAATTTATCCCGAATTAGCCAAGGAATTCGGACGCCAAATTCGAGATACGATTAAAACACCTTTGTTAGCCATTGCCAAGTTAGCTATGCTGGCAGATTCTGACCCGACAATTGCTGAAACCCAGTTGCTGCGGTTGAAGTATAGCAATGCTGAAATTAAAAGTGCGATCGAGCTTTTGAAATACTTGCCCAAATTACCAGCAAAACTTATTGCGGAAATGTCTTTGCGAGAACAGTATTTTCTATTTCGCGATGTCGGAATAGTATTTCCAGTTTTAGCAGTTTTGGCTGTAGCCGTAGGAGTTTCGATTGAGGAAATTTCACCGTTAATTAATCGCTATCTGGATGCTGATGATATTATTGCTCACCCGACACAATTAGTAAGCGGCAATGATTTAATGGAATATTTAAATTTGCCGAGAAGTCCACAAATTGGTCAATTGTTGATGGAGATCCAATTAGCGCGGGTGGAGGGGAGAATTGCGACTCGCGAAGACGCGCTGAAATTGGCGGGGGAGTTGGTTGACTCGCCTTTATAATGCCTGTAGGGGCGGGTTTCACAAACAATAATCGCCTCAAACAAATCATCTCATAAACCCGCCCCCGCTTGGGCGGGAAATCGCTTCTTAAACAACGCCCCGTAATTCTTCCGGCAATTCAAACTTGCCATTTGCACCCGCTTCAAACTCAATAACTTTCAACACAGCATCAACATTCAGCGGCCCGTAAATGTGCGGATAAAAATCTCCAGCCGCAGCTTCAAACTTAACTTCTGCTTGCACTTTTTCAGACTCAATCCACAGTAAAAGCAACCCTGTTTGTCCCACAAAAAACTTATTAGCAGTTCTAGTAGTTTGCGAGAGTGTCGAACAGTGAATGAATCCTTCTGAGTCTAGGGTATCACCGCGATAGAATTGAAGCTCTTTTGCTTCTTCCCACTGTAGGCTTTTAGCAATGTGAAATATAACGCTCATAATTTGTTTTTTTTACGACTATCTTGGTTTTAATTGTAACATAGAAGCGAGGCAGAGCCTCTACATATGCGTTCCCAGGCAGAGCCTAGGAACGAGATTACAGCGAGATTAATGTGCGACAGTTTAGCACGATATAAGTACGTCCGATCGTCCGAGAACTCTCATATCTTCCTCATCTAGTTCGACTGGTGTACCGCTGCGAATCAGTTCTACAAAATCTTCATTCGGCACCATAATGCACAAAGTGTACAAACGTTCATCACCCGTATTTTCAATTACGTGAGTGCTCATTGGTGGTACTAATAAACTATCTCCAGCCTTAATAGTAACAGTTTTACCGTCACAGGTTGCTCGCCCTTGTCCCTTGAGTACAAAAAACATTTCTACTGCGAATAAATGGCGGTTCGGAGGAGTTTTACCCCCCGCATCAAAAATCTCGATACAAACCGTTAATGAACTATTCGCTGCTGCCGGATCGAAGACAATTGCTAATCTATTACTATCGCCGGGACTGATCCGAAATGCTTGGTAGTCTTGAGGAGACTTTGACACTAGAATCATGCACTGATTTGTCATTTTTTTATTGTTAGTTGCGGTGCCCTGAGCCCTTTAAATCGAAGCGAACGGCTACGCTCAGGATAAACTCCGTCGAAGGGTCAGTTGTTATGTTTATGATGTCATTAATATCAATTCAGAGTCATTAGTTCCCAGTTTAGCCTCAAAAACTTATTCCTAGTGACTAATGACTAATGACTAAGGACTAATGACTCTGGATTACTATTTAATTGCTTCTAACATAGCCCGAGAATCTGACAAAAAACCAAAACATTGTTTAACGTTATAAAGAGTAGCTTGCCAGCAATACTCAGGAGATGTCGTAGCTGTACAATCTTTGACCAAAATACAATCATAACCGAGAAAGTTAGCATCTTGCAGGGTAGCCATGACGCACTGATCGGCGTTTACTCCTCCAAAGAAAAGTGTAGTTCTTCCCAGGTTCCGCAAGATACTATCTAAAGGAGTATCCCAAAAGCCACTCATCCGATATTTATCAACGCAAATATCCTCGGGTTTCTGTTCCAATTCATCAACAATAGCCGCAGCCCAACTCCCAGCCATCAAAACAGATGCGCCGTTTTTTGGCAGCGGATCTCCCAAACCTACGCCGTCGCCTGTGGGATTGTAAACGTGACGCGAAGCTGCACTAATATTCATCAAATCGGGGCGGTTTCCCCAGTTGATCCAAATAATTGGCATTGCGTGCGATCGCAATTTTGGCAGTAAATTTTGTAAAGGATTAATTGGAGTTCTTGCGGGCGTTACATCTACGCCAATATGTGCTAACCAACCGTCGGGATGACAAAAATCATTTTGCATATCGATCACTAGCATTGCAGCTTTTGCTAAATCCATACACAGGGTTTTAGTTTCTGTTTCCAGGGTAACAATTTGTGGGTCAAGTTGCGATCGGGTGATGTCGGCTATTTTGGCATCAACTTTCCAAGCATTCGGCGGCACGCCCAAGGTACGGAGAGTATCAGGATTCATATTTTATGTTTAAGTCGGTTGAGACTTACTTAAGGTTAGCAGGCACTGACTATTAAAGAGTTGACCTGTGGTAGGGGCGGTGCCAAGAGTGCCCGCCCCCTTAGTTAACAGTTGACAGAGGAAGCGTGAGGTTTTTAGGACGGGGATGCAAATAGTTAACTGTTACAATAGTAATAGATGTGAATTCACCAGAAGGGGTCAATCTGTGAGCTTTACTATTCAAAATGCTTTAATACCGGTAGAGAGCGGCTATGAAACCGTAGACGTGCAAGTGGTGGATAATTGCATAAGTGCGTTAGCGTTAGCAAAGCGATCCGAAGGAAAGCCCGCCCCTACGGGGGCTGCGCCAACGAAGAGGATCGCCCCTAAGTTAGCTCCTTTGGGAACAGTGATTGACGGCACAAATAAGTTACTGCTACCCGGGTTTTTTAATGCACATACTCACTCTTCCGAAATGTGGCAGCGGGGAATTATTCCCCCTTTGCCGCTAGAATTGTGGATTGCAGAATTGTACGATTTTACACCTCTGGAACCAGAACAAATTTATTTAAGTGCCTTGGGCACTGCGGTAGAAACATTGTTATCTGGCGGTACGAGTGTCGTCGATCATTTAGTCTTGATTCCCGGGCAAGAACTAGAGACAATCGCCGCAGCAGTTCGCGCTTATCAAGAAATTGGCATTCGCGCTTTTATCGGGCCCTTAATTCAAGATGAATCCCTGACGGCGGGAATGCCTGCTGCTGAAAGTGCGATCGAACACGCTGCTTACATTCGATCGACAAAGGAAACTTTGGAATTAATGGAATCAGCCATAAAACAATTTCATAACCCAGAATTAGGTGTGAATATATTATTAGCACCGACGGGAATTCAACTGTGTTCCGATGCTTTGTTTGAAGGGTGCATCGATTTGAGCGATCGCTACAATCTTTGCCGCCACGCCCACCTCTTAGAAACCCCCGCTCAAAAACAGCTAGCGCAGCAAAAATACGGTTGCAGCGCTGTCGAACACCTGCAACAAATCGGTTATTTGAGTCCCCGAACTTCCCTAGCGCACTGCGTTTGGTTGGACGATAAAGATATCGCCATCATGGCAGAAACCCAATCCACAGTCGTTCACAATCCCCTCAGCAACCTGCGTTTGGGAAGCGGCATCGCCCCAATTTTAAAATACCGTCAAGCCGGAGTAAACGTCTCCTTTGGCTGCGACGGCGCGGCTAGCAACGACTCCCAAGATTTGCTGGAAGCGATTAAAATTGGCTCGATTTTGCACAATATCACCGATTTGGATTACCGCCACTGGATTACACCGCGAGAGTCAGTAGAAATGGCATCGCTGGGAGGAGCAAAAGGCTTGAATGTCGGCGAGGAAATTGGTTCGCTGACAGTTGGGAAAAAAGCTGATTTTGTGCTGTACGATTTAACCAGTTTATCATTGTTACCACGGACAGATCCGATCGGCTTGCTAATATTGGGACGCCCAACGAATGCCGTACACAGTGTTTGGGTAAACGGCAAGCAAATTGTGGCTGAAGGAAAGGTGAAAACGATCGATGTTGATGATTTGAGACGGGAATTATTCGATCGCAGTGAGTGGGATAGCAAGCGCCAATCGCCAATGGTGAGTGAAATTGAATCACACTACCGCCAAGTCATGAATTTGCCGAGTTGCTCTGACTAGGGTAAAACTGAGATGTTACACCATTATCAATCAGTTTTTTATGAACAAGCTTTCCGGCCTGTTCCACAATAAAATTCACTCTTTGTGGAACAGGCCGGAAAGCCTGTTCTTGATATTGGTGCTCTTCGATGAGGTAAAATAGAAGCCTCACAATTATAATATGCACAAAAAGTTGATGATTAAACTGCACAAATGGCAGCGGATACTGGCTTTAATAGTTGTTTTTGCGATCGCCCTTACTTCCACCGCCCTCCTCTCTCCCCGTCTCTGGGCTCAAACTCCACCAAAAAAGCCCACAAAAACCGAATTGCGCGGCATTTGGCTGACTAACATCGATAGCGACGCGATATTTTCTCCAAAAAACATAACTGATGCTGTAAATAGGCTAGACAAACTAAACTTTAATACCATTTATCCTACGGTTTGGCAAGGGGGTTATACCATTCATCCGAGCGCTGTAGCTAAACGAGTATTTGGATATTTAAACGACCCAACACCGGCATTAAAAGGGCGAGATGTCCTCAAAGAAATTATTACAGAAGCGCATAAAAAAGGTATCGCAGTAATCCCTTGGTTTGAGTTTGGTTTCATGGCACCAGCCGACTCAGAATTAGCGAGATTGCACCCCGACTGGCTGGCGAAACGGCGCGACGGTTCAACTATTTGGAAAGAAGGCACAAACGATCGAGTTTGGTTGAGTCCCTTTCATCCCGAAGTACAGAAGTTTATCCAAGATTTAGTTGTTGAACTTGTGGCAAACTACGATCTAGATGGTATTCAATTCGATGACCATTTTGGCTTGCCCTCGGAATTTGGATACGAACCATTAACGGTTTTAATGTATCAAAATAATATCAAAAAACCTCCCTCCGATGATGCCCGTGAAACTTTTTGGATTCGCTGGCGGGCTGACAGGATTAACGACTTTATGGCGCGACTTTTCACAGCTATCAAAGCCCGTAAACAAAAATGTATTGTCAGCCTCTCACCCAATCCGCTTCACTTCGCATTACCCGCCCACTTGCAAGACTGGTTTACCTGGGAAAGACGCGGTTACATCGAAGAAATTGTGTTGCAAGTTTATCGCAGCGACATTAAGCGTTTTAATCAGGAACTAGAAAGAGAAGAAGTGATATTAGCCAAAAAACATATTCCAACGGCGATCGGGATTTTAACAGGTTTAAGAAATAATCCAGTTCCGCTCAAACAAATTCAAGAACAAGTCCAAGAAGTCCGAAAAAGAAACTTTGGAGGCGTTTCGTTCTTTTTCTACGAAAGTTTGTCGAGTTGGGCTAAGGAAACCCCGGAACAGCGAAATGCTGCATTTCGAGGATTCTTTCCCACAAAAATACAGCGCCCCGCTGTTTAAAATATGAGTTATGGTTTGTAATAAGGACTAAAGTGATTACTACAAACCTGTGAATTAATTGCCCATGTTGAAACAAAAAATATTCTACCGATTTATTGTTCCCAATTTATGCTTGGCTATCTTACTAACTATCAGCTACCTGACTCCGAAGAAGTGGGGAAATTACTCGCAAACAGATTGTGCAATTCCCATTTATATTGCCAATCAAGGCATCCACACGGAGATTATAGTTCCAGTTGAAAATGAATACTTTAACTGGAATCAATATTTACGTTTAAGCGAAATCGGGCGCGATGCAAATTCTGAGTATAAATATTTGTCTTTCGGCTGGGGAGACAGAGCTTTTATGCTGGAAACTCCAACCTCAGCCACCATCAACCCAGTGACGGCTTTCAATGCACTATTTCTACCTACTCCATCTACCGTGCAAGTCCAAGGTTATCTGGTTTTTCCGCGAAATAAAGAAACAAAATGTGTTAAAATCAGCGGAGCAAATTATTTGAAAATTGTAAATTTCATCAAAAGCTCGTTCCAATTAGATGCAGGAGGTAATAAAAATAAAATCGGCTATGGCTACCACAACAGTGATAGTTTTTATGAAGCAAATGGCAGTTATTCTATCTTGAGAAGTTGCAATGACTGGACAGCGGAAGCTTTGAGAAAAGCAGATGTCAATACTCCTTTGTGGTCAACTCTTTCGTCGGCGATTCTGTTTCATTTAAACAGCGGTTGTGAATGTATTTAAACAGTTAACAGTTAACAGTTAACAGTTAACAGTTGACAGTTAACAGTTGACAATTCCCAATTCCCAATTCCCCATTCCCAAATATTATGAATGTAATTCCCGCGATCGACCTATTGGATGGAAAATGCGTCAGACTTTATCAGGGAGACTACGCGAAGTCCCAAATTTTTAACGACAACCCCGTGGAAGTCGCCAGACAGTGGGTAAATGAAGGCGCAACCATGCTGCATTTAGTAGACCTCGATGGGGCCAAAGCGGGTCTTCCCGTCAATCTAGCGGCGATTGAAGCCATTGTCAGAGCTGTTGATGTGCCGTGTCAAGTAGGAGGCGGAATGCGCGATCGCACTTCGGTTGCTGCTATCCTCAATTTAGGCGTTCGGCGCGCGATTCTCGGTACTGTGGCTGTCGAACAACCGCAGTTAGTCGGCGAATTGTGCGCCGAATTTCCCGGTCGAATTCTGGTGGGAATCGATGCCAGAAATGGTAAAGTTGCTACCAGAGGCTGGCTGGAAACTTCCGAAGTTTTAGCAACTGAATTAGCGCAGCAAATGGCAGAATTAGGGGCTGCTGAAATTATTTATACAGACATTCACCGCGACGGTACTATGGAAGGGCCGAATTTGGAGTCTTTGCGCGAAATTGCTAATGCTATTTCGATTCCGGTGATTGCTTCCGGCGGCGTTAGTTCGATCGCAGATTTGTTAAGTTTGCTGGCTTTGGAACCAATTGGTGTCAAAAGTGCGATCGTTGGTAGAGCAATTTATACCGGCGATATCTTGCTAAAAGAAGCAATTCAAGCCGTGGGACAAGGAAGATGGCAGGATGTTCCCCCCGATTTGGGTTCTTCAAGCTTTGCTTGAGAATCATGTCTCCTTCAATTGGCTACCAAGTATCTAGCAGTCATCAATTTTCCGACTAACAGTTAACAGTTAACAGTTAACCGTCAACAGTCAACAGTCAACAGTCAACAGTCAACAGTCAACAGTCAACTCATGTTTTTGAACCATACAATTACAGCCTTAAGTTCTGGGATGGCATCCCTAGTTGCTCCCATACCTTTGTTAGCAACAGTCGATCCCGAAAATTCGCCGATCGTCCTCAGCGGAGTTTTGCTCAGTTTAGTAGTGATTTATATCGCCAGTAAATTAGGTGCAGAAGGGGCTAGAAACTTCGATTTACCCCCGGTTTTGGGTGAATTGGTAGCAGGGGTAATTGTCGGGGTGTCTGCTTTACACCTGATCGTTTTTTCCGAAAGCGGGCTGTCAGCTTCAGACTCCGGGATTATGAGTGTTCTGCAATCGCTCAACCATCTATCCCCTGCCGCCCTTACCAGTGTTTTTGAGTCGCAGAGTGAAGTCATTTCTGTGCTGGGTGAATTAGGCGTAATTGTTCTGCTGTTTGAAATTGGCTTAGAGTCCGATCTCAATCAATTAAAACAAGTCGGAGCTCAAGCCGTCGTTGTGGCCTGCGTGGGCGTGGCTGTTCCCTTTGCCGCAGGTACTGTTGGCTTGATGATAATTTTCCACACTCCGGCAATTCCAGCGATTTTTGCAGGGGCGGCTTTGACAGCAACCAGCATCGGAATTACCTCGAAAGTGTTGTCTGATTTAGGACAACTGACATCTAAAGAAGGTCAAATTATTGTCGGTGCGGCAGTGATTGATGATGTGCTGGGAATTATTGTCCTAGCTGTTGTCGCTAGCTTAGCTAAAACCGGTGAAATTGATGTTGTTAATGTCATCTATTTGATTGTCAGTGCAACTGCTTTTCTGTTAGGTTCGATTCTGTTGGGCGGTGTCTTCGACAAAACCTTCTCGGCGGTGGTGGGTCAACTCAAAACTCGCGGCAATATTATCATCCCGGCCTTTATTTTTGCCTTGTTCATGGCATTTCTGGGCAACGCAATTCATCTGGAAGCGATTTTGGGTGCGTTTGCGGCTGGTTTGGTGTTGGATAAAAGCGATGCGCGCACCGAGTTGGATGAATTGGTTAAACCCATCGCCGATGTAGTTGTGCCCATCTTTTTTGTGACGGTGGGAGCCAGGGCCGATTTGCGAGTTTTGAACCCAGCAGTGGCCGACAATCGCGCTGGCCTTTTAATTGCTGCTTTCTTGATTGTGGTGGCGATTATTGGCAAAATTGTTACAGGTTGGGTGGTGTTTGGTGTGCCAGGAATCAATCGATGGGCGATCGGAGTCGGGATGATTCCTCGGGGCGAAGTCGGGTTAGTTTTTGCCGGAATTGGTTCCGCTAGCGGGGTTTTGGATAAACCGCTGGAAGTCTCGATTATTATCATGGTGATTCTGACGACATTTTTAGCGCCGCCATTTCTGCGGATTGCTTTTGGCGATACGGTAGAACCTCCAGCTAGCGGGCAAACTGCGAGCAAACAAATCGTTTGATTTAGGGGAATTTGAGCTGAGGGCGATCGGCTGATTTGGAAACATAAATACAGTAGCCAGATACCCGAATTATTCAAAAATTCGGGTATCTAACATCAAGTTGTTTTAGGTTAAAATATTATATAGGGAATCTGAACTATGTCCCGCCTATCTTCCACTCTATTGTTTGCTTTTTTATTGCTATTTCCCACGGCCACTCTCGCTCAAATCGTCCCCGATCGCACTCTGGGCTCTGAAAACTCCCGCACAGTATCCGACACTATCAATAACCTACCATCAGACCGCATTGAAGGCGGTGCAACTCGCGGCCCTAACTTATTTCACAGTTTCCGCGAATTCAACGTCGGTGAAGGCAGAGCAGCTTATTTTACCAATCCTAACGGCATTGCTAACATTTTTACCCGCATCACAGGTGGCAATCCTTCCAATATTTTAGGAACATTAGGAGTACAAGGAAACGCCAACTTATTCTTACTCAATCCGAAAGGAATTATCTTCGGGCCCAATGCGCGGTTAGACTTGCGCGGCTCATTTATCGGTTCAACTGCTGATAGTATTATTTTTAATAATGGGTTTGAATTTAGCAGTACCAACTCCAATGCAGTACCATTGTTAGCGATTAATATTCCTGTGGGTTTGAGATTTCGAGAAAATCCGGGTACAATTGTCAACACTTCCCAAGCAATCGGCCAAACACCAACCTTACCGCCACTGACCGTAGAAACTCCGATTTCTAACAAAGTCGGTTTAGCAGTAGACCCCGGTCAAACTTTAGCCTTAATTGGAGGAGACATTCAACTACAAGGAGGAAATTTAACAGCTTATAGCGGACAAATTCTTCTGGGTAGCGTCAAGAGTCCAGGTTTAGTGCAATTTGAACCAACGGCTTTAGGTTTGAATTTAAACTATGGCAATATTCAGAACTTCGGCAACATTCAAATGAACGGTGCGTTTATAAATACCAGCGGATTAGGAGGTGGAAAAATTGACATCAGAGGCGGAAACGTCACCGTCAGCAGTTCTGGAATTTATGGATTAACATTAGGAAATATTGATGGTAGAGGCATTGACATCAACGCCCAAAACTTGCTATTAGATAAAGGAGCGCAAATTTTCACTCCTACAGTGGGAGAGGGAAAGGGGAGTGATATCAACGTCCGCGTTACTGAGTCAGTAGAACTTACCGGGCTAGGAATTGAAGGCTATCAGCGGTTGTACAGCCAATATATAGTATCTGGAACGCTCAACCCTTTTGACCCGCAAATTGTTCTGAATGCTGGTACTGTTGGCAGCGGAACCTCTGGAAATATTAAGGTTGACACCGGACGGCTTCTGGTGCGCGATGGGGCAGTCGGCGGTAGCACCACATTTAGTGCTGGAAATGGCGGAAATATGACTTTCCGCGCGAATAGCGTCGAGATCGTTAGTTCTGTACTCAGCAACGGAACAACTAAGGGAAGTACCGGCTCTGGCGGAAGCATAACTGTTGACGCACAACGGTTAATCCTGCGCGATGGCTCCAATCTCGTCAGCATCAGCCGCAGTGATGGAGCATCGGGGAATATCGCGATTAAAACGAATGAATCTGTAGAATTGTCGGGGAGTCTCCCTGGAAGTACGGCGCAAACTGCGATCGGCGCTAACTCTTTCGATGGAAATGGGAAAGCTGGGGATATTACGATCGACACTAAGCGGCTGACTGTTTCTGATGGGGCTGTAATTACTTTATCGACGGGTGCGATTATTGGCGGATTCGTGTTTTCTACCAGTGGGGGGCCTGGAGGAAATTTAACGGTAAGAGCTTCAGAGTCGATCGAAGTAAGTGGCGTATCTGGAGTTTTGGGGAATTCGGGCTTCGTCGCACCGAGTGCTCTGGGTACTCAAACTACAACCTCTGGTAAAGGTGGAGATATCCGCCTGTTCACGCCCCTGCTCGCTGTGCGGAATGGGGGGAATATTTCTGCGGCTTCTTTGAGTGGATCAGATGCTGGAGATATTACCATTAATGCCGATCGCACAGAAGTGCAAGGTATGGCGAGTAACGGTGGCTTTAGGAGTAGAATTGAGGCTTCGGTTGGCAGCGCGAATACTTTTGTCAATCCCAACGCTACGGGGAATGCAGGTTCGTTGAATTTGAATGTTAATCAATTGATTGTCCGGGATGGTGCAACGGTGAATGTTCAGGCTTTGGGAACGGGACGCGCTGGTAATATTAATGTGGTTGCAGAGTCGATCGCCCTTGACAACAAAGCCAGCATTGATGGTACAACTGTCTCCGGTACTGGGGCAAATATTAACATCCAAGCGCGAGACATTCAGTTGCGGCGCAATAGCAGAATTACCACCGATGCAGGTATTTCTGACGGTGGAAATATCAGGATTAACAGCGATATTTTGGTCGCTTTACCACTAGAAAACAGCGATATCACTGCTAATGCTCGCACAGCTAGGGGCGGACAAGTTACAGTCAATGTACCGAATATATTTGGTTTTAGGGCCGTTAATCGCGATCGGGCTAGAAGCCGTTTAGGATTAAGTGATGCTGAATTTGCAGCCTTACAAGTCAATCCAACTTCTTTAATTCCCACTAGCGATATCGCCGCTATTTCTCAACAAGCTGGCCCAGCTTTGCAAGGGGCGGTAACGTTTAGCACTGCTGGTGTTAATCCCGCTCAAGGATTGGTAGAATTGCCACAAAATGTTATCCCTCCAGAGGCGTTAATTGTGGCTAATCCTTGCACTCAAGGCTCTGGAAACGAGTTTAGTATTACGGGTAAAGGAGGAGTACCGCCGAATCCGAATGATGTGCTCAGCAGCGATTCTACCCAGTTTAGTTGGGTCGAACCGGCGGTAGGTGGCAGTCAGAAAGTAGGTACAAGGACACAAATAAGAATTCAGCCCCAGCCAGTAATTCCCGCTCAAGGTTGGGTGACGGACGATCGAGGTCAAGTAACGCTTGTAGCTTCCAATGAAACGCCTGAAGTTCCGCAGCGCCAGAGGCGAGCTTTGCCTGTTTGTCAGGAGCGCTGAAATGCTGTTAAATCATTCCGATGTAACCGGAATTGATATCATTTAAGATTTGATATACATATGTCATTGCGAGCTCTTAGCGAAGAAATTAGGAGGCGGCAGTGCCGTGTCCCTAACATGATTAATTTTATGGAAACCGCACATCCGTCTCCTCTATTATGATTAATTGTAGGGACATGGCATTTGCTCATTAGTGTCAACTTAAGCCTAAAACCCTTGGTATATCTCGCTTTTGCCTAAGTCTAGATCCCCCTAAATCCCCCTTAAGAAGGGGGACTTTGAAAAGACTCCTGTCCCCCCCTTTTTAAGGGGGCTAGGGGGGATCTAGATTTAATAGTAAAACAACAGTCTCTGACTGGGTTTGACCTTAAGTTGACACTAATGGGCATTTGCCATGTCCCCACAAATCTCACCCGAAATTAACCAGGTTTGCGATTACTTAATGAACAGCATTTCCTGATAAGTAGGCAACGGCCACAAATCATCTGCGATTTCACCTTCCAAAGCATCTGCATACTGACGAACTTCATCCATCAAAGGACGAATTGTTTGCGAAGCATACTGCATATGGTCTTCTGTTGAAGCAAAATCATGCTTGCTCAAAGCAGCACTCAACTTGCTAGTACAATCCATCATCGATTTAACCAGCGTAGCTACCTTTTGGGCAGTTTCCTTGTCCAGTTCAATGCCAATTTCTTTCAAACCTGCGATCGTGTTGGAAAGATCGGACAAATAACTCACTGCTGCTGGATAAATCATGGTTTTTGCCATGCTAATTACCAGTTTTGCTTCGACTTCAATTGCCAGCAAATACTGCTCTGCATAGACATCATAACGGCTTTCCAATTCAACAGGAGTCAAAACACCTGTCTTTTCAAACAATTCTTCAATGTATCCTGCCTTCAACACAGGCAAAGCATCGGCCGTAGTCCGCAAGTTAGCTAAACCGCGTTCTTCAACGGCCATCTTATGCCATTCTTCAGAATAACCATTGCCGCCGAATACTACTGCACCATGTTCGTCCATCACTTCTTTGAGGACATTTTGGATGGCAGCATTCAGTTCAGTTCCGTTAGCCAAATCGCTTTCTAACTTGTTAGCAACCCAGTCCAAAGAATCAGCCAGAATTGTATTCATCGCCACCAGCGGCCCGGAAACAGATTGACCCGAACCTACGGCGCGGAATTCAAACCGATTTCCAGTAAAGGCAAAGGGCGATGTCCGGTTTCTGTCACCGGCATCCTTGATAAAAGTAGGCAGTGTTTCTACGCCTAAATTCATGATTCCCCGGCCTTGAGAATCCTTAACTCCACCCTTACTAATTTGCTCGAACACATCTTCTAATTGGGAACCCAAATAGACAGAGATAATCGCTGGCGGAGCTTCGTTAGCACCCAATCGGTGGTCGTTGCTGGCAGTCGCAACTACCGCGCGCAACAGCGGGCCGTATTTGTGAACGCCGCGAATTACAGCGCCGCAGAAAACTAGGAACTGTACGTTCGAGTGCGGTGTATCGCCTGGGTCTAATAAGTTTCCTTGGGTAGCATTACCAACAGACCAGTTGACGTGCTTACCGGAACCGTTAATGCCTGCAAAAGGCTTTTCATGCAACAAACAAACAAAACCGTGTTTCTTCGCAGTATTACGAAGAATTGTCATGGTTAATTGTTGGTGGTCACTGGCGACGTTTGCGGATTCAAAAAATGGTGCAATTTCAAATTGACCAGGTGCTACTTCGTTGTGGCGAGTTTTGGCAGGAATGCCCAGGCGGTACATTCTTTCTTCTACTTCCTGCATGAAAACTTGAACGCGCTCTGGAATGGCTCCAAAATAATGGTCGTCAAATTGCTGACCTTTGGCAGGAGGTTTGCCGAAAAGGGTACGACCTGCTAACATTAAGTCCGGGCGATTGTTGGCAAAATTTGAATCTATCAGGAAGTATTCTTGTTCGGCACCGCAACTGGAATTTACTGGAGCTACTTCGGTATTTCCTAATAATTTTAGGACTCTGGTTGCTGCTTTATTCATTGCGGCAATGGAACGCAAAAGCGGCGTTTTCTTGTCTAATGCTTCACCTGTCCAAGAGATGAAAACAGTGGGAATGCACAATGTCATGCCGTTGTCTGTTTCCATGACATAGGCGGGGCTGGTGACATCCCAAGCTGTATATCCGCGAGCGGCGGCGGTGGAACGGATGCCACCGTTGGGGAATGACGAGCCATCGGGTTCGCCTTGTACGAGAACTTTGCCAGCAAATTCTGAGATGACTGAGCCGTCGCCTTGGACTGAGATGAAACCGTCGTGCTTTTCGGCGGTGCCGTTGGTGAGTGGGTAGAATACGTGGGCGTAGTACAGCGCTCCTTTGGAAATAGCCCAATCTTTCATGGCAACTGCAACTACATCAGCTACTGACTCGTCGAGTTTTTTGCCTGTTTGAACGGTATTTTTTACTGATTTGAAAATGCTTTTGGGCAGACTTTCTTGCATCTTGCTCAGACTAAAAACGTCTGTTGCCCACATATCTTCTAGTCGCTTGGGAGGCCGGGCAGGCATCAGTTGGCGATTGACGATTTGAGAAATTGCTTGAACGCGCGATTCGTTTCCACTCATGGTTATTTCTGTTGTTGATTAGGGGACGAGTAGTTTTGAAAAAATACGGCTTAGGAAGAGCCGGTTTTTAGTGAGGAGGTTTGTCCTCTGTCTTGTTTTCTAATAAGGACTTTAGTCTTTACTAGAAACAAATTTTATTAGGGTAATTGAAGCGAGTTGCGATCGCATTACCAGTATATTGACGACAATCCAGTTTGAGATTCAGTTGGATTTCGGTTATTAGCAAACAGTCTGAAATTTTGTAGATGACAAGAGCGTGTAGTAAATTTGAGTCAATATTATAGATGTCAACATTGCACAGATTTAGTACCGAATCTTTACCCTGGGTAAGCTCAAAAGTTTTGGGCCGATCGATATCCTGTGAATTCAGGTCAACACTACTTGGAGTTTTTCACTGCGATCGCACAATCAGATTCTACTAAATAACACATTTACGTGAATTTTGGCAGAATGATCGAAAGTGCACAATCTACACTCGGAAAGTGTAAACAATCATTAATTAAATAAATGTATCCTAAGCTACAGAATCTATTTTTTTGATACCTCCGATACAGCCGTTTGGGCGGGATGTTTGATACTGGGTGGGCTTGCTAGACTGTGGCGTTGAGGGCTGGTAGGAAGGGAATATCTGTGACACCTGAGCCGTAGCCAAGTTGTTTAATCAGTGTTGTAACTTGTCCTCGATGGTGAGTTTGATGATTGAACATATGTGTCACCAAAACCCAAGTCGGTAACACGCGGTGTTTACCGTCTACAATGCTGGTGTATTCAAAGGGTTGATTCAACCAGTCAGAATCGAGATTAATAGACCATTCTAGAATTTCGCGATCGCATTTTTCTCGTTCTGCTTTCAAAGCATTAAAATCAGCGTACAACTCCTGTCCAATTACTATTCCTGACAATGGGCTACCAATGAAACGCCCCATCCATGCTTTGTCACCATACAGTAAGTGATTTAAAGTCCCATGAATCGATTTAAAGAAGGCACCAATATCTTGTTTGCGCTGTTCATCTGGAATTGCTTCGCAAACCGAATAGATATTCTGGTTCATCCAGCCATTGTACTCGGCCATTAATTGGTAGTAAGTGCGATCGTACATTTTCAGAACTTAACCATCGAGTTGGAAAAACTTAATTATACAACTACTTCAAGAGTTAGTTGTAGGGTGCGTATCGATCAATCCCCGTAGGGACACGGCAATGCCGTGTCCCTACTACACTGTGTAAACCTCGAATACGCTGTATTTGCAACAACGGGATGCTCCCATATCAGATCAACCTCACAGATACAGATGCTCCAGTTAGTTTCACCTTTGAATTGAAAATAACTGTTGTCTAACCAGTCGTTTATACACATCCAATCCTAACTTCTTAGCTCTGATCTCCTCGGTTAACTTTTTAATCGGGAGTTTGTGAGTATTTTGCTGCTCTACAATCGCCCACTCGTTTTTGCGATAGATTGCTTCCCCTTCTTTTCTAGCTTGCTTAAACATTTGACGCATTGCTGAATTGCTCATTTTGCGATCGCTCTGACAATAGGCATTCATCGTTTTGCCGATCGCCCAAGTTGCCATAAACGCATCAGACGCCGCTAAATTCGTGCCCAGGTTCGGTAATAACTTGGCGATGTCGATCGCAGTCAGCCATGCCGACACAAAGCCCAAACTGCCGACAATTCCCTCAAATAACGATTGAGATTCGAGATCCGTATAGCCCCAAAGTCCGCCAACTTCCGAAATCAAAGCGAACTGAATATCAAGGGCTACCGCCTCTGTATAGGTACTGAGCAAGGGAGATGGATATGCTCCTAATACCGCAGTGGCGATCGCACCATGCAAGATTTTTTGCTCAATCACTTCTGCTCGTTGGTGAACATCTGCGATCGGTTGAATAGTTCCATCTCCTTGAATTGTATAGCTTTGATTTACTAAGCCATGCAACTGCTCTATCGTGTCTGCATCCAAATTGAAAGTGTCTTTAATTTGCTCAACGATCATTTTTTCAGACGGATGAGGTTCTGCCTTCGCAGCAATCAAACGATAGGCTGTGTAATAAGTTAGTTCCTGTTCTACCGGAGTGGTAATTTGGGCTAATTCTGCCGATAGATCGATCGACTCATCTAACAAATGATCCCACATCATCCCCCTCGGCAGCAATCGCGCACTAGAGCGGAGTTGCACTTTTTCCGATTCATTTAAGATGCCATCTGCTTTGGCAACGCAAATTAGCACTTTCAGCCTAGCCAAAGCTTCCCCCGAGATTACCGGAGTCTCAGCACTGGGTTCGGAAACCTGAGCAATTGCTCGATCGGGCTCTGGAACAATTAACAGCGGACAGGTGGCGCGGTGTAGAATAAATTGGCTCAGACTACCCAACAACATTTCTTGTAATTGATCCCGCTTGCGTCGCCCCATCACAATCATATCGACATTCTGAGAGCGCTTCAAAATGCTATCCCCAAACTCTTCAGTCGTGATTACATAGTTAAGATTGCAGAGAGATTCTAGGGGATGAAAAAGTTCTTTTAGTTCTGCCTTACCCATTGAATTGGGTGGATTTTCGCGATTGGGAGCCGATTCTGCATAATCTAACTCTGGTTCAGTTATGTGCAGAATTGTCATTTCTGCACGAACTTCAGATCCTTTCAACAAAACCTGCAAAAACTCTACTATGGCGATCGCACTCGGGGAAATATCAGCGGCGACTAAAATCTTCATATTCTCAATTCACTCCTAATCTTCTATCTCAAGCTGTCGTCTAGCAATTTCATCTATATCTTGAAATTGCCCTGCTTTAGCAGCCCACAATAAACCAAAAATCACGAAAAAGCTAATCGGTAGCAGCACCCAAACTAGCGACCACATTACCACAGTGCCATCTCCAACACCAAACCAACTGCTGTGCATGACTGTTTCGCTAGTCATTTTATCCTCAGCAGCGAGCAATGGCAAAAGTGCAGAAACCATGAATTGATTGAACATGATATTAAACCTACGACGATGATTCTACGGGTGATTTCCAAGCCCCTAAAGACTGGATATAATCAGTCAAGTCAGATAGTTCTTGTTCGGAGAGGTAATCGAAGGATGG
This sequence comes from Cyanobacteria bacterium VAR_87_metabat_62, assembly GCA_031427135.1. GTDB lineage: Bacteria > Cyanobacteriota > Cyanobacteriia > Cyanobacteriales > Microcoleaceae > Microcoleus. The sequence continues at coordinate 28,749 of JANPMV010000058.1, read as the reverse complement.
CATGATCGACATTGGGTTATAATCGCGGGGATTCTTAAAGTGTCCGATTAAATAATCCCGTGCAGGTGCACCAATTTCCCTTCTCCAAATCTGCCCTTCATTGGATAAATCCGGGCCTTGGCGAGCGGTTCCTAAAAGGTGAGGGCGATCGTAATAATAGTCGCCAGATTTAGAAATCCCGAACGTCGATGCTAAATTCTCATCTGCCTTAACGTTTCGTACTTGCTGAGAATGGCAGTAAACACAGCCTTCTCTGGTATAAATATGTCGCCCTTTTAATTCCGATGGCGTGTAAGCTACTAAGCCTACACTGGGTTCGGTAATTGAGGACATAAATGCAGGTGCGACGGCTAAACCACTAAAGGCTAAGCCAAATAAGATAGATAAACCAATAATAATCGGAAAAACTCGGATGTATCTCATTTCTGTGCCACCTCTAATTGACTATTTTCTGGTACTATTAATTCTTCAGAAGATGCTGGGGATGTTGTCAAGGTTTGCCAAATATTCCAAATAAATACACTTTGTCCGACTAACAACAAACCGCCGCTGATGGCGCGAACAATGTTGTAAGGTGTACGCAGCATCATTGTGCCGGTTGGAGAATTTCCCATTTCCCATTGGTTTCCTTCGATTAAGCCGATCGCAGCCATTGAGGCGACATAGCCAATGATACCCAACAGAGTCAGCCAGAAATGCCATTCTGCCAAGGATTGGGAGTATGATAATTTGCGGGATTTTTCCAGATAGAAATAGGTAAATGCGACCAATCCAGCGATCCCAAATCCCAGGAATCCTAAGTGCACGTGGGCGATCGTCATGTAGGTAAAATGAATCTTGGCATTGAAGGACATAATCGCCAAGGAGCTCCCCCACAGAGACGCGCCAGCATATCCCAAGTACGCCAAAATGCTAAAACGATAGCTGACATCTGTCTTCAGCACAGACAGCGCTCCGAGGGCTGTGCCGCCAAAATTGACGATCGTCGCAAACACCGGCACAAACATCGCCAACGAAGCCGTAACCGAAGCAGACATCACCCACATTGGCACAGGGCCCCAAATCACATGATGCCCGCCATTCCAGGGATAGAAAGCTGCTAAAGTCCAGAAACCAACAAAGGAAATTGTGTGGCTATAAAGCGGTTTTTTCACCTGCTTTGGCACAATATAATAGAGTGTCGCCAATCCCAAGGTGGTCAACCAAATGCCGAACAAATTATGACTGTAGAACCAATTGACGATCGCATCTTCGATGCCACTAAATCGATTCGCATTACCCAACGTGTAGTAAATGGGAAATGGAATGATCGCCAACAAAATATACCACAAAGAAACGTATAGCCGTTGTTCGCGCCGCAGCAGAAAGGTAGAAAAGATATTACCTGCAACTGCAATTTCTAGCAAACCAAATCCCATATCAAAGGGAAATGGAATCTCTGAATATTCTTTACCTTTGCTGAAGCCCAGCACGATCGCCAGACAGCCACCTAGTAAATTAAAATTCCATCCCCAAGCAGTCAATGCTCCGAGTGTTTCTGAGAATAATGGAGCTTGAGTGAGGCGAGGAACCATATAAAAGGCGGCTCCCAAATATCCCATGCTCATGAAGCCGAAGATACCAATATTGACGTGAACTGGACGCAATCGCCCATAGGCAAGGGCTGGAACACTTTGCAAGAATTCTGGATAAAACAGTTTTACTGCTCCAATTATCCCGATAATCATTGCAATTGTTAGCCAAAACAAGCCCGAAAATAGCCACACCTGCATTGCGTGATCGGTACGCTCAAGGGCGTGAATGCGGAAGGGATTCGGCCCAGTGTTGGAAGTAGATAAGAGATTGGTTTGGGTAGTCGTATCTGAATTAGTCTGAGTTAAGGTCATGAGGTTCACTAAAACAGGAATGATTTCCCTATGGAAGTTGACAATCTGATGCAATTCTAAAGACCACCTAAAATGTGTCTTTTTATATACAAAACAGGTAAATGTACTTTTTTATGGTAACGCACATTTTCCGTAAATACCATGATGCTCGATTTATACTCGCGTCAAAAGACCGATCGCCCAACTGCTGTATTGAGAAGGAGCCGAAGGGCAAATGTTGAAAGGTCGATCGACTTTTAGGGCAATTTCATTACACCCAAACTTCAATTTTTCAGCCAAATTCACCTTATTTCTTTATTTTTTGCGATGTGGAACGGCCCGGAGAGCCCATTCTTGAGAATCGTGCAAGATGTGATATAGTTTCCGGTTGCATAGAAATTATTAGTAGCGGAAATTAGGAGACGGCGCAACTTGAATGCTTCATCCTATTCACCAACGATTTAGACTGCTAAAGCACGATTTCTTAAAGGCACAAGTGCTTGATGCAAGACACTAGGCTTGGCGTTGAGATATACCTCACGACCATTTCTCTCATTGTAGCCAACCACAATTGCCCCTACTGTTATGCCAATGTCTGGATACATTTCGGTGTTCATTATTCCCTCATCTAAAAAGTCGGGAATCTTAATTAAGCCCTTGACTGTTACGTCGCCTAGATCGACAAATACACCAAAGGTCGCGTGGTATTCCACCTTACCCTGTACAAACTGACCCAATCGATATTTAGACTTGATTTGCTCTGGAATTGAATGCTCCATCTGGTTCACCGTGACTTAAGAATACGCGGAAATTGATGTTGATTTACTTAGTTCATCCTTTTGCCAGATGACAACCTTAACCGATGGCAGCAAAATCGATAATATTTCGGGTCAGGGTATATGCCGCAATACTTCGGAAAACTCCAAACAACAGAACAGCCTTGGTCAATTATTGGCTCCGTACAATCGATCGACAAAACCGATCGCACAATTCACTTCAACTGTACCAATTCCTCTCTCAAAATCAGCATCCTCGCGCCGAACTTAATTCGAGTGCGAATGTCCCCGACAGGTGAATTCAAAAGCCGATCGCACTCAGTAACTCTTCCAGACGAACAATGGGAAATCGTACCTTTTGAAGTGCGAGAAACAGACGAAAAAATCGAAATAGAAACAGCACAAATAACGATTTCTGTCAAGCGCGATCGCACTTCCATCGAATGCTTTGACAAATCGGGAAAACCCTTTGCTACCGACTGCGATCGCCCTATGGGATGGCGCACAGGTGCAACCGCAGCCTGGAAACGCATCGAAACAGACGAGCATTTCTACGGTTTCGGCCAACGCACCGGCTTTCTCGACAAACTCTCCGAAGTCAAGACAAACTGGACGATAGACTCCCTCGACTACAATTCGCAGACAGATGAAATGTACCAGGCGATCGCATTTTACATCGCCCTAAATCCCGATCGCGCTTACGGCATCTTTTTCAACACCACATTTTGGAGTCAATTCGACATCGGCGCAGCCCAACCGGGCGTTTTGCGGATGGAAACCAGAGACACGGAACTCGACTACTACATCATTTACGGCCCCGAACCCGCCCAAATTCTCGCCACCTACACGCAGTTGACCGGCCGGATGCCACTCGCGCCAAAATGGGCGCTGGGATACCACCAATGCCGCTGGAGCTACGAATCCGAGGACGTTGTGCGCGAGTTGGCGCGGGAATTTCGCGATCGGGCGATTCCCTGCGATGTCATCCACCTCGACATCGACTATATGCGCGGCTACCGCGTTTTTACCTGGAGCCCGAAGCGTTTCCCCGATCCCGCGAAACTGATCGCAGACTTGAAAGCAGCCGGTTTCAAGGTGGTGACGATTGTCGATCCCGGTGTCAAGTACGAACCGGAAGCAGATTACGAAATATTCGATCGCGGTGTGGAAAACGACTATTTCGTCCGCACCGCCGACGGAAAGCTTTTCCACGGTTACGTTTGGCCGGACAAAGCGGTGTTTCCCGACTTCCTGCGCCCAGACGTGCGCCAGTGGTGGGGGGAATTGCACAAAAGCCTTACAGATATGGGCGTTGCGGGGATTTGGAATGACATGAACGAACCTGCGATCGCAGAACGGCCTTTTGGCGACGGCGGCGAACACATCTGCTTTCCGCTGGATGCACCGCAGGGCCCGGATGACGATCGCACAACTCACGCCGAAACCCACAATTTGTACGGGTTGATGATGGCGAAAGCTTGTGCGGAAGGGTTGCAGAAGTTGCGGGGCGATCGATCTTTTGTGCTGACGCGATCGGGTTTTGCGGGCGTACAGCGTTACTCGTCGGTGTGGATGGGCGACAATCAATCGCAGTGGGAACACTTAGAAATGTCGCTACCAATGCTTTGCAATATGGGGCTTTCCGGCGTGGCGTTTGTCGGTTGCGACATCGGCGGTTTTGCGGGGAATGCTACCGCTGAATTGTTCGCGCGGTGGATGCAGGTGGGGATGCTTTATCCCTTGATGCGCGGTCATTCGGCGATGAGTACGGCGCAGCACGAACCGTGGGTTTTTGGCGATCGCACTGAGAAGATTTGCCGCGAATACATCAATTTGCGCTATCAGTTGTTGCCTTACATTTACACGCTGTTTTGGGAAGCTGCAACGACGGGAACGCCGATTTTGCGACCGCTACTTTATCACTTTCCGCGCGATCGTACAACTTATCACCTTTACGATCAAGTATTGCTCGGCCCGTCGCTGATGGCTGCACCCGTTTACCGCCCGGGAGTCGAACACCGCGCCGTGTATTTGCCGGAGGGTACTTGGTACGATTGGTGGACGGGCGAATGCTATCAGGGCCCGATGCACATTTTAGCTTATGCACCTTTGGAGAGAATGCCGTTGTACGCGCGTGGTGGGGGCATAATTGCGTTAGCGAAGCCCTCGAAGAGGATCGCACCTGTGAGACAATTTGTCAGCGAAGAACCGCTTGAGTCATTAAAAATGCGAATTTGGCCCGGAAGCGGTGAATGGACGCTTTATGAGGACGATGGACACAGTTTTGAACATGAACAAGGTGTCTGGGCTACGACTAATTACAATGTGTATTTTGAAGGGGAAAAAGTAATAGTGGAAATTGCGGCACGGGAGGGAGAGTTTGCGATTTCAGAGCGCGAAATTACTGTCGAAGTTGTTGGGATTGGCGAACAGCAATTTACAGATGATGGTACGGTGCGGTGTTTGACATTTTAAACAATTTTCTCGGCGATAAGAAGTAAGGACACAGCACTGCTGTGTCCTTACTTCTTATCGCACTTGATTTCAACCCATTTTATATAATATCTATCGCCACATCAAACAGGTTTGTAGTGAGGACTTCAGTCCTCTGAGTTGGATGAGGACTGAAGTCCTCACTACAAACAGATAACGCTTATTTTTACAGGCACGATCTAATTGATGTCCGCGCTTTCCGTCTCAACAGCTATAATATTAATTGAACGATTTGCATCCCAGGAATTTTAGCTAAAACACGAATTTATTCCCTTTACGCATCGAAAACACTCTCTATTGATACCAACAACAAAAATTATTCAATAGTTTACTTAACAGTTATCGGCGACCACAAACTATGCAACCGATCCAAATCACCACATTCCAAGCTCTGCGGCGCAGTCTCGGTCTCATAATCAAAGCCGCACCAATAGAACTCCGCAATTTAATCTTACTCAACATCATCCGCGGTGCTGCTCCATCTGGCGTGCTATTTTTAGATAAATTAATCATCGATGAAGTATCTCGGTTGCTGTCGCGAACCCAAACAGCACAGCCCTTTGCTTTGATGCTTTCCCACCCAATATTACTGTGGAGTATTGTTGGAGTCTTAAGTCTCAAATTAATTGGCGATTCACTGGAAACGATGAGTTCCTTTGCTGCGACATCTTTGCGCGATCGCGTTCAAGGATTCGTCGAAGGAAAAGTCCTGGAAAAAGTTGCAAATTTCGACGATATCGCCCTGTTTGAAAACCCCGAACTATTAAATATTGTAGAACTCGCAAAAACCGGAGTCTCCAAAATACAGCAACTAGCATTTACCCTCAGCATGACGATTACAGGAGTTTTTATCTTCATTCCATCTGTCAGTCTTGCTGCTGCTATAGCTTGGTGGGTGCCGCTGCTGATGTTGATTTCATCATCCCCCTCAATTTACATAGAAAGAAAATACAGCCGCCTTATTTGGAGAGTTCAAAAAAAGCAAGCTAAAATCAGTCGCGAAATGAACTTATCTGCTAGAGTGTTGACGGGCGAAGAATACGCGAAAGAATTGCGTTTGTTTGGCTTGCAGGAACTGTGGCTAAAACGCTGGCAAGGTCAGTTTTTGCAGTTTTTTTCGGAGATGCAGCAAATCCGAAAGAAAGGAGCAATTGTTGTACTTTTTTGGTCAGTTTTTAGTAGGATAGGAGTAGCTTTGCCCTTTGTTTATGTGGTGATGGGAGCTTTGGGCGGGCGCTATACTTTGGGGGATTTGGCGCTGTATTCGGGTTTGATTGTCCAGGTGGAGCAAAGTTTGCAAATACTGATTAACACTTCTACTAATTTGTACGATCTCTCTCTCAGCATTACTCCGATTTTTCAACTGTTGGATCTGAAACCAGAGTTGCAGTCTCCGCTTGTGGATGTGGCGTCTCGCCTGCCGCTGTTAGAAGATAGCCGGCAAGATTCTGCCTTGACAAAAGATAAAATTGGCATCGAGGTTAAGCATCTATCTTTCTGCTATCCAGGTAGCAATAAAAACACCGTTGAAGGTATCAACTTAACCATTAATCCGGGTGAGATGCTAGTGCTTGTCGGTGAAAATGGCGCGGGTAAAACCACCCTTGGCAAACTCCTCGGGCGCCTGTACGACCCAACAAGTGGTACGATCGCCTGGAATGGCAAAGACTTGCGATCATACTCTCTAGCATACGTGCGATCGCGCATCGCAGTCGTTATGCAAGATTACGCCCGCTTCCCCTCGACAGTCCGCGAAAACGTCGGTTTCGGCGACTTGCTTTCACTGTCGGATGACACAGCAATCAATGAAGCTATTTCCGAAGCAGGAATTAGCGCAAAAGTCAATAGTTTAGAGCAAGGTTTAGAAACACCCCTAGGCAAACAATTAGAAGACGGCATCGACTTATCGGGGGGACAATGGCAGAGAATTGCGATCGCCCGCGCCTTAATGCGGCTTTCTACAGCCGAAGTCCTAATTTTTGACGAACCAACCGCCGCCCTCGACCCCAAGACAGAACACGAAATTTACAGCATCTTTCGTCAAATCGCCGCCGGAAAAACCACGATCGTCATCAGTCACAGATTGGGATTGGCCAAAATTGCCGATCGCATCGCCGTGATGGAAAACGGTAAAATAGCCGAAATAGGAACTCACGACGAATTGATCGAATTGGGCGGAATTTACTGCTCAATGTTCACTCGTCAAGCCAGCAGCTATATTTAGTCAACAGTTAACAGTCAACAGTTAACAGTCAACAGTTAACAGTCAACAGTTAACAACTGACTATCTCCCAGTCAGCGTATCCGCATAAGGATCTGGCAAAGCTTGCTGTACCTCAAAAACCGACAAAGAATCCCCGGTTAAATCCTTAGTTAAATCCTTGCTAATTAATTTTTTTTTTAGCCCATCCCCCCGTCTATCGCACTCTTGCAACTTCAGCAATTCCTCTTGATAAACCGCCACAATTCGCCCCAAACTCACCACCAAATCATCCCAATTCTCATCTCCTACCAACTTCTCAGAAATTCCCTCAAATAACTCTCCCGCTTGCCTCTTCTGCACGTAAGCTTTCAATAGCTTTCCCGACTTTTGCAAAACCGCTTGATAAATGTCCCCATCCGACCACCAAAGTCCCTGTTGACTCAGCAGCCAAGTCAAAATATACTCGCGAGCGTGTTGCTCCTTCACCCAGGCCGCGAGATACTGCAAATCTTCCATAGTTAAAGTCTCCTAACTTTTATCCAAAATGTCCGCTTGTTTGTATCAACCGTTACTGCGATCGACTGAATATCTGTCTTATTATCGCTCACCGATCTCTTTAATATCCCTTAAATCTTAAAAAAACCCTACTGATTCACCAAACATCAATTTTTTGAAGATAAAAGTACACTTAAACTGACATCTTGCATTAAGCTCGCTTAACAAGCTTTTCGGCCTGTTCCACAAAGAGTAAATTCTTTCTCAGGTTTAAAGGCTCTGAGTTTCCCACTTACCCAGTATTTTTATGACAAAGCAAAATTTTGGTTTAATCGGTCTAGCAGTCATGGGCGAGAACCTAGCGCTGAACGTCGAAAGCAGAGGCTTCTCCGTAGCTGTGTACAACCGCACAGCAGCCAAAACCGACGAGTTCATGGCAAAACGCGCCCCCGGCAAAAACATTGTCGCCGCCAAGACTCTCACAGAATTCGTCGATGTCCTAGAAACCCCTCGCCGCATTTTAGTGATGGTGCAAGCTGGGAAAGCCGTAGATGCGGTCATCGACCAGCTCAAACCCATGCTGTCACCGGGCGACATGATTATTGACGGCGGCAACTCTCTCTACGACGACACCGAACGCCGCACCAAAGATTTAGAAGCAGCCGGACTCGGATTTGTCGGTATGGGCATCAGCGGCGGCGAAGAAGGCGCGCTCAACGGTGCTAGCTTGATGCCCGGTGGCACCCACGCTGCTTACGGCCTGCTAGAGCCAATTCTGGTCAAAATTGCGGCTCAAGTAGATGACGGCCCCTGCGTCACATTCATCGGCCCTGGTGGCGCTGGTCACTATGTGAAAATGGTGCACAACGGCATTGAGTACGGGGATATGCAGCTTATTGCTGAAGCCTACGATTTGCTCAAAAACGTGGCTGGACTTAACGGCCAGCAGTTGCAGGAAGTGTTTGCCGAATGGAATACCACTGACGAACTAAACTCGTTTTTGATTGAAATTACGGCTAATATTTTCAAATACATTGACCCGGAAACTAAGCATCCCTTAGTAGAGGTAATTATGGATGCAGCGGGCCAAAAAGGGACTGGCCGCTGGACTGTGATGAGTGCTTTGGAATTGGGCGTGAGCATTCCCACAATTATCGCTGCTGTGAATGCCAGAATCATGTCTTCTTATAAAGCAGAGCGCGTCAAAGCTTCCCAAGAACTGACGGGGCCTACCGCTAAGTACGAAGGCGATCCTAAAGAGTTTGTGAACAAAGTTCGGGATGCGCTTTACTGCTCGAAAATTTGCTCCTACGCCCAAGGAATGGCGCTGTTGAGCGCGGCCTCGAAGTCGTATAATTACGACCTCAGTTTGAGCGAAATTTCCCGAATTTGGAAAGGCGGCTGCATTATTCGAGCTGGGTTTTTGGACAAGATTAAAACAGCTTTCAAGGACGATCCGCAGTTGCCGAATTTACTGCTAGCACCGGAGTTCAAACAGAGCATTCTCGATCGCCAATCAGCTTGGCGGGACGTGTTAGCTACTGCTAGCCTGCTGGGGATTGCTGTACCGGCCTTCAGCGCGTCCCTGGACTACTTCGACAGCTACCGGCGCGAAAGATTGCCGCAAAACCTGACGCAAGCGCAGCGCGATTATTTCGGGGCTCACACCTACGAGCGCACCGACAAACCGCGCGGCGAATTCTTCCACTCTGAGTGGACTCAGGCTGCTAAAGAGTCGCTGCAAACTGGAACTGCTGATTAATTAGTTTTTGTAGGGTGCGTTTCGGCGCACCTTACAAATTAATCTGGGTTTGCAAATTGTTTTGACGTTTGTTTTTGAGATAGGTTTTAATATATTCGTCGTTAAAGAGCGATCGGGCGATCGTCATCCGAAATGAGGAGACGGCAGTGCCGTGTCCCTACGCAAAATAACATTGTAGGGACACGGCATTGCCGTCTCCTCTATTATAGACATATTGTTAAAATGAATTTAATTTTATGAAACCTTTTATAGTAAGAGCCGCTGGCATTATCGGTGATATTGCAGCATTGGCATTTGATACATTGAAAGAACAAGAGCAAAGAAAACGTTTATCAGACAGTGGTATTCTGGAAGTGGATCGAATGACTGGCAAAGAGTTTGAAACATTTCTAGATGTCCATTTTATAAACTTGGGTTATAGTGTTACTTTAACTCAAGATAGTCAAGATTATGGGGCTGATTTAATTTTGTACAAAGATGGCTCGAAAACGGTGGTTCAAGCGAAAAGAAGCAAAAATACAGTTGGGATTAAAGCAGTTCAAGAAGTAGCAGGAGCCGTCAGACATTACAACGGAAATAAAGGCAGAGTCATCACCAACAACAGATTTACAGAAAATGCTTGCAATCTCGCTAAATCTAACGACGTAGAGTTATGGGATCGAAAAAAATTAATTGAATTTATACTCACAGCTAAGAATTATCAATAAATCATGCTACAAATTTCTAATACTGTGTTCATTCCCGATCGCGAAATCGAGATTAGCGCCATTCGCTCCCAAGGCGCGGGGGGACAAAATGTAAATAAGGTGGCGAGTGCTATTCACTTGCGCTTTGATATCCCCGCTTCTTCATTACCCGATCGCTATAAACAACAATTATTGCAACTCAACGACAATCGCATCACCTCCGAAGGCGTGATTGTCATCAAAGCCCAGGAACACCGCAGCCAAGAACAGAACAAGGAGGAAGCGTTAAGACGGCTGCAAGAATTGATTAAAAGTGCGATCGTCATACCGAAAAGGCGCAAACCCAGCAAAGCAACTCGCAGCTCCCAGCGCAAGCGTCTCGATAGCAAAACCAAGCGAGGGCAGATTAAAGCTCTGAGAGGGAAAATTACGGATTGATCGATGAAATGTCGATCGGGCTTTTTGAGTTTTTAGTTGTCAGTCGGGATTTGGTGGGCCCAAGTTGTTAGGTAAATCGTTAAGCGTTTTTCCCAAAGCTTTGCAAAGGGCTTTCATTTGAGCAATTGTCAGTTCCGGTTCGTCTAGCCCTCGTTCCCAGTTACTGATTGCTTGTTGACTTAGGGTTTTTGCGCCCGTTTTGTCGGGAATTTGCTTTGCTAAAGCCGATTGTGATAAACCAACAGCCTCCCGCAAGATTTGCAGTGCCGGTATATCTTTGGACTCTTGAGTTTGTTTCTTTCGGGGCATATCATAGAAAATTCACAAGCAAACTTGTTGACAACTCGGAAGTTTACAAGTATCCTTGTTTAAGATAGAGACAGCAGAAAGGTGGCTCATGCAAGCCGGACGGTGGAAACGCTTTGGTTTTAGCGAGCTGCCTTATTTATGGTTTCTACCCATTATGCCTGCATACAAGAGCGTATTTTCCGGGCTTGAGTGCATACCTCAAGTCCGTTTCCCTCAACCTTTGCCGGAGGTGATCGTCTTGCTGGAAGGTCGATCGACCCACAGCACAACCCAACTCAAAATTGTACCAAAGATCCAGACCAAAACTTCTACTTTGTGATCGCACAAATTCCGTGCTATTGTGCCATTCCTCGAACCATTCCCGATCGTGCCCACATCTATGGACAACTTCTACCTAGGCGATGTCGCCTCCAACTTTCACTTTGCAGGCCCGCTGCTAGACTTTGAAGAAGAAATCCAGAATCAATCGCCCTTTCACGATTTAGACTACCTGACAGGCGAAATAAAAAGAGGATTCCTAGACTACGTGCGGCAAGGAATCATGCTGGACGCGATCCGAAAACTGCGATTGTACAAAGACAAATTCAAAACCTTTAAAAGTTACTGCGAACAAGCATTAGGTCGGCAGTATTTTTACTGCACGCAAATTATCAAATCTGCTGGCATTTGCCTGCGCTTAATTAAAGCCGGATTTGAGATTTTACCTAGCTGCGTTGCTCAAGTTGTCCCTTTGTTCAAACACGCAGTAACCGACCAATACGGCGACAGTCCTTTACAGGAAAAGTGGCAAGAAGTTGTGGATGTCATACCAAAAGAAAGAATTACCGCCATCACGATTGCTGAAACTGTTGACAATAATCCCAACCTCCGGCTCAAACAAATTCGGATTAAAACCGACACCTACGCCCTTTTAACCAAAAAAGCAGCCGCAGCGGGACTGTCAATTTCGGAATTTTTGGGAAGGTTGGTTGATGAATACAATCCCAGAAATATAGAGCCACCAGCAGAGCACACTGCTGAACAAGAGGAGATTTTAGACCAATTAGACGCGGAATTTCAGAAGCCGACAGCGGAACAGACTTCAACTTCTGCTACTGACAAAGTTAAGTCTCAAGGTTTTGGAGTCAAACTTGGGCATAAAGGTGGTACAAGGGAAGAAGTGAAGGCTAAAAGTTCGGAAGGGGCAGTTAAGGCTAAAAGCCCAGCAAGGGCAATTAAGTTGAAAAATAAGCAAACTGAAATCCAAGCAGAGAAACTGTCAAATTCATTTAAGGAGAAAAATCATGAAGTCATCAGCCCAAAATCCAATCATGCGCCAACTGAAGTTAATGGAGGCTCAGTTGAACGAAATTCAGTGCCACATGATTAAAGCCACTGTGTTGAATTGGTGGCAAATTGTTTTGCCCGACGGACAGAAAATTGCGATCGAGCACGCGGGCGCCGGGCACTGGATTTTTCGCGCTAACGGGCTGGAGAAAGCTCATCCTGAAGTGCGGCTAGCTGTGTTAAGGGCGATCGCCGAAGGCTGTCGCCGATAAGCTCCGCGTCAAGACACGGCAATGCCGTGTCCCTACAGATATCGTGGGCGGGCGATCGGATTTGAGATGATTTGGGGATGCAGGGGGGCGATCAACATTAGTTGCGTTTATTGTCGGAATTTCCGAACTTTGGGGCGGGGTTTAAGGTGCCGGCGTTCTGGGTAGACGGGTGGTGTCTGCGGTGTTTTATGACTTTTGTAGAGACGATGGAACACCAAAAACCCTCAGCTCTTAAAACTTGGATGGTTTGGCATCAACAGTCTCAATCGGAAAAGCTGATAGCCCTGTTCGCCAGGGATAAAGAGCATGGTCGGCGAGGATACGCCGATCAGAGCCAACGTTCTCTTAACGATCAAGCAAACTGGTTCATACTGAGTTAGGCTTAAGATTAGAGTATAAGTCTAAGGAGTAGTTTTTTAGCAAACCACAGGAGGCAGCGTGACGTTAGGCGTAGACACGAGGCGATTAATATCTTATGAGAAACCACCTGTTAATGAGGTGGTTTGCAGTGTTTTGTTCGACCCTATCGAAGCCTTACTGACTCCCCATATCGGCTTGTTATGGCAGAGGTTTCAACCGGACTACCCGTTTTGCTACGAGGTTGATCCCCTACCACCAAAGGTAGAAGTTTTCAATAATCAGGTTATTGAAACTATGCTGGAAGAAAGTGATATTCCTTATTTGCCCAGAGTATGGTTCATTAGCTCTGATGACACAAAGATTGTCCAAATCCAGCGAGATCGGCTGATTCATAACTGGAGAAAAATTAGTCCAAATAGTGAGTATCCTCGATATAACAGCGTTATTAAAGCATTTCAAGGTCATTTTGAAAGCTTTAATGCTTTTCTACAAGAGGGGGAGCTAGGTACAATTCAGATACGTCAATATGAACTAACTTATGTCAATCAAATTTCACAAGGAGAAGCATGGGAAACTCTTGAGGACATAGGCAAAATTTTTCCTGACTTTAAATGGCAGAACAGTCTAGATAGATTTCTTCCAAAACCTCAATATATTCATTGGGATACGAGATTTGACTTGCCCGAAGAATTTGGCAGATTACATATATTGATCAGGAATGGACTTGCTGACAACCATCCCACTCTTTTTTTTGAATTAAGTGTTCGGGGAATTGGCAAATATAGCTCTTTGGATTTAATGCAAAATTGGTTTGATGTGGCACATGAATGGAGTGTAGAGGCATTTGCTGATTTAACTGATAAAAAAATCCAGAAAAATATTTGGAAGCGGAGAGAGTAAAGCTTATGACTATGATTACATCCTCATTGAAGGAAGCCGAACAAGAAGAAAAACCAATTTTTTTAACAACGCTCCAAACAACTCCGAAAAACAATTCTTCCACTCCTGTCCGAATGATTCAATACGTTGGTTCATTAGCACAGAGCTCCGCTGAGTCTGGCAATGTTGAAGTTAGAAAAAATTATCCGCTTTACCCCCGAACGCAGAGACATATGGGTTCGAGAATTTATGCTGAGCAGCTTAAGAACATTGATGAGGATAAGGTCAGAGACTTCAGCCGCGAAATAGCTGTGTACGATGTGTACGAAAGGGCTAAACCTATTGGCCATCAAGCTAATTTTATTAAAAGTGAGCTAAAAGAACGGCGTGGTAAATTTCTGTCATCTCCAAGCAGTGATTTGTCACAAAATTTACCCCGTCCACCTAAAAAAGTTGAGGCTATCCATCCTCAGCAACAACGTTACGAAAATCTTCGGGTATATCTTGACTCACTAAAAAATGAAGCAAGAGTAACAGGAGAGACAGAATTTTCGGAAAGAGTTCTCAATTTATCCTGGTCTGTGTGGGAAAGACTCACAAGTCTATTTCAAGCAAGAGGACAGTGGTTGGAGGTTCCAGATGCTTGTCCCGGTTCAAAAAATAATTTTATGTACACTTGGTCAAAATCTGAACACTACTTAGAGTGTGAGATTTTTGGCACTGGTGAGATAGAATTTTTCTACCGTAACAGAAACACTGGAGAAGTGTGGGGAGATGATACGACGCTCGATCAACGTTTTTCGCGTGATATTTTGGACAAAGCTTCGCTCTTTATCGAATAAGTTGTTCTTCAGAATGGATTCAGTGGGAGATGATTTAACTCCACTCCCCGATGCTTATGGTGTCCTGAGACTTGCTCGACCGCCTAAAGACTTTGCAGAAAAGGGGAATATCTTAGCAATCCAATTGGAGGAGGAATTTACTCTATCGTCAGATGATAAAAAATCAGTTCCACCCCACCTGAGCGTTTGGGTTGACTCTCTTACAACACCTGAACAAGCTTACAAATTCCTTTCAGAAGACTCGCCTAGAAAATTAGTTCTTCGTCTCAAAGTTAATGAAATCTGTAAAATTCAAGCAAATTCTGGGGAATGCGTATATCCTCATTTGTTAAAGGTTATATGGGTTTACCGTTTTCAGGAAATAGAGGGTGAGCTTGTTAGAGATTGTAGCCCTGGTGCTGATGGTCATTCTGGAATCACAGGACTGGATGAGAAATCTGTACTCGCTGGATTAACTAACAGGCAGCAGAAGAATCTTCGCAAGGATTTGCGAGTCCAATTAGCGGAACTCGCATCTAAGGATTTTTTTCACCTTATGGATTCATAGATATTTCCATAAGAGTGATAGCTAATCAATTGTATGTTCGGACTAAGTTGCCCTTTTCAATTCCACCACAGCAAAAGCCACCCCAGCGAAACCGGATTCGTAAACTCTAGTTCTTTTTGATGGACACAACTGGACTCGAACCAGTGACCCCTACGATGTCAACGTAGTGCTCTAACCAACTGAGCTATGCGTCCTCACGGATTACTAACTTAGCACAACCTTCGATCGCCTGTCAAGCATAAATATTCAATTTCCTCTAACTCCCAATTCCCCGCCAAATCTTCACAGTTCGATCGCCCCCACCGCTAGCCAAACTCCCCCCATCAGCACTAAACGCCACCGACAAAACCTCCCCCGCGTGGCCCGCCAGAATTTCCAACAAACCCCCGCCCTCAGCATCCCACAGATAAATCGTCCCATCCCGACTCCCCGTCGCCAACACCTTGCCATCCGGGCCCAACGCCACACACAAAACATCCCCAGAATTGTCCCTCATACTCCGCAGCAGCGTCCCTCGCCCCTGTGCATCCACCCGCCACAGCTTCGCCGTACCATCCCGACTCCCCGTCGCCAAAATCGATGATCCTTCTCCTACTCCCCCCCTGGTAGGGGCGGTGCCCCCGTGCCCGCCCTGGCTGGGGGGGGTCGCAAAAACGATCGCCCGCACCCAATCCCCGTGCTGGGCCAGAGTACAAATCGATCGACCATTTTGCCAATCCCACAACCGCACAGTCTTGTCTCGACTAGCGCTAGCCAAAAACTCCCCACCAGCACAAAAAGCCACCGCCTCCACCCCATCAGTATGACCACTCAAAGCCGACATCCGCCTTCCCTTATTCAAATTCCACAACTGCACAGTTTTGTCCCGACTTCCCGTCGCCAGAACCTGACCATTCGGGCTGAACGCCACAGCCGAAACCCTGTCAGCATGACCCGTCAAAGCGTACCACCACTTACCCTTATTCAAATCCCAAATGTGAATAGTTTTATCGCGGCCGCTGCTAGCCAAAGTCCGGCCATCAGGACTAAAAGCCACACAAGTCACCCAGTCAGAATGACCCGTGAGAGTGTACCACCGCTTACCAGTCTCCAACTTCCACATCTCAATCGTCTTGTCCTCGCTACCGCTAGCTAAAGTTTGGCCGTCAGGACTGAAAGCGACTGATGTAACTGCATTTGAATGTCCTACCAGAGTATGAACGCACCTCCAAGTGGGCGCGCGTGTCGGCACAACCCGCTTCGTCGGTGGCACAGGTATAATCGTGCCTGCAACCGTTGCCGGCATTGGCACTTGTAGGGGCGGTGCCCCCGTGCCCGGATGCTGCGGTGCCCCCGTGCCCGGATGCTGCGGCGCCCCCGTGCCCGTACCCGGATGCAGTTGCAAATCTTCCATCGCATCTGTTGCAGATTTATACCGACGACTGAGACTCGCTTCGATCATTTTGTCGAGGATACGACCTAATTTCGGATCGACTTTAACTTTCAAAAAGTCTCGCCAAACCCAAGCATCCTGATTGATATCAAACAAATCAAAAGGAGATACTTGAGTTAGCAAATAAATGCAAGTTACTCCCAAACTGTACAAATCGCTGGCATAAACCGCTTGACCTCTAATTTGTTCCGGCGCGACAAATTCGGGAGAACCGATAACTGTACCGGTTTCTCTCAAACCCTCAACAAGTTTTGCAGCGCCAAAATCAACTAAAACTAATTCCCCGGTTAATGTTGGGTAAGTATAAATGATCGGAGTTTGAGAAATGTGGCGGCGGATAATATTGGGCGGTTTAATATCTCGGTGAATCACACTGCGCGAGTGCACGAACTGCAATACTGGCAATAAATCCTTCAGCAGACTGAGAATCTGACTTTCGCTGAAAGGCCCATTCCGTGCTAACTCTTCCTGTAAATTTTGACCTTCTATAAATTCCTGCACCAAATACTGATAACGTTCCTGCTGAAAGTGCGCCAGCAGTTCGGGAATTTGCGGGTGTTTGCCCAATTCGTCCAGCCGCACGGCTTCTCGGTTGAATAATTCTGCTGCTTTTTCGCTGCTGCTGGTTCCTTGGGATACTGGAAAAAACTGTTTAATTGCACAGCGCGGTTTCGAGGGTTTGTCCTCGTCTATTGCTAAAAAAGTGCGGCCAAAACCGCCGCGCCCGAGGGGTTTGATGGCGCGGTAACGCTCTCTGAGCAACAGTTTGGAGCCGCAACTCAGGCAATATTGGGTTCGATCGGCATTTTGCGGGTTTGGACAGGTGGGGTTTAGGCAGTAACTCATAACTGAACCGAGAAGGAATCAGCAGCATCTCTCTATGATACTGAGGTAAAAGGGCGATCGACCTTCGCGTTACAATTAAAAACCAAAGGACTGAAGTCCTTACTACAAACCAGTTGGTAGTAAAAACCTCAGTCATCAGAATTCAAGATGTTGCCTTAACTTTCAGAGAATACTCTTTAAATCTTTCTAAGTCAGCCTGAAGAGTCGATTCAACTACGCGCCCCACAAATGAATTGTCCATCAATTTCGCCAGCCAGCCGGGAATTCCATAGGCTACAGTTAGTTTGACAATACTGCTATTTTTGCGATCGTAAAACCGAACTGCACCTCGATTTGGTAAACCATCCACCGATTCCCACTGAATTATCTGATTCGGCACTAATTTGATAATCCGAGAAAGCCAGCTAAATTCTAACCCGCCAGTTGCGAGTTTCCAGCGCGACAATTCCGGGTTGTCTTCGAGAATCTGAACTGAATCAATCCACTTCATCCAGCGCGGTAATTGCTCTAAGTCAGACCAAAGTTCCCACGCTAATTCGATGGGAATTGCTACTTCTACTTGTACGCTATGCTCTAACCAATCAGTCATGGGATTTTAGATTTTAGATTTTGGATTTTGGATTTCTTGTTTGTTGTCGAATCTAGATCCCCCTAAATCCCCCTTAAGAAGCTATGCGTTATAAACATCTTTCTTGACAATCCTAAAAGCCTTGTACAGCAAAGCTTTTAGGATAAGTCATGACACAAGCCTTGACAATTTAACAACTTTGTTTTTTGAAAAAAGCTTACGTTTATTGAGAATTGGCAATGGAGGAATAAGGGTTTGATAGCCTCGCTCGCGATCGCTCTCAAATGTTAAGGAAGATCCTTATAACGCATAGCTTAAGAAGGGGGACTTTGAGAAGAATCTTGCCCCCCCACTTATTAAGGGAGACGAAAGAGAACACTCTTGTCTCCCCCTTATTAAGGGGGGTTAGGGGGGATCGAATCCAGAAAAATAATGGACTAATGACTGTAAGCTTCCAGAATTACCTTCGCCGCTTGATGTCCTGAAAGAGTTGCTCCTTCCATACTGTCGATATAGTCTTGCTGAGTGTAACTTCCTGCTAGAAAGAAATTGCCGATCGGCGTTTTTTGAGCAGGCCGATAAACATCCATACCCGGTGCTTCGCGATACAAAGATTGAGCTAGCTTAACTACACTGTACCAGGTCATATTTAATTCCCGCGCTGATGGGAATAAGTCTTGAACTTGCTTGAGTACGTGTTGGGCGATCGCCTCATTGCTCTGCTTGATAAACGGATCGCCAGGAGTCAACACCAACTGTAACAAAGAACCTTCCCCTTCCTTATAATAATCCTTGGGACTTGTCAGCGCCAAATCAGCAAAACAAGAGAAATCTGCATCTGCCGAATATAACAAATTATCAATTCCCACAGCATGACTCAACTGTTTTCGCTTCGCTTCATCTTCCAATTCCGTTACCCAACCGTCAAACCGCAATTGGACTGTCGCTACAGGCACAGTATCCAACTTGTAAATATTGTCAAATTCCGACCATTTCCGCCAAGCTGGAGGCAATATTTTCTGAATTCCCGGCACATCTAACGCAAAAACATAGGCATCAGCAGTAATAATTTCTTCCGTTTCGCCACTAGCTACTGCCAAACCACTCACGCGAGTTTCTGCACCTTCTTGAAACTGAATTTCTCGCACTCGTCGCCGCGTGTGAATTTTCGTACCTTTGCTTTCCAAATACTCCACAATTGGTTTGTGCAAATATTCACTGGGAGAACCTGCTAACATTCGCATCATTGATGCTTCTGTTTTAGTAGCAAAGAATTGAAAAATTGTCAACATACACCGGGCTGAAATATTTTCAGTGTCGATAAAACCCAGGGCGTAGGCGATCGGATTCCACATCCTTTTGAGCGAATTTTGGTTGCCGCCGTGGCTGCGGAACCAATCAGCAAAACTGATTTTATCCAAATTGCGGATGGTTTTCATTGCCCCATCAAAGTCTATCAAACCTCGGACGATCGGGCTAGTTCCCAAGGCGATCGAATTTTGAATTTTGTCCTGTACCGATAGCTGAGATGTAGTGAAAAATGCCTTCAATCCGTGCAAAGGAGCACCCACCGGAAACCGAAAATCTAAACTACCAGTTTCGCCACCTCGATTGATAAAAGTATGGACGTGTTGTTTGAGGAGCAAATCGTCAAATGCTCCCACTTTTTTCATCAGCGCAAATAAGTTATAATAGCAGCCAAAGAATACGTGCAAACCCATCTCAACGTGATTACCGTCGGGATCTACCCAACTGCCGACTTTACCGCCGACAAAGGGGCGGGATTCAAAAATTTCTACTTCGTGGCCTGCATCCACTAAATCCACGGCTGTGGTCATTCCAGCCAGTCCCGCACCTGCGATCGCAACCCGCATTTTACAATTCCTTATCAGTATTTTTACAGATTGTAACAAATTTTAGAATATCAGAAATATGATTAAAGTTCGTAAATGCCGATCGACACTTGTACCGCCCTCTGAATTCTTGCCAAAGACACAGCACTAATTTCACCGCATCGGCCCCTCCCTGTTCTAGAAACGTCTTTTGGACAGCTAGAATTTGCTCGCAGACAGCCAGCGAGTCGGATTCTAACCCTCCTTCACCAGCAGGAATCAAAACCCGAGTCGGAGTTTCGCCCCCTCTCAAATCGCTAGTAAAAGGGACAATCAGTACAGTACGGCTCAATTCATGGCGCCTATCTATGGAAACGACAGCAACAGGACGCTTTTTAGTATCTCCGATCGTTCGCAAAGCTCTAACAAGATAAACTTCGCCTTGTCGCGGATAAGCTTCTGTCATTGTATCAAAGACCTTCCTCTATTAAAATTTCTTCCATTTGTGACTGAGCAAATGTTGCCCATTCTTCCTCAAACTCAATATCTTCTTGGCTGCGGTTAAGATAAAACTTCCGCAACTTATCTTCGATTTGCTTGGCATACCAGAGACGGAGAGCTTGCTCGATCGCCTCCGTCCAATTATCAGTCAACTGGTCTATCTTTTCCGCAAATTCAGCATCAAGAGCCACCAATACTTCTCGCTTTACATTAGAATTTGACACAATCATTCTCCTTAGTAATTTAAAAAGTAGAGTGAGCTGCGGCTCACCTTACATATTACTTTTACCCCTTCCTTCTCACAACAGTCAACAGTCAACTGCCAACAGTCAACTGTCAACCGTCAACCGTCAACTAACTTTAAAACATCGGCATCAACTGAAGCGGTCCAATTCCCAATTCTTTAGCAGACACCCAGCGCACCTCAAGCAAAGCCACCATATCCTTAAACTGAGGCTGACCGCGAGAAGCACCCATCAACCCTTTAGCAATAATCAAACCGCACCAACCGTTGGTTGATTTACAGCGGCGATCCCACTTTTTGCGAGCTTCCTGATGCACTGGATCGTTCTCATTAAACTCCCCAAACAAATACAAATCCCCATTTTTAGTTTGCAAAATACCCAAGTCGTATTGCTCATCCTGAAAAGGATTTTCGCCCGGATTAAAGCCAATTGCCTTCACCCCTCCAGCTTCTTTCAAATCCTGAATCATAGTTTTCGCCTTCGGATTAGAAGTTTGGATCATCACCACTGGCAAACCATCACCGGCGGTATTAATCTCAATTTCTGCACCTTGGTGAAACTGAACACTGGCGCGCAGGAACTCTACCGTTTCCCAAGGTACGGCACCCAGACTCAAAAATGAATTTTGCGGCACCAAATCGTCCCGCAGCAGCGGCATTTCAAATTCATCATCATCGTCGTCATCATCATCGTCATCACCGAGCATTTCTAATAATTCGTCGGACACATCAGGCATCGTCGAAACTTTAACAGATACCTGCTGAGTTCCTCCGTCAGACTGCGGAACAGGGATGCGGTAGCGGCTGCTGAGAGTTGGAAATGTTTCTGCTGCAAGTTTGCGGCGGCCATTGCGGAAAAAGCGGTGAAATGCTTCGAGAGCAACTAACATTGTCAGGGCTTCTTCTTCATAAAGAATCGATCGCAAACCTTCTAAAGGATGCAGGTTGCCAAAATTCGGCTCAATTTCCGATGGAGGCAAATCAGCTAAATCAATTTCATCCTCGTCGTCATCCTCATCAATATCGGCAGCGCTTTCAAAGGTGAGAAACAAGCAGTCTTGCCCTAAAAAAGCCTGTTCTAAATCTTCAAAAGAGTCATCGTTGACAACTCGTTCTCGAAACCGCTTCAAGGATTCAAGGGAACGATACAGCAAAACACCGTAATCCATTCTGCCTTGTCCCAAGACAGATACGTATAGGGTGGCGACATCCCATTGATTAATTTCAATAGATATAATTTGGTGTTCGCTCAAAATCCTCCACGGAGCGTCATGCCAAATTTGAGCTGCTTTTTCCATCAGAACTTCAGCGTACTGAGGCGGCAATTCAGGAGGCCTGTTGACAGCCACCTCTTCCATTCCCCGAAATATTTCGTCAATTAGGGGCAATTCGGACACGTAGTCGATCGCAATTCCTAAATCTTGAAGTACGCCCCGCAGATAAAATTGAATTTCTCGATTTTTGACTACTATTTTTTGGGGACGGACTGCGGGGGCTGGACTTTGGGGATGTTCCATTGCGCGTAACAGGGCGCGGACGATCGCCTCTGGGCCAGTATCAGGATTTACCATATCCATAGCCCTGACAACTCCTTCAGAGCCATCCACCCAGAGAATGCACTCCCCACCACCTTCTAGGATGTCATCCTCGTCTATCATCATGTGTGAGTCAGCATTAGACAAGGGTCGGCGATCGCCCTCCCACACGCTGGGAATTTGAGGTAAGTTTTGTAGCCGACGAAGAGTAGAGCGATTCAGCGCTGCCATTAGAGTAAGCCCGTTGGGTGAAGCATGGTTGCGGCGCCACTAAGGGTCAACCGCTGCCTCTCAATCATAAACCCTATGGGGAAAGGGGGGACAAGAGCGCCACTAAGAGAGCCGAAGCTCCAACAGTCCTGTACAATAAGTGAATAAGAGAAATTCTTAGCATTGAACAAGGAGTTCGGAAAATGACTCAAGCCACTTCACAAAAGCGGGGCATTCAAATGACGGACTCCGCAGTCCGTCAAGTTTTAGGCCTCAGAGAAAAACAAGGCAAAGACCTCTGTTTGCGCGTGGGAGTGCGGCAGGGCGGATGTTCTGGGATGTCCTACGTGATGGATTTCGCAGATCCGAGCACTGTCCAATTAGACGATGAAGTGTTCGATTACGAAGGCTTTCAGGTAGTGTGCGATCGCAAAAGCATTCTCTATCTCTACGGTTTGGTACTCGATTTCAGCGACGCCATGATCGGCGGCGGCTTTCAGTTTACCAACCCCAACGCTACTCAAACTTGCGGCTGTGGCAGTTCTTTTTCAACATAAAACCTGAAAATAGGGCATCGGGCCAACCACTTTTGAATAGCCCCATGCCCTTTTCCATCCAAAATCCACGCATCCAACATCCAAAATCGAATGACCCCTGAAGAATTGTTTAAAGACGGTTTCGATCGCTACCAAGCAGGCGAAGCCCCCAAAGATTTGATTCCCGTGTTCAAAGAAGTGTGCGAAAAAGCCCCGAAAAACGGCAATGCTTGGGCCAGCCTCGCGTGGCTCTACTTATTGGAAGATAAGCCCTCATCGGCTCAAAAAGCAGCGAAAACCGCCGTTAAATTGAACCCTCACGACCCCCAAGCCCGGATTAACCTAGCAATAGCGATTCTCGACCTGAAAGAAAAAGGCGTGCGGCCCCATGTAGAAGTGACTCAGCAACTCCTGATGGCCTCCGACGAATTGCTCGAAGAAGTGAAAAAGAACTTTGAAGAAGGATTAAGCAGAAAACCCGACTGGAAGAGCCTCACCCGCGTCCAGCAATGGCTGTTTGAGCCATAACCACGGAAACCAGTCGATTTTTGCGCGGGGATCGCGGAAATCGGCTTTGGGATTTATTACGATCTCGTAATAAATCAATAAATAACTTTATGGAAATCTCAGGAAGGCAGTGCTAGTATTTGAAGACTTAGACGATTCACCAAGTCCTACGCAATACAAGCTTAGTTAATTAGTACCAGGAGTTTTAAGACTATGAGCACTGAAAACCACGTTAATATCAAACCAGCAACTCGCAATCACAAAGGTTTCTTTGTTCAGCCAGCGTCTTACAAGCTGATGAGCATTGATAAGTCTGGTTGGGCTTTGATTTGCATGGACAAAGCAGTTTGTCATTATGTCGATCCTGATGATTTGCAATTGCCGAATAAATCGGGAAATACTGAAGGTTAATCCAGCAGTTTTGAGAGACAATAAAATGCTTTATTTGAATAGCTGCCCTCGATTGAGGGCAGCATCTTTTTTTTTGTTGACTGTTGACTATTGACTGTTGACTGTTGACTGTTGACGGGTGGCCAGAAACCGGGTTTTGCGAGAGTCTTGATAAGGACGCAAATTTGGTAAAAAACCCGGTTTCTTTGAGCTCGCAGCCAAGAAACCGGGCGGTTGAAACCGGGTCTACACAAACACTCACGCGACGAAAGCGGGTTGAAGATTTCACCCAATGATTTTACATCTCCAAATACCCTCTTCGTCCGCGGAGGCGGACATCGTTTTTGTAGACGCGGGTTGAAGATTTCACCCAATGATTTCCGGCGTTGCTGATTTGGAGTATGATTTGCCTCCGAAACTCGCTAGTAGGGGCAATTCATGAATTGCCCCTACTAGCGAGTTTCAGGGATTGCTATAGCGAGTGAATCATACCTAAATTCAGCAACGCCTGATTTCCAATCCCTGGCGGTTGAAACCGGTTCTACACAAACACTCACGCGACGAAAGCGGGTTGAACATTTTACCCAATGATTTTCCATAATTGAATGTTTGATCGCAGGGCGAACTTTAGGCTATTTAGGATTTGCAGAAAGCTTGTGGGAAACAGCCATCTTCGGCTACGAAAAAGCCATCGAAGCAGTCGAAAAAAGCCGCGAGTAGATTGCCTCCGAAAACCGCAAACGAGTAATCATCGGCGAAAACCTCAACCTCTACGAAAAAATGATCCAATCCTGCATCAACCACCAACAATATCACAAAGCCATTCAAACAATCGAACGCAGCAAATCCCGCTACCTAATGGTTAATTGAGAATCGACTGCATTGGGTTAAATATGTGACGTTAAATGAGGATAACTGTATTCATCGCGGCGGCAAAGCAGCTAATTGGGCAATGGGCGTGACAATTTCTAGTATATGAGAGCTAGAATGAGTGGTACAAATACTCTTCCACAAGCTTTAAGATTGATGGCCAACCAAATTGACAATCAAGCGTCAGTTGCTTTTCGGTTTTTCTAGCCTCCAAGAACCTGTGAAATCCTTCACTTAACATTAGCAACTAGCCCATTCCCCTTGGCTTACTCTTTGGACAATTAATCCACCCTGCTTAAAAAGGGGATTTAGGGGGAAGGGAGTAGTTAATTAGATTTGAAGGAAAACAGCATTTCCAATTGACCAATTGAGGGCTCTGGGGAAGTTGTGGTAACGCTAACTCCTCGAATAGAATTCAGCACTTCGGTGGTGGGCGGCGAAACTAAAGTCGGTACTGCTTTAAGCAGGTATTGGTTGGCCCAAGACATGGTTTTGTCCATATCCAAGTAAAAGTAACCTTTATCGCCAGGTGACAGAGAAGTGGCGATCGCCCCAAAACTCGGACTGCTGCTAAACGGCTGCGGTGGCGCAACACTAATCGCATCCACTAAAGGCCCGCCGAAAGCGACAAACACCGTATTTTGATTCAGCCAGCCGTGCCCGAATAAAGTGCCTTGCTGGGGAATTGTCCACTCCGTAACCTCCTTTCCCTGCACTTGTCGGGGGGCGACGCTGACTGTAGGATTGCTTTTGGCGATCGCATCGAGTTTTTTGAGCATCGTTTCGGCTGCGGGGCGATCGTTCGTTTCAAAAATCATCGTCGCGCCCATCCCAAACTGAGACAAAATACCTTGATTGGAGGCGATCGCCCCGATCGCAAATTCCCCATTCATCCAACCAAAAACATCTCGATCCGCATCCAGATCCAAGCGTTTAAAACTATCCCGAACTTGCTGAACTCCCTTATCAACTTCCGGGCTATCTTTCGCCTCGACGTTTGCTTGCGACCAAATTTCATTTAGTCCCTTACCGCCCACTAAAGCAATAGTTTCCCCTGGAAATCTCGGCAACAATTTAGATGCAGCCTGTGGATTTTTTTCAGCTAATTTCGGGTCTAACTGAGCGATAGTTTTCACCCTCAATCCCGCACTGTCTGCGCCAATTCCCGCAACCATTGACTTGACTTGTTTGAACTGCTGCATCGCTGTCAAAGGTAACTTCATATCAGGCGGTAAATTAGCTTTCAATTGCTCAATTGCCGCCGGATAGTCAGCAATATAAACAGTTGCGATCGGATTTTCTACCCCTGCACTTTCAGAAAAAAACTTACTTGTAGTCTGTTGCGTGGCGAGGGAAGGCTGTCCCTTAAAAGTATCGATCGCCAATTCCACAGGCTTTTTGAAAGGAGCGATAACTAATTGATCGTCGAGCAAAGCTACACTATAACCCTTGCCACTTGGTTCTGCAATCTCAGAAATTTTAACTCCTTTATACTCGCTTTCCTGAATTTTTGCACCGGGCTGAGATTTTAATCGATTAGCAAAATTCCAAGCGCTAATTTTATCTTTGACACTTACCACCAGCAGCAGCTTCGGCGGTTCCCTCGAAGCCTCGCTGTCAGGAGGAAGCAAAGCCACCATCACGCCACCCAGCCAAGGCTTTAAGTCCTTGTCATAGTCAATTTCAGTGCCTGCCAAGCTTTGTTCTTGAAAGGCCTTCAAACCCTGGCCGATTAATTTTTGAGCGCCTGGGGTGCCAAATTGCTGCAACTGAGACAGTGCTTGGGGATTGGGGGATATAAATGCAGCCATCATTGCTTTTTCGGGTACAACTTTGGCACTTTCGAGAGGGTTGGACACTTTTTGGGCCAAACCCTTGAAGTAAAAGTATACCGCGGCGCTACCGGCTGCGACGACGATCGCGGCAGCAATTAAAAGCTTTGGTTTATTTCCTGGCATTGTTTGTGATTCTTGCATCGCCTATCAGTTTAACCAGAATTATCGAAAGCTTGTGGGGAGGCGATCGGGCGAACTCTAGTTTTGTATAATCAGAGACAAGTTTGTGCGATCGTCTAAAATACTAAAAATGTGAATTGCGGGTAAAAGATGAAAGTAGCGATCGCGGGAGCAACGGGATTTGTAGGTAGCCGTTTGGTAGAGAGGCTGCATTCGGAAGGGCATAGCGTGCTGGTTTTAGCCCGCGACTCGGAGCGAGCTCGGCGAGTTTTTCCCGCTTCAGCTTATCCGAATTTGGAAATTGTCGCCTACACTCCGGCGGAGTCTGGTGAGTGGCAAAATTCGATCGCGGGCACAGGCGGTGTGGTAAATTTGGCTGGAGTGCCGATCGCCGAGGAAAGATGGACGGCGGCGAGACAGCAAGCAATTCTTGATAGTCGCAAATTAACAACCGCTAAATTAGTCGAGGCGATCGCACTTGCCAATCCTAAACCATCGGTGTTGGTGAGTGCAAGTGCGATCGGCTACTACGGAACCAGCGAAACCGCCGAGTTTGACGAAAACAGCCCTGCGGGGGATGATTTTTTAGCCGCGGTTTGCAAAGACTGGGAAAGTGCGGCGCAAAGAGTGAAAAATGCGGGCACCCGGCTGGCAATTTTGCGGCTGGGGATAGTTTTGGGAAAGGGAGGAGCCCTGGCAAAAATGCTACCACCTTTTAAATTATTTGCTGGTGGGCCGATCGGGACTGGGAAACAGTGGTTTTCTTGGATTCACCGCGATGATGTGGTTAATTTAATCTTGTTCGCTTTGCAAAATCCGCAAATTGAAGGTGTTTTGAATGCGACAGCACCTAATCCAGTTCGGATGAATGAATTGTGCGAAACTTTAGGAGCCGTTTTGCAGAGGCCTTCTTGGTTGCCGGTGCCGGGTTTTGCTTTAGAATTGCTGTTGGGAGATGGGGCAAAAGTTGTTTTAGAAGGGCAGAAAGTGTTACCAAAACAGACTTTAGCTAGCGGTTTTCAATATCAATATCCGAATTTGAAATCTGCACTCGAAGAGATTTTATCGGTAAGTTAAGAACTTGAAAACCCGCCGAAGATAGAACCAACCTAATAAAATTCGAGGCTAAACAAACAAAGTCCGCCTGCGCGAACTAAAACAAAATTCCTCGTTCCCAGGCAGAGCCTGGGAACGCATATCTAGAGGCTCTGCCTCGCTTTTCCTTGATTTTCCCCCTCCTTTCCCTCGTTCCCTCGTTCCCTCCTTTCCCTCGTTACCAGGCAGAGCCTGGTAACGCATTTCCAGAGGCTCTGCCTCGCCCATAAAAACAAATCATCCGACTCAAAAATCAATCAAATCAACTAACAACAATCCATCCTGACCCAGATAATTTCGATAACTAGAATATCTCCAACAAGCCGGATCGTCAACATAGCCACGCCTAACAGGATTATTGTGAATGTACTCCAATTTTTGCAGCAGCATTTCCTCATCCAAAATAGCTTGTGGGTGAAATCCTTCTTGCCATAGCTGGTATTTTTGGTCTTTTTTGTGTAGCTTTTTATAAAATGCGAGTTGATCGAGAATGTTTGTAACTTGATTTTTCTCAAGCAAGTCAATTATGGAGCGAGCAGTAAATGATTTAAAATTTCTCATTTGCGTTGACAATTCTGAAGAAGTTACGATTAAGTGCAAGTGATTTTCCATTAGCACGTAACCGTGTAATGCTAAACGCTTCTCCCGTTGCATAAAACTTAAGGAATCTAAGACTATTTGTGCTATTTCTGCTTGACAAAATACTGGAATCCAGTTGATAATTGTAGAGGTAACAAAGTGCGGCTGGTTGTCGGAATATATTACTTTGTATCTGCTTCTTCCCATTGTGAAAATCTTGGGCTTGTGAGTGGGTTTGGGCGAGGCGGAGCCTCTGGATATGCGTTCCCAGGCAGAGCCGGGGAACGAGGAGAAACTTGGGGTTTGTTCGTGGGTTTGGGCGAGGCGGAGCCTCTGGATATGAGTTCCCAGGCAGAGCCGGGGAACGAGGGATTTCCTGTTGTTGAAATTATCACATAGCCGTAATAAGGGTGTCAAGATAAAAATCTTAATATTCACCTACAAATTGCTCGTGAA
>JANPMV010000057.1:0-63619 GCA_031427135.1 Cyanobacteria bacterium VAR_87_metabat_62 | reverse complement strand
GTTCATAAAATGCGATCGCCTTTTCTACTTCCCCTTGATTGGCATAGATTATTGCTAGTTGGTGCAAAGTAGCTGCTTTCCCTTGAATATTGCCAATTTTTTCCTCAATTTCGAGAGATTGTTGATAAAATGCGATTGCTTCTTTTTTATTTCCCCAATTGTCTTGAATCCATCCTAATTCATATAAAGTATTTGCTTTTAAAGATATAAACTCTTCATCATCTTTAACTAAATCTAATGCTTGTTTCAGATAGTATTTTGCTGTTGAGTAGTCACTCCGACTGCGATAAGCAATTCCCAAATCATTCAAAACCCTAATGCGAGTTTTTAAATCACCTTGAGTTTCCTCGTGCCCATTCGATGGAGTATATTCAATCAATAATCTTTTCAATAAATCGATCCGTTCCTGCTTTTCTGGAACCTCGCAATTGCCAATCCCTTTGCTAGCATCCAGAGTTTGAGAAATCGCATCATCTCTAGTATTTACAGCAGTTTTGAACACAAAAGTTCCCGAATTCCAAGCCCAGAAATCCGGCGCATAATTAGCAACTCGCGTAATCGCATAATCCGGCAAACAAAACAGCATTAGATGCGGCACTATAACCGGATAAGCATCTCGTACCCAATTAAAATCCACCAGCATCGGCGGATATTCCCCCGTCATCCCGATCGCATTTTCCACTCCCCGCACCATGAAAATCAACTTTTTGTCTGGTTGAACCTTGACTGTTGGCAAAACCTTCAGAATTTCATCCAGCAAAAACCGCATTTCAGGATCGGGAAAATCCCAAATCTCAAACTGCATCTCTTGACAATCGGGATGGTTAATTAAAGCTTGAATAATCGCATCTCTATCCTTCGCAAAATTACTTTGGATAAATCCCAAATCAAAGGCATCGTCGGGAACAATATCGACAAACGTCAGCAATTGATCGAAAGACTCTTGATTGAGTTCAACAATCCTCTGTTGATATATTTCAGGGATTTCCTTGAATTGATCTAAGGGCTTGTTGGAAAGCATAGCTTTGTTTTACGAGTGGGTTGACATAATTCCACCGACTGTTGCCGTTGTATTCCAAAACGGAAAGATTGAATAATAAATTTTGTCCTATTTCATCTTTATTAATATCTTTTTTAAGGCAAACTTGCGCTAATATGGTATAATATTCTGGCGTAGGAGTAGACCTTTCAAAGTCAAATTGTTGTTGATTTAAAGCGTAGGTTACATCTTCAGCCAAAATTTTACTATGTTTGCGAGTAATGGCTGTGCGACAAGCCGATCGAGTTGTCTGCATCAATTGTCGCACATGACCACCGCTAGCTTTTGCCAAATCTAGCAACTGTTGTCGATGTCAAATATCGCACTAACATCAACTCGTTGCTCGATCAAACTGGCAACTCCCTCTAATCTTTGCTGATTGTAATTTAAATCGCATTCACTGCGATTAAACTCATAAATATTCACCATTGGCACGATGTTGGGATTGCTAAACAAATTGCTAACATTTTTATAGGAATAAATAACCGAAATCGGCACTGTATAGATAATTGTACAGTCTAGTTCTTGGAGTTGAGGAGCATAATCAAAGAACAAATGATTGCCAACATTGGGCGGAATCCGGTCTAAGTTATCAACAATCACCAAAAATCCTTTTTGGTACTGATTTGGATATTTGCGTCTCAGCTTATCAAAAGCATCTTTCAATAACAAATTAATATCTGTTTGCAAGCGGGATATATTGCGCTGAAGAGTTTCCCGAATCACTTTTTTTTGTTGACTAGAACCTTTAATTTGCCCGATCAATTTGGCTGTCAACTTAGAAATAAACGGGATTTCTAACCCTGCACTTGCTTCAGTTTCGATGCTGGCAGAAGATTGAACAGTTTCTTCGTTTTCCTGAGTAATATCTTTAAACCACGATTCAAAACTCTCTAAAAGTTTGGGGTCAAATTTCAATCGTAATTCAGTTAAATCATCAGCTACTTTGTTGATAAACAGCAAATATAAATCGGTATATTCAGCATCATAAGCATCCAGTTCCTGATCGAATTCTATGTAAATCACCCGATAGTCATTTTCCCACCGCGACTGAATGCGTTTTAACTCTGTGCTTTTGCCACATCCACGATGTCCGGTAAACAAAATTGTGTTAAATTGCCCCAGTTCTTGAAGATCCAAATCCGTGCTAACATTGCCGATCGCGTCTGTGTTGCGTACTGCGGACAAATCCACATAATATCGGGCAATATCATCCCCTGTCAGAGGCTTGACATCGCAAGCACGGTAAGCTTCTTTGAGTGTTTTGGCGCGGTTGGGTGGGAGTGAAGTCATCGGATTCTAGATTGTAGATGTTAGATTGTGAATTTTGGATCGAACCTATAGTTGCTGCTCTGCTTAATAACTAATAAATAAACCGCCTAAAATCAAAACGATCGCAATTAACGCCACCCAGATAAATCGATTATCTTTCGTATTTACCTGACTCAAATCTACAGGTTCTGGTACGGCCTGCTTGGGTTTAGCGTATTTGATATCAGCGTTCGGATTGGCTTGAAAGCTGATTGATTGATTTTCATCTAAAGCTGCCAAATCGGGAATTTTCACCGTCCATTCGTCAGGGATAGCGAGTTTGGGTGCTTCGAGAATGAACAGCAGGCGTTTTGCTTGCTGACGGGTTTCTTGGCGGGGATGGCGGGTGAGTTGCGCGCAAAGCCCGATCGCCCTTTCGGTGTCGCCAGAGGCTTCGTAGGCTGTCACCAGCCACATCTGCACCTCGCCGCCCAACCGGGAATTGCGATCGACCAAACCGGTGGCTGTTTCTAAACTCTGCACAGCTTGAGCATACAGCCCGCTCTCAAAAGCTACTCGGCCAGCTTGGTACTCAGTTTGCACAATTTCTAATTTTTCTGAACTCACCAGCCGCCACCCACTTGACAAATGTTATTTTCTCAATTCGCAAAACACTAGAATTCGCTGTTGTTTTGCGACATACCCGACTCGTTGTCGCGTTTGGAACCCAGCAAGTCTAACTGGTCTACTCTAATTACAGGCATTGAGCGATTAGCTCCTGTACTGCGGTCTTGCCAGCGATCGAACTTCAAAGAGCCTGTTACCCCAATTTGAGATCCTTTGCGAACGTAGTCAGCAGCGACTTGCGCTGTTTTGCCCCAGATTTCCAGGGTAAACCAGTCTGGCTGATCGCTGTTCTTGGTTCTGCGGTTGACTGCCAGCGTTAACTTGCACAAAACTGAACCAGACTCAAAATACTTCACGTCCGGGTCGCCGCCGACGCGGCCTACTAAAGTCACAACATTAAGACTCATAAACTTTTTCGGGAATCTGCTCGATTGGTGATGTAGTTAAATCCTGCCATATGCTCGCTAGCCTCCAAACTGAACTTGGAAAAGCGCGAATGAGGGCTTCATCCTGATTTTACACCCACTTACCAGAACATATTGATTGTGGATGATTGGCGAGTTTCCGCTCAACCTGTACTCGACAATGTACATTTCTGACTAGACTCAGGATGAAAAACGTAATAGAATCCACCTCGGTTACACTTTTGTAACAACATTATTGCACACATTCGTATTTTAGTTTTTGGGGGGGTACAAATCAGTGGGTCTTCTCAATCGATTTTCCTTATCTAGAGATATGGGTATCGACCTCGGTACTGCTAACACGCTCGTTTATGTATCCGGCAAAGGTATTGTTCTCCAAGAACCTTCTGTAGTGGCGATCGACCAAGACTTAAAAATACCGCTGGCTGTCGGAGAAGATGCTAAAAAAATGCTCGGGCGCACGCCGGGGAATGTCATAGCACTGCGCCCGCTTCGCGACGGGGTAATCGCAGACTTCGATACGGCCGAACTGATGCTCAAGACTTTTATCCGCAGGGTTCACGAAGGCAGAAGCTTAGTTTCGCCGCGGATCATTATTGGCATCCCCAGCGGTGTCACCGGAGTGGAGAGGCGGGCTGTCATTGAGGCCGCTACTCAGGCCGGTGCTAGAGAAGTGCGGTTAATTGATGAACCGATAGCTGCGGCGATCGGGGCTGGATTGCCTGTTGCTGAGGCGACTGGCAATATGATTATAGATATCGGTGGGGGTACGACGGAAGTTGCGGTTTTGAGTTTGCAAGGTACGGTGATCAGCGAGTCCGTGCGGGTAGCCGGCGACGAACTCAACGAGGCGATCGTCCTATACATGAAAAAAGTTCACAATTTGGTCATCGGCGAACGCACTGCTGAAGAAATTAAAATTCAGGTGGGTTCTGCATATCCAACTCCCGAGGATGACGACGTGATCATGGAAGTGCGGGGCTTGCACTTACTCTCCGGTTTACCACGAACTGTTACGATCAAAGGCCCAGAAATTCGCGAAAGTATGTCGGAACCGCTTTCAGTAATTGTGGAAGCTGTCAAGCGTACTTTGGAACGTACACCCCCGGAATTAGCAGCAGACATTATTGACAGGGGAATCATGCTCGCCGGCGGCGGGGCGCTGATGAAAGGTTTAGATACTCTGATCAGTCACGAAACAGGAATTGTTACTCATGTGGCAGCCGATCCGCTATGCTGCGTGGTTTTGGGAACTGGTAGGGTATTGGAAAACAAACAGTTGGAACGGGTTTTCAGCGGGCAGTCGTCGCGCAATATGTAGTTAACAAACTTGGGATTTTGGATTTAGAAATAGGTCTGCCATCTAAAATCTAAAATCCTGACATAACACTTTTAGATAACTGGAATTATGCTAAAAAATACACTCCGCAGGTGGTGGGATCTGCGTCTGCCAATTGCTCTTTTAGGTTTAGCTGTAACTGCCGCTTGGGGAGTTCGACAAACACAAGGTGCTCCACTGTTTGAAGTTTACAATTGGGTGACTCGTCCATTTCAAGCTAACGGCTCTGGGCAAGAACAGCTCATCTCGGCTCGCACTCAAGAATTGCAAGCGCAGTTATTAGAATCAGAAACTCAAAATCAGAAGTTAAAAGAGCTTTTAGGTTACGTTTCGGCTAAGAAACCTAAAGGGATTGTAGTTCCTATTGTTGGTCGCAGTGCTGACCATTGGTGGCAGCAAGTAACTTTGGGGCGCGGCAGTAATGATGGCATCAAAGCAGATTTTACTGTGATGGGCCCCGGCGGTTTGGTAGGTCGGGTGGTTAGCGTTACTCCTAATACTAGCTTGGTGCTGTTAGCCAGCGACCCGACAAGTCAATTGGGTGTCGGAATTACCCGCAGCCGCAACATGGGTTTTATGCGCGGTAAAGGCGGAAATCAGGCTGTGATGGAGTTTTTTGATAATGTTCCTAACGTCAAGCCTGGGGATGTAGTTTCAACTTCTTCTTTCAGTCAGTTGTTCCCGGCTGGTTTGCCGGTAGGAAAAGTGGTTTCGGTGGATATGAATAAAACTCCGGCTCCCGAAGCTGTTGTTGAGTTCTCTGCACCGATGAATTCTCTGGAGTGGGCGGTGGTTTATCCCCACTCTAAGGAATCTGAACAAAAGGCTTCTCAGGATAAATCTTCTGCACCAGAAGCAGGAGCAAAGTAGCCATGAAGTCTTTACCTCGGATGTCTTCGCGATCGCGCCAATTTCTCAACTTCGCCGTTACATTTGTTTCTGTGATGCTGTGCGTATTGATATTACCCACTCGGATGCCAGGAATGGAATTGTTGGGAGTTAGCCCGAACTGGCTGTTAATTTGGGTGGTAGCTTGGAGTATTAAGCGGAAACGTACAGTTTTGGGAGCTGCTAGCATGGGCATGGTTTTGGGGTTCCTTCAAGATGCAATGACGGCTCCTTACCCCAGCCACGCTGTGAGTTTAGTTACTGTAGCAGTCTTGACAGTTGTGTTACTGAAAACTTGGTCGATTCCGGCAGATATTGTCGAAAGAGATCCAATTCCGATCGCCTTAATTGTATTTGGGATGGCGGTAGTAGCGGAAACGGTGATGGGACTGCAATTTCTGGCTATGGGCGATCGGGCTTTACTAGAAATTTGGAGCGAGCACCAGCGAGTCGCTTTGTGTTCAGCTATTCTCAGCAGTCTCTGGGCTCCGGTGATTTATTTTCCCCTCAATCGCTTGTGGGAAATGACCAGGAATTTAGAAAAATCTTAGTCATTAGTCAACAGTCAACAGTCAACAGTCAACAGTCAACAGTCAACAGTTAACAGTTAACAGCACTCAGTCAACAGTTAACAGTTAACAGCACTCAGTCTAATATCGCTTGTTGCGCCGAACCTAATAAGTGATGAACGGCAATAATCAAGTCACTAAGAATGAAATTAGGCTGATGCTTTTGCAGTTGATGGCGGCTGCGAATGCCGCAAGTAACGGCAATTGTGGGTATTCCCAATGCTTGTCCCGCGAGGATATCTGCTTCGGTATCTCCAATCATCCAAGCAGAACCCAAAGATGACTCAAATTCTTCTGCAACTTCAGCCAACAATTCGGTTTTTAAGGCTGTGTAGTTGTGATAGGCAGCATCCGTCATCTGAGTTCCGCGAATGCTCGTAAATAGTCTGGCTAAACCGTAATTTTGTAATAGTTGAACGGCTTGATTTCTCGGACGCAGGGT
This sequence comes from Cyanobacteria bacterium VAR_87_metabat_62, assembly GCA_031427135.1. Taxonomy (GTDB): domain Bacteria; phylum Cyanobacteriota; class Cyanobacteriia; order Cyanobacteriales; family Microcoleaceae; genus Microcoleus. The sequence goes on along the minus strand of JANPMV010000057.1, from coordinate 57,039 downwards.
GACTAAAATCAGTCGCACGCCGCGAGAGTGCAGAAGTCCGATCGCCCACTGCACTCCCGGCTGGATGCGATCTAAGTGCAACAAGTCTGGCTGATTGACAATCCGACTCACGCATCCGAGAAAAACGTGAATTTCTTCTCCCCACAAGCCAGAACTTTTGGCTATTTCAGCATCGGGGACTCGGTTTTGTTTCATTTGCCAAAACTGCTGTTTGCTGAGGATTTGCAGGTTGAGGTTGATTCCCCGGGTGCGATACGCTGCTTGAGTGTCGGTTAATCCCTGTTGATAGGTTGTGTAGTAGCGATCGGACACATCGACGATCGGCCCGTCTAAATCGCAAAATACCGTCATCCGGGGGGACGAGTCAGCCTCTGATCGTAGCTTGTACTGAAGGTTTTCGGAGTCCGGGGCCACAGCAGTTAACATAAAACGTTAGTAAATTAAGGATAATGATACATTTCTTGATTTTAGCAAGAATACCATAAGTTATAATACAAAATTTAAAGTTAAATTATTAAAAAAACCTATTAAATTTTTGAGGAGTGCTCTCGAAAAGGGCGATCGGGCGGCAGCGTGGATAAATTCAAGGGAAAAAGTGATTTTTGTGGCTGTTAATATGTGGTTTAGCCATTAAAGTTTAGAATTAAGTTTTTAGTCTTTTGTAATTTACCCATGCTCAAACAAAGCGATTTTGTTAGGAATTCCGACACTAATCGAGTAGAGGTGCTTTCCGAAGCACTGCCTTACATTCAACACTTTGCCGGTCGCACGATTGTGGTCAAATATGGCGGTGCGGCGATGAAAGATAGCACTCTAAAAGACAAGGTAGTTCGGGATATTGTGCTGCTAGCTTGCGTGGGGATGCGTCCGGTTGTGGTTCACGGCGGCGGCCCGGAAATTAATATTTGGCTGGAAAAATTGGGAATTGAGCCGCAATTTAAGGATGGTTTGAGAGTGACTGATGCGGCGACGATGGAAGTTGTAGAAATGGTTTTGGTGGGGAAGGTAAATAAGGAAATTGTTTCCTTAATCAACCAAGCTGGCGGCAAAGCAGTGGGACTGTGCGGCAAGGATGCGAATCTGATTCAAGCTCGCCCAGATGGCCGGGAGGGGATTGGGTTTGTTGGTGAAGTTAGCGGCGTAAAAATCCAGATTTTGGAGTCTTTGGTGAACAGTGGATATATTCCGGTGGTGTCAAGCGTGGCGGCGGATGAAAATGGTCAATCTTACAACATTAATGCTGACACGGTAGCTGGGGAAATTGCCGCTGGCTTGGGAGCGGAAAAGTTGATTTTGATGACTGATACTGCGGGAATTTTGGAGGATTATCACAAGCCGGAAAGTCTAATTGCTAAGTTGGATATTCAGGAAGCGAGAGAGTTGGTTGAGTCGGGAGTTGTGTCTGGGGGGATGATTCCGAAGGTTAATTGTTGCGTGCGGAGTTTGGCTCAGGGTGTGAAGGGTGCTCACATTATTGACGGTCGAATTCCTCATGCTTTGCTGCAAGAAATATTTACGGATGCGGGGATTGGGTCGATGATTGTTGCTTCTGAGTTTAGCGGGGCGAAGTTAAGGCCTAAGTAAGGCATAAATCTTAGCGTGGGGAGGGCGGGTGAGTGAAATGGTAAATCCTTGTCTGATATCAATTCCGGTTGCATCGGAATTAATATAACCCGAAATCAGGACACGGCAGTGCCGTGTCCCTACAATAAATCGGGCGCTGCCGTTTCACGGCACTCCCGTGTCGAAAGCTTGTCATTCCGGCGCAGCCGGATTTGATAAGCTGTTTCGCATTTAAAGTGGTATAATAATAAATCAAAATTCATATAAAAGCCAGAAGTATGCCAGCGAAAAATCATCTAAATTTAGAGCAAGTCAAAAAGCTTCAACAAGCCTTAAAACAAGAAGAAAATGGAGAAATTAGAGAGAGAATCTTAATTTTACTATTGCTCAATGATGGAAAGACGCAAAAAGAAATTGCTAAATTTATCGGGTGTTCCCACAACAAAATCTGTTTCTGGTGCGTACATGGCGATCCAGATAATTTAGAGAGTCTTAAAGATGAGAAAATGAAAGGGAACCATCACAAAGTTACAGAAAAATACATAGAAATATTACTGGAAACAATTGACAAAGATCCTCAACAGCTAGGATATGAATTTGGTCGATGGTCAGCTAAAAGATTGGCTACTTATTTAGAGGAAGTGACTGGAATTAAGTTAAGTGGCTCACAAGTGTGGAGAATTATCTCAAAAAAAAAGTACGTTTACCTGTGGTCAAAATATAGTCTAGAGCACAAACAAGATCCCGAGAAAAGAAAATTTTTTAAAGAGAAACTAGAGGAATATTTAAGAATAGAAAAAGAAAGTCCCAATCGCCTACAGGTATGGTAAAGGGCGTGAAAGTGGATTTAGTTTAAGGGTGATCAAGAGAAAGACTTGGGGCAAAAAAGGACATCGGAAAAAAGTGAGGGGAGATCGAAGAAAAGGAAGAGTGAATGTCATGGGAGCAATCAGGTATTCAGACAAAAAAAGATTTGTTGAATTTCTCAGTAAAAGTAACTCTAACAGTTTCTATAAAGTCTTGAAACTATTTTATCAAGATTTAATAACTGAATGGGTAGAAGCGGGAAACAATCGGGAAGATTTTACAGAAAAAGGGTGTCAAATAGTGATTGTATTAGATAATGCAAGCTTTCACAAGAAACAAGACTATATCCAGATAATAAAAACAGAAATGCCGAATATTCATCTAGAATACTTGCCTGAATATAGCCCAGACTATAACTTAATTGAGTTGGTATGGCATTCAGCAAAAGAATATATTGCTAATCGACTTTTTAAATCAATTGAAGAATTAGAAGTTTTGTTGCATAAGCTTTTAAATGAAGGAGAATTAGTTATCAAATGGGGACGCAAACTCAAAAACAAAGGAAATGCTGTTATCACAATTTAAATGCGAAACAGCTTATGACCCGTCCCTACAATCGGTGAGAATGTACTATTGTTGAAATTTTAGTCCTGGACGCACAAGCGGTCAAAATCTGTGTCAAAAATACTTGACAGTGAAATTACGTGGGTGTAGTATAGAAGTAGTAAAAATAAGTAAAAACATGAGACTAAAAAGTTGGGAGTCTCCCCGCAGCGAGGGCAGAAACTCCAAAGGCAAAGGTGGCTCAGCCCGGGCTCGACAGCTCAAAAAACAACAGCAAACTCTGAGAAAAAAGTTAAAAGCTCAACACGATCGACAAAACTACCAACCAAATCACCAACAAAACCATCAAGGGAAGGAAACCAATAGTTCCTTCCCTTATTTTTTATCTTTTTGCTACTCAATCCTGCTGAATGTTCGGACAAATCGTGCGAGTAATGCTATTCACCAAACAGTGGACAAGACTAGACAGCTAGTTCATACACTGGACAAATAGCCAGCCTAAGTACCTTGAATACTACGTTTTGAGGGTGATGACACCTACGAGTGCTTTCCAGCTTGTAGCTCTGTCGTTAGAGATTAAACAGATGTATTTGGTTAAGTCAGTGTCTCTAACCCAACAAGCCATCAAAACCTTGGCGAGGAAAACATAACCTGAGCAATCAGAGGACAAAATGTCTAACTTTGTATTCGTTATAGACACCAACAAACAACCACTTGAGCCAGTAGAACCAGGACAAGCAAGACGATTGTTAAAACTAGCCCAAGCTGCTGTGTATCTCCGTTACCCGTTCACAATTATTCTGAAATATGCGGTTGATCACCCAAAAACGCAACCCGCTCAATTAAAAATTGACCCAGGTTCTAAAACTACTGGGTTGGCGATAGTACAGGGCAATCAAGTTCTCTGGGGTGCTGAGTTGACCCATCGCGGGCAACAAATTAAAAATGACTTAGAGTCACGTCGCAACCTTCGTCGCAATCGCCGTAACCGCAAAACTCGTTACCGCAAACCACGTTTTCAGAACCGTACAAGAGCGCCTGGATGGTTGCCACCAAGCTTAGAATCCAGGGTAAAAAACATCGTGACTTGGGTCAACCGCATCCGTCGATATGTCCCAATCACAGGTGTGTCCCAAGAGTTAGTTAAGTTTGACCTACTCGCAATGCAGAATCCTGAAATATCCGGCAAGGAGTATCAGCAAGGGGAACTTGCGGGTTATGAAGTCAGAGAATACTTGTTAGCGAAGTGGGGGAGAAAATGTGCCTATTGCGGTGTTGAAAACCTACCTTTTGAGGTAGAACATATCCACCCAAAATCAAAAGGGGGAAGCGATCGCGTTTCCAATCTTACCCTTGCCTGTCGTGGGTGTAACCAAGCCAAAGGCAATCAAGATATTCGGGATTTCTTGGATAAAAAGCCTGACATCCTGTCCCGTATTTTGAAACAGGCAAAACAACCTTTGAAAGATGCGACTGCCGTGAATTCAACCCGCTGGGCATTGTTCCAACAACTTAAACAAACAGGATTGCCAATAGAAGTTTCAACAGGAGGTAGAACAAAGTACAACCGCACTCGTTTAGGACTACCTAAAACTCATTGGCTGGATGCAGCTTGTGTGGGGAACGTAGAAGTGCTACAAGTTTTAACGGAGCGACCGTTGTTAATTGCAGCTAAAGGATGGGGGAGTCGTCAAATGTGTACAACCAATAAATACGGATTTCCTGTCAAGCACAGAACGCGGTGCAAAACGTTTTTTGGGTTTGGGACTGGCGACATGGTAAGCGCAATTCTCCCATCGGGGAAGTTTGCAGGCACTCACGTCGGCAGGCTGACGGTTAGAGAAAGCGGAGTTTTTGAAATGAGAACGCCACTTGGCAAGGTTAGTCCAGTACGTCATAAATACTGTAAATCAATCCACCGCAACGATGGGTATATGTATGCGTTTTCCACTTTTGTCCAATGAATCAGCGATTAGAGACGTAGCGATCAGGCGAGGGTTGCTCTTGCCAGCGGTTGAGAATGCCTTGCAACTCCCTCTTCAAAGTTTCTAACGCTGCAATTTGCCGGGAAATGGCCTGTACCTTCGCCGTTAGATGCTGCTTCGCTTCAGAGCAAGGCAACTCTCCCCGATCAGATGCAGGGCTCCCCGCCGCCACGGGAACCCCGCAATCTTAATAAGGAGGATTTTTCTTAGACACGTTGTTGAGCGCCGGCAACTGGGGTCGAGAAGACTGAGGAGGAAGATAGTATTCGGGAGCAGGTGCGGGTTGTTCGGCTCCAGAGCGGTAAATTTGCCACCAGCGGAGAGCGATCGCCACTCCAGCAGTACCCAGCCCAAAAGCGAGTAAAGAGCCGCTGGCACCGATGCTGCCGATCGCTGCATCCACAACGCCCACAGTCACAACAAAGCTGGTAATTGGCTCTCTACGGTAAGCTGACCTCAAAAGTCGCGTCCACGAAGCATTCATTTGGTTTTACTCTGTTCTATATTTATTTACGATCTCTAAAACTTAGAGTTGGCCGGGCGATCGAGATTTCTAGCAAGGGAGACTAGCTTCACCTAAATTAATCTACTCGCCTGTGGGGAATTGTACGGGAGCTTCGCCAAATTGCCAAGCTTGTCAAATCAAAACTTCACCCGAGATACATCCAAAAGCCAGCTCTTGCATTCGGTGAACCGATGTCTCTCAACGCCAGAAGTCCCTGGGGTTGTTTCTAACTAATATTCTAATCAATTCCCGAACTTGTCACGGCCAGCAGAGGTAACACCCGTTGCCGGAAGAGTCCAAACCCAGTGTGAGGCTGACCGCGCCAAACAGCTAAAATTAGTTAAGACCTAACCAGGACAGTAACCCCTGCCCTGTGACATACTCGATAATTAAAGTTAAGGAAAAACCGATCATCGCTGCTCGACCGTTAAGGCGTTCCGCGTAGCTGTTGAAGCCAAATTTTGGCTGTTCCAGTTTGGGAGTGATGGTGGGTTGTAGTTGTGTCATTGCTTTGGATACCTTGGGATTTACGCTATTCAAATGTGAAATCGAATGTTAGTTACAATTCTTAAACATTTCTGCTTCTATTATAAAGAGGGTTAACCGCCGTCAACCGTCCACGCAAAAAAAACTGCTCCCAACTAAAGCCATTCAATAATACCCGCTCAAAATATGACCAATCAGTTAGATACCGATAAGCTTCCCGCAGCCGTACAGCGAGTTGCCTTTGCCCTTCGTACAGTAGGCTGGATTAGCTTCTGGGTGCAGTTAGTGCTAGCGGTGGTAGCGGCGATCATTTTGCTCTTTGCCATCCCCTTCGCCATCCCCAGTGCTACCGCCGCTGCGGCTTCAACCAGTGCCGGCACCAGCGGCGGCGTATTTTTTGCGATTTGCGGGCTGCTCGTGCTCGGTTACAGCGTATATAGGGCTTTCCGCTTCACCCGCTTGTCGAGACAATTGCGATCGCCCGCCAACGCTGTCCGCCCCAAAAAAGCAGATACCGTTAAACAGGTACAGTTCACACTGGTCAGCAACTTGGTAGGAATGCTGCTGACGCTGGTCGGCGCAGAAGCCATCAGCGGAACGCTTTTAGCAAAATCTTTAGCCCAGCCGCAGGCCTTGTTCGGTGCCACAGTCGATTTGGGCCGATTTATTCAGCCCCTAGACATATTTGTGGTACTCGCCAATACTCACGCGACTGTTGCTCACTTTGTGGGGATTGTCGGGGCTCTTTGGTTGCTCGATCGCATCCACAAGCAATAGAAAATTGGGAATTGAGAATTGCGAATTGCGAATTGCAAATTGCGAATTGCGAATTCCTCCTCCCCCACTCTCCCACCATTGCCTCAAACAAAACCATCAGCCTCAAACCCCAGCGTCAGTTGTCTTGTTTTCTCCTCGGCTTCCTCACCCTCATCGCTAATTTACTCAACAATCTTCCCATTGAGCTTGAGCGTTGGAGTTCCTTCTCTCACACTCAATAGGATGAATTTTCTGCCGATAACTCCTCCTAGCTGTAAAAAACAACCTACACCTGCGATCCCACCCTCGCCAATCTCCCAATTTCCCAATCTCCACTCTTGAAAGATGCGAATTTTATTCACTATTGCTCACTTTTACAATCCCAGCGGCGACGGAAAACACGCTTCCCAGCGGAACGATCCGCAACCGCGACTCAATGCTTTAACTGCTTGCGTGACATCGCTGCAAGCTTTGTACGGCAAATCTCAGTCCATGATTGACATTCGCGAATGTGCAACTATCCCAGCCAATCAATCTCAAAACCACGAAATTGACATTGTTGTTTGCACAACTCAAGGCTATCACCTATTGCCTCAACTGCCGTTGCAGCCGAGGTCTTTTATGCACCACGCTACAAAATGTGAACCGCTGCTATTGGGGTTTGAGTGTCAAGCAGTTTTGCGGGCGTGTCTTGACAAATATGATTATTTTTGTTATTTGGAAGATGATTTAATTCTGCATGATCCGTGGTTTTTTAATAAATTAAATTGGTTTACGCATCACGGGGGAAATGGAAATTTGTTGCAACCGAATCGCTATGAAATATCGCCTCAAGGGGCTGTTTTTAAAGCATATATTGATGGTGATTTAGCGGAAACAGCTACTTCTAAGTTTCAAAATGTGGAGGAGCAGCCGCAGTTAATGGGAAAAATTATGGAACAGCCTATCTCTTTTGAGCGGGCTTTGAATCCTCATTCTGGCTGCTATTTTTTGAATGCGGAACAGATGGCACACTGGGCTAAGCAATCTCATTTTTTGGACAGAGATACTAGCTTTATTGGCCCGCTGGAGAGTGCGGCGACTTTGGGAATTATGCGGACTTTTAGAGTTTATAAGTCAACTCCTGCTTATGCTAATTTTGTGGAAATTCAACATTTTGGAGCGAGTTTTCTGAAGTTGATTGGTAATAAGGTGAGGCTGTCGGAAGAAGGATGAGTGGTATTATATCCGGGTGAATACCTGTTCCGATATACTCAACGAACAATCGGAATATACATTTTTCGCAATTATCGTAGGGGCGGGTTTCACCAAACATCCATACCTAAAACAAACAATATAATAAACCCGCTCCCACCCATACATGAAGGATGTCACCGGACATGAGACGCTCTATTTTTAAGAAGTCAAATTATCGCCGATTTTAACTGTGCCGCTGTTGATAATTTTGGCTAAAACTCCTGTTTGTGCGTGACCGAATTCCTGTTGCAGTAAACTGAGTAGGGCAATATCCCGATCGCCCGTTTGTGGATTCACTTCTATATTGACACAGCGACCGATTCGTGCTGTAACTTCGATGCGCGCCGTGCCTAATTGAAACTGTTTTCCGATCAACTCAAATTCCGACCAAGCTTCCATGCCGTCTAGCACAATGTTCGGGCGAAATCGGCGCACGTCTATGTTTTGGTGGGCGATTTCGGTTAATTGGTCTAATGTGGCTTGACTCAGCAGAGAAATGTGTACGGGTTCTCGATCGGGATAACGAGTTTCGCCGCTGCTGTCGCCGATTAATTGTAAAGGCGCAAGCTGCGGGTGTCTCGCTTCCTTTGTGGGTTCAATTGCGGCTAGATATTCGGTGAAAAAAGTGCTGATGCGATCGCGCCCCGCCGCTGTGTTCGTTTCTGCGGATAAGACTGCAACTCCTTGACGCTTGACTGTTAAAACACCCGTTTCCGGTTGATAATCGCATTCCAAAGCTGCTAACAAAGGCCAATCGTTTTGAACTGCCAAATATTTTTTGCTCATCCAAGGCGCGTTTTCTGGGGGTATTTTTGCCGCTTCGATATTATCTGCAAACATTAAGGCAAAAGCGCGATCGCCCTTAATTCCGTGTCCTGCTGTTAAAGCAAAGTCCGACATTTCTTGCGGTGTCAGCCCTTTAATTGGATAAGTGAATAACTGTTTTATTGTTGCTAATGTCATAAAAATTTCTGAAGTTACTACAATTTTAACTTTCACTCTTGTCCCCCCCTTACTAAGGGGGGCTAGGGGGGTCGAAGCTAATTCACAAACATTAGTAAAATTGCTATAAAAACCCGATTAAGCCAGCAATTCATAGTAACGGATATCTGGCGGCCCAACTGCCAAACCTTCTAATTGCAGCAGTGCAGCTTGAATGTGAGTTGAACCGAGATGTAGTTCGAGCAAAGTTGCACTTTCCCACTCTTCAACAAAGGTAAAATCGCTGGGATCGGATTGATTTTGCAAGAGTTCGTATTTGATACAGCCTGCTTCTTTGCGAGTTGGCTCTATAATGCTCAGCAGCAGAAATTTAAGTTCTGCTACTTTGTCGGGAAAGGCGGTGAGGCGGGCGACTACTCGCAAGGTTGGTTTGGACATGGGAGAAAAAAGAAACAGATATGACGATCGAATTTACCGATTTTTATGTGGCAAACTCAACAAAACAGGATTTTACTTAAAATAACCCAAAAAGGTCGATCGGTCAACGGGCCGCAGAATGATCCCAGGAAGCGCTAAAGTCTCTGAAATCCGGTTTTTTGGGAATTCTTCGTTACCAACAGCAGAGCGTCGTATAAACCGGGTTTCTTGGTATAATTTGGCGAATACCGAAGGAACTCAATCTTTGGGATAAAATCTCTTGTTTGCTGTAGAATATTCCCAGGCAAGATCCTCCGGGTCTTTTTCGCGGCTCCACTGAGCAAACTCCGGCTTAACTTTCCATTTGCCGATCGTAGTTGCGTGAACTTTGAACCTGCGGGAAAGTTCCGTTTGGGTAAAAGAGATTTTGGGCTTTTCTGGAGTCTTGGTTTGAGCAATCGGGAATAAATTTGGTTTTTTATCTTGTGCTTTTTCTCGATTTGTCGGAGGCTCTTGAACAGCTATTGTCGCATTAGGTGTTTCGCTTTGATTAACAGTTGGAGCTATTTGGAAATAATACAAAATTCCGCCTTGTTCCGTCACTTCAAAATCTGCGGCAAACTCAGAGGCTCGTTCGTCGAGATACTCTTGAACCTTTTCTCCGGGAAGTTTCGCATTCATCGCCAAATCCAAAGCTGTAACTCGCCCTTGATTTTCCTTGATCAATCTGTAGAAAACCGAGTCTAAATGAGCGAGTTTATGTTTTTGCTGCTGCTGATAGAGCTTGTAAGCCGAAGCAATGCCCGCTGTGGTGGCGATCGCCCAAAACATCGTTCCCGACTCGAAACTGGCAACCGCCGTCAAGGAAATAGGCAAAAGCAGGGTAAGATATCCCCAAATGCTGCCCTTCTGTAGGTTATTGCTGTTTTTGACCATAGTTCCTAAACAGGTACGTAGTTTAGCTTAGCAGAGCGTGTCTGAATGCCGCAAAAGTTTTGCGACGGTGGATATGTCGGCTAATCGCTGACACACTCTACTACAAAATCCCAGAATCTACTTTTTTTTGTAACCGAGGATTCATCTAAATTTCGGTTGCACTCCTTATGATGGAGGAGACGGCAGTGCCGTGTCCCTACAATGTTATTTTGGGTAGGGAGACGGCACTGCTGTCTCCTAATTTTGGCTAATAATTTCGATGTTACCGGAAACGATATCATGTACTTTTTTCGCAAACAGATTTCCATCTTGCTCATAGTTGTTTCTTGCTGTATGCTGACGATTAGTTGCAGCGATAACCGAGCTGCCCAGTGTACTAAATTTACTGAAATTGTTACCAAAGGCAACACTCTCATTGATATTAAGAAAGACAGCAACGATGCTGCAACGACCAAGAATTTAGCTAAAGATTTGAACCAGATAGCGAAACAACTTGAGGCGCTGCAAATAACAGACACAACCCTCAAAGAAATGCAAGCCCCATCGGTTAAATCCTTCCGGGAAATCGGTCAAGCACTCGGCGACATAGGCAAAGCTCTTGAGTCAGGAAATCAGGCTTCTACCAGTATAAAAGGTCGAGAGCAAATCCAAACAGCTCAAGCAGATATTATCAGAGCCGGACAGCAGGCGAATCAATCCGCTGAAAATCTAGACGCTTTGACTAACAAACTGATTAATTATTGTAAGAGCGATCGGTAAAGGCTAGGAATGCGTGAGTTTTGAATGCGTGAGTTTTGAGTTTGAGGAAGGCATCCCCTTCACCTAGCATCTACTAATTCCCAATTACCCATTCCCAATTACCCATTCCCAATTACCCATTCCCAATTACCCATTCCCAATTACCCATTCCCAATTACCCATTCCCAATTTTAGTGATGAATTTCTAGATTCAAAATATAGCGACCGAGTTGTACTTTTTCCGACCACAACTCATATTCTAACCGCAAGTGTTCCGGTTCCGGCTTTCCGGTCAGTGTCAAGTTGCGGGTGAAGTTGCGAAGCCGCAACTGTTCGGGAGTCGCCAGCGAGTCGCCCTGAAGCCAATAACGGCTCAGCCCGTACATTCCTCGTTCCCAGCAGTGGCGGTAACTGTATTTGCCGTTTCCTTGCATGGTCATAATGACTCGATAGGGCGAAACTTCTAGCCACAGCAACCGGGGTTTTGTGGTTGTTGGCATGATAGCAACTTGCTCGGCAGATTCGTCGGGAAATTGGCGATCGAGGATGGCTGGTTCGTGCAACAACAAGTGAAAGCGATCGCGGTCTTTTTGATACAGCGTACCAGCGGTTTCAACAAATGACCATAAAGGTAAATCTGTGGATACCAGCGATAAACTTACAGGCTTGCGGTGATGCGTCAGCATAAATAAAAGTTTAGGAGTTATTGTGAATCTGGCGGTTTGAGATTTGAGATTTTAGGCTTGAGATTTTAGATTTTAGATTAACTGGGCTCGAAATTCCGGAGCTTTTGCTAAAAAAAATCAAAAATCTACAATTCCCAATCGAAAATATAAAATTGTTTAGGCAAAAGTCAATCATCTGCAGGGTAACTGAGAGCATGACATGAAAACAATCACCTGACGGTGTAACCGGAATTGATACAGCAGATTCCTCATTTATGAAGTACACCCGTTTATCGTGATCTTCCCCGTAGGGACAAAGGCCAAGCCCAAGGAGTGTCAAATTAAGCCTGAAAGCCTTGGTATTTCTCGTTCATAGCCAAGTCTAGATCCCCCTCGCATCCCCCACCCCCCCTAGCCCCCCCAAGGGGGAAGGGGGACTTTGAGAAATTTTCTTGTCCCCCCCTCCCACCAGGGGGGTTAGGGGGGATCGAAGCTTCGATACAAACAAGAGAGACTCTCTTGTTTGACGTTAAGTTGACACTAATGGACACTGCCGTGTCCCTACACTTCACAAACCTGGAATACGCTGTATGACTGTTGACTGGGAAAAGGGTAGGATAGCTAACGCCGTCCATCCCTGTTTATCTTAATGCAAGCTGACATTATAACTATTGCGCTTCTCGGCGAAAGTCAAACTTTAACAATTCAAAAACCTGCCTCGGGGTTGTCGCTGGTGGGGAGGATTCGAGTTCCGGGCGATAAGTCGATTTCTCACCGAGCTTTGATGTTGGGTGCGATCGCCCGCGGTGAAACTACAATTGAGGGACTGTTGCTAGGAGAAGATCCCCGCAGCACTGCTAAATGTTTCTCGCTCCTCGGAGCCGAAATTTCCGAACTCAATGCGGAACGGGTGACAGTCAGGGGCGTTGGAATTGGCCAGTTAGAGGAGCCTGTCGAAGTCTTGGATGCGGGTAATTCCGGCACGACGATGCGGTTGATGTTGGGAATTTTAGCATCTCATCCCGGGCGTTTTTATGCGGTGACGGGTGACAGTTCTTTGCGATCGCGCCCGATGTCGCGCGTCATTAAACCGCTGCAACTTATGGGAGCACAAATTTGGGGCCGAAAAACCAATTCTTTAGCGCCTTTAGGGATACTCGGACAGCAGTTGAAAGGGATTCACTACCATTCTCCGATCGCCTCGGCTCAAGTTAAATCCTGCATTTTGCTGGCCGGTTTGATGGCGGAGGGAGAAACTACCGTCACAGAACCCGCTTTGTCGCGGGATCACAGCGAGCGGATGCTGCGGGCGTTTGGAGCAAAATTGAGCGTCGATCCAGAAACTTGCAGCGTTACAGTTACTGGGCCGACACAATTGCAAGGGCAGAATGTGATTGTACCGGGGGATATCAGTTCCGCAGCGTTTTGGTTAGTAGCTGGGGCGATCGTCCCGGGTTCGGATCTCGTAGTCGAAAATGTCGGCGTTAACCCAACTCGCACAGGCATTTTGGAAGCTTTGCAAATGATGGGTGCCGACATTCAACTACAAAATCAGCGAGAGGCTGCTGGGGAACCCGTAGCAGACATTTTAGTTAGGCATTCCCAATTGCGGGGATGCACCATTGCTGGCGACTTAATTCCCCGACTGATTGACGAAATCCCGATTTTGGCAGTGGCGGCGACTTTTGCATCCGGTAATACCATAATTCGAGATGCGGCAGAGTTGCGAGTCAAAGAGAGCGATCGACTCGCTGTGACTGCTGCCGAACTCAACCGCATGGGAGCTAAAATTACCGAGTTACCTGACGGTTTAGAAATTACCGGGGGAACTCCTTTAACCGGCGCGGATGTTGACAGCTACACCGACCACCGGATAGCGATGAGTTTGGCGATCGCAGCCCTCAACGCCACAGGTATTACTAACATTCATCGGGCCGAAGCCGCTGCGATTTCCTACCCCGATTTTACCGCCACTTTGCAACAGATTTGCCATCCAAATTAAGAGCGGGCATTGGGCAAACAGGGCAAACAGGGCATTGGTTGCTGGTTATGTGTTATGTGTTATCGGTGATTGGTAGACACTCACAAATAACCAATAACTAATAACCAATAACCAATGACCAATGACTTCTTCTAAGCATTCTTGCCCACAACTTGTTCTTTTAAAGCATCAACTTCCGTTAACAACTCTTGGCGGTTAGAAGCCTTGAGCAGATAGCGGTAAACAAACCAACCCGTATATCCCATGCCAATCAATTCAAAAACTGGAGCTACCAAAGGGACATCATTAAGAGCACCTAAAACTCCCAGCAATACCTTAATACTAATACCGCCTCCCAGGATTAAACCAACAGTTACGAGGGGCTTTTGGTAGTCCGAAAAAAAATTGGAGACATAGGCTGGAAGTTCCGACAAAATTGTCAGAACTTGGTCTTTAATATCTTGGAACTGGCTCGCCGGTGTTTCTGTAGTTGTGACTGTAGTCATTACCCCCGGTTGGTCAGCCACCAGGTCTACTGTGACGACTTCAGTAATTATTTGTGTGTCGTCAGAAAAGTTAGCTTGTGTCATTTGATACTTCCTCCGGTGTCAAGTAAAATTGCAGCCTTTGAATTGCTGCCAGTATAATTCTCCGGCAATTAGCACAGCATTCGCGCTGCCGGGACTAATTGATGAGACTAAGGCAGAGCTTCCCAAATTGCAAGCAAAAATAAGGATATAAGTTGATTTTAAACAATTGCCCTCGTTGGCAAATCGCTCTTTTGACTCATTTTTTCAATTCACCGAGGTCGATTTGATTCGCGCAAGGGCGGCCTTGTTCAAAATCGGTGATGTTGGCGATCGTGCTTTCGGCGATATTTTTCAAAGCTTCCTCGGTGAAGAAAGCTTGATGTCCGGTAATCAGGACGTTGGGGAAAGTCAGCAAGCGCTGAAATACATCGTCTTGAATCACCTGATTTGACAAATCCTCAAAAAATAGATCCGTCTCTTGTTCGTACACATCTAAGCCGAGGTTGCCAATTTTACCAGACTTCAGCCCTTTGGTAACAGCTTTAGTGTCAATCAACTGGCCACGGCTGGTATTGATCAGCATCATCCCCGGTTTCATTTGCTCGATCGCCTCTGAACCGATCAAATGATAAGTTTCCGGTATCAGCGGACAGTGGAGACTGACAATATCCGAGGCGCCGAATAGTTCCTGCAGCGACACGTATTCCATGCCCAACGCTTCGCAATCCGGGTTTTGGGAAACATCGTATCCCAGCAGGCGACACCCGAATCCCTGCAAAATTTTGGCAGTAATTGCGCCAATTCTACCAGTCCCGACGATTCCCACCGTTTTCCCGTGGAGGTCAAAACCCAACAAGCCGTCTAAGGCGAAATTGCCCTCGCGGACGCGGTTGTAGGCGCGGTGGATTCTGCGGTTGAGGGACAAAATCAAAGCGACTGCGTGTTCGGCGACGGCGTAGGGAGAATAAGCGGGAACTCGGAGGAGAGTTAAGTCTAAATCCCTAGCTGCTGCTAAATCAACGTGATTGAATCCGGCGGATCTCAGGGCTAGCAAGCGCACGCCGTTTTGGGCGATCGCCCGCAGCGTTTTCGCGTCCAAGCAGTCGTTAACGAACGCGCAGACCGCCGGAAATCCCGCAGCCAAAACGCTGGTTTCCAGGTTCAGACGCGGTTCAAAAAAAACTAACTCATGTTGACCGCCGGCATTGGCTGCTTCCAGAAACGTGCGATCGTAAGATTTCGTACTGAATACGGCTACCTTCATGATTTTTGCCTGCTGCAAATCCAGTAATAGTTGGAAATTCTCCTCAGCTTAACTCCAAACCTTACTTTTTTTAATTAAATTTCTTAAACTAAACTCAGCAGCGATCGTCAATCACCCTGGATAAAACCCAATGCCCAAACAACCCAAAACAATCATCTATGAAATTTTATAAATTTCTGACAGCAGTAACTTCTACAGTTTTGCCGACGATTTTATCATAACTTTTTTGATTGCATTAAATATCGAAAATTCATCCGAATTGATAAAACTTTGCGTCGAGACGACTAAACAGAAGTTGGGAACGGCTTTTGAAAGTGAAGAAATCCTGCGGGATTTAGCAATTCACTTGTATCATCAAATTAGTCGCAAATTCGAGCTTTAATTACAGCCTTTCACTCAGTACATCGCTCTAATTAAACATCACAAACGATGTCGCGTTAGATGCCAGACTTCTTTAAGAAGTCTGGCATTTGAGTATTCTATTACACAATTTTAGTTGATTCTTGAAAATACAGCTACAGATGATATATCCGCAATCTTACCATAAAATCAATAGTGATAACTTGCTATTGTAGCTTGACTTTAAAGAAATTGTACGGTTACGAATGAGAACAGCTAACTCAAGTATTGAGTGGTAACTCGGAACCATCAACTCAAAAAATCCAGTAAACTTTCATTGATGACCTGCGATCGCAAATTAGCCGTCAAAAGTTATATGATAACAGGTACGATAACAGAAATAATTGTTTCAGGCCCGAGGGGGGTGCGTATTGTTGTTACTGGAAAAGCACCGCTATGTTTTTGCAATCTTTGACTCATTCAATTTCCAAAATTTCTGGTAAAGTTCCCCTACGCACTGTTCTGGTTGTACCATTTGTACTTCAGATTGTCGGCGCGGTGGGAGTTGTCGGCTATCTGTCATTTAGAAACGGACAGCAAGCCGTAAATGATGTTGCTTCGCAGTTGCGGCAAGAAATTAGCGATCGAATTAGCGATCGCCTCCAAGGATACATGGCCACTCCCCACAAACTCAATCAAGTCAAAGCCAATGCTTTTGAATTAGGCGATCTCAACTTGCAACAAATTCCCAGAATCCAGCGTCATTTCTGGAAACAAATGCAAACCTTTGACACAGTAAGCGTTACATATATTGCTACTCCCGCCGGAGACTTTATTGCCGCCAGACGCAATAATGACGGCACTTTTTTATTGCAAGAAAGAACAGAACTTACAGGCGGCGACATGAATTATTATGCTGCTAACAACCGTGGCGAACCCGCTGCATTTGTCAAAGTAAAACCGAAATTCGATCCGCGAGTCCGCCCCTGGTACACAGCAGCAGTGCAAGCCAGAACCGCAACTTGGAGTCCAATTTATGCCGACTTTACTAGCAAAGGACTTGGGATTACCGCCGCACAGCCGTTATACGATGAATCTGGACAATTGCAGGTAATTTTTGGCACAGACTTACTGTTTACTCAGCTCAATCAATTTCTGCAAAGTCTCAAAATTGGCAAGTCAGGACAGACTTTTATTATCGAGCGCTCTGGTGATTTAGTAACCACATCCACCTCCGACCCCATCTTCTCAGTTAAGGGTGAGGAAACAGCAAGAATTAAGGCTGTTTACAGCCAAAATAGTCTGATTAGCCTCACTACTAAATACCTACAAAATAACTTTCGAGATTTCAACAATATTCAGCAAACCCAACAGCTAAACTTCGACATTAAAGGTGAGCGACAATTCCTACAAGTCACTCCCTTACAAGATGATAAAGGTTTAGACTGGCTAATTGTAGTAGTCATCCCCGAGTCGGATTTCATGGAGCAAATCAACTCAAACAACCGCGCTACTATTTGGCTGTGTATCGCAGCATTAGGATTAGCAATATTCATCGGATTGGCTACCTCAAAATATATCGTCCAGCCGATTTTACGCCTCAAGTTTGCTGCTACGGCTTTCGCAGGGGGAGAATTCAACCAAATTGTCAACCTAGAGCGCGATGACGAACTCGGCGTGCTGGCAAAAGCTTTTAATAGTATGGCAGATCAATTGCGATCGTCATTCACCGCACTCGAAGCCAAAAATATTGAATTGCAGCAACTAAATCAGCTCAAAGACGAATTTCTTGCCAATACTTCCCACGAACTTCGCACGCCTTTAAATGGCATTATCGGCATTGCAGAATCTCTGATAGACGGCGCTACCGGGCAATTACCAGAAAAAACTAATTCTAATTTAATCTTAATTATCTCATCCGGTAGAAGACTATCTACTTTAATTAATGATATTCTCGACTTTTCCAAACTAAAACACCAAACTCTTGAACTGCAAATCAAGCCCATAGGTTTGCGAGAAATTGCAGCTCTAGTTCTGAGTTTATCTCAGCCACTCATTGGCACAAAATCCTTACATTTGATTAATGGAATTAGTCCAGAATTGCCTCTTGCTGCCGCCGATGAAAATCGCCTACAGCAAATTCTTTATAACTTAATCGGCAATGCGATTAAGTTTACAGAAAGCGGTACAATAGAAATTTCAGCTCAGGTAATTCATAGCTCCCTATTAGTAGATAATGAAATATCAACAGCAAATAATGAACTCTTAGCAATTACTGTGTCAGACACAGGCATCGGTATACCTGAAGATAAGTTAGACAAAATTTTTGAATCCTTTGAACAAGGTGACGGTTCAACTGCCAGAAATTATGGGGGAACAGGTTTAGGTTTGGCGGTGACAAAACAATTAGTCGAGTTGCACGGCTGCCAAATCTGGGTTTCCTCCACTGTAGATGTCGGTTCTAAATTTACTTTCACTTTACCAATATCTCACGGTGAGTTAGACTTCACGAATCAGGAGTCATCTTTACCGGAAAAAACTCAACAGTTGATCGCTCGTCCGCTGGCCCAGTTAATTACTGCCAATCCCTCAGAATTAACAGTTAAAGAACTTGCAGAAAATCACCAACTTAAAATCATGGTTGTGGATGACGAGCCAATCAATATCCAGGTAATCGTCAACAATCTTTCCCTAGAAAACTATACCATAATTCAAGCATCTAATGGCATAGAAGCTATAGAAATAATCGATAAAGGACTGAAGCCAGATTTAATTTTGCTCGATGTAATGATGCCGCGCATGACTGGCTATGAAGTTTGCAAAAAAGTGCGAGAAAGATTTGCAGCATTGGAAATGCCGATTGTCATGCTGACAGCTAAAAATCAAACGGAAGATTTGGTGGAAGGTTTTAATTTAGGAGCTAATGATTATCTGACGAAGCCTTTTATCAAAAAAGAGTTATTAGCGCGGATTAAAACTCATATTCATCTGGCAAAGCTCAATGCTGCTTACGGCAAGTTCGTACCTCACGAGTTCTTAAGGTTGCTGGGACAAGAAAGTATTATTGATGTCAAACTAGGCGATAATCTGCAAAGAGAGATGTCGGTAATGTTCTCTGATATTCGCTCTTTTACTAGCATCTCAGAACAGATGACACCGGAGGAAAATTTTGCTTTTATCAATAGCTACTTGGGCAGAGTTAGCCCTTTAATTAGAAAGCATCGCGGGTTTATTGATAAATATATTGGCGATGCTGTGATGGCGCTGTTTCCCGAATCTGCTGATGATGCTTTGCAAGCCGCTATTGAAATGCAGCAAGAAGTGATTGTTTTCAATCAGCACAGGCAAACAAACGGCTATCTGCCGATTACGATTGGGGTTGGCTTGCATACTGGGAATTTAATGTTGGGTACGATTGGCGAAGAGCAGCGGATGGAAAGTACGGTGATTGCTGATGCTGTTAATTTAGCTTCTCGGTTGGAGGGTTTAACTAAGTTGTATGCTGCGGGAATTTTGATTAGCGATCGCACTTTGCTGAATCTTGATGATTTAACTAAGTATAGCTATCGGTTTGTCGATCGCGTTAAAGTGAAAGGTAAAAATCAGCCCGTAGCCGTTTTTGAAGTCTACCAGGGAGATGCTCAACCGATTCAGCAGTTAAAGAAACAAACTCAGACCGACTTTGAACAAGCTATTGTACTTTATCACCAACAAGATTTTGTGCGGGCGCAGCAAATATTTCAGGCAATATTGGCAATAAATCCTGTTGACAAAGCAGCAAAACTATATTATGAGCGCTGTGCAAAATATCTCAAATATGGGCTGACTGAAGGATGGACGGGTATCGAATCAATTGATGAGAAATAAGATAGCAGTTGACAGTTGATAGTCAACTGTCAACTGATTCATTACCAATCTGGCGGCAAATTGTAATGTTCGAGAGTCGATCGATCTTTTAGCAATTCTTGGGTTTGCTCATCCACCCGAATCTGACCATCAGCCAAAATTAACGCCCTTTGAGTCGTTTTCCCAATCCAGTTCAAATCATGGGAAGCGATCAAAATTACCTCGATCGGCAATTGCGACAAAACCTTAGCCAAATGCCTCCGCCACGACGGATCGAGTCCATTTGTCGGCTCGTCCAAAATCAAAATTGCCGGTTCTAATGCTAAAATAGCAGCCAAAGCTGCCAACCTTCTTTGACCTCCAGAAAGCTCGTGGGCGGAACGGTTAGCAAATTCTACTAAACCAAATTCGTCTAATAGGGCTAAAGCTCGATCGCGCGCAACTTCCGGCGACACCCCATAATTGCGCGGCCCGAACATCACATCTTCTAAAATAGTCGGCATAAAAAGCTGATCGTTAGCATCTTGAAAACAAAATCCGATCTGCCTCCGCACTTGCGATAAAGTTGCCTGTTCTAGTTTAATTCCCTGCACTCTAACTTCGCCAGATTGAGGCATTTTTAAGCCGATTAAGTTTTCGAGTAAAGTGCTTTTTCCAGCACCAGTTAAACCAAGTAGGGCGACTCTTTCTCCCGGTTGTAAGGTGAAGGAAATTCCTTGCAATACTGGTTTTTGTTGGGGATATCCGAATACTAAGTCTTGGACTTCGATTGTTGGTGTCACTTTTTGTTTGCCTTGATTTTTGGATTAAGATTTTTTAACCGCAGAGAGCGCAGAGAGCGCAGAGAGCGCAGAGAGGGGAATGGAGAAGGAAAAAGATAGAAAGTTAAAATATAGATGCACGAATTAATCAATTCCCCATGTCCTATGCCCAATTCCCATAAGAAGCGATTGTCAATCCGGCTGCGGTTAAAATTGCGACCGTGAGCCATAGTCGCTCTTTTGGGGTTGATTTTGACTCGGCGGGCAAACTTCCTTTGTAGCCACGAATTAGCATGGCTGCGTGGACTCTCTCGGCGCGATCGAGACTTCGCAAATACAGCGCCCCAATCATGGAAGCACTGGCATATCTGAGCCATCCCACGCTACCCGACAAGCCTCGCAGTTGAGCGGATCTTTTCATGCGATTGACTTCGGCTAGCAAGATTTCTAAATATTGTCCCGCTAAAAGTACAATCTCTTGCAAACCCGCTGGTAGGGGCAATCCTTTCAGGGCTATTCCGAAACTGTGCGGCGGCAAAGTTAGCAAAAAACTGTTCATAACTAGCAGACAAATTAACGAACGCAGCAACAGAAAACTAGCACGTTCCCAACCTTGTGGTAGCACTAATAATGACAGGAAAATTAATTCGGCTCCTAACAGTTGTACCAGGGTTCGCAGCGGCGCTTTCAGCCAAAGTGACCAAAAAAGTGCGATCGCCCCATAGATGCCCAGCCACAGCCAAGCACCCATCTTCATAAAACCAATCCCAATCACAATTGTGAGAGACAGTCGCAATCGAAAAGGTATTGATAATTTAAGCATCTTTAGGTTTCACCAACTGAGCAATTCCAAAAGCAGTGCCGAAACAGACAGCAGATCCTAAAACTCCAGCAATGCTAGTACCTATCGGCTGTTCTTCTAATCCTTTAACACCGTAATCTGCAAAAGGAGTAGGATTTTCAATCGCCACAGCTTCCTTATCTTTAAAACCGTATTGTTCCGCTACTGCTTCTAACCCATCAGGCCAACTTGAAGCGAACAAAGAAAGCACGCCACTAATTAATAAAATTCCAATTACTGGTATTAACCATTTCTGCAATTGTGGCTGTTCTCCTGGTAACAAATCTGGCCGTACTTTGACTAAATAAGTTAAAACACCACCTGTAATTAGCCCTTCGCCAATCCCAATTAAAATATGAATACCTACCATTGCCGGTAATGCGATATTCAGCTCTACTGTACCAGAAATTGCCAATTCAATCGCCACACAAATCGAAGCAGCCACAACGCTGAGGCAGGCTGCAATCCCCGCAGCTAGCGGCAAGCGATTTCGCGAACCTCCCAACAGTTGCTGCAATGGCTGCAACAGCCACCAGCCCACCCAAATTCCGACTAGCCCCATATTAAAAATATTCGCTCCCAGGGCGGTGATTCCCCCATCGGCAAACAAGACGCTTTGAATTATAAAAACCGTACTCATCGCCAGAGTTGCCGCCCACGGGCTCCCCAAAACCACAGATGCTAGCGCTCCTCCTAACAAGTGCCCGCTGGTGCCGCCTGCTACGGGAAAGTTAATCATCTGGGCTGCAAACACGAAAGCCGTGGTTAAACCCATGACTGGGGCTTGTCGTAATCCAAGGCTGGCGCGGGTTCGATTCAAAGCAACGGCGATTGCAGCAGCGCTTGCTATGCCCGTGGCAATGGCTACGGGCGGTGACAGAAAACCATCAGGTATGTGCATCGATATCTCCAAAACATGAGAACTCCCAACCCTTTAGTCAACTCTTTTTTACAAAACTTTACAATCCCCTCCGGGGGGATTTTTGCCGATTTTATTTTGAGAAGCGACGTATTTTTGAACTTTTTGAGAAGTGTTATCAATAATTTGGGATCGACCGAACCGTAAAACCCATGAAAACTCAAGCTTTGACACAAATCTTAAAAGAAAATAAAAATATCACTGAAAGTCAATAGATAAGACTGTCCAAGTCTTACCTGTATCAGTAGCCCAGCAGGATGTTCAGGCGGTGGGTGGAACTAATCAAACAGCCGAAATTACCGATCGCGCTAAACTATTAAAAGCCTCAAAGTAAACAAAAAGCCCTCCCATAAGGACGGGGCTTGTATCCCAATTTCTTGGTCACTGCAAGTCAAGACGGGGCGATCGGCAACTTCGAACCCCTCAACCAGCCAGCCAAGGATTTCAGCAAAGAAACTCCCCTACCAAATCTGCTTAAATCTGCCGAAACTACCATCAGCAGCGCAGCACCAGTCGCTAAGTTTACAGTTGTATTTGCTCCGACTGGAACCTTAGAAGTTAACCCCTAACTCACATACAACATTTATCTCGTAAGGTGCACAGTGTGCACCTTGCTTTGGCTTGTCAACTAAAATGTGATATTATCAACAAGAGCCTATAAAGCATTCTACTTCTACACCAAATGAAAGAACTCGACGAGAAAAAAACCCAGGAACTGTTATGCACCATCATGGAATGGGAACTAGCAGGAGTAGTGCGCTACACTCACTATGCACTGATGGTGACAGGGCCAAACCGAATTCCCATCGTACAATTTTTTCAAGCACAAGCAACTGAATCCCTACTCCACGCCCAACAAGCCGGAGAAATTTTGACAGGTTTAGATGGACATCCCAGCCAGAAAATTGCTCCCATCGAAGAAACCTACAAACACTCGATCAGAGACTTGTTGGAAGAAAGCCTTAACCACGAGAAAAAAGCCCTCAAAAAGTATAAATCCCTACTTGAAGTCGTCACAGATTCCAGCGTTTATCTCGAAGAATACGCCCGCACTCTAATTGGACAAGAAGAATTGCACCAAGTAGAACTAAAAAAAATGCTGCGGGATTACAGTTGAGTTAGTCGAAGGAAGTTCGGCAACGGATTCTGTAACGGATGTAACGGATGTCAGTCCGATGGAAGAGGGAAGAAGGAAGAAGGAATGAAAAATTATACCAATTCCCTTTTTCCCTCCAATCCCCAATTCCCAATGCCCAATTCCCAATTCCCAAGAATTATAAAAAATGAATTTTACTGAAGCCATCCCAACTTTTGTAATAACCCTCCGCGAAGGCGTAGAAGCAGCCCTAGTCGTCGGAATAGTCCTAGCTTGCTTAAAAAAAGCCGAGCAAAGTCACCTCAATTCTTGGGTTTACGCAGGTATCGCAGCCGGCATTATTGCTAGCACTTTTGTCGGTGGATTATTCAATCAGTTACTCTACGCACTCTCAACATCAAATCAGCCCTACGCACCAGTAATTAAGCAATTGCTCGAAGGTTGTCTGGGAATTTTTGCGATCGCCATGTTAAGCTGGATGCTAATTTGGATGACTCAGCAAGCCCGTTTCCTCAAATCCGAAGTTGAAGGCGCAATCACCGCAGCTTTGAAAGGAAACACCAATGCTGGCTGGGGCGTATTCGGCTTAATTTTTATCGCCGTACTTCGCGAAGGTTTTGAAACAGTTATATTTATCAGTGCTCAATTTCAACAAGGTTTAACTCCGGCTTTAGGTGCTGTGGGCGGTTTGCTTGGCGCCACAATCGTTGGTTCCCTAATTTTTAAATGGGGTGTCAAAATTGATATTCGCCAGTTTTTCAAGTTTATGGGAATCTTGTTGCTGCTAATAGTCGCCGGTTTAGCAGTCTCTGCACTCAAACATTTTGACTCCTCTGCTGCCATTTTGTCCCAGATGGATAGCAATTATGCAGGAATTTGTATTTATTTCGATCGCACTTCACAACTCCACTCCTGTATTTTAGGCCCGATGGTCTGGGATGCAGCGGGGATTTTGCCCGATCGCCAATTTCCCGGTATCCTTCTCAAAGCACTATTTGGATACAGAGAACAACTTTATCTCATCCAAGCCGCTGCTTATGCTATATTCTTAGCAACGATCGGTCGTCTTTACTTCCAAAAATTAGGTGGCAAGTCAAATGTTGCCAGCAAAAATACTCAGCCCGCTAGAGATTCAGCCAGCTAATTCTCGGTAGTTGTCCCCGCAGTCTGTTTTTTCGGTTATTTATATTTAAGTTATTTGACTTAGGGCGACTTTAAAATTTTACCCAATAATTTTACCCAGAGATAAAAAAAATTTCAAAATTTTCGGGTTTTGGGATTGACTCCTTGAAATTTGTATGATACCATTAGATAATGGGAATGGTGAATTTTTTGCAGCTAAGTAGTCATATTCCCATTATTTAATTATACAGTCAATAGCCAAAAAACGCAAGGGCTAACCCTAAAAAAAAATTCTAAACCTCACAAACTCGATCGAGCAACTTTAAGGGCAATTACAACCTTTTCAATTGCTGAAACCATTGAATTTATTGCATTTTTAGATATATCTTCAACCAGAGTGCAACTTCAGTCTGCCTTCAACATCTGCTAGAGACACCCTCTTCACTTATAATTAGTACAAGAATATTTACACAGCTCAAAAAGTTCTTAATCAACCTGATAATCCTTAATGAAGCTTAAAATTAGTAAATTGTTCGTAAAAGTTACCTGGAACCCCCAGAAGGCTGTAGCCTCCCCCATCTGGTTAGCGGTGAGATAAATAATGATGCCTCGGATACTTGTGATTGATGATGACGCGGCGATCGCCGAACTCGTAGCAGTAAACTTAGAAATGGCTGGTTACGAAGTCACCCAGGCAGAAGACGGCATCAAAGGTCAGGCCCTAGCAATACAAATGCTTCCCGACCTGATCATGCTAGACCTGATGCTGCCTAGAGTAGACGGATTCACCGTATGTCAGCGTTTGCGGCGAGACGATCGCACAGCAGACATACCCGTCTTGATGTTGACAGCCTTAAGTCAAACTCAAGACAAAGTAGAAGGCTTCAACTCCGGTGCCGACGACTACCTGACCAAACCCTTTGAACTAGAAGAAATGCTAGCGCGAGTGCGAGCCCTATTGAGGCGCACAGACCGCATCCCCCAAGCAGCCAAACACTCCGAAATTCTCAATTACGGCCCGCTGACCCTTGTCCCCGAAAGGTTTGAAGCTGTTTGGTACGTTAATACCGTCAAACTGACCCACCTAGAGTTCGAGTTGCTGCACTGCTTGCTCCAGCGCCACGGTCAAACAGTCTCTCCCAGCGAAATTCTCAAAGAAGTCTGGGGTTACGACCCCGACGACGACATCGAAACCATCCGCGTACACATCAGACACCTGAGAACCAAGATGGAACCAGATCCCCGCCATCCTCGGTACATCAAAACCGTATATGGGGCAGGTTATTGCCTGGAATTGCCCAGCAACGAGCAAGTAGCCGAAGAAAGCAAATCAACAGCTTGAATTAGCACGCCAGATGCAACAAGCAATTACAAATCTAGCTAAAAAAGCCTGGGAACACTTGCTCTCAGGCTTTTGATTTGAAATATCCACGCCAGTCAACTTCTGCACCTTAGTAAAATTATTTATCAATAAATCTATAAATATTTACTTACTGTCAACCTACGCCACTAAGAAAACTTGTGAGATCGGCTCGGAAAAAAACCCCAAAAGCTTAGGATCAGGCTCTTTTGGGCAACTTTGTTACATATCTCAACTAAAATTAATGAAATAATTTATTAAAAAGACTTGACTAAGCCAGCAAAATTGTTGATTATCTATATCAATAAGCCCCCACAAGCTTATGAATTCGGTAACGCCCGCTTAACTGATTTGTCGGCTAGATTTTTGGGTGCTCCTGTCGCTCAGGCAGGTTTGATCGTGTTTGGGGCGGGAGCAACTACTATTTCCGCTGAAGCAATTACGGGAATTGCATTTTCCTTCCTTCTTCCTGATATCCGTTAAATCCATTACAGAATCCGTTGCCGAACTTTGTTCTTCCTAACATCCGTTAAATCCCGTACATTGCCCGTTGCCGAACTTCTTCCTTCACAAATATGAATTTATACAGTCCTAACTCACTCAAAGTCGAACTAAACCAGAGAGGCTGCCGCCTGACTCCCCAGAGAGAAACTATTTTGAGTGTCTTTCAAAATCTGCGGCAAGGCAATCATTTGAGTGCCGAACAATTATACAAAAATTTACAGAATCAAGGAGAAAAAATTGGCTTATCTACTGTCTATAGAACGCTGCATTTGTTAGCCAGAATTGGAATTTTGCGCGAACTCGAATTAGCAGAAGGACACAAACATTACGAACTAAATTGGCCAGAATTGCACCATCACCATCACCTGGTTTGCATTCAGTGTCACAAGACTTTTGAGTTTAACGATGAATCGATTTTTAAAATTGGGAAAAAGCAAGTTGAAAAAGCTGGTGTAGAATTGCTTGACTGTCAGTTAACTGTGCACGCTGTTTGTTTGGAAGCGCTGCGGGAGGGATGGCCTTCTTTGATACCCAGCAATTGGTTATGTCCTCAATACCATTCGGAAATCGAGGGTGAAATTCTTGACGGGGCGGTGTCAACAGTGCCCGCCCTTCGCAATCAAGCAACTTCCGAATCGCAACGTTGATGTTCCATCCGAAATACATTAGCGTACAAACTAGCAACAATCTGTTTGCCTTCCTGGGTCAACTGTAAGTAGCCGAGGGATTCGCTGATGTGAGGATAAATGCCACCCCAGTAAAACTTAGAGTAGCTTTGCAGCAAGTCGCCCGGATGTCGGTAGCCCAAAACTTTAGTAGCGCCACTTTCTTCCAATTCGTAAAACAGCGCGCCAATTTTCTGTAAATATTGCGGGTTGCTGAGCTGACCTATCAAGTCAGCACCGCGAACTAAACTAGAATAATTAACTGCATCTTCGTCAGTGTTGCCGTCAAGCACCGAGAAACGAGTCTGTTCTATATTCTGCTTAATTATCTCAGCATTAATTAACTTGTGGTTGCCGAAGCGCTCGTCAATGAACAGTTTAGCTCTGTCAACTCGGTAAGGAGCTAGGCTGGCGGCTGTTGCACCGGGAGCAAGTACAATTCTCATGCCATCTTTTCCCGTAGCATACAATCCTTCAGCTTCTTGGTCTTGCCGGCAAACTCCTTTGACATATCCGATATCTTGGCACAGCAAAGAAATGATGAAGTGCAGCCAGTTTTCGCAGGATACTCCGCCTTTGCGAATGTGTTTTCCCCGCAAGATTTCTTGACCGACTAAGGTAATGCAAATGGCGTGTTCTACATTGTGATAAAGAGCGTCGCTATTGGCTATGTTTTCTAATGCCATTGCCCCCACCCAGGCAATAATGTCGGCATAGTCTGATTTGTAGCCTCCGTAAGTGCGGCTGTACCCGTTCTCAAGTTGTTGAATGAAAGCCTCGATCAGCAGTTCTGTAGAATTAAACATACCCTGTCCTTTTACCTTAGTATTGCCTTTCAAGAGCGGTGAATCTATTTTTAATCCCTCTAATTTTAGGGATGGGATTTTGACTCAAAACTTAAATCTCACAAATCCAAACTTGTTGACGGCACTATCCCTGGGGAGTCACGAAGCAATGGAACGCACCCAACACTCCCAACCAACTCAGTCCATGACTGACACCCATCCCCGCCGCACTGCATAGAGCAGCCTGCTGACAATTTTTCGATCGTCTGAACTTCTGAAACTCTGAGAATTAATGGCGTATTGAATTTGGTGGAACACATTTCTATCGATTTTACCGGATTTCCAAATGTTCAAGTAAAGTTCGGAAATTGTATATTCAGGATTATAAGCTGTGGTTCTCATCTGCGGGCAACTCAATGTATATTTCTGATTATCCGGCAATTTTAAATAACTTTATGTGATATCGATCGGCTTGAGACTGTGATGCGATCGCACAAAGAGAGTTGATGGGCGTCCCCTAAAAATGGTGATTCGACCGAACTATACACAGTCATAAATTTTGCAGACGGCTGTGACCATCACAGTTGAGTTCAGATTACAGTATGTCACATACCATTCGCCCGTTGTGGCCGCAAGTCCCAACTCTCTTCGAGGAAGGAAGTTCGTAGGCGTAAGCCGGGGCGTAGCCATCGTCCGCCGTGCAAATTTCTTGCCAAAGAAAGTCGAGTCGTGTATAATATAGAGTCTGGTATCCTCACTTACCCATAATTATTTTCATTCATGCCGTCCCCCCAGAGGGGAAGGGACTTTCAGTGCGGATGCCGCCAAATCACTATATTCAGCAAAAAGCTAGAAATGCCGTAACTCATGCCCACTATTCAGCAACTCATCCGTTCAGCACGGGAACAAACGCAGAAAAAAACCAAATCGCCAGCTCTCAAGAGTTGCCCCCAGCGCCGCGGAGTTTGCACCAGAGTGTACACGACCACCCCGAAAAAACCCAACTCGGCGCTGCGGAAGGTGGCTCGGGTACGGCTGACATCTGGTTTTGAAGTGACAGCCTACATCCCAGGCATCGGTCACAACTTGCAAGAACATTCGGTAGTAATGATCCGGGGCGGTCGGGTAAAAGATTTACCTGGAGTTAGATACCACATCATTCGCGGTACATTAGACACCGCCGGGGTGAAAGACCGCAAGCAAGGTCGTTCAAAATACGGGGCGAAGCGTCCTAAAGCAGCGAAGAAATAAGACGTAACTCGCATCTTTGAGGGGTTTAAAAGCAAAACTAAATTCGATCGTCCGAGATCGATTATATCGGAGCCCAAAACCCCAAATTCAATCATTCAAAATCAAAAATCCCAAATAGAACTATGTCTCGCCGCACAGTTATTCAAAAACGTCCAGTCCCCCCCGATCCTACCTACAACAGCCGGTTGGTAAGCATGATGGTGAGACGGATTATGCAGCACGGTAAAAAATCCGTTGCTTCCAGCATCGTCTACGATGCCCTCAAAACCATCCAAGAACGGACAGGAGCCGAACCGTTAGACTTGTTTGAAAAAGCAGTCAAAAACGCTACACCCCTAGTCGAAGTGAAAGCTCGCCGAGTAGGTGGCGCCACCTACCAAGTGCCGATGGAAGTGCGTTCCGATCGCGGAACTACCCTCGCCCTTCGCTGGCTGATCAGATTTGCTCGTGCTCGCACCGGCCGCTCAATGGCTGCCAAGCTGGCTAACGAACTGATGGATGCAGCTAACGAAACAGGTAGTGCAATTCGCAAGCGCGAAGAAACACACCGTATGGCAGAAGCTAACAAGGCTTTTGCTCACTACCGTTACTAATTCCCCGATCGAATCTAGGTCAAATTGAGCAAGCCTGTGGTATAAAAGCACAGGTGAGGGATTTGACCAAGAAACTGGGATTCAAGCCTCGTCCTTCTAGGACGGCTTTAATTCTCTTTAATGCTTCAAGGGTTGTATTGATGCCTAAGTTGTGGTATTGAGCAAGACAGAGACGAAAATGGTGCTAGAAATATAGAACAAGTCGGGATGGGGAATCGCCACGACTCTAAATGGGCGCAGAGGGATTGTAAGACTAGCAACGGTTAGCGGAACCCGATGAAGCGTCAAGAATCACCGCACCTGATAGTCGGTGAGTATTTCAAAGTTTAAGTTTTGAGTATTGAGATTGCATGGCGACTGGCAGCACTGCCGATGGGGCCGATCGAAAACTGCCTTCCTCAAAACTCAAAACTCAAGCACTTTCTCAATCCCACATCCTTAATATTTTTGTGAACAAATCTTGCAAAAAATATTAAAATGTAACAATACGCTCCATATACTTATGTTTTAAGCCAGTAGCGACGGCAAACAAAGTCTTTATGTAGTATAGTTGTATTATAGCAACGCAAACTCCAAGGAGGTAGCTGTGGTACGTATCGTCCCGCTAGAAAAAACTCGCAACATCGGCATCGCCGCCCACATTGATGCGGGCAAAACAACAACAACAGAAAGAATTCTGTTCTATTCAGGCATGGTTCACAAAATGGGTGAAGTGCACGATGGAACAACAATTATGGACACGATGGCGCAAGAGCGAGAGCGGGGAATTACGATTACTGCTGCCGCTATCACCACCACTTGGAAAGATCACAAAATCAACATCATCGACACTCCCGGACACGTAGACTTCACGATCGAAGTAGAACGCTCCATGCGAGTGCTTGACGGAGTGATCGCAGTATTCTGCTCGGTAGGCGGAGTGCAGCCACAATCGGAAACAGTTTGGCGCCAAGCCGATCGGTATAAAGTACCGCGAATCGTGTTTGTCAACAAAATGGATCGGATGGGCGCGAACTTCTATAAGGTCTATGCTCAAATTTGCGATCGGATGAGATCGAACGCTGTACCCATCCAAATTCCGATCGGCAGTGAAGAAAACTTCCGGGGAATTGTAGACATAGTGCAAATGAAAGCCTATATCTACAAGAACAACATCGGCACTGATATCGAGGAAATAGAAATCCCCGATGAAGTCAAAGAGCTAGCTGCGGAATATCGCACCAAGCTGATCGAATCCGTAGCAGAAACCAGCGACGCCCTTACCGCCAAATACCTCGAAGGCGTAGAACTAACGGAAGACGAAATCCGCTTGGCGCTACGTCACGGTACTGTCGCAGGTACGATCGTCCCCATGCTATGCGGTTCGGCATTCAAAAACAAAGGCGTTCAGTTGTTATTGGATGCAGTCATCGACTATCTGCCGTCGCCCTTGGAAGTTCCGCCAATTCAAGGACTTCTACCCAACGGCGAGACAGCAGAGCGCTTTGCCGACGACAACGCGCCGCTGTCAGCTCTGGCATTCAAAATCATGGCAGACCCCTACGGTCGCCTGACCTTTCTCCGCGTCTACTCCGGTGTCCTCAAAAAAGGTAGCTACGTCCTCAACTCCACCAAAGACAAAAAAGAGCGGGTTTCTCGCCTAATTGTACTCAAAGCGGACGATCGGATAGATGTAGAAGAACTCCGCGCCGGAGACTTGGGAGCAGCCTTGGGTCTGAAAGACACCTTCACCGGTGACACCATCTGTGAAGAAGGCTCCGAAGTGATTCTGGAGTCCCTGTTTATTCCAGAACCAGTCATCTCGGTGGCGGTGGAACCGAAAACCAAACAAGACATGGAGAAGCTCTCCAAAGCCCTCCAGTCCCTCTCGGAAGAAGACCCCACCTTCCGAGTCAATGTTGACCCAGAAACCAATCAGACAGTTATCGCCGGCATGGGCGAACTGCACTTGGAAATTTTGGTAGACAGGATGCTGCGCGAATTCAAAGTAGAAGCCAACGTCGGTCAGCCGCAAGTAGCCTACCGCGAAACCATTCGCAAAGCCGTCCGCGCCGAAGGCAAATTTATTCGCCAAAGCGGCGGTAAAGGTCAGTACGGTCACGTCGTGATCGAACTAGAACCCGCTGAAGAGGGAACCGGCTTTGAATTTGTCTCCAAAATTGTCGGTGGTACTGTACCGAAAGAGTACATCAATCCGGCAGCACAAGGGATGAAAGAAGCCTGCGAATCAGGTATTCTAGCAGGATATCCCGTGATTGACCTCAGAGCTACTATGGTAGACGGGTCTTTCCACGATGTAGACTCCTCAGAAATGGCATTTAAGATCGCCGGTTCAATGGCGATTAAAGAAGCTGTGATGAAGGCGTTGCCAGTGCTGCTAGAGCCTATGATGAAAGTAGAGGTAGAAGTTCCCGAAGATTACATCGGAAACGTCATCGGCGACCTCAACTCGCGTCGGGGTCAGATCGAGGGTCAAGAGACGGATCAAGGAATTGCCAAAGTTTCTGTAAAGGTTCCACTAGCAGAAATGTTTGGCTATGCTACTGACATCCGCTCGAAAACCCAAGGCAGGGGCATCTTCACAATGGAATTCAGCCATTATGAAGAAGTGCCGCGAAATGTGGCTGAAGCCATTATCGCTAAGAACAAAGGGAACTAATGATTTTAGATTTTAGATTTTGGATTTTGGATTGAATCCAAAATCTCAAGTCTAAAATCTCAAGTCTAAAATCGCTAAAAAAAACAAGGAACAGATCGAGAATGGCACGCGCAAAATTTGAACGGAATAAACCCCACGTAAACATCGGCACGATCGGTCACGTTGACCACGGCAAAACAACTTTGACCGCCGCGATTACGATGACTCTTTCAGCATTGGGTCAGGCTAAGGGTAAGAAGTACGACGAAATCGACGCCGCGCCTGAAGAAAAAGCACGGGGTATTACGATTAATACTGCTCACGTTGAGTACGAAACCACAGGTCGGCACTATGCCCACGTTGATTGTCCCGGACACGCTGACTATGTGAAAAACATGATCACTGGTGCGGCTCAAATGGACGGTGGCATCCTAGTTGTGTCAGCGGCTGATGGCCCAATGCCTCAAACTCGCGAACACATCCTGTTAGCTAAGCAAGTTGGCGTTCCTAGCTTGGTTGTTTTCTTGAATAAGGAAGACATGGTAGATGACGCAGAACTTTTGGAATTGGTGGAAATGGAAGTTCGCGAACTTCTGAGCTCTTACGATTTCCCTGGCGATGATATCCCCATCGTGACCGGTTCGGGCTTGAAAGCTCTCGAAGCGATGGCTGCTAATCCCAAAGCGATCAAGGGCGAAAATCCCTGGATTGACAAGATTTACGCACTGATGGAAGCTGTGGATAGTTACATCCCCACGCCAGAACGTGAAATTGATAAGCCCTTCTTGATGGCAGTTGAAGACGTATTCTCGATCACAGGTCGGGGTACTGTTGCTACTGGCCGGATTGAACGTGGGAAAGTCAAAGTTGGCGAAAACGTGGAAGTGATTGGGCTTAAGGACACTCGCAGCACTACGGTGACTGGTGTGGAAATGTTCACCAAGTCCTTGGACGAAGGCTTGGCTGGCGATAACGTGGGTCTACTTCTCCGGGGGATTTTGAAGGCGGATATTGAAAGAGGCATGGTGATTGCCAAGCCGAAGAGCATCTTGCCTCACACTCAGTTTGAATCTGAAGTGTACATCCTCAAGAAGGAAGAAGGCGGCCGTCACACGCCCTTTTTCTCAGGCTACCGCCCTCAGTTCTATGTCCGTACAACGGATGTAACTGGTACAATCATGCAATTTACTGCTGATGACGGTACAGAAGCTGAAATGGTGATGCCTGGCGATCGCATCAAGATGACTGTGGAACTGATTCACCCGATCGCGATCGAACAAGGAATGCGCTTCGCCATCCGCGAAGGTGGCCGCACCGTCGGCGCCGGCGTTGTTTCCAAAATCCTCAAGTAGGAATCCATTAATAGCCTAAGTAGCAGAAAAGCCGCCAAATTTAATGAGGCTTTTCTGCTATTTAGTCAGTAGTTATTGGTTAGTAGTTAGTGGTTAGTAGTTAGTGGTTGGTAGTTAGTGGTTGGTAGTTAGTGGTTATTGATGATTGATTAAATATTCGATAACAAGTAACAAGTAGCAAATAACAACTAACAAGTAACAAGTAACAAATAACAAGTAACAAATAACAAGTAACAAGTAACTCAAAATAAACTGAACCTAGAAAATTAAAGAAACCAAAATGGCAGCTATCCAACAACAAAAAATTCGCATCCGCCTCAAAGCTTTCGACAGACGCATTCTAGACGCATCTTGCGAAAAGATTGTAGATACAGCAAATAGGACGGCAGCCACTGCGATCGGCCCGATTCCCCTACCTACAAAACGGCGGATTTACTGCTTGTTGCGATCGCCCCACGTAGACAAAGATTCTCGCGAACACTTTGAAACTCGCACGCACCGCCGAATTATCGACATTCATCAGCCTTCTGCAAAAACAATTGACGCTTTGATGAAATTGGATTTGCCAGCCGGCGTAGATATCGAAGTCAAGCTGTAGATTCACAGTTTGGGAAATAACAAAAAAAGGAACAAGCGAAAAATACTTTGTTCCTTTTTTTTCAATTTTGGACGGAAACATAGTTATGACTCGGCGGTTGAAACCGCGTCTATACAAACAAAATCGGCCTCCGCCGATTAAAGAATAAAGGGGTTTGGAAACCCGGATTTGGTATTAGCTAAAAAACCTGGTTTCTTTGGTATGAGTGCGTCCAAGACTGTTTTTGATGAAAATTTGGGCGATCGGCGAGTAGCAAAAACAAATGCGGGCAAAAGCAGATAAACCCCACTTGTGGAAGCCAGATATAGCCCAGTTTGTTTAAGTCCTACTAGACACTGACAAAATAGTTGGCGCTGAGGTTGAGGCTGGTGGAACCTTGAACGATCGCAATCAGTTCGGGACGGCTTTCATTCAGGAAGATGGCTGTACCCGCAGCTAAACCGGTCGGTGACGCTCGCAGACTATACCTCGACTTGGGGCCCGACAGTTGGATCATATCTTCTAAAACATTGAAGATTACAACCACAGGAACTTCCCTTTTTTTAATTGGTTAACTTTGGAGATATTTGACCAACTTGTACCTAAAAGGGTTCATAGAAACAACCCAAGAGTTGTGAAAAAGCCAGTCTCAAAATTGCGCTCTAAACAAGTTAAAAACCGAGGTACTGGAATAATAATGAATCCTCCTGTATTTATTGTTTTAAACACTGCATAGCCCTTAAATGAACCGTATTGGGCTATAGAATACGGTTATAGATGAAGAGTGTTTCTGTTTAAAATTATTCTATATTTACTGGACATGGTACTACCTATGACCTAGAACAATGATAAACTTGATATTCATACCCATCCACCACAGGCAAATCGCCAGATTTAAGCTGACATTTTTGCACTCCTAAATTGACAGGTGCGCGAAAATTAACCAACCATAAATCTAGCGGGCGTTCTAATTGACTGAGTGTTTTGTCAAGTGTCTTTGCCGCGATTTCCGGCGCATCTTTTTTCAGATTAGCTAAAAGAAACAGCGGAGAATTAGAGAATTTACTTTCTGACTTATGACTTCTTTCCCATTCCCACCCAATCCCCATCAATTCTCCTATTTCTACATGAGTGTTTTGAGTAGTGGCAATTAATATGGGAACTTTTGATACTTCGCGGATAATGGGAATTAAAAGGTCTGGTTTGTAGTATTTGCGATAGCCGAGATTGGAATTGACTGTTACACCGCTAAAAAAACCCATTGCTAGAATTAGCACCACTGCTTTTTTGCCAGAAACTTCGATCGCACGTAAATTAAACCATTGACTTTTTGCTATAGGTGTGTTAAACAGAAGCGCCAAGGTTGCTCCTAGCAGTAATATCGCCCCCGGAAAGTAGACAAAATTGTACCGGGCGCCGCGAGTTAGGTCAATTCCCAGAAAATAGGCAAAGCTGAAAAATAGCAAAATTGCTCCTAGCACAAACCCGCCGAAAATAACAGTACCTAAACGACTTTCTGGGGTTTTCAAGGAAGTTTTAAGAGCATTAAACAAGATGGGAAGCACCAAAATCAAAAATACTGTCATGGCGATCGCCGATGCAATGACTATCGCCAAATTTGACGATTCCACGGGCAACAGAGACATGACAGTAATCCATCCAGCTAAAGCTTGAAAAACCGGACTGATCCAATCCACAAAAGTGCGATCGCCGCTGACAATCCAATTAGTTAGTTCGCTGCCATATTTATTTGACAAAAATACGGGTACCCAAACTAAACCACCTGCTAAAGTGCCTATCGCTACTGCTAAAAGCCTCCAGAGAATTTTAGATTGCCAAATATGGGGCTGCTGACTGTTGGAAATTGGCAATTTTCTATTAAAATGCTCCCATATTACGCCACTTAATGCTATTGCTTCTGCACACAAAGTCAGTGCGAAAAAGTAGTGAACGGCAATTCCCAAACAATTGACAACCACCCAAAGTAACACCGCCCAAATAGGTATTGGAGCGCGGTGTTGTAGCTTTTTTGCAGCTAATGTCAAGCCAAAAAGAGAGGCAATAACTAATATGACTCCTAAAGTGTAATGGCGAGCTTCTTGAGCGAGATAAATGCCGTAGGGAGAAACTGCCATCATCGCGGCCGCACATTGACCGACTAAACGAGAATTGAAAGCAAACTTACCCAAAAAGTAGATAGCGGGAACTGAAATAACGCCCAATAAAGCAGGGAGCGATCGCCCAATCCAAACTAAACTATCCTCAGAAGGCCCAAATAACCGCATCCACCAGTGGGCGAGCATAAAATACACTGGTGGATGGTTGCTTTCTAGCAGCAAATGGTTTAGGACATCTGCAATACCAGCACCACGAAATTGCAGCGGTTGTAATAGAATGGGGAGGGCGATCGCCCGATCGAGCGGCACCCCGCGAAAACTGTTGCCCAAACTAAATACTAGAGTCGAAAACTCGTCCGTCCACAGCGGTTTCGAGTCCAAATTGGCAAATCGCAAAATACAGGCGATCGCCGTCCACAGCAATAGCAGCAACAGTTGTTTGTTCTGACTCAAAAAAGTATATCCTTCTTTTCATTTTGGCCGCGCTTGTAAATTACAATCTCTCGTCCTTGCATTCCCAGCCAAGAGAAATATGATACCCCATCGAATTTCTCATATCCAGGCTTTGGCTGCTTGCTAGCAACAATGTACTCATCATCAAATACCCAAGGCCCTAGCCCTTTCAAATCAGCGTCTTGCCATTTTTTAGTTTTGTATATTCGCATGAATTTGTCACTATTGTACCATCCATTAAAAGTGTCTAGACCGCGAATTGATTCGGAATTCACACCATACACAGTCATGAGTTTATTTTGAGCAGCCGTTGCTGTACTGTTCCAACCCATATAGTCCTGGAGACAAACCACACTGAAAATGTAAAGGAGCGTACAACTAAAAGTTGCCAGCCTCAGTGCACCTTTGAGCTTAAATCGGCTCATTTCGTAGGCTAACAGCAAGATAAAGGGCGGCTGTGCCGGAATTAAATATCTATCGAACACGAAAAACGGCCCAGGATTGTAAGCTACAGCCAGAAGAATCCACCCCCACAGCAATAATTTTGTTTTGATGGGTTCGCTTCGGCAAAACATTATTTTCGTTCTGTTGCGGCCGCACATCGTAAAGTAGATCGAGACAATCCAGAAATATTAGTCCGGCCACTCCCAGTGCAGCGAATGTTATGGGCCACCACCATCTACCGATACTAATTACTGGCTGTGGGTTAACATCTGGTAACTGAATGTGACCCACAGCCAAATCAAGCAGATAATCCCCTTTTAATAGAGGCATTCGCTCTGCATATTGATTTAACCACAAAGATTGTTTATGAAAAGTTATATTTAGAAGAATAAATAATGTTTTAGGTAAGAAAAACGCGGTCAGCGAAACACAGCAAAATCCGACAAAAATAGCGATCGGCTTGCGAGTCCAAACATCGTGCTTGCGAACTATTTGCCAAAGTCTGCCCGCACCCAAAGGTAGAGCAAAAAGACCCATATAACAAAGTGAAACTGGAAGGTGACGCAACCCATCCATAGCTGACAGTAGGACTCGTCCCTGGAGGCTTTGAAAAATAGGAGTGCCAGCATCTTTAATTGTCCCTAAATAGAGATATATCGCGGCCGCCCCCAGCCACGGGCCAATAAAAGCAAAAACCATAAACCAAGATACACGATATTGTCTTTGCCACCCAAGTACGAGGACTGTCGCGGCAAAAGCAACAGGCAACATTACCCCAAACTGCCTTACAAAAAAAGCAACTACTGCAAAACAACTGCCCCAAAAAATCATTTTGGCGCTAGGTGTTTGAAGCGCCAGCAGGAAAAATAGCCCTGACAGTATTGACATTGCCAAAAACGGCACGTCGGTCATAAAGCTGTACGATAAATTTAAAACTAAAGGGTTAATTGCTACCAGCGCCCCGCAAAGTAAAGCCAAGTTTCTAGAAAGACCCAATGCTAATCCACAGCGGGTCATCGCCCACGCGCTAACAAGGCTTAATACTAAAGTCGATACTCGCAAAACAGTAAAGCTAAAACCAAAAGATTTGCAAAACAAGGCAGCCCCATAAGCTTGCGCTGCGAGAGTGGCGGCGACATAAGAATGACCGCGGTACTGACCCTCTTCCAGCAACCTTTGGACAGCTTTAGCGTGTATCCAGTCGTCGTTAAGCGAGAATTCTCCTACGGGCGACACTAAGAGATTAGTTAATAGTAACAGCAAGACAAAAGGCAAAAGTAATGATTGATTTGTGATATACCGCCAAGTAGTGGCTGAGAGTAAAAACAATTTTTGATTCATAAAACTAGCTTACTTGCAAGAGTTTCAAATCTTCATTAAAAGGCTGATGTTTCTGTTTCAATGTATTTCGGACGAGCGCTCTGGATGTCAAGAGCGAGCGTGAATTTTGCTCTGTCTCTGTCCCTGTATGCGCTTCTCACTGTTGGATATTCCCAGCTTCTAATTTACTTCCGTTACCCGCCAGCTTAGCTTTGTATTGATCCAGAAATTCCACATAGTTACAGCCGCGATCGCAATTAAATTAGCCAAATATTCATTCATTCCAAAATAATTAAACAGCAGATTCACCAGCAGCACATTCATAATCAAACCCATCAAGCAAATCACATTAAATTTCAACAGCCGTTTGAAGCGCTGGCGCTTTCCAGGCTGCCGCTTAGAAATATCACCAAAAGTCCACAAATCATTCCAGAAAAAGTTACTGATAATTGCCAATTCAGCAGCAACAATCAGACTGCGAGTTAGCTCCAAATTGAAGCTATGCCGCAGCACGTACAAAACTCCCATATTCACAAACACGCCACTGAAACCTACGATGCCAAATCGCAAAAACTTACCCATCGGCCACCGGGCAAACCGCAATATGACTAAATGCCGTAAATACTCAATATACTGTTTCCCAGTAACTTTGCTCTCGCCTTCTTGCCGCTCCTGAAATACATAACCAACTTCTCCAATCCAGCGGATGTCCCCCCTCCCGAGCACTTCAATCAAAATTTTGTAACCGGCGGGATTCATCGTTTTGCCAGCAATACAACTGCGGCGCAGCATAAAATAGCCGCTCATCGGATCGGAAACTCGGCCCACCACTCCCGGTAGAATCACCAACCCCACGGTTTGAGCGCCCCGCGATAAAAATCGCCGGATCACGCTCCAGTCGCTCACCCCACCCTCGGCAACGTGGCGACTAGCAGCGGCCAAATCGGCTCCCCGCTTAATTTCTGCTAAAAGCTGCAACAGCGTCTCGGGGGGATGTTGCAAGTCGGCATCAATTACACCCAAAACCTCGCCCCGTGCGGCTTGCCACCCCCGAATTACTGCTGTGGAAAGTCCCCGCTCCTTTTCCCGGCGCATCACCCACAATTGCGGATATTCCGGTGTCAGGGACAGGGCAACTTCCCAGGTGCGATCGGGGCTGTTGTCATCGACTACAATCAGTTCGTAGTCGCCGGGAATGCTGCCATCGAGCAATTGGCTCAATTGTTCCACAATACTCTTGACATTCTTGCACTCGTTGTAGGTGGGAATGACCAGGGAAAAATAAATTGGCGGTGTGCCTGCGTCTGTAAAAGTTGAATCGACAGTCCCTACAGCAGGAATTTGCAAAGGCCCAGAAGGCACTGGCAAGAGGTGATTTGCTTGGTTGAT
This sequence comes from Cyanobacteria bacterium VAR_87_metabat_62, assembly GCA_031427135.1. Classification (GTDB taxonomy): domain Bacteria; phylum Cyanobacteriota; class Cyanobacteriia; order Cyanobacteriales; family Microcoleaceae; genus Microcoleus. The sequence continues at coordinate 17,292 of JANPMV010000057.1, read as the reverse complement.
GCCCATAATTTTAGTTCCCAGAAAGTAAAGGATAGTTGTGTTATGACTTTAGACTTGAGAATATGTTTCGTCCAGAGTTGATTTGTTAAGATATAAAAACGCCTTTAATTTTAGGTAGTAGATTCTGTGACTGAACCGGAAAAGAAAACTGTGGATGCAATTCTCGATCGAGCTTTACAAGGTTATAACATCTCTACCGCCGAGGCCTTGGTACTTTTGCAGCACCAAAGAGAGCCAGATGCGCGAGCTTCTATTCAAACAACCGCTGACTTGCTCCGCCGCCGACAATCAGGGGATACTGTTACATATGTTGTCAATCATAATATTAACTTCACAAATATTTGCGAGCAGCATTGCAGTTTTTGTGCATTCCGTCGCGACGAGGGAGATGAGGGCGCTTTTTGGTTAGATGCAGCCCAAATTCTAGAAAAGGCAACTGATGCAGTGCAGCGGGGTGCGACGGAAATTTGTATGCAGGGCGGCTTAAATGTTCAAGCTAAACTAAATGGCGCATCTTTGCCTTATTATCTGCAATTGGTGAAAACAATTAAGGATAAGTTTCCGCAGTTACACTTGCACGCTTTTTCGCCGCAAGAAATAGAATTTATTGCCAGAAAAGATAATCTTAGTTTCAGCTATGTAATTTCGGCTTTGCAGGATGCGGGAGTTGGTTCCATGCCGGGAACTGCGGCGGAAGTTCTCGACGATGCGGTGCGACGGGTGATTTGCCCAGAAAAACTGAATTCGGCAACTTGGTTAGAAATTGTGGGAACTGCTCACAGTCTGGGTTTGCCGACAACGAGTACGATGCTTTGCGGGCATATTGAGACGGCCCAGCAGCAGGTTTTGCATTTAGAAAAAGTGCGATCGCTCCAACAAAGTACCATTAGCAACAACTATCCAGCCCGCATTACAGAATTTATTTTACTACCATTTGTCGGACAAGCAGCACCGGCACCTTTGCGGAGTCGAGTCGGCCGCGATCAACCAGTTTTAGCAGACACTTTATTACTCACCGCAGTATCTCGAATCTTCTTAGGAAATGTGATTCCCAATCACCAGCCGAGCTGGGTAAAATTAGGTTTAGAAGGAGCTACAGAAGCGCTGAAATGGGGTTGCAACGACATCGGCGGTACCTTGATGGAAGAACACATTACCACAATGGCTGGTGCAGTTGGCGGCAGTTGTCAATCTGTCGAAGATTTGCAAAATGCGATTAGTTCTTTGGGGCGGAGTTATCAGCAAAGAGATACAATTTATCGGGCGATAGGGGTTGACAATTTGGCAGTAATTGTGTAAATTTTAGGATGCGAAGTGCGAAGTGCGTAACGCATACTACGAGTTTAGCCGATCGCACTTTCAAATTCTTCTAGCGCTTGCAAATTTCCAACCTGCCAAGCACGTTCCACTGTAGCAGGAATCAGTTGTGCGATCGCGATTCCTGGAAAATTCGGACTAATATCCGATTCTACATACTCTCCATCTTGCAGCAAATAGATGCGAAGTCTGCCGCTGTCGTAAACCCAGACTTCTGGAACTTCAATAGCTAGATAAGCATCGATCGTAGTTTTAGAAGCTACATCGGTTTCAATTGCTAAATCCGGCGGCGGATCGTCCGGCAAAAGTCGGCGGCGGCTAATCATCCGCTGATAATTTAGAATATAAAAGCAAGCATCAGGTTCAACTCCTGCTGCACCTTCCCGTTTGAATGTAGTAGAACCAAATGGTTCGTATCTTCTGCCCGCAGACTTGAGTAAAATTTTGATAATATCGGAAATTAAATCTTTCGTTATTTCGCATTCTAGTAAGGGAACCATAATTTCTAAGGTACGGTTACTGTAGGCAATTCTAGTTCTTCGCTTTTCTCCCAATTCCTCCAAAATAGACTCGAATTCCAGCCAAGTTATATTGGGAATGGTTACGACACTACCGGGAGTAAGCGTTATTTGGCTAACGGGTTTGAGGACGGGAGCGATAACAATCATAAGCTGAATTGGGAGCTAGTTGTTAAATTTGTGCAAAGAGCGGGCAGGATGCCTACCCCACAATAGTTTTTGGATATATCTGTTGAGTTTAGCACGGGCAACGAGAAGAGATGGGCGATCGCAATTTACGATCGCTAGACATCAAAGCCAGATTTGGTATAATTAGTATTATCAGTCATTCTAAAAACATATGACTCAAACTTTACCCAAACTCGTAAACTTCGAGGATTTTGTAGAGTCGCTACCTGAAAATAGGACGGTACGCTACGAACTGCATAATGGAGAGATTGTTGAGATGGCACAACCAGTAGGCGAACACGAGGAAGTTATCAGCTTTCTTGGCATCGAAATTCCTTATGAAATCAAACGTCTGGGATTGCCCTACGGTATCCCTCGCCAAGTGATAGTTAGACCTCCTGAAAAAGATTCTGGTTATTGCCCCGATTTGTTGGTACTGAACCGTGAAAACCTGGTGAATGAACCATTGTGGCAAAAACAATCTATCCTCAGTTTAGGTGCATCGATACCTTTGGCGATCGAAGTTGTGTCAACGAATTGGCGCGATGATTACTATTTGAAATACGCTGATTACGAGGAGATGGGTATCGCTGAATATTGGATTGTCGATTATGCTGCGTTGGGTGGACGTAATTTTATTGGCAATCCGAAACAACCGACAATTTCTGTGTGTAACTTGGTTGATGGTGAATATCAAATTCTCAAGTTTCGGGAGTGCGATCGGATTGTGTCGCAAGCATTTCCCGATTTGAGTTTGACAGCCAATCAGATTTTTCAAGCTGGTTTAGTGTAAACTGCTTTTTTCTCTGCGTCTCACGTTGCGCGGACTTCGTTTGACTCTTAAGTGATTTCAATCGCCGAGTCATCGAGGCGATAACTTATACAAAATGAGTTAGATATCCTGGTACACTAGGATAAACAGTCCCCTAACTTATCAAAATATATTTTTGGAGTCAATAATGTCTGAAGAATCAACCATCTGGATTATAGCCGAGGAAATTACTGAATCTAACAGTGTTACTGGAGCCAAGGGTAGCATGGATGTTGGCGGTTCCTTGAGTTCAAAAGTCTCTGAAAAGGTAACGAAGATTGTTAGCAAGCGCGTGCCAATCGACGTAATAGCCTTGAAAGCTCAAATGAGCGGTTTGCTCACAGTTATGGGAGAGCTATTCGATCAAGCTGAGCAGCAGAGTGGGATGAAACTAAATGAGGTTGAACTCTCAGTAGAAATCAACGGTGAAGGTCAAGTAAGTCTAATAGGAAGTGGTGGTAAAGTGGGGAATAAAGGCGGAATAACCCTGAAATTTACTCGTCCCTGAGTCAAAAGTTAAATCATATTATAACTTCTATAGGTGAATGGGCAAAAATTGGGCGATCGCAATTGGCATTAACCAATACTACAACCTGCAACACTTGAACTGCGCCCAGCGGGATGCAGAGTTAGTGCGAGATTTTTTCCTCAACGAAGCGGGGTTTGAGGAAGTTTTCTATTTCTCGGATGAATCGCCAGCAATTAACAAATTTGCTGGTCAACCTATTATGGCAATTCCCACCCAACCAACTTATGCCAATCTACGGCGATTTCTTCGGAAACAGTTTGAAGAGCCATTAATGGAACCCGGAGACAATTTCTGGTTTTTCTTCAGCGGTCATGGGTTGCGCTATGCTGACCGCGATTATCTCATGCCCTGTGATGCCGATCCTGGAGATGTTGAACATACCGGAATTCCGATCAACTACGTGACAGAACGCCTGCGTCGCTGTGGGGCAGATAATGTGGTGTTGATTGTCGATGCTTGTCGGGATCAAGGGCAAAAAGATGGACGTGGAATAGGGGATGAAAAACACCAAGGAGTCATTACCATTTTTTCCTGTAGTCCTAATGAAAAATCTTATGAAATAGAAGATAAAAATTTGCGACAATCATCGTTTACATATGCCTTGCTAGAGGGTTTACGGCTTCAAGGAGAAGCTAACTGTGCGACTGTAGAAAGACTTTATCAACATTTGTATCATCGCGTTCCCGAAATTAATCAGCGTTATGGAAAACCTCGACAAACGCCCTATCTCAAAGCTGAACCTCCGTATAAAATGCACTTTATTCTGCTGAATAAACTGGCAACTATCAAAGATGCGGAACCGTTGAAATTTCAGGCACTAATGGTCGAGACTGAAGGCGATTTAGAATTGGCAGAACAGCTATGGATTAGGGTGTTAGCCGTTTCTTCAGTTGATAGAGATGCACTCCGGGCAATCAAAAGAATTACTTTGAAACAGTCAGGACAGCACACTAATTCTCAATCTCCCATCGTTACCAATACATCGGGATTGAAATCATCTGTATCAGAATTTCCCAAACCTCAACCAGGACTACAATCGAACATAGAAGAAAAATTGAGTTTGAAAATGAGCGATCGAGTAAGCTCAAATTCGTCAGCAATACCTGTTATAGCTAGTAATAAACTCAGATCGGCACGTGCATCTGCAACAGGAGTGAAAGTAGTTAAATCTGCTTTAACAAAAAAAGGGTTAAGCCAAATGGAACTTGCCGTAAGTTGTCATGTGTCTGTAACAACCATTCGGCGATTTATGAAACAAGAGCTAATTGCTCGTCAAACATTTCAAGTGCTCTGCAAAGCCCTCGACCTAACGCCAGAGGTGATTCAAGATAATCTTGCTGCTGTTGCATCAATTTCCAATAATAAACAAATTAAATCTTCCGAAAATTCACCTTCTTCTACTACTTTTGAGTTTGAGGTAATCTCGGTAAATGTCAAAGGACAAACAATAGATCGTCATCCCCAAATAGCAGAACATCGCATAGAAAAACTTGGCGACATTGTGTTAGAAGTTGTGTTAATACCGAGCGATACTTTTATGATGGGTTCCTTGGAAACTGAGCCAGGAGGAATGAACAACGAAAAGCCTCAACATTCAGTAACCATCAAACCTTTTTTAATAGGCAAATACCCTATTACCCAAGCACAGTGGAAAGCGGTTGCTGCTTTTGACAAAGTGAATCGAGATATTGAGCTCGAACCGTCCCACTTCAAAGGTGCAGATAAGCCTGTGGAACAAGTTTCTTGGTACGATGCTGTTGAATTTTGCGATCGGCTTTCCCAAAAAACAGGACGCGAGTATCGTCTCCCAACTGAAGCAGAATGGGAATACGCCTGTCGCGCTGGAACTACAACCCCTTTTCATTTTGGCGAAACTATTACCCCCGATGTGGCGAATTATGACTGCAACTACAGCTATAAGTCTGGGCCAAAAGCGAAAGGAAGCTATCGCAAGCAAACAAGTCCTGTCAAAACTTTTGCATTTGCCAATGCTTTTGGATTATTTGATATGCACGGCAACGTTTGGGAGTGGTGCTTAGATTACTGGCATGAAAGCTATCATGAAGCACCCACAAATGGAAGTGTATGGTTGACTGACAGTAACAGTAATTCGCGGGTGTTGCGAGGAGGCTCTTGGTTAAACGATCCGACAGACTGTCGCTCAGCGCATCGTGAATATGGGGATTCAGACACTCGATTTAATCGCTTTGGTTTTCGGATAGTTTGTCCTATTGTGTAGACTTTATAGCTTTTGCATATATCATTCGTCTTCCTCGAACTTTTCGTCTTCTTCAGACTCTTCTTCCTCTTCCCAAGTGGGTGTATAATTCTGGTCGGAAGGTTGAATTTCACCTTGTTCTATCGCTAGGGTTTTATGATACTGTTCTGCCTCAGCAATTTTCGTAAATTGAATTTTAGATTTGTCTAAAAGTTGAGTTTCTTCGGCAATTTTTTCCACCGCTGAAACAATTTCCTCTAATGTCACTCTGAAGAACTCCTTGCCTACATTGACTTTATTGACACTTCTATCCCGGAAGTGTTTATGCAAGAGATTTTCTATTTCTGGGACATTCTCACAACGAATTTTTGCATGGATATCAAATGGGAATGGCACTGATGCTGCATTTAGCTCTCTAACGCGCTCCTCCGGTGTGCGTCGCGTCATCCCAATTTTATAAATATTTTCTCCAAAAGAGCCAATATTTGAAATAATGTAGATATGTCCAGATTTTGTCATCTGACCTCGATAAATATTAGTTTTTCGATTGGCACGAGCCTCTTCAAGTTCTTTTTCTAACAGTTTAAATCTAATCTCTTGTTGTTCTGTCTGTTTACCTACAGCTTTTTCTTTTTCAATTTCTAGACGAGCTTGTTCTAGCGCTTGCTCTCGTCGTTTTACTTCTTGTTCATCTTCTTTTAGTGCTTTTTCAATCTCACGACGCGCTTTATCTTCTTCGCGCATTTCCTCTCTGATTCTCCGCTGTTCTTCAGCTTCCTCCTGTTTTTTCTCCTGAAACTCATGAGTAAAATATAGTTCTTCTAGTTTGAGAGAGCGATAAGTAGGCATGATTGCACAGCGATTAGTTTCTGATAACTTATTCAAGGTTTCAAAAGCTTTGTTTATCCTGGTTTCTAATTTAATGGCATTGTTATATTTAACCTGAAGCATTGCAGCATCGCACTCGCCATTAAATGCTCTCAGTATTAGCGTCAGAAAGTCATCGGTCATTTTTTTGCCTTTTTTCTTGCTTCCCTCTACTTCCCACGGTACATGACAGATGGCAGCAGTCTTATCTTTCAGCATTTTACTTTGTTGTCTTCTGATTTCCTCAAGTCGGCGCTTGTATTCTTCAGAACTGCCAAAGTTATACTTTGATTTATAAAATCCGAAAGATTGAACGGATTCCGATTCTTCTACCTCACTGAGTTTCTGCTGGAGGTTTCTAATTTTAGCATTGAGTTTCGCTTGCTCGCTTGCAAGTTGGTCGAGTTCCCCTTGTTTGAGATTTATGTTAGAATCTAATTGCTTTTCAAAGTCCTCTTTGGAAAAGAGTGAATCATATTTACGTAAAAGCTTTTTATGTTTCGCTAGTTTCAGTTGCGTGTATGTCAATGCGGCAGCTAGAACTAATGCTGATAATCCGAGGAGTGTTGACAACATATGACTCTGCATTTCTAAGGGAATACGTCTTAATATAACTGTAAGCTTGTGAATCAGCCAAGTTTCCGGAAATTTAACCCGATCGCCCGCGATCACATATTCATCCGCATTAGGTCAAGTTTACGAGAATCAGTTGATGGCACTTTCCCAAACTCACATTTTTTACCATTTTTAAGAACAGGCAAGATGCCTGTTCCACAATACATTAAGTTTCTTGTGGGGTGGGCCGAAGAGCCCGCCCTTCTAAACCTTAAACTTCTCCACAATCCGTCTCATTGCTTCCTCCACATTCTCCCGACTATTAAACGCCGAAATGCGGAAATAACCCTCACCCGCAGCACCAAAACCAGAACCCGGAGTTCCCACCACATTGCAAGTTTCCAGCAACTTCTGAAAGAAATCCCAACTCGACAAATTATTAGGCGTTTTTACCCACACATAAGGTGCATTTTCGCCGCCAAAAACTTCGATTCCCGCTGCTGTCAATTTCTCGCGGATAATCGCCGCATTTTCCATGTAAAAATTGACTAATGCCTGAATTTGTGCCTTGCCAGCCTCAGAATAAACCCCCTCAGCACCGCGCTGCACGATGTAAGAAACTCCGTTAAATTTAGTAGATTGGCGGCGGTTCCACAATTTCCAAATTTCGACATCGGAACCGTCTGCTGCTTTTCCAGTCAAAGTCTTCGGTACAACTGTTAGGGCGCAGCGAGTACCCGTGAAACCGGCATTTTTGGAGAAGGAACGAAATTCGATCGCACAATCGCGCGCACCTTCAATTTCGTAGATAGAATGGGGCAAACTCGGATCGGTAATATAGGCTTCGTAGGCGGCATCGAAGAAAATAATCGAGCCGTTCGCCTTAGCATATTTTACCCAAGCTTGCAAGTGTTCCTTGGTGGCTGTTGCGCCCGTCGGATTGTTGGGGAAACACAGGTAAATTAAATCGACTTTTTTGTCTGTGGGAATTTGGGCCGTAAAATTATTTTCGGCTGTAATTGGCAGGTAAACGAAGCCGTCGTATTCGCCCTTTTCGTTCGCATCTCCCGTGTGGCCGGCCATCACGTTCGTGTCTACGTACACCGGGTAAACTGGATCGGTAACGGCGATCGTATTATTGTTACCAAAGATATCCAGAATATTACCACAATCGCACTTAGAACCGTCAGAAATAAAGATTTCTGAAGCATCAATATCGCATCCCCGCGACTTAAAGTCGTGCTCGGCAATTTTCTCCCGTAGCCATTCATAACCTTGTTCCGGGCCGTATCCTTTGAAGGTATCCCGCGAGCCCATTTCCTCCACCGCAGCCACCATCGCCACGCGGCAAGCTTCTGGTAGGGGTTCCGTGACATCGCCAATCCCTAGCCGGATGATGGGTGCGCTTGGATTCGCGTCTGCAAAGGCTTTCACCCTGCGCCCAATTTCGGGAAACAGGTAGCCGGCTTTGAGTTTGAGGTAGTTGTCGTTGATAGTTGCCATAGGTTCGATCGCTCTCAATGTCGTAAAATAGCTTACTCTCTATCGAAGGAAGAAGGAAGAAGGCCCTTCGACTACGCTCAGGAACCAGGAAGAAGGAAGAGTCAAATTTCTTAACATATCTTTACCTGTTTTGGTGGTTTTACTTAATCGATCGACAAACACAGCACATTGACAAAAAAATCAACTAGCTTGTATAATTAGAATAGTGTGCAGCGCAGAAACTATTATGGACGAGATCGAATATGCCAAACTCTATCAAGAACTGGCAGCAATTCTGAATGAGTTTAACTTGGGTTGGGTAGTTCAACAAGTAGCGGATACTGTAGAGATTGGCAAAGTAATTGAAGAGCGATCGCTCAAAAGAAAAACACCTCTGCTCAAGATAGAAGATTATACCGCAAAAGAACAACTTTTGCTGTTAATTGATGCTGTGGAGCAAGCAACGGTGAACACTTCGGAAATGGAAGACGAAATTGCTTATTTCTTGAAAGTAGAATCAGAAACCTCTCCCCTCGGCACAAAAATTGTATTTGCAAATTCAGGCGCAGAAACAGCCCAAACCATCGAGTTTACCTCCAGCGTGACAGCCCCCCGCCACAAACAGGCGATCGCCCTCAAGCAATTACTCGAAAAACTGCCCTCGGAACCGAGCAACTACGCCCTTAATTCCGAAATTAAGAGCAAGTTAAAAAGCTCGATCGATCCCGATTTCAACGGAGTCGCAGAACAAGCCAGAATTTTTGATGCTTACCTGTTCACCATTCTGCTAAAAGCAGTTGCTAATGAAGGTGGCAGCATTTATTACAACAATGTTTTAGACGACGAAACACCGAAATATTTAACATTTAGAAAAACAGCGGGAAAAATCCACGGTAGTGCACATCCGTATACTCATGCTGTTGTCGAATTTCCCGACAAACCAGCCTTGGAAATTCACCTAGGAGTAAAAGTCCAAGGTAGAGCCGGAGTTCTGCACAACTGCAACGTTTTAATCTTGTATCAAAAAGAAGCGAATATCTGTCGATTGCTCAACCGGGAACCTCGACACTCGCAAGTAATTTTAGCAGTGAAATCTGAACACAGCACCTCGGAATTGCAAGTAGAAATAGCGGGCGGTTTTATCGGACTAGCGTCAGATATTCGCTACGAAGGCGGCAGCTATTTCATTTCTAACAGTTACTCCAAACCCATAGCAAAACTGCTAACTACCGCTCGCAAAAAATGGGAACTAAACATTTTTCCCAGTGCCACAAATGATGTCCACCGGCTGATGTACTCATTTCAAACTATCTTTAAAGACTTTAAGGCTAGGAACTAACATCAGGGAATTGGGGATTGGGCATGGGGAATTGGGAATAGTTAGTGTAGGACTTCGCGTAAATACGAAATAAACCCGATTTTTCACCAGTATTAAAGGCGAAAATGCACTATTTAGTAAAAAAACGGTTTATTTCGGATCTAGGACTATAGTGATTAGTGGTTGGTGGTTACTTGTGAGTAGTTTTTCTAATAACAAATAAAAAACCACAAATTACCAATGCCCCATGCCCTATGCCCAATCCCCCATGCCCAATCCCCAATATAATTTATGATGTTGCGAGTACCAGAATCTGACGAATAATGTTTAAGAAAGATAAATCTTCCCTGCTGTTTACGATCGGAGCCGCCACACTTCTGATCGGTTTAGGCTTTCTCACCTACTCGATCGTCCTTTCGCGTGGGCCAGCCAAAGATTTGCCGGCGGGAGCAACCGTTGTCCCCCAGGATACGATGATGGCCATATCCATCACCACTGATGAATCGCAATGGAATAAACTGCGAGAATTTGGCACGCCGGAGTCAAAAGCTTCGTTTGAAAGGTTTTTAAGCGAAATTCGCGATCGCCTCCTGACAAGCAACGGTTACGCCTACCAACAAGACATTCAACCTTGGGTAGGGAATACAGCAATGGTGGCCTTTCTGCGAAACAAAATAGCCATACCAGTCCCCCCGCGTGCACCCAATGCGCCCCCGCCTCCGCCAATTCAACAGTCAGTGGCAATTATCCTCCCCATCTCCAACCCGATCAAAGCCAAAGAATTATTAGCAAAACCCAGAACCCTCAACCAAGGAAAAATGGTTGAGCGCAATTACAAAGGGGTGCAAGTTACAGAAACTCAAGGTATACCAGAGCGCAATTTCTCAGTCGCGGTACTCGGGACAAACTATCTAGCAGTCACCACAGATCCCAGCGCCACAGACAGAATCATTGACACCTACAAAGGCGAACCATCGATCGCCAAAACCCCGGGCTATGCAAACGCGATACAACAAATAAAAGAACCCGGTTCCTTCGCTCAAATCTACGTTAATATGCCCGTTGCAGCAGCTTTTACAGCCGCCAACTCAGCCCGCGAAATTACGCAGGAAAACCTCGAAAAACTGCAACAAAATCAGGGATTTGCCACCACAGCGACGCTAGATGCAGAAGGAATTGGATTCAAATCAATCTCTTGGCTGAAACCTGATTCTACTAGAAGGGTAGCAGTAGAAAACAACGCTCTAAAAATGGTTAACAGTTTGCCAAGCAGTACAATAATGATGGTATCCGGCGGTAACTTGCAGCGTTTGTGGCAAGACTACGTGTTGGGAGCCGAGGCTAACCCAATTTCCCCAGTCAATCCCCAAGTTTTGCGCGCAGGTTTAAAATCCACTACCGGCCAGGATTTAGATAAAGACTTCATCAATTGGATGGCTGGAGAATTTTCTCTATCATTAATACCAGCCCCGGCGCAGAATCCGAAAGACAAATTTGCGGCTGGATTTGTATTTATGGTGGAAACAAACAACCGCAGCGCCGCTAACAAATCCCTGAAACAGCTTGATGAAACGATGAAAATGAAAGGGTTTAGAGTTGAGGAAATTCAAGTGGGCGGCCAGCCTGCGACTAAATGGACATCGCCGTTTGGAGGGATTACGGTAACTCGTGGCTGGATGAATGATGTTGCGTTTATCACAGTAGGAGCTCCCGTGGTTGATGCGATCGTCCCGGCGCCGAAAAGTCCGCTTTTAAGCAGCGAATTGTTCCAGAAAGCTGTACGATCGCAACTTAAACCCCACAACGGCAATTTCTACATCGACACCGAGAGTGCATTTAACCCGAAAAACCTAGCTTTACCCGAGTTTCCTCCCAACCAAAAAATCTGGATAGACGCCACGCGGTCGATCGGCGTTACAGCGGCCGTCATTGGCGATCGTACCACCCGCTACGACGCTTTTGTCGGACTCAAAAAATCCGACCAATCCACTCCTTCTCCGAATCCCTCACCGACTCTTGCTTCACCGAGCCCTGCTTCACCGAGTCCTGCTTCACCGAGTCCCTCGCCCACCGTCCAAACTTCACCCAATTAACTCTTAAATCAATCAACAAATCCGCCCGCACAGCCCCTTAAAACAGCAAAAGGGCGATCGATTAAAACCGGATATCTCCTAGATTTATAGTGAGGAATGCAAGTCCTCATAAAAATCCTCTTGACTTGCATTCCTCACTATAAACACCTCGATCGCGGGTAATTGGCCGGACACGATCTTATATCAATTCCGGCGCAGCCGGAATGACAAGCGAGGACACGGCAGTGCCGTTTCCCTACGCCCGATTAATTGTAGGGAAACGGCAGTGCCGTGTCCTGATTTCGGGTAGTATTAATTTCGATGCAACCGGACACGATCTTACTTCTTCTTCTCAGAATTTTAATTACAGGCAATTATAGAGCCAAATTTTTTGTTTTTTCTAAAGTAAAGATTTTTTTTAAACCTAGATTTTTTCCAATCATTTCAGGACGCAGAAATCGGTTTTTTTGCTCCGGATCATTCGTTGCAACTCTTAATAATAGTTAAAAACCCCGGTCGATCATCGTCGGAGTGCGTCTATTTTTTTATATATGTCATGCGGAAGATACAGCTTCTAGGCATGGCTAGTTATATTTAGATTGTAAAGAAGATATGCTATTGTTGTGATTTATATATTTTACGCTTTAAAAACCTATGAAAACCGCTAAAAATATTCAAATACAGGCTAGATTCCTGTCTAAAAAAAGACTAAGCAAGCTAGCACTTGCTCTGCAAATAGTCTTAATAAATCTTTACTTTTTGCAAGCAAAAGCCTTATGTGAAACCATTGTTCCAGCAGCGGACGGAACGGGCACGACAGTTACTCCCGCAACCCCAGCCGGCACTCCGACTCCGCAAACTCGCTTCGACATTCAAGGCGGACAATTATCGAGCGATCGACAAAATCTCTTCCACAGTTTTACACAATTCGGTTTGTCACAAAATCAGATTGCCAACTTTATCTCAAACCCCAACATTCGCAACATTTTAGGGCGCATCAACGGCGGTAGCCCCTCAATTATTAACGGCTCAATTCAAGTAACCGGCGGCAATTCTAACTTGTTTCTGATGAATCCATCCGGCATCATATTTGGCAACAGTGCCAGCTTAAACGTGCCGGCTTCTTTCACCGCAACCACCGCCACCTCTATTGGATTCGGTTCTAACTCGTTTAACGCCAACGGTAATAACACCTACACATCTCTGACAGGCGCGCCCACTTCCTTTGATTTTGGAGCCGATCGAGCTGGAGCAATTATCAACACGGCGGACTTAGCAGTCAAATCAGGGCAGAACTTAACCTTAGTCGGCGGCACTGTGGTCAGCACCGGCAGTCTTTCGGCCCCAGGCGGTCAAATAACCGTAGCATCAGTCACCGGGAAAAATTTAGTCCGCGTCAGCCAGCGAGGTAATTTGCTCAGTTTGGAAATCGAGCCGCCCTCAGCGACGAGCAGCCCAGGAACAGCGCCAGCAGCTTCGACATTGCCGATCGCCTCCTTACCCGAACTGCTCACAGGCATCGGTCAAACGAACGCTACAGGCCTGAGCGTCAACGCCAGCGGTGAAGTGGTACTCACTGCGTCTAACCGAGTAGTAGCTGCGGGGGACATTGCAGTCAAAGGTGCAAACGCTCGGACGATCGCCATTCAATCAGCAAACAGCATTGCAGCCAGCGGAAACCTGACGAGTTCTCAAGGCGGCCGGATCGCCCTAGAAGCTCGTGGCGACATAAGTACACTAGGTCTCGACTCCTACTCCGCCACCACAGCCGGCGGCAACATCACCGTCACCAGCCGTACTGGAAAAGTAGAAACAGGCAATATCAACGCAGGGTCGATCGACAAAAACAGCAACAGCGGAGACGTTAGTATTGCAGCACCCTCAAGCAGCATTCAAACAGGGTTTATAGAAGCCAACTCCGAAGAAAAACAAGGCGGCGAAGTCACCCTCAAAGCCAGCAACGACATCGAAGTAACCCGTATCAACACCGAAGGCCGAACAGCCGGAGGAAATATTGACATTACAGCCGGCCGTTATTTCCGAGCCACAGGCACTTTCAAAAACGATACCAACTGCTTGTCGCAACCTTGCAGCATTTCCGCCGCCGCGACTCGTAGCGCGAATGGTGGAGATATCACTATTCGCACTGCGAGCGGCCAAGCCTCGAACACTCTTTTCGGCGTCGGGGCCGACTATAACAAACTCAACGGTACTGCTGGCAGCATTGCCACTGGGGGTGCGAAAAAAGAAAATGTGATTGCATCTGGAAGTTATGCCAGCCCCGGCCCTCAGATAGTAGAGCCGACGCGAATTAACATTACGGGTTCTCCAGCCTCGCCAACACCCGCACCAACACCCGCACCAACGCCCGCACCAACGCCCGCACCAACACCCGCACCGACTCCAGCGCCAACTCCAGCGCCAACTCCAGCACCAACGCCCGCACCAACACCCGCACCGACTCCAGCACCAACACCCGCACCAACACCAGCACCAACGCCCGCACCGACACCCGCACCAACACCAGCACCAACGCCCGCACCAACACCAGCACCAACGCCCGCACCGACACCAGCACCCCGGGTGGTACCGACACCCGCGCCAACTCCCGCACCAAGTCCCGCACCTGTATCAAATTCGCCAGCACCGACAATTACGGAAACGCCCGCACCTGTATCAAATTCGCCAGCACCGACGCTCATTATTACAGTGATGCAAATTGGCTACGATGCACACAAGCAATATAAGCGCTATATTAAGGTGTTGATGCTGAATAGCTTTATGAATAACAAGCTAAATGCTAGTAACCAAGTGCTAAATCAGCATGCCAATGTAGATGAACTAACGGGTTTAAATAACCGCCGCTTTATTTTAGAAGCGCCGCCCAATAATTGGTTGTGCACCAGGACCTTTTCCAGTGGTAGGCCGGTCACGTCAGCGACGGTGGCCTGTGCCCGAGCGAGGACCTGTGACCCGACCCACACATCGCAACTGTTTTTGCGAACGTGCAGGGTACAGCTCACCGGCTCCATTGTGGCATGGGCGAGAAACGGCATCTGATACAGCGCTTCGACCTTCGTTGCGGCTCCCGCCATGGCTTTAGCCACATCGCCGTCCTTGCGCGCGATCACGCCAGGCCTCAACAAGGCCGCTTCAAGTTGCCGGATAATATCCGCGCTGCTGAGTGTGGCGTGGGGGCCCTCGTCCCACTGAATGTCGAGCGCGGCCAAACCCTGCTTGGCTGCCCACATATGATCGGCAATCACTGCCACGGCATTGTCGAGCAGCACCACTTGGTGAACCCCCTTGATCTGCTTGGCTTTGCTATCGTCTACGCCGACGAGCTTGCCGCCGAAGACCGGGCAGGCAGCGACCGTGGCGATCTTCATGCCTGGAATCCTGACGTCGATGCTGAATTGCGCCTTGCCATTGACCTTGTCCGGGGTATCGAGACGCTTGGCAGGGGTGCCGATCAGCGTAAAGTTCTCGGGGGCTTTGAGCGCAACGTGATCCGGCATCGGCAATGTCGCCACCGTATCGACTAAGACCCCATAGGTGAGCTTGCGGCCGCTCGTTGCATGGATCACCTCGCCATTTTGTGCGCGGCAGCCCGTCGGATCCACCTTCCAGGTCTGCGCTGCAGCGGACACCAACATGGTGCGTGCGGTGGCGCCGGCCCGGCGGAGAGGCTCCCAAGCGGCTCGCACGGATGTCGAACCACCGGTCGCCTGAATCTGAAAGATCGAATTCGCATAGTGCCGTTCGTCGGGGGGCGCCGCTTCGAGGGTAACCTGTGCGAGGTTCACCTCCAGCTCTTCGGCGATGAGCATCGGGATCGAGGTGTAGGTACCCTGTCCCATTTCTACATAGGGCATGATGAGTGTCACGCGACCGTCACGACCGATGCGGATGAACGCGTTGGGAGCGAACACACCTGCAGCCCTAGCGCCGGCCGTGTCCCTGCTCCAGATCGTCTGAGGGAGGATGAAGCTCAACAGCAGGCCCCCGCCGGCTGCCGCGCTCACCTTCAGGAAGGTCCTGCGGGAAAGACTGCTCTCAGGCACGGACTCTGTATCGATCTTTGCCCCATTCACTTGTTGGTCGAGATCCATCGTAAGTCCCTTTGCAGCGCGCGGTATTTACGAGGACTGTGCCGCCCGCTTGATCGCGGCGCGAATTCGCGTATAGGTGCCGCAGCGGCAGATCGTGCCGGCCATGGCGGCATTGATGTCGGCATCGTTCGGTTGTGGCGTTGCAACCAGCAGCGCCGCCGCGCACATGATCTGGCCGGACTGGCAATACCCGCACTGCACCACTTCCAGGTCTAGCCAGGCTTTCTGCACCTGTGCGCCGGTCGGCGTCTGGCCGACCGCCTCGATCGTCACGATCTTCTTCCCCTTGAGCGCCTCCACAGGCATGATGCAGGATCGTATCGGCTGACCATCGACGTGCACGGTGCAGACGCCACACTGGGCAATGCCGCAGCCGAACTTCGTGCCGGTCATACCGAGAACATCCCGAAGGACCCAGAGCAATGGCATATCGCCCGGCACATCGGCCTCACAGTCCTTACCGTTGATGTTCAGTGTGACCATGACTGTTTCCTCTCTATGAGACTGACGGCGCCCGCACGGGGGCCTGATCTCGATCGATCATATGCCGTCGAATCGTACGGGCGCCCTTTCCGGGCATGCCGGTGAGTCCGGTCTGGATATCGTCCGTGGGATTTGATGCACCATTTCCGCTGAGATATGTAAAAAATGTGTTGAATCAGACGAAGAATATTTTCGCTAATGGTATGCCTCGGAAGGGAGTGAGTCTGGTCAAAATTGCTCAGTATGGAAGAATCGTTACTGGACGTAGCAGGCTGCGTGAAAGCCGTTTTATACGCGAGAATTTCGAGAGTCGGACGTCTCACGTGGCGTCTCGGCGATTGCAACAGAGTGCCCATGAATCATCCGGGCTAGGGACTCGTCGCCGGACGACTGAAGAAATTTCGTCATTGTGATCAATACTGCACAGTGTGCAAGACTCCGAAGAGCGTACCGTTGCACCTATGTGTGTCGGACGGAGACGCGTCCTGAGCCGAGTTGGAGCCCGCTGTGACGAATCCGCTTTAGTCCGGCGGCCAAATCGCGTCGGCGCTCCGCATTGATATACGTCGCGCGTGGGCAGAACACCGAAACGAGGGTTCTGCCCGTCCGTGTATTCTGGCTGATTGCGGTGGGAAGGTTGAATACCGAGCCAACAAGCTCGGCGACGCGCGTCCTCTGCCTCAGAGAAAGTGGCGATGGAGCATTTCCACAGAGTTCTGGGCTTCATCGCAATTCCCTCCAAGGGGCGAAATTCAGAAGCTTAATTTCCACCCGCTCCGGCTGCCAATCGACGACAGTGACACTCGCGTAGTCGACCTCAAACATGCTCATTTTGCTCAAAG
>JANPMV010000056.1:0-11424 GCA_031427135.1 Cyanobacteria bacterium VAR_87_metabat_62 | reverse complement strand
CCCCCCTTCTTAAGCTACCGTGTACACACAAGTTGATTCTGAGCTAGTTTCCATCCCACAAAGATGGATTCAAACTGTCGAAGTCCATGAACAAGGGTAGGCATTCCGGGAGGTCTCTGAGAACTATAACCAGACCAACCCCCAAGTCGAGCAATCAGCCAAGTAGCCCAAGGTAAGGAAGTGGGAGGATAGGGGTTTTGCAATTTTTTCGTGCGCCCTTGAAGAGATGGTTCAATCACAGACAAGCATTGCTGTTGAGCATCAGAGAAAGTCAGGGAAACAGGTAAGTCAGAATTATCGCGCCCTTCAACCATTTGTAGGGTTCGCACGGCAACCCCTAAAGCCAAGACAGTGAGTTTTTGAATGGCCACTACAGACTCTAACTGTGTAGCTTCAAGATTTAATCCTGCTTGTTTCAATGTGGCAAAAAGTTGTTCAATGCGCCATCGCCATCGATACCATTGGATAACTTGTAGTGCTTGTTCTAAACAAACCACCCTGTGAGTTGTGAGTAATCGCCAATGAATCGCCTCTTGCCCTGCCGGAGGATTAACTTCTATTGCTTCGACTGCATAAAGAGTGATACTGGGTGGATAATCTCGTGCTTTCAAGTGATCGGGACGGCGAATCTTCACACTAACACACCGAATCATGAGCAATGCTTCTCTCGCCGTCCGACCAATACGTGCGTCTGCTGGTACATTAATTGTACAAACCCCTTCACAAGGCTGTTCTGTTAAATAGGTATAAAGCGATTGGGATTGTCCTAATAACCGACGGTCTTGACGAACGCGCACCAATACGTGATTATGTTGGTCGGGCACGGTCGCCCATTCCTCATATAAGTCACTTTCACGGTCACCAATGTGAGTGACCATCAGGACACCACCCTTAGTGAAACATCGCTGACTGCGTTCGGCGGATGCCAACCATTTGTATGATTCTTTTTGCTCTATTGGCAGATTTTGATAATTGCGTTCATGCTTATTCTGATGTTCTAAATCTCGACTCCACAGTTGCACCGTGCTTAACCCTAATGGAAAGCCATTTTCAGCATCCAAAACAAATGTAGGATGTATATAAAAACCCAGATCTGTATTGTTGCCAACCACCCCTAATTGTTCGGGTTTTAGTCGGCCCGAGTGCGACTGCAAATTGATTTCACTGCTATCACTGACGGCTAATACGTGCCGTCCTTCTATATTTTTTTGGCAATGCCCCGATAGGCTTTGCACTAATTCTGATACGGTCACGTTTTCATTCTCCAAAAAACGATAGTATCCTACTTGTTGAGCTCGATTTCGGCTGATTTGACGAATATTTACCGATTGATGCTGGCCCATTGCTTCATATAATGCCGCCCCCTTTTTACCAGCCTTGGGTCTCCAAAGGCTGTTCCTTCGACGATCAGTTCTGCGTGAATCAGTATCGGATTGTCCACGGTTTATACCTCTGTCACATCTTTTTTCTAGTTTACTTTGACTTGTGTGTACACGGTAGCTTAAGAAGGGGGGGACAGGGGGGGTCAAAGTCCCCCTTCTTAAGGGGGATTTAGGGGGATCGAGACGGGAGCGTAAAACCCAGATTTATCAAAAGTTTTAGGCTTAAGTTGACACTAATGGGCACTGCCGTCTCCTAATTTCCGTTTCCCGTGGCATGGGAGGACACGGAAATTCGGAGGACACGGCAGTGCCGTTTCCCTACCTAGCTGATTAATCATTGTAGGGACACGGCACTGCCGTCTCCTGACTCTGGGGATGAGTTGAAACATTAACTGCGATCGCCCAGATTGATTTTTTGTCAAAGATATAATGATGGTTGGCTCGATCGTACTTTTCAACCCGAAAAAAACCGTGACCAAAACAGAAATCTTAGCAGCACTCAAAAATCTGACAGCAGAAGAACGCCTAGAAATCATCGAAACAGCTTCGCGGATGATGCGCGACGACATAGAACAAAAAGCCCAGCACAAAGTTGAGAGAAAGCTGAGACTAAGAGCCGCAGCAGAAGCAGCAGTTCCTTTGTATGAACCAGGAGGGCCACTGCACGATTTGTGGTCGCCTGACAGCGAACCGTATTTCAATTCAGAGGAAGAATACCTGAGCGTAGGGGTAAAAACTAATGCGTAAGGGAGAAGTGTGGCTCGTCAAACTAGATCCAACGGTGGGAGATGAAATCGGCAAAACTAGACCTGTTGTGGTTGTCAGCGATGATGAAGTGGGAAAGTTGCGGCTCAAAGTAATTGTTCCAATTACAGCATGGAACGATCTTTTTTACCCGCTTGATTGGATGGTCCAGCTCGAACCGACATCAGAAAATGGCTTGGCTAAAGTCTCCGCCGCCGATACTTTTCAAGTCCGTTCTGTCTCAAAACAAAGGTTTGTGCAATCGATCGGAGTTATCTCCGATACAATCATGGAAGATATTTCCGAAGCACTGACAATTGTTCTGGATCTGGATTGAATAACTAGCCAACAGCGCACAAATAGTGTTAATTATAGATAGATAGATTGTACGGCGCGATGGCCTAAATGATTCCTATACAACTTACACTTAAAAATTTTCTCAGCTATCGCGAAGCTGCTTTAGACTTTCGCGGCTTGCACACCGCTTGCATTTGCGGGCCTAACGGTGCTGGCAAATCCTCCCTCTTAGAAGCGATCGCCTGGTCACTTTGGGGCTGTTGTCGCAGCGATACAGAAGACGATATCATCCATATCGGTGCAACGGATGTCCGCGTTGATTTCACTTTCTCCACCGGCGGCCAAATCTACCGGGTGATTCGTAACCGCCGGCGCGGACAATCGGGAAGTTTGGAATTTCAAGTTAGCTTGAATGCTGCTGACACTGACGAAGATAAACTGAATTTTCGCACGCTCACAGACAAGGGGCTGAGAACAACTCAGCAAAAAATCCTCGAACACATCAAACTGGATTACGATACTTTTATCAACTCGGCGTATTTGCGGCAGGGGCGAGCTGATGAATTTATGCTCAAAAAGCCGATCGAGCGCAAGCAAGTTTTAGCCAACCTCCTCAAGCTCGATCAATACGACACTTTGTGCGAACAAGCCAAAGATACCTCCAAACAATTTAAAGCTCAAGTCGATGTTCTCAAACACAGTTTGCAAACCATACAAGAGCAACTTCAACAAAAAGAGGCGATCGCCTCGGAACAAACTCAATTGCAGCAAGCAACCGATTTCCTTCAACAGCAGCAGCAAGCTGAAACAGCCGAGTTGCAGCAACTGCAACTCCAGCACCACAACCGCCAAACTTGGCAAAAACTCCTCGCCGGCCATCAGCAACAGCACTACAATATCTCTCAAGAATGCCGTCGCTTGCAGCAAGAACTCAGCGCTGCCAAACAACAACAAAATGAGCTGCAAGCTCTCCTCAAGCAAGAAAATGAAATAACAGTAGGTATTACTTACTTTCAGGGCTTACAAGCCACAGAAGAAACTCTCTCTGGCAAATTCAAAGCTAACCAAGAAGCCCAAAGTCAGCGACAAAAATTGCAGGAACAGCAGCGCGACGAACTGAGCTTTTTGCAAAGCAAAATTCAGCAGTTGCAAGCTCAATTAAATGTCTTAGAACAGGATGAAAAAGATGTTCGAGATGTTCTAAAACAGCAGCCGGATGTTGACAAAGGACTCGCACAGTTGCAAGCAGTTCGATCGCGCCTCAACGAACTAGAGCAACTGCAACTCCAAGTTTCGCCACTACTCCAACAGCAGCAGCAAAAGCAATCAGGGCTCGATCGCGCCCGCGCCGGTTTAACCGCCCGCCTAGACGAAATCAACCGACAGGTGCAAGTTCAGCAGCAGCAGCGACAGCCGCAATTACAGCAGGAAATCTCGGCCATTGGTAATCAAATTTTGCAGTTGGAAAACAAGCGAGTTTATCAAGAACGAGTCCGCGAAAAAGGTCAAGAAAGGCACGACTTTCTCGGAAACTTGCAAGCAAAAAGCCGCGACTATCAAACCAGACTTACTGAAATTGACCAGAAACTGCAACTGTTGCGAAAAAATGAAGGAGAAAAAACCGCAAGTGAAGGTACAGCCTCCAATTTTGCGGAAAACGAGCAGTCGAATTCGCCTTTAATGGTGCGGGATGCAAATTTTGGTAGTTGTCCTTTGTGCGATCGACCTTTGGACGAACACTACTGGAATTTGGTAATCACAAAACACCACTCCCAACAGCAGGAAATCTGGAACCAACTGTGGGTTGTGCGCGAACAGTTGGCCGTCTCAGAGCGCGAAATTCAAGTCCTCAGACATGAATACCGCGAACTAGAACAGGAATTAGCGCCCTATCAAGAATTGCGGGAACGTCGCAGTCATTTGCAAGCTCAATTAGATGGACTTAGCCAAGACGAAAACAGGCTGCAAAGTATGCGTCAAGACGCGGAGGAAATAGAGCGGTTGCTGCGATCGGGCGAGTACGGAGCCGATGACTTGGGCCAACTCCAGCAAATTGAAATGCAACTGAAACAGCTCAATTATAGCGATCGCAGTCACTCCCTCGCCCGCAGCGATGAAAAGCGCTTGCGTTGGGCGGAAATTAAGCAATCTCAAATCAAAGATGCTCAGCAAAAACTCAATAAAATTAACGTCCGCCGGCCGGATTTGCAAACTCAATTAGCAGACATCCAACAACAGTTAGAACAACAAAAAAATAGCTCCGAAATCCAACAGCAAATTCTGTCTTTAGATAGATACATTCTGGAAGTTGGCTATAATTTGGAACAGCACGAACACGTCCGCAGCGAGATGCGCCGATCGCAGTTTTGGATCGCCCGCGCCGAAAAACTGCGATCGGCAACTGTGCAATACCCGCAAGTGCAGCAGCGGGTGAATGAAATCGCCAATTCGATTGCTGTGCGCGATCGAGATTTGGAAGCTGTCAGCGCTCAAACTTCGGCGATGAATCAGCAGTTACAACAACATCCCGAGCCTACAGCGCGAATAAGTGCGATCGAGCAGCAAATTAGTCACCGCCGCCAGCAGCTAGACCAACATTTGGGAAGTCTTGGGCGACTCCAGCAACAGCAGCAAAATCTGGAAGCTTTGCAAGTTCAGCTAGTAGCTCAAAAAGAGCAAATGCAAGTTGCAAAACGCCAGTACCGAGTGTATCAAGAGTTGGGTCAAGCCTTTGGTAAAAACGGCATTCAAGCTTTGATGATTGAAAATGTTTTGCCTCAACTCGAAGCTGAAACTAATCAGATATTGTCGAGATTGAGCGCGAATCAGTTGCACGTTCAATTTATTACTCAGCGGGCGGCTGCTTCTAAAAAAGCAACTAAATTGATTGACACTTTAGACATTTTAATTGCGGATGCTCGCGGGACTCGCGCCTATGAAACTTACTCGGGCGGCGAAGCTTTTCGGATTAATTTTGCGATACGGCTGGCGCTGGCGAGACTGTTGTCTCAGCGGGCGGGCACGGCTTTGCAAATGTTGATTATTGATGAGGGATTTGGGACTCAGGATGCAGAAGGGTGCGATCGGCTGATTGCTGCAATTAATGCGATCGCCCCGGACTTCGCCTGCATCCTCACCGTCACCCATATGCCGCACCTCAAAGAAGCTTTTCAAGCCAGAATTGAAGTCAGCAAAACTGCTCAGGGTTCTTGCATTAGTTTGTCGGTTTAAAAGGGTTGAGGAGCCGGATGAAAGGAAGAGAAGAAACAAGTATAAAATATCAGCATTTTCAACTTCTGTTTTTTACTTTCCTAATGCAGCGCGAGCGATCGCTCCCGATCTCAATTCCGGCTGCGGTGGAAGGACAAGCGAGGACACTCCAAAAGCCGTTTCCCTACCCGATTAATTGTAGGGAAATGGCACTGCCATTGGAGTGTCAACTTAAGTTCAAACCCAGTCACAGATTGCTGTTTGACCATTAAACTTAGATCCCCCCTAGCCCCCCTTAAGAAGGGGGGGACAGGGGGGGTCAAAGTCCCCCTTCTTAAGGGGGATTTAGGGGGATCTAGACTTAGGTAAAAGCGATATTTATCAAAGGTTTTAGGCGATTGTTGACACGAAGAAGGGCACGGCGCCGTATCCTGATTGCGGGTAATATAATTCCGATGCCAGCAGCAATCATATTGCTCGTTTCCCGCGCGGGCTTTTTTTTGCTGTTGAGTTTGTTAAGAATGCGAAGTTAAAAATAAGATTATAAAATAAGAAAGCATCAAACTATTCATATTTTATTATTGTTCTGTCCGCTTTTTCGGAGTGTAGGTATAGCCACCGATGACAACAGATTCTTTCCACCTGTCTCTCCTAGAACGGGCGATCGCAGCGTCGAGCAACAGCATCCTGATCGCAGATGCTAGCAAGCCTGACATACCTATTATCTACTGCAATCCTGCTTTTGAGAAACTGACCGGCTACACCTCGGAAGAAGTCATTGGACACAACTGCGGGTTTTTGCAAGGCCCCGATACCGATCGCGCTGAATTAGACAAACTCCGCAGCAGTTTGCGATCGGGAACGGAAATTAAGGTAATTCTCAAAAATTACCGCAAGGACAAAACTCCTTTTTGGAACGAATTAACCGTTTCCCCCGTCCTCGATGGCGACGGAAAATTAACCCATTTTATTGGAGTTCAAAACGATATTACCAAAAGAGTAGCAGCCGAAACAGCCCTGCAAGAAAGCGAAGAAAGATTGCAGGCGATCGCTACTGCGACTCCAATTCCCATGCTCATTACCCGCCTGGAAGACAGCGCGATCTTGTACGCAAATCCAGCGCTATGCCAAACTTTTGGCTTCAGTTCAGAACAACTAATTGGTGGTCAAAAAAGTTACCTTTATGCTGATGTGAGTGACAGTCTTCAACTCCTAGAATTATTCAAAAAAAATGGTTTTAGCGACAGTCAACAAATCTGTCTCAAAAAAGCAAACGGCAGTTATTTTTGGGTAAGAATGTCGATGCGATCGATTAATTTTAACGGCGAAGCAGCAATTTTGTCTGCCTTTTACGATATTACCGATCGCGTAGAAACAGAATCAGCACTGCGGCAAAGCGAAGCCAGATTTCAAAAAATGGCCGCCAACGTACCGGGAATGATTTATCAATACTTGCTACGTCCCGACGGTTCCAATGATTTTATTTATGTGAGTCCCGGTTGTCGGGAACTCTACGAATTAGAACCAGAAAAACTGAAAAAAAACTCAGCTTTTATGTGGTCAGCGGTGCATCCAGACGACCTACAACCCCTGTCTGAATCCATCGCTATTTCCGCCAAAACTTTACAACCTTGGATATATGAAGGGCGAATCGTCACGCGCTCGGGAAAACTGAAATGGATTAGCGGCCTCGCCCGCCCGGAACTACAACCAAACGGCGATATACTTTGGGAGGGCGTGACAATCGACATCAGCGATCGCAAGCTAGCAGAAATCGCCCTGGGTCAGTCAAAAATCGCCCTACAACAAGCCAATCAAGAACTAGAAAAGCGCGTCCTAGAACGCACGGAAGCCTTGCAAAGCTCCCAAAAAATGCTGTGGTTGGTAATCAACAACATCCCTCAGTTTATCGCCTGGAAAGATCGAGATTCAGTTTACTTGGGAGGCAACAAAAATTTTACCAAAGTCGCAGGTTTCAATCACCAGAGTGAAATCGCCGCTCTCACCGACTACGATATGCCTTGGAAGCCAGAAGAAGCAGAATTTTTTCGAGAATGTGACCGCCGCATTATGGATAGAAACACCCCAGAATATCACATTATAGAACCCCAACTGCAAGCCGACGGCACCCAGCGCTGGCTGGATACAAATAAAATACCATTGCACGACAATAACGGCAATGTAGTCGGCATTTTGTGTACTTTTGAAGACATCACCGAACGGCTTTTCCTAGAAGCTAAAGTCCAGGCCAGCGAGGAACTATTTCGCAAAATATTTGAAGATGCACCCATCGGTATCAACTTAGTCAATTTAGACGATCACAAGTTAGTTCGAGTCAATAAAACTTACTGCGAAATGCTGGGATATACCGCAGCAGAATTGCTCGGCAAAACATTTATAGAAATTGGGCATCCCGAAGATTATCAAAAAAATCTCCAAGTTGCTGCTGCTCTTTATCGGGGAGAAATTCCGAACTATCAAATCGAAGTCCGCCAGATTTCGGCTACAGGTCAGATTGTTTGGGTAAACGTGACAGCTACTGTGATTCGAGACGGCGAAGGAAAACCTATTTACAACTTAGGGATGATTGAAAATATTACTAACCGCAAAATTTCCGAAGCAGCACTCCAAGCTTCTGAAGCTCAATTGAAAAAACAAGCAGCCCAATTGCAAGAAGCCTACGAACAGCTTCAACACGCTCAAATCCAATTAGTTCAATCCGAAAAAATGTCTAGCCTCGGTCAGATGGTGGCTGGCATAGCCCACGAAATAAACAATCCCGCAACTTTTATACACGGCAATATTTCTCACACCCACCACTATTTTCATGATTTAATAGAACTTTTGAATCTCTACCAGCACTGTTACCCGTCCCCAGTTCCTCAGATTGCCGAAAAAGTTAAGGAAGTAGAGTTGGATTTTCTCAAGGAAGACTTGCCAAAAATGTTAGATTCCATGAAAGTAGGAGTAGAAAGAATTAGTAAAATTGTGCTGTCGCTGCGGAACTTTTCGCGACTGGATGAATCAGAAATGAAGTTGGCAGACATTCATGAAGGAATTGACAGCACGCTGCTAATGGTGCAGCACCGATTGAACTCAAACAATGAAAAAAATACGATTGAAATTATTAAAGAATACGGAAAACTCTCGAAATTTTACTGTTGTGCGGGGCAGTTAAATCAGGTATTTCTCAATATTATCAATAATGCGATCGACGCTCTAGAAAACCAAAAGTCACCCCGGACGATCGTGATTCGCACCCTGATCAAAAAAGCTGAGTTGAAAAGCCACAGTCAAAGCCAGCTCGGTGAGTGCGATCGCATCGTCATTTGCATCGCCGACAGTGGCCCGGGAATGACCGAAGACGTTCGTAAGCGGCTGTTTGACCCCTTCTTCACCACCAAACCCGTAGGGTCTGGAACAGGCTTGGGATTATCCATCAGCCATCAGATTGTGGTAGAAAAACATAGGGGAAGTCTGCGGTGCATCTGTGCGCCCGGACAGGGAGCGGAATTCTGGATTGAACTTCCCTGCTGAGCGAACGGAAATTAATCTAAAAGTTTGAATACATAACTTTTTACTTCCAATTGCCGTCGGTGTTTGAGTTATCAGGAGTTTTCAATTAACGGCACTCAGACGCTGAAATTAATCGCACTCAGCGGTGTGCTAATCTGCTGCCCTTATTCGCTAGGCAATTATGCTAAAAAAACTACCTGTATCGTGGTCTCGCTACATTCCAGCCGGGTTGACGCTCGCTTTGGGTGTGGGACTGTCGGCCCTGGCATTTGCCTTGGTTTGGGACTGGGAAAACAAGCGCCGCGACTACGAAATGAACCGCCGCATCGACGATATTTCGATCGGCATCGAACGCCAAATCAACTCCGACTTAGACGCAGTTCTCGCCCTCAGCGACTACATGAAAGCCTTCAGCGCCGTCGAGCGATCGTCTTTTGCCAGCTTTGTCAACCGCCCCCTATCCGTCCACCCCAGCCTGCAACTCCTAGCTTGGGCCCCCCGCGTCCCCCAGGACGAGCGGAGCAACTACGAAGCCAAAGCCAGAACCGAAACCGACGCCAGCTTCGAGATTACAGAGCGCGGCCCCCGAGGAGAACTCCGCAAAGCCGGCGAGCGTTCCGAATACTTCCCGGCTTTCTACGTCGAACCAACAGCCGGAAACGAGGCAGCATTGGGCTTTGATCTCGCCGGACACCCAAAAATCCGTGCCGCCCTCGATCGAGCGCGCGATACTGGAGAAATGATTGTCACCAGCTACGCGGGCCTAACTGGGGGATCCTCGGAACTGGGTCTTTTGGCCATAGTTCCGATTTACCAAAACAGCAGTAAACCCACTACCCTAGAATCCCGTCGCCAACTGCTCCAAGGATTTATTCTGGGCGTATTTCGAGGCAAAGATATTTTTCAAACCTCCTTAAAAGGACGCAATACCGACTACCTCACTATTTATCTCACCAGCGAGGCTCCAGATAAGCAAGAAGCACCGCCGCTGTTACCGCAAACGGGCGACGCCGTTCTCAAGAATTTCGCTGCTGACGGCAAAATTCAGCAATTTGCGGTGCTGTTCCAATCCGCCAGCCAACAAGTGCTTCCAGTATCGGCCGCTGCGGAACAAGATATCAGATCAAACTGCCCGATTCTTGACAATCCAGGCTCGGACTATACAGCTTGCCAAAGGCTGCTGAAAATTAGCGGCCGCCAGTGGTCTCTGTACGTGTCCGCAACGCCGGAAATTCGCCGGACTCGCAAGCACTGGCGCTCTTGGGGAACTCTGACGATGGGGATGCTGTGGACTCTGATTCCGGTGACATATATGCTGACAGCTTTGAGCCGCACCGCCCAAATCGAAAAGCTAGCCGGAGAAAGAATTCGCCAAGCCGAACAGTTGCAGGCTGCTTACCTGCAATTGGAACTCGAACAAGTTAAATCCGAGCAACTGCTGCTGAACGTTTTGCCGGCAGCAATCGTCCTGCGGTTGAAGGACAAGGAACATAATATTGCCGAAAGTTTTGGGGAAGTAACTGTGATGTTTGCCGACATTGTGGGGTTTACAGAGCTTTCGTCGAGAATTTCAGCGACTGCGGTGGTGAAAGTGCTCAACGATATTTTTTCGGCTTTTGACCACTTGGCCGATCGCCACGGTTTAGAGAAAATTAAGACTATTGGTGACGCTTATATGGTTGTCGGCGGTTTACCTACGCCCCGCGCCGATCACGCCGAGGCGGTGGCAAATATGGCGATCGATATGCTACACGAAATTCGGCTTCTGAGCTTAGATCATTCCGAACCTTTCAGCATTCGGATCGGAATTAGCACCGGCCCTGTAGTTGCGGGCGTCATCGGTTTAAAAAAGTTTATTTATGATTTGTGGGGCGACACAGTAAATATTGCTTCGCGCATGGAATCCCACGGGATTACCGGCTGCATTCAAGTCACCGCTGAAACCTATGATATATTAAAAGATAAATACACTTTTCAGAGGCGTGGCGCCATTCAAGTTAAGGGCAAGGGATACATGATTACTTATTTGCTGACTGGCAAAAAAGATGATTGATACCGACCAAAAACGGAGACAAGCCTCCGATTTTGCGATCGGCTTTTAGACTTTCGATCGCCAAGCTAAGATATAATAAGCTCAGGATATTCTGTCCTATCAATTCCGGTAGCATCGGAATTAATATTATCCGAAATGAGGAGACGGCCGGGGGGGGGGCCGGCCAGAAAAAAAACAGAAGCAAAGACCCCCCCACACCGAGAAAAAAAAAAAAAGAAAAAA
>JANPMV010000055.1:0-25689 GCA_031427135.1 Cyanobacteria bacterium VAR_87_metabat_62 | reverse complement strand
ATTGCCAATAGCAATGCAAATACAAGTGTACTTAGTGTCTTCATTTTTTACCGTTTAAGTGTTTTAAATAAGTGTTTAATTATTTTACACCGGTGCTACCTCAAATTTTACAACGACTCTCCCTTCTCCAAATTATCCAGAAAATCCTCAGCAACTTCACACCATTTCTGTCTAATTTCTGCATCTTCGGGCTTGTCTGTCAATGTACGACCTTGTAATTCAGGATATTTATTGTAAAAGAGTTCATCTACTCTATTATAAAAAATATCCTGCTCAATATTAAGATTTTTGCGACGTTTGCCAATTTTTTCTTGCCGCACTATTTCTGCATCTACAGATGTATTGGGAAATTGCGGCAGTTCGGGAAACTTGGGTAACTCAGGCAGTTTGGGTAAGGTAAAACCTGTTTTAACTACACTAAAAGCTAACATTCCTGGTAATAAAACCACACTCAAACTTGCTACTGCTTTCCAAGGTATTAATTTAAAAATGTTGATATTTTTAACAATTTGAGGGTTTTGCTGGACAGGAGTATGATTATTTGTAGCAGTTTGAGTGATGTTTTTGAAAGGGCGGCCGACAAAGTTCATTGTCACCATTTGGGAGATGATATTGCCAATTTGGGATAGTTTTGGATCTTTGAGGGCTTCGCGGACTTCTTTTGCGGATTGGTAGCGATCGCCCGATCGATCTGCTAACATCCGATCCAATACCATACCTAAGTTTTGACTGACACTGAGGTGGGTTCGCCAATCCCAACTTTTTTGATTAACATCGTACAATTTCTGAGGCTTTTTCCCTGTCAGCAAAACTAAAGCGGTGACAGCCAAAGCATACAAATCGCTAGCCGGAGACACTTTACCCTGGCGCATTTGTTCCATTGGTGAATATCCCTGTTTGCCGATCGCCGTATCCGATTGTCCGTTAAACTGAAGTACGGCATTTGCTGCGATTTGTTTAACAGAACCAAAATCAATTAAGAATGGCAGTTTGTCAACATCATGCTGAATAATATTGTCCGGCGAGATATCGCGGTGAATTAAATTTTTGGAGTGGATGTATTCTAAAACTGGTAAAAGCTGAAATAGCAGTTGAGTAACTTCGGCTTCGCTAAAATTTTTACCTTGTTGCTGGCGCGATATCAGTATTTCTTCGTAGGTTTGACCTTTGATATAATCTTGCACTAAAAATAAAGATGGATTCCCACCGATATCGGTTCGTAGAAGTTCTCGGAAGCGCGGGATTTGCGGGTGTTGGAGGCTGTAAAGGATACTCGATTCGCGATCGAACAATTCGGCCGCTTTCGGGCTGTGAACCACCGGAGAAAACTCTTTGAGGACACAATGTTCGTTGTATCGATTGATATCTTCGGCAAGGTAAGTGCGCCCGAAACCACCGCGGCCTAATTCGCGGATAATCCGGTAGCGTTTTTCGAGAATTGAACCTGGGGTGACGGGGGAGGAGTTAGACATAGACAACTGAAGATTGTTCGAGTTGGGTGGCGCAGTATCGCTTAATTGTAGCTAAGTTTGTTTGGAATGGGAGGCAGATGGGTTAATCCGAAACATTGTCTAGCCACTCACAAAACTCATCCGGTGTCATTGCAGGGCGAGAACTTGATTTAGCTTAAGTTTCCTGCACAACTTTAGCCATTGTTTGTTCGTAATTTGGGTGTTCTTTTTCGATTGTTCCAAGCACAGCGTTTTTCAGACGAACTGATTGTATGCGATCGCGAGATTTACTGAATTTCATGAGGGTGAATTGTAAAAGCTTCTAACTGCTTTCTATTTTGAAATTTAGGTAAAATTCGATCGCGAGCGCCCTCCTACCTTCATGGAAAAAGAAAAAGCGCAGAGGGTAAAATGGTAGAGAAGAGCGATCGGGGTAGACTACAGCACAGAACCGAAAACCGGAGACTACCCGGAAACAAGAGCCACGCGAAAACCAATGCACTCGCCGCGGACTTGCGCGGGGTTCTTGCTACGATTGGCACTGCGAGAATTGACCGCAGAATCGAGCCAGGAACCGCCACGCAGCACCCGGCAACGATCTGTGCCAGCTTCCCAGGAACTTCCGTCCGTTGGTGCGCCACTGTAGCTATCATGCCATCTATCGCTGCACCACTCCCAAACATTGCCGTGCATATTGTACAGTCCAAAGGCATTGGGGGGCAAACTCCCTACATCAGTTGTTTCTCGCCGCCAAAGTCCTGTGGGGGCTTTTGCGTAGGGGTAGTCTCCTTGATAGTTGACTAATTCCGGGGTAATGGTTTCCCCAAAATGAAATGGGGTGGTTGTTCCCGCACGACAGGCGTATTCCCATTCTGCTTCACTCAGGAGGCGATATTTTTTCCCAGTTTTTTGCGAGAGTTTGCCACAGAATTCGACTGCTATACTCCACCATACACATTCAACGGGAAGTTTTTTATAATCTATAAACCACGATAGAAACCACGATGGGTTTTTTCCCATCACTGCTTCCCACTGTGCTTGGGTGATCGGGTATTTTCCTGCATAAAAAGCCGGTACTGTGACTTGATGCTGCGGGTTTTCATCATCCTCTCGTCCTGCTTCGCTGTTGGGGCAACCCATCATAAATGTGCCATCGGGAATATAAACCATTTCCAGTACGATTTCATTACCTAAGTCTTCAGAAAAAAAGTGAGCAAAGGACTTTCTACGGCTGTTTTCTTTTCCATACGCATCGACTGTGATGACATCAAATTCAAAATAGTTACGTAAATGTTGTTTGAATTTCTCCTTATCCCTATCTTTCAACAGTGAATAGGCAGCTAATTTCACCTGCATTGATTCATCTTGCAGTGCACTAATTATTAAATCTAAGCCAGCTTCTCCATATTTAATCGCTTCTGAAAGTGCGGTGATTCGGACTTCGACAGCGGGTGATGCCAAACGACTTTTAACGCCGGGAATCCCGCCTAAAACGGTCGCACCTAATGGCACTGGAGATTCACCGCCCTTGACGGCATCGTATTCTCTGGGTTGATTTTGATTTTCTGTCATAATGTTATTTCCTGAGAACCAAACTAGATCGCGACTTACGCACTGCGACCAAAGAAACCGGGTTTTTTACCTAATATACGCACTCTAACGAAGTATTTTCGTAAAAAAACCCGGTTTCTGACCACCCATGCGTCCAGGGTATTACAAATCCCGATGAGTGAATTCCTTAGCCTCATTCCCCACATAACTAGCCGCAATATGACCATCCCCAACTACTCGATACTTATACGTCACCAACCCCTCTAAACCAACAGGCCCGCGAGGTGGCATTTGCTGCGTGCTAATCCCCACTTCAGCACCGAAACCGTAGCGAAAACCGTCGGCAAATCTAGTCGAACAATTGTGATAAACTCCGGCCGCATCTACTCCATTTAAAAATGTCTCGGCGGCTTCGCTATCTTCGGTGACAATCACATCTGTGTGTCTAGAACCGTAAGTATTGATGTGGTTAATTGCCTCTTCCACAGAATCTACGATTTTGATTGACAAAATTAAATCGCTGTATTCTGTAGACCAATCTGTTTCTGTGGCTGCGGCAATATTCAAGATTTGGCGGGTGGTTTCGTCTCCGCGCAATTCGACTTTTTTCTGCTGTAATGCTTCGGCAACTATGGGAATGAACTTGGGGGCGATCGCCCTGTGAACCAACATAGTTTCAATGGCATTACACGCAGCGGGATATTGCGTTTTGGCATCGACGGCAATCTCTACTGCTTTGTTGAGATCCGCAGCTTTGTCTGCATACAAATGACAAATTCCGTCGGCGTGTCCCAAGACTGGAATGCGAGTATTGTCCTGCACAAACTGGACAAAAGAGTTGGAACCTCTGGGAATAATCAAATCTATATATTCATCCATTTTTAGCAGCTCGATTGTTTCTTCCCGCGTGGTTAATAACTGCACGACTTCGGGATTGACTGCGGTTGCTGCTAATGCTTTGCGAATTACTTTTGTCAAGACTTCGCAGGAACGAACTGCTTCTTTGCCACCTTTGAGAATGACGCCATTTCCTGATTTGATTGCCAAGGATACTATCTGAATTAAGGCTTCTGGACGCGCTTCAAAAATAATCCCTAAAACGCCCAAAGGACAGGTGACACGCTTCAGAATTAATCCTGTATCCAATTCCCGGTGAATTTGCACGACACCGATCGCCTCTGGGAGTTTTGCAACGTCGCGCACACCGGCGATCGCACTTTTCAACTTGCTTTCATCTAACTTCAGGCGATCGTACAACGGTTTGGCAATTCCATCAACCTCAGCCGCCGCGCGATCCGCCACATTCGCCACCACAATTTCCGGCGCAGCAACTTCTAAAGCTTTAGCAATAGTTTCAATAGCTTGATTTTTGGCATCAGCGGACAAAACTGCCAATTTTCGAGCAGCTTGGCGGGTTTTTTGGGCAATTTCAATAATTGACATAACAGCAACTTGTGAAAAATTTATTATACTCTCTTTTAATCTTAATAATTGGTCCGCAAATTCTATATTTTTGTTGAGAATCGGTACAACAATCTCAACTGACAGGCTAAAACACTAAAGTACATACCAAGTCAGACGTAGATTCCTATTTGTCAATAACTTTTGGAGATTATTATGTCATCTCAAGCTCCTTTACACAAGGCAGGGCGATCGCCCAAAGCCGGGTTAAATTGATACAGAATTGGAAGGGGGAGTGATTTTTTTGATAACTCTAGCAGGTATTCCAGCGACAATAGTATAAGGCGGTACATCCTTATTAACAAGAGAACAAGCAGCTACCACTGAATGCTCTCCAATTATACAAGGCCCAATAACAGTAACATTACTAGCTAGCCAAGCTCCCTCTTTAATGATTACGTCTTTTTCAAAAGCAGGAACAGTTATCTGTCTTTCACGTCCAAATTTGTTATAATCATGTGTTCCTGTTAACACAGTAACATTCAGTCCAAAAAATACATATTCTCCTATTTGGATAGTGCCGGAAATTGTGTTAAAAGTAGCATTGTTTACCACAGCGGTTTTAGCAATTTTCAAGCGTTCTTCATTTCCGTAAAGCAAGTATTTAAACAGGAAGTGTGTGTCCATGTATCTGGTGATCGCAAATTTTGCTATTCTGGCAAAGAATATATCGTAAATCTTAGTAACAACAAGCTTAAATTTTTTTTTCATCATTATCGAAACTCCTTTTTTGCTATTAAATGAGGTTTAGCATTTCCCACCATTGCCAATCTTATGTTGATTAGAAACAGATGGTATTTGACCGAGACGATCCGTGGATTTGAGATTTTGGATGCAAGAATTACGATTGGTGAAATCTAAAATCCTAATTCTTTATTGATTAAGACTTTCCTGTGGCAAATCGATCGACTGGCTTGGTCATCTTTGCGATCGAGAATCTCTTGTTTAATCTTACCAATTTGAGCCATCGGCGCAACTTCCATCGGACAAACCGAGTTGCAGTAGTAACAACGGGTACATCCCCAAACGCCTTCCGTGCCTTGGTTGTATTTTTCCAACCGATTTTCTGTATCGCAACGTCGCGTACACCGGCGATCGCACTTTTCAACTTTACTTCATCCAACTTTAGGCGATCGTACAACGGTTTGGCAATTCCATCCGCCTCAGCCACCTTGCAGTCAGCAGCATTCGCTGTCACAATCGACGGCGCAGCAACTTCTAAAGCTTTAGCAATAGTTTCAATAGCTTGATTTTTGGCATCAGCGGACAAAACTGCCAATTTTCGAGCAGCTTAGCGGGTTTTTTGGGCAATTTCAAGAATTGACATAACAGCAACTTGTGAAAAATTTATTATACTCTCTTTTAATCTTAATAATTCCTCAGCAAAGTCTATATTTTTGTTGAGAATCGGTACAACAATCCCAATTGATAGGCTAAAACAGTAAAGTATAGATAAAATCCCACGGTCATTTCCATTGGTCAATAACTTTTGGAGATTATTATGTCATCTCAAGCTCCTTTACACAAGGCAGGGCGATCGCCCAAAGCCGGGGTTAAACTAATCCAGAAAACTGGTGGAAATCTTGTTTTAGCCTCCGGCGTCACCATCATCATGCTATTTGGTATGGTGTTAGCGCTATCATTAGCCTTAGTTTTCATTATCAACAGCCCCGATCCAGTCGTCGGATTGGCGATCGCACTTCCCATAACTCTGATTTTCAACATCGCTGCTTTTTTCCTATCGCCTTACTTGATGGACTTAACCCAAAATTGGCTGTACAATACCCGCTGGGTTTCCCTAGCAGAAATTGAAAGCCTAAGTCCCGAAACAGCGAAAGTTATTCAGAAGGTTTGCAAACAGAAAAACCTCCAACAGCCGCGTTTAGGAATTATCGACGACCAAAACCCTACTGCTTTTACTTATGGTTCCTTACCGAACAGCGCTCGTTTAGTCGTGAGTCAAGGCCTTTTCACCTATTTAGATGACGATGAAATTGCCACTGTTTACGCCCACGAACTCGGTCACATCGTGCACTGGGATTTTGCAGTCATGACTTTAGCTTCGACTTTGGTGCAAATTACTTACTTAATTTACACTACAGCTCAAAGACTGGGCCGCCGAGGCGGAGAAAAAGCTAAAGATGCGGCCGGTGCTGTAGCTGCTGTTGCTTATTTATTTTACATTGGAGGCACATATTTATTGCTGTATTTGTCGCGGACGCGAGAATATTTTGCCGACCATTTTGCGGCCGAAACTACCGGAAACCCTAACGCTTTGTCTCGCGCTTTGGTAAAAATTGCTTACGGTATTTTGGAAGAAGGACAAAGGGCGACAGAACCGAGTCGTTTATTAGAAGGAACTCGGGCTTTGGGGATTTACGATGCTAAAGCTGCCACTTCTACTGGTACTGCTTACAGGATTGCGTCGTCACCAGAAAAGATTGGGCGAGTGTTTTTGTGGGATATGTTTAATCCTTGGGGTTGGTGGATGGAGTTGAATTCGACTCACCCGCTGACTGGTAAACGAGTTCGCGCTTTGAGCACCTATGCGGAACAATTAGGGTTAGATATTGAGTTTGATATGGGCCGGATTGTCGGCGAAGGGCGTAATTTGAGCAAGCGGAAATTGTACGGCAATTTTGTGTTCGATTTGCTGCTGTACAGTGCTGAAACTCTGGGTTTGGCGGTCGGTTTTGCGATCGGCATTTCCCTGTCTGCTGCGAATTCGATGATGATGATTTCTTGTCCTTTGATTGGTTTGGGTACGGGAATTTTGGCCAAGACTTTGGTGATGTTCCCGAATTACCAACAAGCAGAACACTTGGATGTTTTAACCTTAATGTCTGACCCCTATGCCAGTCCTTTACGCGGTCAACCTGCGAAACTTGAGGGCGCATTAATTGGTCGCGGCGATGCGGGTTATGCGTTTGGTTCGGATTTAAAATTGCAAGACAGAACGGGAATGATTTATCTGCGCTATGCTTCTCGTTTTGGCCCGATTGGTAATTTTTTGTTTGGGATGAAACGGGTTAAAAGTTTGATTGGGATGGAGGTTAGTGCTTTGGGTTGGTTCCGTCGGGGTGTTGCACCTTGGATGGATTTAATTGAACTCAATACCGATAGTGGCACAAAAGTCAGTAGTTTCCATCGCTTTTGGTCGTTTCTGTTGGGTGTAGGGGCGATCGTTCTTGGTATTGCAGCGTTATTTCTCACATTCTAATCGAATTTAAGGACTTGAATTTCTTACTACAAACTGGTTCGTAGTGAGGAGTTCAGTCCTCTCCGATTTAAGGACTTGAAGTGTTTGCTACAAACCAGATTTTGTAAGAAATATCATTTATTTTCGATCGCCTTTTGTGAATCAAGTTAATATGGCAAATCCGATCCTCAAAATTGCGACAAGCAGCCTGTTGTTTGCGACGTTTACATTAGCATTCAGCAACCCGCCGATCCAAAACAACCTGCAGGCGATCGCCAATACCAACTCCCCGTTAGCAAAGCTGATGGTAGAATGGAAAAGGTCGATCGCTCAAAATAGCAACAGCCAGGACAAAAACACCGTGCAAACTATTCTGGATAACAGCGCCCAATTAGAAAAAATAGCAGGCGATTTCCAATTTATAGAAGGGCCGATTTGGCATCCCGACGGCTTTTTACTGTTCAGCGATATTCCCGCCAATATTATCTATAAATTCGCCTCAAATCAGCAAGTAGAAGTATTTCGCCAGCCTTCGGGAAAAGCCAATGGGAATACTTTAGACAAAGAAAACCGCTTAATTACTGCCGAACACGAAAATCGCCGCGTATCCCGCACCGAAAAAGACGGCAAAGTTATCACATTAGTCGATAAATATGATGGCAAACGGCTCAATAGTCCGAATGATTTGGTTGTTAAATCTGACGGCAGCATTTATTTCACTGACCCCCGATACGGTGTTAATAAAGAGCAGGAAGAATTGGGTTTTTACGGGGTTTATCGGTTGACACAGGACGGAAAATTAACTTTACTCGTTAAGGATATTGTCTTGCCAAACGGCATCGCCTTTTCACCGGATGAGCAAAAACTTTATGTCAACAATTCCGAGGCGGGATACATCGCTGTTTTTGATGTAAAGTCAGACGGTACTGTTAGCAACCAGCGGGTTTTTGCTGAATTAAAAGATGTCGGTAAAAACGGCGTTCCCGACGGTCTAAAAGTTGATGTTGAAGGCAATGTTTACAGTACCGGGCCCGGGGGAGTGTGGATTTTATCGCCGACAGGTGAATTGTTAGGCAAAATTTCTGTACCTGAGACGGCGACTAATTTGGCTTGGGGAGAAAGCGATCGCAAAACACTTTATATTACCGGAAGTAAAAGTCTTTATCGGATTCGCCTCAAAATTGGGGGAGTGCGGGCAGGTAAGTGATAAAATACTACTCTTAAAAAAGTGATTGCAATGTTAATAGCCCGATCGCACAAATTTCTGACTGCCCCCGCCGATCGCACATCCCGATCGCGTACAATATTTTGGTTGATTCTTAGTCTAACATTTGCCGCAATCTATGCGACTTTAGGCATGAAACAAGCCTTCAGCGCCCAGTATATGGTGCAAGACGATGCCAGACAGCACGTTTTCTGGATGATGCGGTTTGTCGATCCTGAATTATTCCCCAACGACTTCATTGCTAACTACTTTCAATCTATCGCCCCCGCAGCATACAGCACTGTCTACAAATTAGCCGCAACAATTGGCATTTACCCGATAGTTTTCCACAAAATATTGCCGCTTTTCCTAGCATTAATTGCCACTTATTACTGTTTTGGTATTGCCCTACAAATGCTGCCAGTACCGATGACTGGATTTATCGCATCTTTGCTCTTAAATCAACATATGTGGATGACCGACGATTTGGCTTCTGGAACGCCAAGAGCCTTTACATATCCAATATTTTTAGCTTTTTTATATTATTTACTGCGACGTTCCCTACTGCCTTGTTTAGCAGCGATCGCCTTAATGGGACTATCTTACCCTCCTTACGCATTGGTGGGTGCGGGTATTTTAGTATTGCGGTTAGTGGGTTGGGAAAATGGACGTTTGTGCTTGTCGGGCGATCGCACAAATTACCTATTTTGCAGCACAGGTTTGGGAGTGGTATTTTTAGTAATGCTACCCTATGCCCTAGATAAATCAGAATTTAGCCCAACTTATACAGCAGCAGAAGCTAAAAAAATGCCAGAATTTGCTGCAGATGGCAGAAATGCTTTTTTTCGGGCAAATCCCAAAGATTATTGGCTGACTGGTAGAGGTAGCGGGATGTTTCCCCAGTCGCTATTTACCCCTGTGACTCACTGTGCTGCATTGCTATTGCCGCTGCTATTGGTATTGCGATCAACCTTTCCGTTAGTAAAGCAGATTCAAAGTAATATCTGGGTTTTGCTTCAGCTATTTTTAGCATCTTCAGCCATGTTTCTGGCTGCTCACGTCACCCTTTTTAAGTTGTATCAGCCTGGGCGCTATACTGCTTATAGCTTGCGATTTATTGTAGTGTTCTTAAGTGCGATCGTCCTTACATCGATCATAGATGGAGTCGTAAATTGGGCAAAGGAAACCGAAACTACCTTTGGGATTAAAAATCTAGTAGCAATAACTACTACAGCGATAATTGCTTTTGTAGTTGTCTGTTATCCCAGCATGGTTACAAAATTTCCCACAGTAGGCTATGTAGAGGGTAAAATGCCCGATTTGTACCAGTTTTTTCAGCAGGAACCAAAAGATATTACGATCGCTTCGATAGCCGGAGAAGCAGACAATATACCAACATTTAGTCAGCGCTCACTTTTGCTAGCAAAGGAATATGCAGTTCCTTATCAGAAAGGCTATTACAGCCGATATCTACAACGAATTAACGATTTGATTCGTGCTCAGTATACTTCCGATCAAGCAGTATTGCAAAAGTTTATCAATCAATATGGAATTGATTTCTGGATGCTCGAACGCAATGCCTTGACTCTTCAGTATCTACAGGATTACGGCTGGATCGATGTCTTTGATTCTACACCGGAGGCGATCGCCTCTCTCAAACAAGGTAAAATTCCTGTGTTAGCTGAATCAATGACAAGTTGTGCAGTGTTTGATAACGGTATGATAGTGGTTTTGGATGCGTCTTGTATTCTGAAATTGACTGGTACTTAAGGTGAGGCATAGCAAGCGGAGGACACGGCATTGCCCATTAGTGTCAACTTAAGCCTGAAACCTTTGAGAAATGTGGGTTTTACGACTAGCCTCAGATCCCCCTCGCATCCCCCTTAAGAAGGGGGACTTTGACCCCCCCTTTCCCCCCCTTCTTAAGGGGGGCGCCTGGGAGATCTGAGGCTAGTCGTCAAACAACAGTCTCTGACTGGGTTTGACCTTAAGTTGACACCTATGGGCATTGCCGTGTCCCTACCCCAATAATCATGAGAGGACACGGCAATGCCGTGTCCCTAACTATCGCCAGATTAATTGTAGGGACACGGCACTGCCGTGTCCTGACTGTGGGTAATATTAATTCCGATGGCACCGGATTTAATATGACTGGGAACGAGAAAGAAACCGGGGTTTCTTGACTAAAAATACAATTTAGATGCGGAACTTATCGTGGTAAATAATCTCTGAAATCACAGGCGAATATAGATCAGGTGTCAGCTTGGTAGAGAATGAAAATTACACAAAGGCACGCGCGTGCGAAGCTATCCCGTAGGAAATCGCCAATTATCTCTTTTACAAAAAACATGGCAACACTTTTCGTCAACTCAGCAACAGGTAACGATTCAGCAGCCGGCAGCCAATCATCCCCATTCAAAACGATCGCCCGCGCCCTCAGTCGTGCTGCATCGGGAACCACAATTCAGCTAGCGCCGGGAACTTACAGCGCGACTAGCGGCGAACAGTTCCCCTTGGAAATCCCCTCGGGAGTAAAAGCGATCGGGAATGAAACTAACAAAGGTAGCGGCACTCTGATTCAAGGAAGCGGCAAATTTGTTAGCCCCAGTGCGGCGGGTCAAAATATCACCATATTGCTAGCAAATGATTCCGAATTGCGCGGAATAACTGTCACTAATCTTGATAGTCGCGGCACCGGAGTCTGGATTGAGTCAACTTCTCCAACTGTCGCTAACTGCACTTTCACCCTTTGCAAGCGCGAAGGCGTTTTTGCCACGGGTACCGCTAATCCGGCGATTCTAGACAACGTATTTGTGAAAAACTCAGCGGCTGGCGTAATTATGGCGGGGAGTGCTAAAGGAGTAATACGGCGCAATATTTTTCAAAATACGGGTTTCGGCATTTCTCTGCAAGCTCAGTCGGCTCCTTTGATTGTGGATAACCAAATTTTGGAAAATCGCTCTGGTATCGTTTTAGCGGGGGAATCTAAGCCGATTTTACGCAAGA
The DNA here is from genome assembly GCA_031427135.1 of Cyanobacteria bacterium VAR_87_metabat_62. Classification (GTDB taxonomy): domain Bacteria; phylum Cyanobacteriota; class Cyanobacteriia; order Cyanobacteriales; family Microcoleaceae; genus Microcoleus. Next base: position 13,817 of record JANPMV010000055.1, on the reverse strand, counting down.
ATCGGATTGAAAAAAATACGGAAGACGGCTTGACTGCGGTGGGGAAATCGCTGCCCGATATTGGTACGTCTCAAGATTTGGGGGGCAATATTTTTCGGGATAACGGTGAATTCGACTTGCAAAATGCGACTGGGGTGAAGATTTCTGCGATCGGAAATCAGCTCAATTCTTCGCGGGTGAAGGGTTTGTTTGACTTGGGCAATGTGACGCCGACTCCAACGCCAACTCCGACTCCTGGGACAAATTTCACAGATATTAGCACGCACTGGGCTAAGGATTTTATCGATCGCCTGGCAAAGATGAATATTGTTAGCGGGTTTCCCGACGGCACTTTTAAGCCCGATCGCCATTTAACTAGGGCTCAGTATGCTGCTTTGCTGGCGAAGGCGTTTGAGCTCGCGCCGCGGCGTCAGGCGACCGTTTTTAAGGATGTGGCGGCGGATTTTTGGGCGAAAAGTGCGATAGTCAAAGCTAATCGAGCTGGTTTTTTAGTTGGATACCCAGATAGCACGTTTCGCCCGGAGCAGAATTTGACTAGAGTTCAGGCTATTGTATCTTTGGTAAATGGCTTGCAGTTAGTCGGCGGCAATCCGAATTCTTTGAGCGTTTATGACGATCGAGCTTTGATTCCCAGTTTTGCCACCGATGAGATAGCAACAGCCACAGAGCGCAAAATCGTGGTCAACTATCCCGCGCGCCCGAAGCTTTCCTCCGCCCGCGACATCACCCGCGGCGAGATATCGGCGATCGTGTACCAGACTCTAGTAGCCACAAACCGGGCCCAGGCCATTAACTCTCCCTACATCGTCTAAGGGAATTGGGAAGGGGGAGAAGGCATCGTTGGGATCAAGCTCTCCCCCTCCCAAGTCTTGATTTGCGAGTGCCCGAATCGTTTTATGATAAAAGATTAAGAAATTCAGCAATCCTTAAGGTTCGAGTGTCAGATTATGGCTAAAATTCAATTCTCCCGGGGTATGGACGAAGATGCTGTGCCCGAAGTGCGCCTAACCCGTTCTAAAAGCGGAGATCAAGGTACTGCCACGTTTTTGTTTGAAAATCCCAAAGCTCTCAGCAGCACCAGTAGCCAAGACATTACTGGAATGTACATGATCGATGATGAAGGGGAACTCCTGACTCGCGAAGTTAAGGCAAAGTTCATCAACGGTCAGCCTGCGGGTTTGGAAGCTCTTTATATAATGAAAAGTGCCACAGAATGGGAACGATTTATGCGTTTCATGGAACGCTACTCAGAGGCAAATGGCTTAGGATTTAGCAAGGCATAATTTATGGGGAATGGGGCATGGGGAATTGGGAATGGGTCATGGAGAATTGGGAATTGGGAATTGGGAATTGGTTATTTTATAATGAATAACTAACAACGAACAAAGAACAACTAACTAATAACTTCTTCCCTCTTCCATTTTCCCTCTTCCTTCTTCCCTCTTCCTTCTTGCTTCTTCCTTCTTCTTCCTTCAACATCTGTTATATGACGCAAATTCCTCACCCAGACTTATCTAAACTAACTGTAAATTGTGCTATCATTACTGTTAGCGACACGCGCTCTGCTGAAACAGACAATAGCGGCTTGTTAACGAAGAAATTGCTAAAAGATGCAGGTCACTCTGTGGTAGCTTACACTGTTGTTAAAGATGATGCGGCAAAAATTGTATTGCAAATGCAGGCGTTTTCCCAGCGTGAAGATGTGGATGCAATCATTTTTAACGGCGGGACGGGTATCGCTCCCCGGGATACGACTTACGATGTGATGGAGAGTTTGCTGGACAGAATTTTACCGGGATTTGGGGAGATATTTCGGTTTTTGAGCTATCAAGAAATTGGTTCGAGGGCGATCGCCTCTCGGGCGGTTGCAGGCGTGTATCAAGGCAAGTTAGTGTTTTCTCTTCCCGGCTCTAGCAATGGCGTAAAACTAGCTGTGGAAAAGCTAATTTTACCGGAATTAGTTCACTTGGTGCAGCAGTTGCGCGGCGGCTGAGGGCGGGAGTTATATCAATTCCGGTTGCGCTCAGGAGAAATGATTGTTAACTGTTAACTGTTGACTGTTGACTGTTAACTGTTTGGACGACATTTGAACACTACCGATCCAACCGGAATTGATATTATGGGCGATCGACCGCCTTGCGCTAAGTTAATTATGACTTACGCTCAGAAATCCGGTTTCTAGCCAACCGCCGATCGACCGCAGATAAATTTCAGGATGCCAACGGTCGATCGAGAAATTTGCAAATATGTCAAAATACACTAGAAATGTTGTGTATCGCCAGTTTTCCAATGACATTGCCTACCGGATCTCGTTCTCCTGCTTTGTTCCAAACGCTTTCGCTGGTAGCTGACCCGATCGCATTTTTTGATCGCAACTCTGCCAAATACGGCGATACATTTACCGCCCGCGTGTTGGGGCCCGCTTCGCCTCCCGTCGTGTTTCTAGGCAATCCAGAAGCCATACAGGCGGTGTTTACGACCGCTTCCGATGCCTTTGAATTTGGCAAAGTGACAAACGTATTTCGCCCGTTAGTGGGAAATGAGTCGCTAATTATGAACGAAGGGCCGCGACATCTGCGGCAGCGACAGCTATTAATGCCTGCACTGCATCGCGAACAGTTGCACAGTCAAGGGCATTTGATTGTTGATTTGACGAAAAAGCAGACGATCGACTGGAAAGCCTCAGATTCGATCGCAGTCCGCCAAGAAATGTCAGAAATTTCGCTACAAGTAATCTTACAAGTCGTGTTTGGATTAGTGCCGGGAGAGCGATACGAACGGCTGAAACAGTTGCTCAGCAATCTTTTGGAGGCGATTACTTCTGAACTTTATTCGATCCAATTTTTCTTTAGCCCGTTGCAGCAAAATTTGGGTTCCTGGAGCCCGTGGGGGCAGTTTTTGGAGCAAATGGCGCAGATTGACTCGCTGATTTATGCGGAAATTGCCGATCGGCGATCGCATTCCCTCGATGCTTCTCGCACGGATATTCTGTCGGTGTTGATGATGGCGCGCGACGACATGGGCGAATCCATTGGCGATCGAGAATTGCGCGATCAGTTGATGACGCTGTTGCTGTTGGGACACGAAACCACTGGATCGGCCTTGACTTGGGCGTTTTACTGGCTGCATCAGATGCCCGAATGTCTCGCTAAATTGCGCCAAGAATTGGATGAATTGGGCGAAAATCCCGATCCGATCGCACTTTCGCAATCTCCCTATTTAACAGCAGTCTGCAAGGAAGCGCTGCGGATTTATCCGATCGCCTTAATTTCGCAGCCGCGCAAGGTAAAACGGGCGATCGAACTCGAAGGCTATACCTATGAACCGGGAACGATTTTAATCCCCTGTGTTTATTTGGCGCACCGTCGGGCCCAAACCTACGAAAATCCGACTCAATTCAATCCCGATCGATTTTTGGATCGCAAGTTTTCCGCCTCGGAATTTTTACCATTTGGAGGCGGTAGTCGAAGCTGCATCGGGATGGCATTATCGATGTTTGAAATGAAGCTGGTGTTAGCAACGGTGTTGACAAACCGTGAATTTGTCTCAAATCTCGATCGGGCAATTCGTCCAACCCGCCGGGGAATCACCTTTGTACCGCCGGATAGATTTCGATTGAGCGTTGTGGGCGATCGATCGGCTAATATCAAGTATCCTGAAACAACCACAATTAAATAGGTTCGCAGTCAGGACTTCAGTCCGCGTAAAACAAGAGGAGACGGAGGAGACGGCAGTGCCGTGTCCCTACTGCGATCAATTGTAGGGACACGGCAGTGCCGTCTCCTCTATGTCATTCCGGCGCAGCCGGAATTGATATCACTTAATCTGACATCAAACGATAAAAATCCCAGCAACTTTGTCTCCATTCATAGCCATGCGTGCCACAAATTCATCTCCACCATCTGCAAAACTCAGCTTCCACAAATAAATCGGATCATCACCTTGTTTTAGATCGCCAAAATAAGTAATTGAATATCCGTTTTGCAGGCGTGAACCGAGGTGCTCGCTAACATCATCAAACATTTCTTGTGTAATGGCAGCTTTGTAGCCTGCATCGCCGACTGTCGTAAAAAGCTCGTAATTTTTCGATGCAGTCGCATCCAAAATAACTTGCAAACAGTCGATCGCATTTTGAGGAGGGGCTGTCGGGTTCATGATGTGTGCTTAATTTAGGGTTTTATCAAAATGTTGTAGCTCAGACTGCTGTCTGACTGTGTTAATTGTACCGCTAGTGCGATCGTAAATGATTCAGATAAACTTGTAGGGGTAGTGCCAAGAGTGCCTACCCCTATCTATCGGGCAACCACGGGGGGTTTGCCTCTACAAGAATTATTATGCAAATGATTTAGGATTGCTATAGTGCGATGGCTACGCCCCGGCTTGCGCCTACGCATTCAGTTTTGGAGCGTCATTGACAGCCAAAAGCATCGGCTTAGCTCAGCCACATAGAACTCGAAGATTATCACTCTTTCCATAAAACAAAATCTAAAAATTCAACTTCAATCGTAAGGAAAATTACATGAAAGACATACAAGACATCATTTATGGGAGGAAAGTCAGACCAGTACATCCGGGCGAGGTCATTTCAGATTTGCTTGAAGATATTGAAATGACTCAAACCAGGTTTGCTGAGATACTTGGTGTATCCCGCCGTAGTGTCAACGAAATTGTTTTAGGTCAAAGACCAATTACAGTAGACATGGCAATTCGGATTGGGAAAGCGTTGGGGAATGGCCCTCAACTTTGGCTGAATCTTCAGCAAAAAGTTGATATCTGGGATGCAGTGCAAAAACACAGTGAAGAGTACGACAAAGTATCTACGGTAGCATAGTCAGGCGGTTGAAACCACGACTATACAAACGAAGTCCGCCTCCGCAGACTAAGAAGTAGTCGATGACACTTTTTAAGCATCATCGATCGCAAACATTATTTAAACATCAACCCTGACTATTTATTGCCTCAGCAACAATCGTCCGGTGTCTGGGAGTATTGCAAGTTATCGTCGGCGTAGCAAAACCAGCATCTACCAAAGCTCGATCGATATCCAACCCAAAATACTGATCCAAATAAGGCTCCGTACTCTTGAGCAAAGTCAAAATATAAGGAGGCATTTTGGCATAAACTTCAGATTGTGGATTCATATCCATAATTGCCAAATGTCCGCCAGGGCGCAGTAAACGCCTCGCTTCTCGGAATATTTCCTTTGCTGCTTTCTGCGGCAATTCATGACAGACTAGAAAGATAGAAACTAAATCGAAAGAATTCCCAGGCAAACCAGTAGATTCAGCAGCAGCATGAACCCAAGTGGGAGATTTTCGGGTTGACAATTCAGCTTGTTTTTGCTGAGAACGGTATTGAGCAACGGCTAAAAAATAAGGCGACAAATCAACGCCGACAATCTTTGCTTGGGGGTAAATATCCTGAATGGCAAAGGTACTCATGCCCACGCTGCATCCTAAATCTACAATATCTTGCGGTGCTTTGGCAATTTGAGATTTGACAATTTCGTGATAACTTTCTCGGAGTTTAGCATCCCCTTCTGCACCTGCTTCCGGCCAAATTCCAGCGTGAACTGCACGGGCGGCAACTTCAACTTCTGTGGCAGCTTCCCAACTCATATTACCCTTTTCGTAGGCGTGAAATGAAGTTAGATAATATTTAGGGTAAACCAGATCGGGATTTTGGACGCTGAACAATTCTGCATCCCAATTCCGGGCTAAAAGTGCTTGGGCATCTTGCCGCCAATGCACGCCGATTCTTTCGGCTCTTTTAATCATCATTTCCCGCGCTTGGTGCTTGGCTAAATCGGCCAAAGGTTTGATGGAGAGTACGCCGTTTACTAAGCGCGATGCTAATCCTGGAGTTGTGTTAACAGCAGCAGTCATATTTTATTTGTTTCTATTTGGCGATAGTTATTTTACCACGGCACTGGATTCATAGTTCATTTTCGTGCTTTGACTGAAGCTTTAACTTCTTCCCAAGTCAGCACATTTTCAGGATTTGCTTCAGAATCATTAATTCGGCGATCGAGTTCCTGCTTTTGAAACTCTGTAAGGTTGGGGTGAACCTGTTCTGCCGCTATACTTTCCAAGATTGCTTGTACAAGACGAATCCGATCTTGAATGCTGAGGGCGACGATCTGATTTAAAGTGGCTGTGAAATCCATAAATTTTAGTTAAGCGTCATGGAGGTAATGAATTAGTACATCTCAAATATAGCGGACAGGGTTTTGTCCAACAAACTGAACATTGCAATTGACAATACGCCCGTCTAAAAACTTTACAACAAGCCTATTATCCTCTTTTCTATAGCTGGCGCTTCGGTCAAATATACCTTCAATCATCTGTGATCCGACAAAGTTTATAACTTGAACATGAGTAATTCTCTGAACCCTGTCTTCTGCAATAACCCAAGCCCCAGACTCTGACTTGGCAAGCAGATCTAGCAAATTATCATCTGTTCGGACTTGAAGTGTAAGTTTTGCCATGATGACTGTCATATGTAAGTTCGCTGCTTGGGAATTATTATAACTCAAAACTATTAACCGCTGGCATCCGTCAGAATTTAGACTTTTCTGGAATTCCTTTACCCGAGGCTGGAGTATTTGGAAGAACACTTTTAAATCAGGCTATTCAGGAGTTTGCTGTGAGTAAATCTATTGCGGAACTGGTTGACAATTTGCCGTCTGGTGGCGTGACTGTGATGATGTTAAAATCTCTCGATTTTGTGGTTCCGGGAGAGTGGAACAATCTCACGGGTTTTGACAATACTATTCAAGCGGTTACGGGGGAAACCGATCGCACTTTAGTCAACAAAATCCGCGATCGGGCGATCGCGCTTTACGCAGATCCCAACCAACCGTATCAAGCCACAGTCGGATTGTACCAAATTGTCGATCGGGCCGACACAGCCTTAGCCGCCAGCGCCGTCGCCAATAAAATCGGTCAAAAAATCGGCTTTCTCTCATTTCTCAGTAGCGTGACTCCAAAAGCTGACATCGCTCAAACTCTTGACTTGTGCATCAAAGTCGTTGTCGAATTAATCGCCCTCTGCAAACTTAACAATATTTCGATTAACAATATTGGTGGCTTTGGCAATGCTTTGTCCGATTACAAAAATGAATCAATCATGCGAATGGCGGCTTTAGTTTGCGTTGACGGTTTAATTCCCCTCGGCCCGGATTTTATCAAAAAAGCGCAAAGTATCCTCGCAGGATTGAGTCCTGCCTCCCTACAGCAAAACTCATCATTTCAAAGCATTGGCAATCTAATTCCTGGGGGTAGTGTTGGTGATAAATTGGGTTTTATCACTGCTACTTTTGGATCGGCTCAAGGTTGGATGAATAATTTGGTAGCTAGTCGGGGTTTGACACCGGAATCAATTTTGCGGAGTATGAATCAGTACATCGATATTGCTGACAACAAGTTAGATTATGTGGCGGCGTTTCTAGACATGACTACCAATTATTACGAGCATACCGGAATTCAAACTGTGGCTCGCCGATTAGTCGATCTAGCTTATGCTGAAATAGGCTCTGGGAGATGATAGAAAATTCGTTTTTAGGTGAGGGAAAAGAGCGAGGCAGAGCCTCTGGATCGGCGTTACCAGGCAGAGCCTGGTAACGAGTAGACTTGTTTCCAGGCTTTGCCTGGAAATACAGATCGCGGGGCTCTGCCTCGTTTCAACCCTGCATGGCAATCTAAGTTAAAATAAACAAATTATGTTTAGTAAACTTGTTTCAATCCGATTGTGAAAAACAAATCACTTCCTTCATCAGTAACAGTCAAACTCGGCAAATTTGTCTGGACATCAATGTGGCAATTAATGATGTCAAAACTCGCACCGCCCGATCGCACGGGAGCATACATTCGCCCCAGCAGCAGTTTCCGCAATTTTGTCTCGACAGCACCAGACAACCCTTACGGGCCCGCCACGGCACGATATCGCCTGTTTGTGGGTACAGGATGCCCTTGGGCGCACCGCACTTTGGTAACGCGAGCACTTAAAGGACTGGAAGATGCGATCGCGGTATCGATTGTCTATCCTTCGGAAGGGGGACTTTGGGTGATGGAGTCGGAGACTTTTGGCTGTAATACGATGCGGGAACTTTACCAGTTGGCTTTACCGGGCTATCAGGGGCGATGTACGGTGCCGGTGTTGTGGGATGACTCGAAAAGGGCGATCGTCAATAACGAGAGTTCGGAAATTATTGTAATGCTAAACTCGGAGTTTAACGAGTTTGCTAGCAATCAAATGGATTTGTATCCTGTAGATTTGCGATCGCAAATTGACGAGTGGAATGAGAAGATTTACCAATCGGTGAATAATGGTGTTTATCGTTGCGGTTTCGCGCAAACTCAGGCTGCGTATGACTCGGCTTGTAGTGAATTGTTTGCTGTTTTGGATGAGATCGATCGATCGCTCTCGATGAGTCGTTACCTTTGCGGCGATCGGGTAACATTAGCAGATGTGCGACTATTTACTACCTTATTCCGTTTTGATGCAGTTTACTACAGCTTGTTCAAATGTAACGTGCGCCGCATTCAGGATTACGAGCATTTGGGAGCTTACCTGCGCGACTTGTATCAATTACCGGGAGTTGCGGGTACTTGCGATTTGGAGGCTGTGAAGCGCGATTACTACGGCAATTTGTTCCCGTTAAATCCGGGCTGCATCATCCCGGCTGGGCCCGATGTGGGGAATTTGCTCAAATCGCACGATCGGGCAAAGCTCAAAAACCCAGTTTCTTAGATGGTTGGCAGGGTTCAGAAACCGGGTTTCTTCACTTAATTTGGGTTAGGATGCCAAAATTGTCGCAGAAACCCGGTTTCTTAGATTTATTCAATTTCAGTTGTTGTCTCGTTTACTTCTTCGTCTTCAATATCAAAATTAATTCGTTCGTAAATCTCTGTCAGCAGCATTTGAAACTCTACCGATTCTAGGGTTAATACAGATTCCTCTGAATCATATTCTGTTAATACCCATTTGCCATTAGAGTTTTTGGCAAATTGTTCGATATGATAGCTATATTGGTCAATTAAAATGTATTCCTGAAATTCAGGAATTGAGCGATAGGCGAGAAATTTTCCACCGCGATCGTAGTCTTTGGTTGAATTGGATAAAACCTCGACGATTGCCACAGGATTTGTGACAACTGTTTTGTTACTTCCTTGATAGACTGGTTCTCCTTGAATGACCATGATATCGGGATAGACGTAGCGGCGAGTTAGGGGTATCCACAGGCGCATATCATTGATAAATGTCTCGTAATCTTGACCATTCACAGTCAAGGGGAATTTTCGGCAAAAATTCAGTGCGATTTTGTTATGGTTTGCGGTTCCGCCTGTCATTGGTATGATTTCTCCATCATGATATTCACTTTTGTCGATCGCACTTTCTTCTAATGCGAGATATTCCTCTGGGGTGTAGTGGCGTTTTTTGGTTGATGGTTGCTTGGCGATTGCTGGTTTTTCTTGGGTTTGCATAGTCGTTCCCTTCTGCTCTGAAGTGATTTTATGATAACATGAAATAAGTTAGATTGAATTGCGATAAACATACTCGATCACAACCAGATTATGACTATCATTGAACAACTCTACGCGATCGTTAAAACCCTTCCCCAAGAGCAAGCCAGCGAAATTTTGACTTTCGCTGAGTTTATTCGTGCCCAGCACCTGAATGCTCAGGAGTCGATCGCTACATTAGATACTTCGACTCCTTGGGCGGAACTGGTTTATTCCCTAGCTGGAACGTGGGGACAAGACTTTCCTAGTGTGGAAGAGATTCGTGCCGAGTTGGGGGAAGACATTTTGCGGGAGAGCTTCTAGATGTACATTTTTCTGTTAAAATTTAATTGCAGCAATAACTTATTGTATGGGTGTAAATATGGCTGATTTACCATCAAGAACAAGTGAAGTTATCAATCAATTGAAACAGCAGGCTTTAGATATTGTCAATGAGGCTTTAGCTTTGGAATTAACCATTTTTGAACTATTTGGAGAGACGGAGGCAACGATTACGGCACTAGATGAAATGAAAAGTGCCGCCGAAGATGCTGAATCTTCTTACTCTCAACTATCTACTATCCAGCTTCAAATTGCCCAATCTCAACCTCTTGCCTCTCCTGATATGCTACAATTACTGGAACGAGCTATAGCACGAACCCAAGCAAGGATTCCGGCACTGGAGCGTAGTATTGAAGAAGTTAAGATGGAATATAATTTGCCATGAATAAACAACCGCGCATCCCCGATCCAGAAACATCTAAACGTTTACTATCTAACCTCCGCCGAACTCGGATGGAGGTTCAAGAAGTCAACTTAGAATTAGGAGAAATTAACGCGATGTTGGCAGAACAGCTTCGTCAGCAAAGATTGAATCGAGTCAGACGATCGCTCCATAGCTCAACAACAGAATTGTAAATTAGCCAAACCCACAAGAGTCGATCGCGATCGCAGAAACCCGATTTCTTCCTAGTCGCGCAGGGCCTCAGAAACCGGGTTTCTCACCAAAATCTCGGTGAGGATGTGAAAAATCTCCCAGAAACCAGGTTTCTTGGACTAGGCAGATCGCACTCCAACTCAAAAACCCGGTTTAGCTCGTTCCCAGGCTCTGCCTGGTAACGCAGATCCAGAGGCTCCGCCTCGCCCAAACCCACTAACAAACCCTCGATTAGCGAATTTACTCCAACCTCACGAATCGCCAAAATATTCGTGTTATTTTGTAGTGAGATTAAGCAATATTCAAAATCAAATCATGTCTCAAGATCGTCCTTTCATCTCAAAAGGCGACGATCGAACTTATATACAAAAATCACAATAAGGAATTGGCAATGTTAGAAAATGAGGGCGATCGGGAAGCACAGCAGCGCATTGAACAGGCACGGCTATGGGGAGCAAGAACACTCGATCTTAGGGGTCTGAAACTGAGGAAACTGCCAGAGGCGATCGCCTCCCTCACCCAGTTGCAAGAGCTTAACCTCAGCAACAACCAACTGACTGAACTGCCAGAGGCGATCGCATCTCTCACTCAGTTGCAAGTGCTTTACCTCCACAACAACCAACTGTGGAAACTGCCAGAGGTGATCATATCCCTCACTCAGTTGCGAGTGCTTGACCTCTACAATAACCAACTGTGGAAACTGCCAGAGACGATCCCATTCCTCACCCAGTTGCAAGAGCTGTACCTCCAAAACAACAAACTAAGGGAACTGTCAGAGACAATCGCCTCCCTCACACAGTTGCAACGGCTTAATCTTAACAACAATCAACTGAGCGAACTGCCACAAGCGATCGCCTTCCTCACCCAGTTGCAACGGCTTAGCCTCAAAAACAACCCTCTTAATCCTGATCTCGCCGCCGCCTATGAACAAGGTACTAAAGCCCTCTTCCAATACCTGCGAGCACAAGCAGAAGCAAAGATCACCCTAAATGAAGCCAAACTAATTTTGATCGGTGAAGGCGAAGTGGGCAAGAGTTGTCTCCTCGGAGCATTGCGAGAAGATGAATGGCTAGAAAGTCGTCCCACCACTCACGGCATTGAAATTAAGCCAGTCATTGTCACCCATCCCGACAGCGACACAGAGATATCCCTCAATGGTTGGGATTTTGGCGGTCAACCCGTTTATCGACCCACGCACCAGTTGTTTTTCAGCGCTCCAGCCGTGTATCTGGTGGTGTGGAAGCCACGGGAAGGCCCCCAGCAAGGCTTTGTCAAAGAGTGGATTACTCTGATCAAACATCGCGAACCAGATGCCAAGGTGCTAGTAGTCGCCACCCACGGCGGCCCCGGACAGCGACAACCCGACATTGACAGACAGGAAATTTGCGATCGATTCGGTAGCGATACGGTGCTTGGCTTCTTCCATGTCAACAGCAAACCAGACGCTCAGAACTCCTGCAACGGCGTGGCAGAATTAAAAAAGGCGATCGCTAATGTCGCCGCCTCTCTTCCCGAAATGGGACGTTCCGTTCCCGCCAAATGGCAGCGAGTGCGGGAAATCTTGCAGACAAACGACCAAGCCTATCTGCCCTACGATGAAGTTATTACCATCTGCACTCAACACGGAATCGATAAGGAACAAGCAGAACTTTTCCTTCGCATTTCCCATACCTTGGGGCATATCATCCATTACCATTACGATCCAATACTGCGGGATATTGTCATCCTCAAACCCGACTGGCTAGCAAAGGCAATTAGTTTCGTACTTGATGATCAATTGACCCGCCGCCGCAACGGTTTAGTAGACTTTGAACATCTCAGTGAATTATGGAGAAATCCCCCGTTTCCAGGCGAGAATGGCTATCCGAAACAACTGCATCCCATCTTTCTAAAGCTGATGGAACGCTTCGATTTGTCCTATCGCGTGGTGCTCGACCCAGCTAAACCCAGCAATACCAGCTTGATTGCTCAACTTGTACCCGATACACGCCCGGAATTGTCCAATTGGGGACAGCAACCGGAAGCCGGAGACAGACAACAAGTACAAATCTGCCGCATTGTGGACGATCGCGGACAACTTGCAGTAGCAGAAGGATTGTTTTACCAGTTGATTGTGCGCTTGCACAAATACTCACTGGGGCGATGCAATTACGAAAAAAGTATTCATTGGCAACGCGGTTTGATGCTTGACGACGACTACAACGGTCGGGCATTGCTGGAATATATTGATACTGATGTCAAAATCACCGTGCGGGCAGCTTATCCCGAACGGTTTTTGTCTTATCTCACCGCAGAGATTAAATGGCTAGTCGAGAATTTCTGGGAAGGATTGCGATGTAATGTGATGGTTCCCTGCATTGCACCTTGCGGTAAAAATTTGCCTGGAAACGGCTTATTTGAGGTAGAGAAACTAATTGAGAGCAAAAAAGATAATCGTCATGATTATCCATGTTCAGCCTGTGGTAGATGGCAAAACATCGATCGCCTGCTGAATAACGCACCGACTGCTCAACCTCCATCCCAAGAAATCGGCATTCAGCAATTCCAAAAAATTGTCAAAGACGAGCTAAAAATCATCCGCCAAGATTTAGTAATTGTCGATAGTAGAAATCAAGAACGATATCAGTCATTGTCTCAGGAACAGCGGATTATTCTCAGCAAAGTCGATGAAGAATTTGCGTCGCTGATGCAAATGCTCACCGATGAAGCGAAAGATGGCCCGCGCCTGTTCAGTTTCAAGCCGATCGATCCCAAGTTTTTCGATCGCCCAAAATGGATGAGTACAAAATTGCAAATTACCCTCTGGTGCGAACACTCTCGTCAACCACTTCCCGCCTTAAATCCTCACGACAAGCAGAAAGGAGTTTATGAATTGGAAGTATCGCGCGCATGGTTTACCAAAGCAGCCCCCTATCTCAAAATTTTGACCGGAACCCTGAGTCTAGTCTTACCTGTCGCAGCCTCTGCCACTAAGTTCATGCTAGACGAAGCCACCTACAAAGGCATTGAAGAAGAACTCGATTTAGGACAAAAAAGCATCGAGTCTACATTGAAAGGAAGCGATTTAGCTACTAATTTGTCAACCGAAATGGATACTCCTGATTGGCAACAGGGCGAAGCAGCAATGCGTGCCCAAGGCTCGATTTTGCGAGAATTACACGCGCTGCTAAAAGCAAAAGATCCTGGTTTTGGTGGCTTGGTTCGAGTGCAGAACAGACGGCGCGAATTCCTATGGGTTCACGAGCAATTTGTAGGTGAATATTAAGATTTTTATCTTGACACCCTTATTACGGCTATGTGATAATTTCAACAACAGGAAATCCCTCGTTCCCCGGCTCTGCCTGGGAACTCATATCCAGAGGCTCCGCCTCGCCCAA
>JANPMV010000054.1:0-16529 GCA_031427135.1 Cyanobacteria bacterium VAR_87_metabat_62 | reverse complement strand
CGTAATCGGCCGGGGTGCCCAGCCGGCTGGGGAAGGGCACGCCGGCGGCCAGTGCGTCCTGCACCGCCTGCGGCATGGTGAACAGCATCGGCGTGCCGAAAATGCCCGGTGATCGTGGTAGGGAAACGGCACTGCCGTGTCCTGATTTTGGATTAATTCCTATGCAATCAGAATAGATATAAAGTCCTGACTACAAATCAATTGTAATGAACGATCGCAAACAATAAAATTAGACTGCCCAGGAAACAGTGTACCTTGTCCTTGACTAACTATCCGAATATTCATCGGATTATGGCTGAATTTAACTCTCTTTTTCGCCCGCAGCAAATCCTTCTGTATCTTGCTTTAATTCTGATACGATCGCACCTCGATCGCGCCAAGCTTCACCATTTTCCGGCTTGATCGCGATCGCCCGATCGTAAGCTGCCATTGCTTCTTCGTAGCGGTTTAATGCTGACAAAGCTGTACCGCAGTGATGCCAGGCATCGTAGGAGTCTGGCTTGATCGCGATCGCTTTTTCATAAGCTGCGATCGCTTCTTCGTGCTTCTGCAATTTTGCCAAAGATTCGCCTTTAGCAAACCAAGCTTCGTAACACTCCGAATTAAGGGTAATTGCTTTGTCGTAAGATGCAATTGCTGTTTCGTGTTGCGACAGCTTATCGAAAGCTGCACCTCGGTTGTGCCATACTTCAAAATCCTGCGGTTTAATGGCGATTGCTTTGTCGTAGGCTGCGATCGACTCTTGATACCGTTGCATTTTTCCGAACACAGCACCTTTATTGTACCAAACTTCGTATTTGTCGTCCCGGATGCCCAAAGCTCGATCGTAAGAATCAATCGCATCGCTGTAGCTGAGTAGTTTCCACAGCATATTGCCTCGATTGTACCAAGTTTCGTATCTGTTGGGATTGAGAGCAAGAGCGCGATCGTAAGAATCGACTGCTTGTGCGTACTGCTGTACTTTCCCTAACATCGCGCCTCGGTTGTGCCAAATTTCGCTGTCGGTTGCTTTGATAGCCAGGGCGCGATCGTAACTGGCGATCGCTGCTTCGTAATGCTGCAATTTACCCAACAAAGCTGCTATGCTGTGCCAACAAGCATATTTTTGAGACTCCCTCGAACTTGCTTGCTCATAACAGGCGATCGCCTCTTCATACTTGTGCAATTTTGCCAGAAAATTCGCTTTACCATACCACGCTTCGTAGTTATCCGGTTTAATCGATATTGCTTGGTCATAACAGGCGAGTGCTTCCTCTTGGCGCTGCATTTTTATTAACACATTTCCGCGCCAATACCAAGCCTCATCCAAATTATTATTCATTAAAATAGCCTTTTCAAAGCAGACTACTGCCTCATCGTAATCGCCTTTCAAATAAAGTCCTTCGCCTTGCTTGATATAATCGTCAGCAATCAAATTTTCCCCATCACCAGATGATGTTTGCGAAGCTTGGGAATCGTTTAACTGCGGTTGAGGTGCGAGTTTGACAGCTTCCTTGGCAACAATTGCGGGAACTTGCGAGATTTCTTGAACAATTTGAGATTTTTTATCATAAACTTCTGTCAGCAAAACTTGCAGGTGCATCAAAAATTGAGATTTGAGGGTTTCAATTTGCTCGACCGAGGATTTAGAAATTTCAGTTTCTCTACTTAAAAAATCAATAGATTGTTTAGCGGCACTCAGTTGCGCCTCCAATTCATCTCTTAACTTTTGAGTTAGTTGGCTAGAATTATTCAGCTCAGATTCTAGCACGCCAATGCCCTGCAATCTTTGATTTGCATCAGCAACTAACTGTTTGACTACCAGCCGCCGCATCAGCCAAAAAAAGGCAATTGTCACTGGTGGAAATACAGTCCCAAGAATTAGTAAGATATTGAGCAGATTTATCGTATTGTTAAAACTATATCCAGATTCAGAACTACCAGAGATCGGGGAAATAAAATCGAAAGCTTCGCGAACTTGAGGATTGCTTTCGGCTCCATTTTTAATTAATTTAGTCAGCCAGGTTTCTTGTAAAGATTTTGTGAGTTCATCGCCGGATACAGCAGGAGTATTTTCCGCAGCAGATAACTGCGGCCCGGCGGCTGCTACCACCAAACCAGTCTGCGATTTTACCGCAATTCGTGGGGAAAATTGTTCGTGGGCGATCGTCTCAGGCGCGCTCATCGCCTGGGCAGGACGGGATGCGGTAGTATTTATCGCATCAACAAAGCTGCTGGTCTGCGGTGTTTCAGCAGAGACGGGAGGTGCAGCAGGAGCGGCGTTAGTATTGGTAATTAAATTCTGGGATGCGAGGGCGGCCAGAGTCAAGAGAGCTACATTTGAGACCCGCATAAACGTCAACTCACCTAGGAGAAATTAGTGCTTGCTTGTCAGCGATCGGGCGATCGACCTCATACTCTCAGCAGTTAGAATAACTGAGACGAGGAATGCTGGCGGTGCTATCTCCAAAATACGGGCTACGTCTGACTTCTCAGGAAAAATGCCAATAATTCTGGCTGTGCAAATTTTGTCGAAGCATATACTCTCGCGCCTCATCCGGTTAAAAAAACCTTGAAATCCTCAACAAGCTGGTTGGGGTGGCTTCACCAATCTGCACAATTAATTAGCCAAATATCCGGGTGATATCAATTCCGGCTACGCCGGAGTGACAAGCGAGGACACGGCAGTGCCGTTTCCCTACCGCGATTAATGTAGGGACACGGCACTGCCGTGTCCTCCGTTTCGTTTATATCATTCCGATGAAGAAAGGATTTGATATGAATCCACCCCAACCAACCTAATTTTTAGCTCTAAACTTTAACTAAAACAGCTTCTGGCTGGCTGGAATTCGCGGCTACATCCAAATCAGCGCCGTAAATTTCACAGCTATTGTTCGGACTTTCAATCAGTTTAATCTTGTGCAATTCGGCGCCCAATTCCCGAACGGGCGATCGCAACAATTGCCCAATCCGAACCGCAATATTTTCCGCAGTCGGCACAACTTTCTCAAAATAAGCAATATCCTTATTTAAAAAAGTGTGATCGAACGGTTCAACAACATAATCGTCGATCGCTTTTTGCAAAGCTCCCAAATCAGCAATCATCCCAGTCCGCGCATCCATTTCCCCTTTAACAGTCACCTCTAAATGATAGTTGTGACCGTGACCGTTAGGACGAGCACATTTGCCATAAATTTCCGAGTTTTCTTCAAAGCTCAAGTCGGGACGAGCTAACCGGTGGGCGGCGCTAAAATGAGTAGACAAAGTTAGATAAGCTTCCATTCCGTTTCCTAAATATTCAGCCCAAAGTTCGGGGTGTTCAAACAATTGAATTTTGCTCAGAGGCAAATGAGGAGCTAGCCGCAGCCAAATTTGCCGTGCTATGTTTTCGGTAGTTGGCAGAGTCTGCTCAAATTCCGGCCACGCTTCGTTAAGGTAGGAAAAATCGAGATCCTTGGTAACTTCCCGCTTGATGACGTGCTTGACATCAGACAGGTTGAGCACCATGCCGTACTCGTCGAGTTCTCCTATCATGGAAACGTAAAGAACGTAATTGTGTCCGTGTCCCGGTGCGCGGGCTGTTGGGCCAAACCGTTCAAAGTTCTCGGCTTCGCTCAACTCCGGTAGCCAGTACCGGTGACTCGCCGAAAACTGTGCCCGACGATTGATGATGCACTGCATAAAAGTCAAGTAGAGTAAGTTTGTTAAGTTCTGTGAAGGACTTACTTTCTTAAGGATAAACCAATTTTTGCTGGAATTTTCCGATTATTTGAGGGTGCTTTCGATGAAGTTATACGAATTTTCCACATATTGGCAACACATTGCCGATCGATCCCCAGGCCCGGATTTGCGCCACAACACAGATATCCGGCAGAAAATAGCGCTACTTTCACAGTTTCTCGCTATCAATTTATAATCCATCAGTTACCAGTCTTTAAGCAAGTGCGATCGTCAATTTTTTTTGCAACACTGGACACTCTACTATTCGATTTTTTCGTCTAAGCTTTTGCAATAGTTAGCCGTTTGCAGTTCAGTTGCGACCAAAACTAATCACCAATCACCAATTACCAAATATTAATGAATTGGATTACTGAACGAGCCGATCGCTTTTTTGAAAATTTGTCTGGTGTGATGACAACCCCGCTATTTTATATTGGGGACACTCATCTGTCCATCAACGCAATATTCAAACTACTCATCTTAGCTATATTTGCCTTAATTATAGCTCGTCTGATCAGCGAAGGAATCAAGCGCAGCCTGCTAGTTCGGATGGGATTGGATCGCGGCAGTCGAGAATCAATTTCCACCATCATTAGCTATATTCTAGCAACTCTTGGCTGTATCTTCGTCATGCAAGGTGCCGGCATCAACCTCACTTCTCTCACCGTCTTAGCAGGCGTTGTCGGCATTGGTTTCGGCTTCGGATTGCAAAATCTCGCCAGCAACTTTATCAGCGGTCTCACCCTGCTATTAGAACACCAAATTAGAGTCGGAGATTTTATTGAAATAGACAGCTTATTAGGAACAGTAGAGACAATTTCAATTCGCTCCACAATTATCAAAACAATTGACGGACTGTTTGTAATCATACCAAATATTAAGTTTGTCGAAACCAACATTATTAACTGGAGTTACAGAGACCCCAGATGCCGCCTCCGCATCCCCATCGGCGTTGCTTACGGTTCTGACCCAGTAATAGTTACCGAAGCGCTGTTAATTGCGGCGCGGATGGAATCCAATGTCTTGTCACATCCTTCTCCTAAAGTATGGTTTCGCGGTTTTGGAGATAATGCCTTAGATTTTGAACTTTTAGTTTGGATTGACGAGCCGCAGGAAAGCGATGCCATTAAAAGTGCGGTCAATTTTTTAATAGATTACGAATTTCGCCACCGAAATATCGAAATTCCATTTCCCCAGCGGGATTTGTGGCTGCGAAACCCGCAAGAAATAACTAAACTTTTTCACGATCGCAAAGAGGATAATTCCAACGGCCAAGTTTTCCCGCAGAATGCCAAACATTCAGCCGAACTCAAATCTAACTCCACCGTTTCCGAGCATAAAAAGCCCGGCGCTAAATCGCCTAATAATTGGACGCTGCGAGATTTGTTGCGACGAGTAACTTATTTTGAACAGTGTACTGATTTAGAACTGCGACAGTTAATTGAATACGGCTACCGACAACTGTTTCCAGCGGGACAGATTGTATGTAAAGAAGAGGACCCTGGCGATTCTTTTTATATTATTCTTTCTGGTGCTGTAGAAGTTCTTTCTGAAAAAGCCGATCAGTATATTGCGACGCTTCACGAGGGCGAGTTTTTTGGGGAAATATCTTTGCTGTTGGGAACTCCAAGAACAGCGACTGTTAAAACTAGCGAAGATGCAATTTTGTTTATTGTGGAACGCCACGACTTGCAAAAACTTTTAATAGAACAGCCGAATTTAGCAGATCAGATTGCTCAAAAATTGTCGGAACGCCAGCAAGCTTTGAGAGATTTGGGATTGTTGGATGACGACTCTCTGGAACAAACTCCTTTTATTAAAATTCGCAAGCGAATTCAAGTTCTTTTTGGAATTTGAAAATTGGAGAATTGGGAATTGGGCATTGGGAATTGGGCATTGGTAATGGGTTATGGGTTATTGGCCAATACGCTTGGGTTAAAACTGTTTATTCCTCGGAGATCCCCCTAAATCCCCCTTAAAAAGGGGGACTTCGCAGCACCTTCTTGTCCCCCCCTTTTTTAAGGGGGGTTAGGGGGGATCGGGCTTAACTGAACCGTATTGGGTTATTGGCAGCCCCAAACGAATAACCAATAACAAATAACTAATAACAAATAACCAATAACTTCTTCACTAATTTTTAAATTTCAATTCCTCCTGTGCTTCCCGCCGCAGTCTAGCAGCAATTCTAAAAAGTTCTTGACCTGTGTGCAAATGGCGATCGTCATAATTAAGGGTAAATAAATGCAATTCTTCTATCCCGTCTCCGACTTGATTGATGCAGTAGTAGAGATGGGCCGCCACTCCGGCTACATTAGGTGGATTGGGCACCGATATCAGAAAGTTATGAGCTTTTTTGAGAAAGTCGCGGCTGGTTTCAATATAAGTTCCAAACTTTTCTATCAGTTCATCATCAAACGGATCTGCTGACAATTCGTCTATTTCCTTTTTAAGCGGCTTCAAGATGCTGTTGAGCATTCTATTGACTGGTTTGTATACTTTAATCAGCCACTGTTCCATTTGTTCATCGGCTTCCCGTGCTGTTTGTTTTTGCTGGCGGGTGACGTTTGGTGCGGCTGGTGATTGATGTTCGCTGGGCTGGGAAAATTGGCGATCGTAAGATTGTCTGTGTTCGGTGTCTCCTAATATTTCATAGGCTGCATTGAGGCGGACAATTTCTTCGTGATTCGCTGTGTCGCTGCGGCTGTCTGGATGAAATAATTTGACTAAACGGCGGTATGCTTGTTTAATCTCGGCTTGGGTTGCGGTTGGGCTAATCTTTAGGGTTTTGTAGTGATTGGTAACGGAAGACACGCTGTTATTTCCTTGAAATCTGGATAATCTGCAAAAAAGTGCTTGACAATTGTTTCATAATTTGCTAAGATAATAGCTATTTAGTTGAGATAAAAACATCTCAAATGTAACTAAAAAACCTCAGTTTTAAAATTATAGCAGTCGTCAAATCGGTTAGAAAAAATTCTTGTAGGGCGATCGCTCCTATCATCTCATCCGATTAGGAGAAACATCGTCACAGCAGCATCCTACTGCTGTTACTCGGGCGCAGACATAAATAACCTCATGAATAGATCCCTGACCCCGCGATCAATAAACGGTTTGATTCCCGTACTATGTAACTATCAACTGTCAACTGTCAACTGCTATACATCTTTCCAATCCGTTATACTCATCCGTTTCCTAATTGCGGATTGGGCGTCGGTGCGCGTGAATACCTCAAGCTTGTTGAAAACCGCCATATCATTTTTTTGCCGTTGCATAACTAAAAATTAAGCAATTGATAGTAATTAGTTAATCTTGCCATGATATTTTTTTAGTGACTTTAACAAAAAGTCAAAGTAACTATCTTTAAGTTAATCAGGTAAATCGAAATCATGGCATTTAAACAGCAAATTATCCAGGATTCCAACCTTGAGGATAAAGTTCCAGCGATCGCCAGCAACCTCAAAAATACCGATCGACCTCCATCTGAAGACAAGGAGATTCAAAATTTAGCTGTTCGCACAGCTTCAGCGCTACAATCAGAGTCTTTTTTGCTGACAAATAGCGATGACAATTTCACTGTTACTCCTGGCTCACTCAAGGGAATACTGGGCGGAATTTCGGCGCTGGGCGGTAACGACAATATTGTAGGAAGTGTTGATTCAGAGCAAATTAATGGCAATTCTGGTAATGATTCACTGTCTGGTATTGGCGGAAATGACACCCTAATTGGCGGTCAAGGTAATGATACATTGCTAGGCGGAGATGGCAACGATTTTCTCAGTGGAGACAAAGGTTTAGATGTTCTCACTGGCGGTGCCGGAAATGATACATTTTTGTTGCGTCGCACTCAGGGTGCTGATATTATTACTGATTTTGGAGCGGGCGATCGCTTAACTTTGGGAGACCGACTGCAATTCTCGGATTTATTGATTGCTAGCACCGGCATAAATACATCAATTAGTCTCCGAGACAGCACTTTGTTGGCAACGATAAATGGAGTACAAACTATCAATCAAAACAATTTTGTTGAACTTCCCCGCCGCCCTTTAATTATCGGACATCGCGGCGCAAGCGGCTATCGCCCGGAACATACTTTAGCTGCCTACGAATTGGCAGTCGAGATGGGTGCAGATTTCATTGAACCCGACGTAGTTTCCACTAAAGATGGAGTGTTAATTGCCCGCCACGAAAATGAAATTTCCGGGACGACTGATATTGCCAAACGACCAGAATTTGCCGATCGCAAACGCAAAAAAACAATTGACGGTCAAGAAGTAGAAGGTTGGTTTACAGAAGATTTAACCTTAGCCGAAATCAAAACTTTGCGGGCGCGGGAACGGTTGCCAGAGTTGCGGGGGACAGCATTTGACGGTCAATTTCAAGTTCCTACACTTCAAGAAGTCATCGATTTAGCTAAGCGCAAAAGTGCCGAAAAAGGGCGAACCGTTGGAATTTATCCAGAAACAAAACACCCGACTTATTTTAAATCAGTTAATTTGCCTTTAGAGCAGCGGTTAGTCCAAGTGCTGTCTGCTAATGGATATACCAAACGCACAGATCCGGTGTTTATCCAATCCTTTGAAGTGGGGAATCTCAAAGAGTTAAATCGCTTGACAGACTTGCCGCTGGTGCAGTTAATGGATGACTTTGGAGAAAAGCCTTATGATTTTGTCGTGAGTGGCGATCGCCGTACCTACCGCGATTTAATGACAGCGCAAGGGTTGGCAGAAATCAAAACCTATGCTGACGGAATCGGGCCTTGGAAGCGAACAATAGTTGTCGAAGGTGCAGATAAGAAATTACAGCCCGCGAATAGTTTAATAACCGATGCTCACCAGGCGGGCTTATTAGTTCACCCTTACACTTTCCGCAATGAATCTCCTACTTATGTGGCTTCAGAGTATGGCGGTAATCCAGCTTTGGAGTACGAACAATTTTACCGCTTAGGTGTAGACGGTGTGTTTAGCGATTTTCCCGATACCGCTTTTAATTCAGCAGCGCGGCTTTATCCTTTCTCAAGTGTTGATTCTATAAGAGGCGTGAGTTTTTAGGTCTTGGATTATAGTCGCGGCCAAAAATGCAACCCCGGCGTTATAAAGTACGCCGGGGTATCAATTCCTGCGATTCTAATCCGCAGTTCGCCTAGTTGAGCGCCATCGCCAGATTCAGTTCTGGATCTTGAAACAAGGGAGTGCTGAGATAGCGTTCGCCGAAGCTAGGCTGAATCATCACAATCAATTTACCAGCATTTTCGGGACGCTTGCCGACTTGAATCGCCGCATACAATGCCGCGCCGCTGGAAATACCCGACAACAGCCCTTCTTCTCGGGCTAAGCGACGCCCGTAGACGATCGCCTCGTCATCAGTAACAACTATCACTTCGTCGATCGCCTCAACATTCAGCACCGGCGGCACAAAACCAGCACCGATACCTTGAATTTTGTGAGGCCCAGGCTTGCCGCCGGAAAGTACGTGACTGTTAGCCGGTTCAACTGCGATCGCCTTAAATCCAGGTTTCCGTGACTTAATCACCTCTGCAATACCCGTAATCGTACCGCCAGTGCCGACTCCAGAAATCAGGAAATCAATCTCGCCATCTGTATCAGCCCAAATTTCCTCAGCCGTTGTCAAACGGTGAACCTCCGGGTTGGCTGGATTCCGAAACTGTTGCAACATATAGGCATTCGGCGTTTTATCCACAATCTCTTGAGCGCGGCGGATGCAGCCAGTCATGCCCTCAATTCCCGGTGTCAGTTCCAGTTGGGCTCCGTAAGCGCGCAGCATCGATCGGCGTTCCGTGCTCATCGTATCCGGCATGGTCAAAATCAACTGGTAGCCCTTAGCGGCCGCCACCATAGCCAGAGCAATTCCGGTATTGCCAGAAGTCGGTTCCACTAAAACCGTTTTGCCGGGAGTAATCAGCCCTTCTGCCTCAGCTTGATTGACCATATTGACACCGATCCGGTCTTTTACCGATGCGGCCGGATTCATTCCTTCGAGTTTTACCACAATCCGAGCCAAACAGCCTTCGGCTTGGGGGATGCGGTTGAGTTGCACCAGGGGCGTCCGCCCTACCAATTCTGTAATGTCGCCAGCAATACGCATAATCTTTGTCTGTTTCGTGTTGAAAGTAAATGTTAATTCCTAGTCGGCAATACTAACTAGATGTAATACATGATATCTAGCTGCCGCCTGCCATTGCGCTTTTCGCACAAATCCTGTAGCGTATATTTTTGCAAAACGGAGTTGGCGGCCGATCGAGCTTCTTGCCAAACTTCCCAAATCACTGCACTTTCTACAGTTTGGGCTGGCGAGTCTTTTTCAGAGCGATCGAACTCAGAGCCTTCGAGGCAGTTAAGAACTTCTAGAATTGTAATTTTCCAGGGTTCCCTCGCCAAGATATAACCTCCCTTTGCTCCTCGCTGGCTACGAATCAGCCCGCTGCGTCTCATTGTAGCCAGCAACTGTTCTAAATATCGATCGGGAATATTTTGCTGAGCCGCTATCTGGCGAATTTGTAGGGGTTCACCTTCTGAGTAGCAATCCGCGAGTTCCAGCAACGCCAAGATTGCATATTCGCTTTTACAGGATAGTTCGACCATAATTGCACGTTAAAATACCAGAATTTTCAACTCCGAAGTCAGATTTTAGAATCACGGTCAATTCTCAACTCAAAATTCTGACTCCTCACTTTTGATTATACCCCGGTTCTCCACTGGAGTTTGTGACTTTCATAAATTTATTTAAAAAGAGGCTCGCAGGGCGATCGTATCACTGATTAATCCACAGTCCGATCCTCGTGGTGGCTTTCATCCAGCGCACTCTCATCTACAGCAGAAAAGTCAAGTAATGATGGAACATCAAAGCAGGGGAGTTCAACTTGCAAATACTTATCTCCACACAGATTCTCTGGCTTAGCAAGCCTACTCATAATAGCCCGAGCTTGAACCTGCGCCCACATCGCCAGTTCTGAACGTTCCGTGTCATTGAGTTTAGAGGCAATTGTTTGCAAAGCTTTCAACGTCAGCCATCGATCAATTACTCCAGATAGCATCGTTGCTTCATAACAATGTTCCATATATTCGTATGGAATCTGCTCGTAGGGTGGGGGCGGGGCGACGCGCATCAAATGCTGGTCGATCTCGGTTCTGCGATCGAAATCCACCAATTCCTCAATAAGAGGCAATATCGGCACTAAGACGGCGGGTGGAGGAATTTTTCTGTGATACTTACGGGAATTTGGCGAAAAATAGGCAATCCGAAGAGTTCTTTCCCACTCTCTCATCGCTCTTTTGGCTTCAAGACAGAAGAAGTGAAACCTGACCCATTTCTCTAAATCAATTGCCACATTCCGTCCCATCTGCTGTGCTAGCAGGGGCAACGCCTTCGTGACTACCTGCCGTATCACTTCGCCCCGCTCCCCGTCTGGACTTCCTGTCCAATCTCTCAGACGATAGTCAGTCTCATACTCAATAAAAGCCTGGGTATAAATTGACTCCCAGATAGATGGTTGCTCTAGTAGGGCATTTGGCAATCCTAGCAGCGGTAGAAAAGGAGCAGCCCACGGTAAAGTGGGTAAAGACAAAGCTCTCAAGTAATTCCAGCTTTCCCAATCTTTCCAAGATAATTTAAGTTTCAAACAGTTTTGTTTAGTTACAGTCTCCGGTACTTGTTAAAATCAGTTCAACTAAGATCGATCAAACTTTTCCCGTTATTATGAGAAGAAGTGCGGAGCCATTCCAGAAAATCTCTATTTAAAGTCTCAGTTTCCTTCAATCGTTGTAAGTCTTCGGCTTCTTTAGCCATTTCTCTAAGGGCAAATGGGTGACTGTCTATTTCTGAAGAAAATTGTTCTTCTCCATTTCTTCCCGAACAAAAATTCCCAGATTCATTCAGGTAAGTTATGTAAGACTCAATGGTATTTCTAGCGCATTTTGCGACTAAAACAATCATTTCTGTGGTTGACTCAATACAGGCTGTCAGGGTCTTGCATATGGCGTCCATAGCCTCTACTGCTTCATAACTATCGCCACCAAAATCTAGGGAATCAGGAGCTACATCTTGGCTATGAAAAGGCTCTATTAATTGATAAATTTTAACAGGCTCTACTGGCTTTCCTTGCAAAATTTCCCAAACTTCATCCAGTGCATTTCTCAGTACGCTAGGATTGCCAAAATCATACATTCGGCAAAAAGCGCTGTAGTTAGGCAGCATTCGTTCGCAACAAGCAGCAGCAAATGCAACTCTGTGAAGACCGGGGAGGTTTTCGAGTTCTTGTTCTAGGGTATCAAATTCAAAAAAGTGCATATTTATGGGCTTTTATACAATTTCTCCCCTAGTGTAATCTTAATATTTTGGTTCGTTATATTATCCATCTTTTATCGGGACAATTTTCTCCGATACAGCTCTTAATATTGAGGCTAGGCGATCAAAATCAACATAGGTGGGGATGTCTTCTTCCGATAGAACTTTTTGCAGGCTATCCCAATCATCTCTAAGTGAGCCTACATCTAGATTAACATCAGATTGAAAGTTTCTCCATTCGTCTGACGAGACTATCCAATAGTAATCCATATCATTAATATCTAAGGATAGAATACCATTCTCTTCCATTTTATTCATGAGTTTTTCAAACAATATCCGTAGTTCACGAACCGTCACATTCATCAGTGTTATCCTCTCTAAGGTCTACTATTAAGTTCTTGCTCTATTTTATTCAACTCGCCTCTTTGCTTCTTAATTTGTTTTTCAAGTGCACCTCTACCCCCCTGTATAATTTTTTGCCGTATCTCTGGATTTGGTGCGTTCTTAAGTATACCTTCGTTGTCATAAGCGTCTGGATTTTACGAACACTACCACTACCATCCAGATTAAGATAAGAACCAATCAGATACTTCCCATCACCAGAAAGAGCCACATTATTAGTTAAACTCCCCGGCACCGCTTCAGTAGCAGCAACTAATCAATCGCAAAAAATAAGGGTATCATAATATTAAATGAAATTTGCATGAGTTTCCTCGCTTAAGGATTCCAACGCAGCCCAATTAGCGCCATTCCTGTCGGTCCAGTCGTTGAGATAATTACTGTTCCATCATTACTTTTTGCAGTTACAAATTTGATAGAACTAAACCAGGCATTAGGAAACACTTCGTTAGTATAGCGCTGGTCGTTTACGATAATACTACTTTCAATATGTTCACCATCATACCACACAGCACGATCGTAACCAAAAGCAAGTGTTCTATTTCCTTCAACTGCAACTACAGTCATTTTAAGTGGAATACCTATTAGAAAAGAAGAGTTTTCGTATTTAAGGGCAATTCGTCGAGCGATACCGTTAGCGGTACACACCTCAGACCAGTTCTCATCAATCCTGACAGAGACAAAAGCCTCTCCCGATTTAGTTATGCCAACATTTTCCAGCTCTAGCTCGTTAGTAGAACCATCAGTATTATAGTAGATTAAGGGAGATCCACCAGCAGCAACAGCCAACAGTTTTTTATCTGTGAATGATAAGGGACTTCCGTATAAATTTTGAGGTAATAAAAGAGGAATGAAATGCCTTTTTCCATCCGGTTCCAAACATTGCAAGCGACGACGCGGATTATCCCCCTCTAATTGGCAGAGTGCTGTTCCTGCCCCCATTGAGTTCATCAATCCTTCCGACGAGTAGGGGCCTCGTACATCAGCATCTGCGCTGACAAACCAGGCTCGATCGGGCATGGAGTCAATTACCCAAATTGCATCTCCTTCAACACCGACAATCTTTCTACCTGGGATTTCTAGTGTACGTTTCAAAGCTCCTGTACGATCGTAGTGGAATAGAAGTCCCCTGTCATTAAGTACCCACATTCCACCATCACTCCGAGCGTTAACAGCCTGTGGTGGTTCAGGAAGCGGTATCACTCTCACAGTTTCACCGACCCAAAGTGCTAGTGGCATTTGTTCCTGGTTGCCTTGGTAAACTAGGCTAGCAATTCCTCCGGGACTAGCAAAAGTTTGTCTTATGTGAGGTCTTACTGGATAATACTTAGGGCCTGGTATCCCCTTAAATTGCGCCACATCAGGAGGAAGAGGCTTTGCTTGTCCCAATTCTAATTTGATGGGATGATTCCACTCTAGTTTAGCGATCGTTCTGATTTCAAGATTCGGACAATTTATTGCTCTCATTTTTTTCTCTACTCGCCACAATTCTCCCTGCCCAGTCGTTATAATTAGGGACAGTCCAAACACTACCAAAAAGCACAAGGCTTTGTACCAATATCCTGTTAGAACTTCCATGTCTTCATCACTTCTGTCAGAGGTGAACCAACCTGCACAAAGCCTTTTTTTAGTTGATTCACATTAATAATCTGTACGCGATCGATGTTATTCGGTTGATTCCAGATACTGACCGCTTTATCGCCACCGAGTGAGAGTGCTATATGAGTTGGATCCTCACCTATTTTGTCAACAAAAAATAGAAGCTGACCAGGTTTAGGTATGATTCCACCTCGCTGACTATTACTCTCACGACCTAGGTAAAATTTTAAATCTTTAGAATAACCTAGCAGCGGCCAAACATCGAACTTTACTCCACCAAGACCAAAGAAGATCAAACGCGTAGACTTTTCGTAGAAGTCACTAATTTGACTTAAACTCACGTACCCACAAAGAGCTGCTGCATATAAAATCATTTCCCAGCAATTCATGCTATCAGTAGGCGATAATAGAGGCTGTAAAACTCCGGTGCGTCGAGTAGTGACATAGTTTTTGAAGAAGTCAGTGCTAGGAGGGTTGTCCCATTTCTGCTGATTTTTGAGCAGCATCGCCATCACCACAATAGCCATCTCTGGCTTAGAAGAGAAACTGTTTGCAATCAGCTTCCTCATGATCTCATTATCAACTACTGATCTGAGCTCTTTCTGGTCATTAGTTTTCATGATTAAAGCGATGAGTCGATCGTAGTTGGCGATCGCCCCTGCTTTCAACAATTTCTCTATTTGTGCCTTAAAACTAGGCGGTTTCTGCGCTACAATCAACCCCAAAGGATTACCAGCAGACGCAATCAAAGTAGGAATCCCAGGGGTACTATTCTGAGGCAAAATTAAAGGATTAAGCTCTTCAATGGGGACGCGGGTTAAATCGCTCAAAGTTGCCCGCCGTTGACTCAAAGGCTGGAAATTAAAGTTGCCTGCACCTCTGTAATGTCCATCAATCCAGTAGTCCCCAGGATTTGCAACAGTCTTAGTAATTTCCCCCGCATCAAAGATACGAACACTACCACTACCATCCAGATTAAGATAAGAACCAATTAGATACTTCCCATCACTAGAAAGAGCCACATTATTAGTGAAAACCCCCGGCACCGGTTCAGTAGCAGCCACTAATTTCGGATTCGGCCCCAACGGATATTGAATAATCCCAATATTCCCCCCCGCCAGCGGATTAGCATTAGGTTCAAGGATTTTTTTACTATTACGACCCGCCACAAACGCATACTTCCCATCAGCCGTCATCGTAACAGCCACCCCCTCATTCACCTCAAAGACATTGGTATTATTAGTCAGCGTTAAATTCGTGTAGAGAGTTGTAGGAGCCCAATTCAGAGGGTCATCACTCACAGTCAACACCCCAAAACCGCTGCCGTCTGTGTTCGGGTTACCATTAGTAAAAACCATTTTGAGCGGGTCAGGAGTTGCAGCCAACCCCCAAGCCCCTGTAGGAGTCAAAACCTTTCCAATTTGCTCCCACCACTTGCGAGGATTAGAATTCGGTTGGCTAGGCTTGTCATCTGGGTCGATATTCACAGCGTAAATATAACCATCAGCCGCAGTAGCAAACAGCTTGCGCCCATCACTGCTAACCGCAATCTGGCGCAGTCCTGACGTAGCATTAACTGAGATAGTCCGAACAACTTGGTTATAGCTTGGCGAGTCAGGATTGACATCCAGGACATAAATGCTACCCCGCCCTGAGTCCGCGACGTAAGCATAATTATCCCAAGGGTCAATAGATATCGCCCCAGGAGATGCACCACTGGGCAAAATAATATCATCGACAGCCGGTGTCGAAGCATCAACATCAACCGGACGCCGCGCCAGCAAATCCACCATCGCCACCCGCCCCGTCCTCTCCAAAGGTACATAGGCGCGAGTCGCATTACTGGTCACAGCTAACAATCCCGGACGGTCTAAGGTTGTCCCTACCGCTGTCCCCGGTATCCCCACCGATAAATCCTTGGGAGGCTTCTGTTGCGGGTTCGACGGACTCTGAACTGCACTGAGAGCGTTGATTACCTGAATTTTGTCACTATTCCGCTGTGCCACCAGTATCAAATCAGAAAATACAGGCTTTAACTGGAGGTCTTCAAAACTCGAACGCTTGACCACATCAGAATCAAGAGGGCCAGGGCCAAAACGCTCTTTCTGCTGCCGCGATAGCACAATTTCCGACTCGCCCAAAGGTACGCTAATCGGAGCTTTTACCGCCACTTTATAGCGGTTTTCTCCCAGGGAACTACTGAGTCCCGGTACAACAGTGCCTGAGTAGCTCTTACCGGACACCTTGAAGTCAACCTTCAAATCCCCGAAACTAGCACCCAGATTGCCGTTGAGCCCATTGAGGAAATTGCTACCTGTTAAGAATATCACAGGCTCGCTGTTTGAGAACTCCAGTTGGGCCGACTCCAAGGACGGCGGTTCGAGGGGGACTGCTAGCCCACTGTCTGGCCCATTGAGAACTGCTGAAACTGTAGGAACTCCTTGTGTATTGAGTTGTACCTGAGCGGTAGTAACGACAGTTTCTCCAACTTTGGGAATTCCGATTATTTCCAGCGGCTGGTTTGAAGATTG
>JANPMV010000053.1:0-25917 GCA_031427135.1 Cyanobacteria bacterium VAR_87_metabat_62 | reverse complement strand
GTTGAGACTGGGACTGTTCTAACAAACCCTCAGTCTGTTGTAGTTGAGACTGGGACTGTTCTAACAAACCCTCAGTCTGTTGTAGTTGAGACTGGGACTGTTCTAACAAACCCTCAGTTTGTTGTAGTTGAGATTGGGACTGTTCTAACAAACCCTCAGTTTGTTGTAGTTGAGACTGGGACTGTTCTAACAAACCCTCAGTCTGTTGTAGTTGAGACTGGGACTGTTCTAACAAACCCTCAGTTTGTTGTAGTTGAGATTGAAAATTTGATAACAATCCCTGAAGTTGGTAAACTTCTGTTTGGGATTCGGATAATCTGAT
The DNA here is from genome assembly GCA_031427135.1 of Cyanobacteria bacterium VAR_87_metabat_62. Classification (GTDB taxonomy): domain Bacteria; phylum Cyanobacteriota; class Cyanobacteriia; order Cyanobacteriales; family Microcoleaceae; genus Microcoleus. Next base: position 25,595 of record JANPMV010000053.1, on the reverse strand, counting down.
ATCATTCAGCTCTAAAATAGATTTCGATTGATTTAATTTATCTTGCGTATTCTTCTCAAGCTCCATGAGAACATCATCTTTATCATCAATAAAAATTGAATCTAACAGTTCTTGTGTATTATTTATTTCATCAGAACATACTGCAACAAAATAGATAGGTTCCTGTAAAGAACAGAATTCTTTCTTGAGCTCATTTTCTTTATCTGTATAAGACGTAATACTTGAGGGGGGATTGTCTGATAATAACGGAAAGACAAAAGATCCTATTGCTAATCGCTGTCCATATAGCTTAACGTTTTTGAAGTAACGATTTAGTAAACTTATGAATTCATATTCATAGGGTTCATTTACATGAAATTGATTATTAGGATTAGCGGAAGCAGATTGGGGATTTTCGGAATAGGTTAAACGATTGGGGGCGGAAATCAATAAAACCCCTCCCGGTTTCAATACTCGTTTAATTTCTCGCATCATTTCATCATGCTTATCGTGATGCTCAATGGTTTCAAAAGATGTTACTATATCGAGAGATTCACTAGAAAGAGGAATGGCATCGCAAGAGCCGACAACAAATTCCAAGTTGGAAATGTTATCGTATTTTTTACGAGAGAAGTTGACACATTCTCTGTCAATATCAACACCGATAACGGAGTTAGCAAGTTTAGATAAATAAGCACTTCCGTATCCCTCTCCAGAAGCCATATCAAGAACTGATTTACCTCGAACAAAGTCTAGAGCTAAAGCATAGCGATGTAAATGCTCATACCTGATACGACCTTGGACTGTAGGAACGTACCTTTCTCCTGTAAATGTCATTTCCATATGTTTAGATATACTCCTCACGTTTAATTTATTATTGCATCAATTGATATTACATCGACCAGAATACAATCTCTGTCGGTCTATACAAAGACTCAGATCGCTCGCAGTATGTTCCCGCCAATCCAGCCACAAACAAGCAAAAGCCTGATCTTCAAAATCGCCTACAGCATAACTTACCAGTGTCGCGTTCGAGGTTTTGCACCAGTAGTGGCACTGGGATAAAACCAAAATCGTTACCGTTCCGACAATACCACACCTCAAGCCACTTGACGATGTGTTAGCAAAATGATGTATTATAAACAAGCTGGTGCTGGAGTAAGCAGCCCCACTGATTATGGCATAGTATCTTATAGCAAAAAAGTAGTTTAGCGAAAATGAACGAGCACAAGGCTGTGACAGAATTCGACAAGGGCAATCAACTTCTGCAAGAGAGAAAGCTAGAAGATGCGATCGCCGCCTATCGCCATGCCATTGAGTTAAATCCCGCCAATTCCTGGTTTCACCAGCAATTAGGGGAAGCTCTAGCCAAATTGGGACGATTTGATGAAGCAGTCACAGCTTTTTACTGCGCGATCGAACTAAAACCGGATTTTTCTTGGTCTTACCACCATTTAGGAGATGCCCTGGCTCAACAACAAAAATGGGAACAAGCTGCTGAGGCTTTCGGCAAAGGGATTCAACTCAATCCCGAACATTTTGGGACTTATGTGGGGCTAGGTAATACTTTAGCAAAATTGGGTCAACTGGATGACGCGATCGCCGCTTACCGCCGTGCACGTGAACTGAACCCTGATGCTGATTGGATTCATCATGCCTTGGCAAATGCACTTCAACAGCGAACTCAGTTGGATGTAGCAGACGCGATAGTCTCGCACGATCAATTAGAAATCCATCAAGCAGAAGAATGTCTATTAGATGAGGTGATCGCTTCTTATCTTGAGGCGGTAAAGCAATCGCCAGAAACCTTTGATTATTGTCATCGTTTAGGAGAAACACTTGTTAAAGTTAATCAACCCCATCAGTGGGAAAAGGCGATCGCCCTCTATCAAAGTATTATTACCCAAAGGTCAGATTTAGTGTGGGCGCATCACTTTTTGGGGGATGCTCTCCGAAATACCCAACAGTGGGAAGCAGCTTGTCAAGCCTATCGGAAGGCGATATTTCTCAAACCCGATTTCTTTTGGTCTTATCTATTTCTGGGAGATTGTGCTTTTGAGTTAGGGCAAAAATTAGAACAAGCAGGTCAATTACAAGAAGCAATTGCTTCTTATCTGGAGGCGGTAAAGCAATCGCCAGAAACCTTTGATTACTGTCATCAATTAGGAGCAATTTTAGCGGTAGTTAATCAACCCCAAATGTGGGAAAAGGCGATAGCCCTTTATCAAAGTATTATTACTAAAAGGTCGGATTTAGTGTGGGCGCATCACTTTTTGGGGGATGCTCTCCGAAATACCCAACAGTGGGAAGCAGCTTGTCAAGCCTATCGGAAGGCAATATTTCTCAAACCCGATTTCTTTTGGTCTTATTTATTTCTGGGAGATAGTGCTAAGGAACTGCAACAGTGGGAAGAAGTTATCACCGCTCACCAACGTGCTGTAGAACTCAAACCGGAAACCACCAACTTAAATAACAATATCGGAGAAGCATACTATCAAGTAGGTAAAAAATATAGAGAAAAAAACCAACTAGAGAAAGCTGTTCAATGCTACCAAAAAGCATTAGAAACACAGCATTCCCAGAAACAAGCTTACTATGATTTACGAGAGGCTATTGGGAGAGAATTATACGAATTGGGATTCCAAAATGCCGAAGTCGGATTGGTATCAGAAGGAGTTGCTGTATTTGAAAAAATCAGCATGATGGAAACAAAGAGAGAAAATTACGAGTATTTATGGCAAGGATTGAACTCTCTCTCTCTAGCCACCCTGGATGAAACTAGCCGTTATTGCCAAAATAAAATTGAATTAGAAGAGGCGACAAACTACTTCCAACATACTTCGGATTATAAAGTGATTGATATGTGTGCATTAACGGCTGATGACAAGGAATACATTCAAAGAGTTGGATTATTCTTGCCTGCCCTGGAATTAATAGCACAAGATAATCTTACTTTAGAGGAGATATATATTAATAATTTCAAAAAAGATGATGATTCGCCATTGCATCTTGCACAGCAAGTTAAGAGAGCATCCAATATAATTGACTATGCACAACCTTACACAGGAATTCCGCGCGAAGAGTATAAGAGTGATTGGCAAAAAGGTTTGTATTTGCAGCAGAGTATAGTAGAGACAGGCTATGTCTATACAGTTTGTCCTTTCAGCGGGAAAGTTCTGCGCTCAAATCAATCCTTGTGGTGGGGTAATACCTTTTATCGTTTTGTAGGCAAAGAAGTATTTTATTTGCTTGTAGGAGACTGGTTTAATACGAGAATAAGTATTTACATCCCTAGACTTGATTTAATTATTAAATTATCATTTCCTCTTAGTCACATTAACTTAGTATTTACAATCAATGTATTTAAAGGTTATATGGTTACTCATTGGTCATCAGTTAAAAGTTATATTTTATCTGAAAAACACAAAAAAATAGCAGGAATTGTCGGTTGCATGAGTAATTTGTCTCACTATGTATGGAATGACATAACAGGTATTTACCATTTGTATGCTAATGACATTTTATCAAAAGTTGATGCCTTTTTAGTGGGTTCTTTTGAATATTTTAAACTGAATGATATTTTCCCAGAAGTTGAAACTGAAAAGATTATCCATGTTCAAGATATGTGGGAAGAATTATGGCAGTTAATTGCTAATAATAACTATATTTCTGTAAGATTAAATGATTTTTATATCAAAGAAGATTTAGCTAGAAAAATTTATGCTTCTTCGAGTAAAAAATGTTCTTCAGAGTTTTTGCTAGAAGTAAAAGAATCTCAAAAATGTTACCCGTTGTTGTGGGTAGGGATTCGTACCCAAAGGGCGTGGTTATCTCAGATAGAAGGTTTAGGGAACACTATTAAAAGTCTTTACGCTGATTTTCCAAACTTAGGAGTTGTTTTTGATGGATGGTCTCGTCTTGAAAAAATGGAAATAGGAGCGGAAACCGTTATTGATGAAGAAAATGCGGTTATGGAAAAAATCAAAAAACTTATACAACCCAGCATTAAAACATACAGTGCAATAGGTTATACAAATTATGAAAAAGTTATTTGGACTGATGTAATTGATTTAGGAATTACCTCTGTGGGAGCAGGTTTGACGGTTGTATCATGGATTTCTAATAAACCTTGTGTGGTGTATGGAAACACAGGGTTTTGTAATTCTTGGTACATTGAAGCTACTCACTCCTCACGCACCCGAGAAAATGGTATAACTCCCGTGTTTGTTCCTACAAAGTACATTGTTGACTGTGATGATTCACAACCCTTTCGACGGGGTTATGAATTTGATTGGAAAATTCTTTACAACCTTACCTATATAGTGGCTTACGAGCAAGCCAGAGAAAGACACAAGATTACAGATTTAACAAGATTATCCCTAGAGCAATTGCTGGCACACTATCAGGAGGCTATAGCTGCGAATCCTGAAGATGCAGCCCTTTACTTTGAGTTAGGGCAAAAATTAGAACAATCAGGTCAATTACAAGAAGCGATCACTTCTTATCTGGAGGCGGTAAAGCGATCGCCAGAAACCTTTGATTACTGTCACCGATTAGGAGAACTTTTAGCCAGAGTTAATCAACCCCAACATTGGGAAAATGCGCTCGCCCTTTATCAAAGCATTATTATGCAAAAACCTGATTTAGTCTGGGCGCATCACTTTTTGGGAGATGCTTTTCGGCATACTCAACAGTGGGAAGCAGCTTCTCAAGCTTATCAAAGTGCGATCTCCCTCAAAGTCGATTTCTTTTGGTCTTATCTTTTCTTGGGAGATTGTGCTAAGGAACTCCAACAGTGGGAAGAAGTTCTCAACGCCTACCAATGCGCTTTGGAAATCAAGCCAGAAGAGACTTACTTGCATGATAATATCGGAGAAGCTTACTATCAATTGGGTAAAAAATATATCGAACAAAATCAACTAGAGAAAGCTGAAGAATGCTATCAAAAAATGCTAGAAAAACAGCCTTACCCAAAACTAAGTTACTACGATTTGCGAGATGCAATAACTAAAACTTACCATCAGCTAGGAATCCATCAAGCAGAACAAGGTTTGTTATATGAGGCTATAGTCTATTTCCAGAAAGCCACAACGATTGATTCCACTCAGGGAGAAGTGTACGAGTATTTATGGCAGGGATTGAATCAAGAAAGTGTAACTTTAAGCGACAAAACCAGTCATTTTTGCAATAATGACATTCAACGGGAAGCTGTTGAGGCTTATTTCAGTAAAACTTGTACCTATAAAATTATTAATTGGTGGGAATTGAATACTGATGACAAGGAATATATCAAAAAAGCTGGTTTATCATTGGTTCAAATCGAGTTTTCTATCAGAGATCAGCGAAATTTAGAAAAAATTTACATGAAAAGTTTTGGGATAGATTTTACGAACGAAAATCCCAATAAACAAATTAAAAATGGACGAATGTTTCAGCAATCTATTGCAGAAACAGGTTATATTTATACAATTTGTCCTTTCACAGGTAAGGTTTTGCGGTCAAACCAATCCTTTGTTATCGGCGGAATATGGCCAACACCTGTTCATATTTATCGGTTTGCGGGACAGGAAATATTTTACTTGTTAGTGGGAGATTGGATAGGTGATAGAATGTATATTTATATCCCTAGTCAAGAACTAATTATTAAACTAGGGCATCTCGTATCCAATCTTCAGGATGCCCCTCTGTTTAATAAATTTAAAGGGTATATGGTAAGTCATTGGAAAGAAGTCATCTCTTATCTTAGTAACCCTCAAAAAGAAGTTGCAGCTATTTTGGGATTTTTCTCAAATATTGGTCATTATACATGGAACGACTTAACAGGAATTCAATACCTCCATGAAAGACATCTATTCAATAATATAGATAAATTTATAGTGGGTTCTATGGAATATTTTAATATTAGTGACATTTGGCCGGAAAATATTCCTCATAACAAAAGGATTCAGGTGAAAGATCCTCAGAACCTTTTTAATACTGTTCTGGTCAATAATTGTTTTACGTTCCGAATAACTAATCTTTCAATCAAAGAGGATTTGGCAAATAGGATTAGTAAAGGTTCATACCAAAGATGTTCTCAAGAATTTTTGCAACAAATTAACATCGCTAAACAACATTTTCCTTTGGTGTGTTTTCAAATTCGCTTTCACATTCGATTCTGGTTATCTCAAATTGAAGGAATTGCCAACATCATTAAGGAGCTTTCAAAGGACTATCCCAATTTGGGAGTGGTATTTGATGGATGGTCACGAACAGAAATTGATAGTCCAGGAGATAATGAGATGATAGCACTTGAAAATGGAGAGCTTGCCAAAATTATAGATCGTTTAGATGCAAGAACTAACATTTATAATGCGATCGGCTGTAGAACTTATGAAAAAGTTCTATGGGCCCAAGCTGTGGATACATACATCGCCCCATCTGGTTCAGGACTTACTTTTTTGAGTACGATTGCTAACAAAATGGGGGTTGTACATGGGGACAGTGACTTTTATCATAATCGGATAAAACTAGACTTGTCACTATCTCGTGAAAATGGGATACCCCCATTGTTAGTGTCTGGTTATCATCTGGAAGGGGATCAGACTCCGGCTGTTCACCGCAATTATGAATGTGATTGGTCTGCAATTTATGATGAGGTCGTGAAAATTGTTCAAAGTTTGCAGCCGGAGAGATGATATGCTCATGTTGCTGATTTATCCAGGTTACTAAGAAGTCAATGATTATGAACCCTGAAACACCCATTACAGATTTAACAGGATTATCCCTAGAGCAATTGCTGGCACACGTAGGGCAAAAATTAGAACAATCAGGTCAATTACAAGAAGCAATCGCTTCTTATCTGGAGGCGGTAAAGCGCTCGCCAGAAAGCTTTGATTACTGTCATCGATTAGGAGAACTTTTAGCCAGAGTTAATCAACCCCAACATTGGGAAAATGCGATCGCCCTTTATCAAATCATTATTATCCAAAAACCTGATTTAGTCTGGGCGCATCACTTTTTGGGAGATGCTCTTCGGCATACTCAACAGTGGGAAGCAGCTTCTCAAGCTTATCAAAATGCGATCTCCCTCAAAGTAGATTTCTTTTGGTCTTATCTCTTCTTGGGAGATTGTGCTAAGGAACTCCAACAGTGGGAAGAAGTTCTCAACGCCTACCAATGCGCTTTAGAAATCAAGCCAGAAGTTACTTACTTGCATGATAATATCGGAGAAGCCTACTATCAACTCGGCAAAAAACATATAGAACAAAATCAACTAGAGAAAGCTGCTGAATACTATCAAAAAGCAGTAAAAAAACGACCTAATCACGAATTAGATTACTATGATTTACGAGAGATGATAGCTAGAGGATTCTACGAATTAGCCTTACAGAAGGGAGAATCAGGGGAGTTATCAGAAGGAGTTACTTGGATTCAAAAAGTGTCAGAGATAGAATCAGAAAGTAAGATATATGAATATTTGTGGTGCGGCTTAAATAATATGGGATATTTAGATGAATCTAGTGTATACTGTCAAAAAAATATCGACAAAGATGCTGTATTTTCATATTTTAGTAAAAAAAATACTTCTAAAATCCTGGTTTTGGATAGTTTGAGTAATGAAGATGGTGAATTCATTACTCAAGCTGGCTTATCATTACCGAGTTTAGAATTAATTCGACAAGATGAACAAAGCTTGGAAGAAATTTACATCAATAAATTCAGTCCTGGCTTGGAAGAGCCATTGCGATTGTCCAAGTTAACTACAAGAACATCAAATTATAAGTCTGGTGGTTATCGTTTCCCTCCGTGTCATTTTCAACAAAGTATAATAGAGACTGGATATATCTATTCTCTTTGTCCTTTTACAGGTAGAATTTTAAGAAGTAATCAATCTTTCTTTCTCGTAGATCAAGGACAGCCTAACTATCATTTTCGTTTCGTAGGGAAGGAAGTTTTTTATGTAATGGTTGATTATAATGTAAGGCTAAGTATTTATATTCCAAAATTAGATTTAATCCTGGTTTTGAGGAGTGCAGATAGTCACCGAGGTTTCAATTTTCAGCATTTTGTAAACTTCTTAAAAATTAACTTAGTAACTTATTGGAAAGAAGTTAATCTTTATATATCAACAGAAAATAAAAAAACTGTAGGAGTTTGGGGGGTATTACCTAGTTTGGGACACTATCTTTGGAACGAGCTAACAGGAATAAAATATCTTATAGATAATGGAATATTAATGAAAGCTGAACGCTTAGTAATAGGATCTTACGAGTATTTTAGTGTGAATGATACATTTCCTGAAGTATCAGCAGATCAAATAGTTCGATTCGATAACAAGACTTTCTTCAGGGATATGTTGAATAACAACTATTTTGGGACGCTGGTGACGGAAATTCCAATTACAGAGCAATTAATTGATAGAGTGTACCAGGGTGCATTAAAGAAATGTTCTGAATCTTGTCTAAAAGAAGTGGAATCAGCGAAACAACACTTTCCTCTGATTTGGGTTTCTATTCGCACAAATGTTCGGAGGTGGCTATCTCAAATTGAAGGGACTGCTAACATAATTACACAACTTAGCAAAGAATACCCTAAGATGGCTGTTATTTTTGACGGTTGGTCTCGCACAGAAAAAGAAGATTCCTATAGTGAACTGATGGTTGCTAAGGAGATAGACTTTGTTAAAAAAATTGTATCTCTCATCCCAACAAATATTACAACTTATAATATTGTTGGTGCTATGACTTATGAAAAAGTAATCTGGTCTAAGGAAATTGATACATATATCGTCACACTTGGTTCTCCAACAACATATACAACCTGGATAGGTAATAAACCCGGTGTAGCTCACGGGAACAAGTTTTTTTATGGAGATTGGCTGAAAGATCATTTATTAGCAAGAGAAAATGTAGTTATGCCTGTTTTTGTCCCTATAGAGTATGTAGAACATCAAGGAGATGGGATCATGTGTAATTATGATTTTGACTGGAGACTAATTTACAATGAATTAGTTAACATTTTAGAAAACATCAATCCTGGAAGATAATTGATTTGAGGATTTAAAAGAGCTATCGCATTCCTACAAAAACTCATGGGATAGCCCTTTCTACTATTGCTTAAATTAACTTCCCTTCAACCACTCCAACATATTTTTCACACCTTGTTTAGAGGAAACCTTGGGTTCCCATCCCATCAGTTCTTGTGCCTTGGAGACATCAGCAACAAAAACCTTCTGGTCGCTTATCCTGGGCGCTAAGTTCTCATAGTATAATTTTACATCCAAAAACTCCTCTAATAAGTCAAATAACTCCAACAAAGACAAACTATTCTCCATGCTTCCACCAATATTAAACGCCTGTCCCCGCACCTTTTCAATGCGAGAAACAGCCACAAAATAACACCTTACAATATCACTTGCATAGAGAACATCCCGCACCTGCTTGCCGTTTCCAGCAATGGTAAAAGGTTCAAAATTAGGGTCTTTTTTATGTTCCAAAGCCTTCTGACAAAACCAACCAATCCACCCTTGATCGAAGGTAGAAAACTGACGACCTCCATAAATTGATGAGTGACGGAACACCACGGTATTTAACCCAAACATCCGGGCATAATCTAACATATATTGATCTGCAGCACCCTTAGAACAGCCATAGGGGGAACGGAAATCAAGAGAAACCGATTCATCTAACCCCTTTGGATACTTAGGAGAAACATATCGTTTTTCCTGTTCTTCATACTCCAGATATTCTAAATCCCCATAAACTTTATTAGTAGAAGAATAAATAATCGTACTTTCAGGACAATATTGACGCACCGACTCCAAAACATTAAAACTGCCAACCACATTAACTTCAAAATCAAAACGTGGGTTCGCCAGGGAAGTTGTCATCGCAACCTGACCCACTAAATGAAAGATCACATCCGGCTTGACTTCTTTAATCGTCCTCTCGACATCATTAATATTCCGAATATCAGCATGAATAAATCGGAAATCCCCTTGACTGCGTAACCAGTCCAAATTTTGACTAGATCCAAAGCGATATAAATTATCCAAAACTACCAATTCATCGCCTTGTTGTAACACCTGTGCAGCTAAGTTACTGCCTAAAAAACCACAACCACCCGTTACCAGATACCTCACAAATTTATCCTCAAATATTTATTTATTTTTAGCATACCAAGCAATCGCTTGACGTAACCCTTCCTCTAATTCAATTTTAGGTGCCCATCCCAAAGCTTCCAAAGCCGCTAAATTCGCTTCAGAATACATAACTTCCCTTTCCCGATAAGGAAGAGCACCAAAATTCAAATTAATAGAAGAATCAGTTAACTGCTTTACCAGTTCAACAAAATCGCGGATAGATATCGCTTTTCCAATCCCTAGCTCATACTCTTGATAAGCAGAGTTTAACAGAGGAGCATTCTGCAAAAGCAGTTCATAGGCTGATAGAACATCATCAATGTGAATAAAATCGCGCTTTTGCTTACCTATAGTTAAGTCTAGTTGGGGCGACGATAAACATTTTGTAATGACAAAAGCAGGGAACTTAGAATCATCATCCCCCGCTCCCAACATCTGCTCTAGCTTAATATTGACAAAACAAATTTTTCCCATTTCAGCTAAACTCTGCCCCCATTCCCGAAACTGAGCCTTTGAGAGGGCGTAAAAATTTAACTGCTTGTGCAGGGGAGTATCTGTATTCACATAAGTCGGCACATTGAATTTAATGGCAGCTTGCAGTAAGCAGAGCGGAAAAACAGTATTTGCCTCAAATAACTCGGCAAAATACTCATTTTTTCTACCATAAAGCGTTGCTGTGTGAATCACTGCATCAATCTGTCCAAATTCTCGAAAGGGTGTTTCTAAATCACATTCATCCAAATTATATGAAGCAATCTGAGGCAAAATATCCTGAAGCCTTTGTGTATTAGAGAAACTCCGCTTTAAAATAATCAGTTGATGACCAGCTTGCAACAGTTTACGAGCAAGATGACTGCCCAAAAAACCCGTTGCACCAGTCAACAAAACCCTCTTTTTTTGCGACTGAGACTCAGAATCTTCAACCATGTTGATAGTTCCTACGAAAATCTCTAATTTTTGATACTGTATAACTCAGCATTTCCTCTGTCAACCCTGGAAATACCCCCAACCAAAATGCAGTTTGCATGACTTTATCTGTATTGCCAAGTTCGCCCACAACTCGGTATTTCAAACCCTTATATAAAGGCTGACGTACTAAATTTCCACCAAACAGCAATCGAGTTCCAATACGATTTTCCTCTAGATATTGCACTAGCGCATTACGAGTAAACGGCGCATCCTCCCTAACTGATAGCAGAAATCCAAACCAACTTGGCTCAGAATTTTGAGCCGCTTCCGGCAACACCAAAACATCTTGTAAATCTTGCAACTGCTGATACAGAAAATCAAAATTCTGACGACGTTTTGCCACAAACTCCGGTAACTTATCCAACTGGGCGCAACCTACAGCGGCCTGCATATCGGTCATTTTCAAGTTGTAACCAACATGAGAATAAGTGTACTTGTGGTCATAGCCAAACGGCAAATCCCCCACCTGCCAGCCAAATCGCTTCCCGCAGGTATTATCCACTCCAGGCGGACACCAACAATCGCGACCCCAGTCGCGGAAAGACTCGACAATCTTCTTGAGGCGAGTATCATTCGTCAACACCGCGCCTCCCTCACCCATAGTCATGTGATGGGCTGGGTAAAAACTCGCCGTTGATAGATGCCCAAACGTGCCAGTCTTTTTTCCTTGATAAAGGCTTCCCACCGCATCACAATTATCCTCAATCACCCAGAGGTCATGCTTCTGTGCAAAAGCCATTACCGCCTCAATATTAAACGGATTACCCAATGTATGAGCAACCATAATGGCGCGAGTACGGGATGAAAAAGCAGCCTCTAACTGATCGGTATCGATATCGTAGGTGGGTAATTTTACATCCAAAAATACAGGCACTAACTGATTCTGAAAAATTGGATTCACAGTAGTAGGAAATCCAGCCGCAACTGTAATTACTTCATCCCCTGGTTGCAGCCGTTTATCCCCCAACTTCGGCGAAGTTAGTGCCGATAAAGCCAATAAGTTTGCAGAAGAACCTGAATTCACCAGCAGGCAGTGCTTAACTCCCATCCACTCAGCAAACCGCTCTTCAAACTCAGCCGCATAGCGCCCAGTAGTCAGCCAAAAATCGAGCGACGCATCGACTAGCTGTACTAACTCGCGATCGTCAAATACTTTACCTGACACTGGGACATAAGTTTGACCAGGAACAAACTGTTTGTGGGCAAACTTAAACTGATGGTATGCTTCAACGGCCGCAAAAACCTGCTCTCTAAGCGCTTGCTCTTGCTTTGAACTACTAACTGGGCGCGGTGTGGCTTGGGTCATGGCGATCGCAAATCAATAAGATAATACAGGTATGAGTTCGGGAATCAATAAGTCACTATACCATTGTATCATCAATCACACGTTAATAAAACAGGGACTTTCATTCATCAAAAATTTCTCATACCACTCAATTGTTTCTTTCAACCCTTCTTCTAGAGGATACTTAGATTCCCAACCGAGCATTTTACGCGCCTTGTCTGCCGAAAGATACTGATGTTTAATTTCATTCTTAGCCCGATCCAATATAACTGGCTCTAAATGACTCTTACCCATCAATCTCAAAACATGGTCTACCATGCCTCGCACAGAAATTTGCAGCTCATTGCTGAAATTAAAGGCTTCTCCCAAAATTTCTTTCCTGTCCATTTGCTCTGCCAAATGGAGATAAGCTAAAACCCCATCCTTCGCATAGAAATAGTCCCGAATAAAAGTGCCATCACTACGGATGACTACCGGCTTTTCTCGTAATGCCGATCGAATTGTAGAAGGAACGATGCGATTAAAATTCAAGTCTCCGCCGCCGTAAAAGTTGCCACAGCGAGTAATACAAACAGGCAAACCATAACTGACATAATAAGTCCGACTGATTAAATCAGCACAGCTTTTAGAAACATCGTAAGGATGTTCCCCTTGCAGTGAAGTGGTCTCGCTATAAGGCAGCACTAACTGGTCTCCATAGGCTTTATCGCTGGATGCTATGACAATTCGACTCACACCTCCAACGCGGCGACAAGCTTCTAGAATATTCCAAGTGCCTTTAATGTTCGTTTCAAAAGTTGCGATCGGTTCTCTATTTGCAACTCCCACAATTGTTTGAGCTGCTAAGTGAAACACCGTATCTACTTCATACTCATTAATCGCTCGTTCTACCGTTGGCAAATCTTCTACACAACCGCGAACAATATTAATTTGCCGATACCATTCTCCAGCATAAAGTCTGGATTGCGGCACCAAGTCACGGACTAATCCCGTTACCAAGGCTCCTCTTTCCAGCAACTCAGCCACTAACCAGTTACCCAAAAGACCTGTGCAACCTGTCACCAATACCGATCGATCGCGCCAAAATTCACTCATTCCCACACCCTCCAAGGAGCCTCTCCATTATCCCAAAGTTCGTTCAAATATTTATACTCGCGGTAAGTATCCATCGCAAAGAAAAAACCTTGGTGGCGGTATGCCATCAATTGTCCTTCGGCCGCTAACCGCTCTAGTGGCTCTAGCTCTAGAAAACAATCATCCCCGTCTAAATTCTCAAATATGCTGCGGTGAAGGACTAAAAATCCCGCACTAGCCCAGCCATCTATTTGAGGTTTTTCGGTGAATTCCAGAACTTTCCCTTGATTGTCCACATCTAAAATACCATATCTCGATATCGGGCGCACTGTCGTAACAGTTGCCAGCTTACCATGGGACTTATGAAAATCCACCAGCGCCCCAATATCGATATCAGCAACTCCATCACCATATGTCACCATAAAGGTATCATCAGTAATGTATTTCTCGACACGTTTAACCCGCCCCCCAGTCATGCTGTCAGGCCCTGTTTCCGCGAGTGTCACCTTAAAATCTTGCTCCTGGTGTTCTTCGTGATAGGTAATCTGATTTTGACGGCCCAAGCAAATAGTAAAATCATTATTCATCGCTTCATAATTCAGGAAATACTCCTTAATCATGTTGCCTTTGTAGCCCAAACACACAATAAAATCTAGGAAGCCGTAGTGGGCATAGGTCTTCATAATGTGCCAGAGAATCGGCCGCCCGCCCACATCAACTAGGGGCTTAGGACGAAATTCTGTTTCTTCTCGGAGACGTGTCCCCAAACCACCGGCTAATATAACTACTTTCATTTTTTCACAGTTTTAAACATCATCAACTCTCTATTTACAACAATGGAATCCTGGGAAGCGAACAGACTCACTAAACTCGCTTTCGTGTATACGATCGATCACATAACCCAATTTAGGTATATCAGCGGGAATCCCGTCCTTCATCTTTCGATAATCCCGATCGCCACTAATCACACCTTCGTTAGTATAAGCGATCCACTGACCCCGATATTTCTTCAACTCACGGCGATTAGCCTTATACCACTCATTAGCCGTTAGATATTCTGCCTCCATATTTTCACCCCACAATATTGTCTCAAACTCATTTGCGATCGAAACACCACCAAACCCAATGGCTGCAACTCCCAGTCGCCCCAGGACAACGCACTTCCAGAATGGTTTTGCAGAAGCCTACCACACTTTCGAGTACGCTTTGCCCGATCGCCCCAATGAACTCAATCCTCCCACGAACATACCAGACCGCAGCCCCTCTGAGGATGTTCCCACAGAATCGGCATTATCGACAAGTCATCAGCGAGAACAGCCGATCGCACCAACGATACATCTTACCGCAAAATACATTAACGAATATCACTACGGGCGATCGACCAAAACACACCACCCGCGATAAACCTAAGCAACCGTCCAATCTTCCAACATCAAATTCGGCACTTTCCCAAAATCTCTATGATTGCGCGTGACTACAACCGCACTACAAGAAAGTGCGAAACATGATCTGTATCTAGTATTCTGATCGTCATTTTTCGACTTCCTCCGCATCAAGTTGTCGAAAATACTCCTCATCCAATTCCCGACGATACTCAGCAATGTAATCCAACATATCATCAAAAGTTGGATCATCTTTAAACATACCTACTACTTGAAGTATGGGATTATCTGGATTTTTTCGACGCAACTCTTCTAACTGTTCATCACTCATGGGCCGCCGGAATTTTTCAGGATCGATCAAAAATTCCTTTTTCGTTTCCATCACATGATGAACAAACTCCAAATCTTCTTCACTAATATCAACCAACTGCAAACATGATTGTATCTGCGATTCAGAAAAATGCTCGTACAACTGACCAATCGCCTTAGTCACAAAAGACCAAGTAATTAGCTGCACATTTTTAAAAGATACAACCACTTTCTTGCCTTGATTAAAAGCTTCAGCAATTAGCGGATAAATCACCTGACCTTCATGTTCAAACGTTAATTCAAACTTGCCCAATACCTCATAAAGACTAATCTTAATATCGGAATCGTGACCCCGGGATTCTGGTTGATATTCCTGAGCTTTGATAGCGGGGACTTGCAACGCACCAATCAAATCAATTACTGCACGTTGGTGTTCGGGAGATAGAGTCATTAGTTGAGCGATTATCTCCTGTTCATGGCCGCTTATTTGAGTTATTTGACTCATAGTTTTGTTACCTTAATTGTTTAATTACTCGTTCCAGTCCGCAAAATTGATAAAAACCCGGTTTCTTTGGTAGGGGCAATTCATGAATTGCCCGTACTGGGGCCCCAGAAACCGGGTTTTTTACGAAATCATTCGTTCCAGTCCGCAAAATTGATAAAAACCCGGTTTCTTTGGTAGAGGCAATTCATGAATTGCCCGTACTCTAAATTTCAGGGCAATTCATGAATTGCCCCTACTACTACTACTCATGCGTAGGGTGCGTCGCCACGAGTAACTCTCGCTGCTTCCAATTATTATTGAGCGACGCACCCTACTACTATACAAGCCTTTTACGGGAGAGTTCTCCGAGGGGAATAAGACCCACCCCTAGCCCCTCCCAGGAGGGGAACCGGATCCAGCTCCCCTCTGGAGAGGGGCTGGGGGTGTGTCGGATCCAGCTCCCCTCTGGAGAGGGGCTGGGGGTGTGTCGGAAAAAATCAGAATCCAACAAATCAGCAGCAGTAAAATTACACTTTTCAGGAAAACTTTCAGGTGCTAATTCACTTTTTTTAATTGCTTGCTTTCTAGGCTTGACATAAATTACTTCAATCTGCTGCAAGAAATAATTGTACAAAGTCCGAGACTCCAACAACGACTCTAGTTCAAACCTAAAATTATCAATTTCATTTTGCCAACCTTTAGCACAACGTTCCCTTTCAGATTCCCAATATTGATAAAGCAATAAATGAATCAATAGCTATCGTAAATAACTATCTACTTTATGTCTTTGCTCGTCACCCAAAATTAAAATTTCCTCTATCAAGTGTGGCCAATCAAGCCGCTCAATCTCTTTTTTTTCTAGCGTTTGATAAGTTTCTTGTAGCCACAGATAATAATCTGTTTCATAAAGAGCAGACACATCATTCATCTGATTACCTCCACTTGCCGCCTCGCCTCCACCATCATCCGCACCACATCGGGCATCTTATACTTCGCCTCCCACCCTAACTTTTGCTTCGCCTTACCCGGATTTCCCCTCCCTACAGCAATCTCCGTCGGTCTGTACAGACTCGCATCCGTTACCAAATGTTCCTGCCAATCCAAACCCGCAGCAACAAACGCTGTCTGGACAAACTCTTCCAAAGGATAACTTGCACCCGTAGCAATTACATAATCATCCGGTTCATCCTGCTGCAACATCAAATACATCGCCTCCACATATTCCGGTGCCCAGCCCCAGTCCCGCTGCACTGAAATATTGCCTAAATGCAGTTTTTCCGAACTCCCCGCAGCAATTCGACACACAACAGATACAATTTTTTGGGTGACGAATCTCTCCGGGCGCAGCGGTGACTCGTGATTGAACAAGATACCTGAACACGCAAACAAATTGTACGCTTCCCGATAATTAGCTACTTCCCAAAATGCCGTTGCTTTTGCCACAGCGTAAGGGCTTCTGGGGCGAAAAGGTGTATTTTCATCCGCTGGATTGCCTCCGGTATCCCCAAAACATTCGCTGGAACTGGCATTGTAAAGTTTAATTTTTCCGCCTGTAAACCGAATTGCTTCTAACAGATTCAATGTGCCAGTCGCAATGCTTTCGAGGGTTTCTACGGGTTGTTCAAAAGACAGGCCGACGGAACTTTGACCGGCAAGATTGTACACTTCGTCTGGCGCAATTTTTGTTAATACTTGCAAGACGCTGCGAAAATCGTTGAGAGACATAGATTCTAGTTTTACTTGCTCTCGAATTCCCAAACGAGCCAGGTTTCCGAAACCAGACATTTGGGCGTCTCTGGATGTGCCGGAAACTTCATAACCTTTATCCAGAAGCAGTTTAGCTAAATAAGCTCCGTCCTGACCTGATATACCGCAAATTAACGCTTTTTTCATATAAATTATTTACTTTGATGATTCGGCGGTTGAAACCGCGACTACACAAACAAAGTCTGCCTCCGCAGACTAAGAAGTAGGTTGGGTTGAGCGACAGCGAAACCCAACACCTGATTTTCAAATTCACTGGTTCCCCGGCTCTGCCTGGGAACCGATGTCCAGAGGCTCTACCTCGCTTGGATCAGCGGAAATGCAGAAATTTCGAGGCAGAGCCTCTGGATCTGCGTTACCAGGCAGAGCCGGGTAACGAGTAGAGGGAGTAGAGCGAGTAGAATGAGTAGACAGAAGTCAGGGATTTAACCTTCCCAACGTTCGGCGACTAATTCAGCCAAGTCAACCACCCGCTGACTGTAGCCCCACTCATTGTCGTACCAAGCCAACAGCTTCACCATGTCGCCGTCCATGACTAACGTCAAGCTGGAATCCAAGATTGAAGAAGCATCGTTTCCGCGATAGTCGCAAGAAACAAGAGGCAAATCGTTGTATTCCAAAATTCCCTTCATGGGGCCTTCGGCGGCTGCTTTGAAAACTTGATTTACTTGCTCAGCAAAAGTCTTTTTCTCTACCTGAGCCACAAAATCAACGACCGACACATTAGGAGTTGGCACGCGCATGGCGATACCATTTAACTTACCTTTCAATTCTGGAATCACCAAAGCCACAGCTTGGGCTGCTCCGGTAGAAGTCGGCACGATATTCATCGCAGCAGCCCGCGCCCGCCGCAAGTCGCGGTGGCTGGCATCCAGCAAGCGCTGGTCGCCAGTATAGCTGTGGGTAGTGGTCATCATGCCTTTGACGATGCCAAAATTTTCGTGAAGCACTTTCAGTACGGGAGCTAGACAGTTAGTAGTACAGCTAGCATTGCTGATGACTGTGTAGTCGCTGTGCTTGTAGTTGTGGTGGTTGACTCCCATCACATAAGTACCGACTTCAGGGCCCTTGCCGGGAGCAGTAATCAACACTTTTTTAGCGCCGGCCGTGATATGCTTCGATGCACCAGCTTGGTCAACGAAGACGCCGGTCGCTTCAATAATCAGATCAATACCCCAATCTTTCCACGGTAAGTTTAGCGGATTACGATCGCTCACGCATTTAACTGTCTTCCCATTTAGAGTAATGGAATTTTCATCCGTACTGATGTCTACACCCTTCAACGTTCCCATCATGGAATCGTATCTGAGCAAGTGAGCATTAGTTTTTGGATCGGAAGTGTCATTAATAGCCACCAGCTCAAGCTGGCTGTTTTCCCTACCCAGCCAGCAGCGCGCAAAACTGCGGCCGATACGCCCAAAACCATTGATCGCGACTCGAATCACTGTAGTACCTCCTAACGATGGCAGCCCTTAGCTCAGGCTTAAATTTTGAAAAAATTTAAGAATTGACTTATGACACCAGATCATATCGCAAAGGTCGATCCTTTCTAACTTTTTGTGTTGATCAAAAAAACCTGGAACTTTTCTAGAAGGCAGAAATCGCAAGGCTGAAGGTATTGGGTTCGATCGCCACTGGTTACTGATAAAGCTGATGGGCGGTAATATAAGTTCGGACAACTTCCGGGACTAAGTAGCGGAAGTCGCGACTTTCGGCACAGCAGCGGCGGATGTGGCTGGACGAAATCTCGATCGCACTCATAGACAGCACCTCCCAGCGAATTTCCACATCCATCAGAGCCATTTGTGTGGCAACTCGCAAGCCAACAGCATTTGTCTCAACCTGCATCTTGTCGCCGGAGTCGATCGGCTTTCCACCCAAAAAATCTCCCCACTCGGGCGCTTCCCCAATATCCCCGCTGGCTGCTGTCTCCCCATCTCTCTGATTCGGACGCGGGGCCACCAACCAGTCACACAACCCGCCAATTTCGCGGCACCGGTGCCATTTGGGGAGAGTCAGGAGGGCGTCGCTACCAATAATCCAGTACCACCGATGATCCCCGGGATACAATTTTTGCAAATATAGCAAAGTGTCGATCGCAAAAGAACTGCCCGAGGGATTTGCCTCTGGTGGCGAAAGTACGAAGTCTGGGCGATCGGCGATCGCCAGAGCGAGCATTTCCCGGCGCTGCTCAAAACTTGCCAAATCCGGGCGCCATTTGTGAGGAGGAGAGCGATCGGGCACCCAAATCACTCGATCGAGACCAAATTGAATTGCAGCCGTCTCTGCCACCAATACGTGCCCCCAGTGAACCGGGTTAAAAGTCCCGCCCAAAATCGCTATTTTCCCCATATTTTCCAAAAATTAGGATTAATACTGACATCGCCCAAATTTGATGTTTGTACGCTTTTAAAAGTATTTATGACATGAGGCAGTCGGGACTGGATTATTAACCTTGCCAATATTAGTCCGAACTTGTTTTGATTGGGCGATCGCCTAAGCATTCGTTTGTTGCCGGGCGAAAAAGTTTTGACGGTAGATATATTTGAAAGTAGTGGTGAAGATTTTGAGGGCTGCTAAGAGCATTTATCAGTTTCTCGATCGCAGCAATGATTTGGCGCAGCTCGATCGGCTTTTTGACTGACGGCATAACCTATACATATACAAGTGATTAAAAATATATATCAAAGTTGCGATCGAGTCAATCCAAAAGCGATCAAGCAATTTGGTCTTTGGTCGGCGGATTCATCCGTGGAGCGAAAAAAGCTCCCAATCCTCATCGCCAGCCCCCGGATCGATCGGTGGGGTGGCTTTCTTCAAATCTCAAATCTCAAATCTCAAATCGATTGACTTTCCCGAAAAAATCATCCTACAAGTAGATAAATGACTGTGAATTGAGCGAAGTTTGACCATACGTGGTAGTGTTTGTAAATCCTGATGGGTTATACCCTCAATCTTGGTAAAAAGGTTGTGGGGCTTTTGCTGCGGTATCCCAGCACAGCAAGCGGATAGAAATAAAAAGAATGCAGGAAATATGCAACCGCCCAAAATTAGTCTGTTTGCCCAGACCCCAGACCCCATTCTCTCTGACCTGCAATTTTCGAGCTGTGACTGTTCCGGAAAACTACTCGGTACTAAAGTCATATAGGATACAAGACAAACATCTCTACAAGTCCCGCAAATCAAGGGACGCGCAGAGAATTTTGCACAAAATCTCTAGCGAACTGTATCCTGAAAAAACAATTCTTGATATGATATCGCGTGTTATTGGCGTGGTGTGGTGTGTGAGGAGCAAAGATGCCGAGTTCTGTTGATTTCAGCGGTAGACCATTTCATTTCATCGGCATTGGTGGGATTGGGATGTCAGCCATTGCCTATATTCTAGCTAAACGCAAGTTGCCTGTGTACGGCTCCGATATTAAATCGAGTCACATAACCAAGCGCTTGCAAGAAATTGGAGCTCATATTTTTTGGCATCAAGACGCCAGTAATTTTGAAGTATTTCAAACGGCCTTCAACGATAGCAGTTCCGATCGCGGGCAGCAGGAAAGGGCCGTATCCTCGGCAGTCGCTGGCACGGTATCGACTGCCGTCGCGACAGCCGAAGCTCTCAAATTGAACGGAAACGGTTCCAGTGCCCAAGCAATTGGGGGATTGCCTCAAGTAGTATGTTCTACGGCAATTCACCCGGCAAATGCCGAATATCGAGCTGCTTTAGATTTGGGCTGTCCGATTTTTCATCGATCGGATGTATTGGCAGCCTTAATTCAAGATTACCAAAGTATCGCCGTAGCCGGGACTCACGGCAAAACTACTACTAGCAGCTTAATCGGCTTCATGCTGATGGCAGCGGGTCTAGACCCGACGATTGTCGTAGGAGGCGAGGTAAATGCTTGGGAAGGCAATGCCCGTTTGGGGGAAGGCCCTTACTTAGTTGCCGAGGCTGATGAATCCGACGGTTCTCTCGTCAAATTCGTAGCCAAAATTGGGATAGTGACGAATGTGGAACTGGATCATCCAGACCATTACGATACCCTTGACCAGGTAATAGACACATTTAAGGTGTTTACCCAAAATTGTCAAACCTTGATAGGCTGTATTGACGACGAAATCGTCAAAGACTGCCTTAAACCTAATATTAGCTATAGCTTACAGCCGGATAAGGGTGCTGACTACACAGCTTCCGACGTGAAGTATGGAGCCGAAAGCACCAAGGCTGGCATTTGGGAGCGAGGAGCTTTTCTTGGGGAAATGGAGTTGAAGTTGTTAGGCAAACACAATCTCAGCAACGCACTAGCTGCGGTAGCAGTGGGTCGATTGTTGGGGTTAGAGTTTTCGGCGATTGCGAAAGCGATTGTCGGCTTTGAAGGAGCTCGCCGCCGTTTTGAGGTGCGGGGTTTTCACAATGACATTCTGTTTGTGGACGACTACGCCCACCACCCGAGCGAAATTCTGGTTACTTTGGCGGCGGCTCGGTTACGCATCGCAGGTAGCGAAAAGAATCCTACTAAATCGCGAAGAGTAGTTGCTATTTTTCAACCGCACCGTTACAGCCGGACTCTGACATTTTTGCCAGAATTTGCTCAATCTTTTGGGGATGCTGATTTGGTTGTGGTTTGCGATATTTATAGTGCTGGGGAACCGAATTTAGGAGAGATTAGCGGGCAAAAAGTGGCTGATTTGATTGCTAAAGAAGGCCGAGAGGTTGAGTTTCAAGGTTCCCTGGAGTCGGTAAGTAAGTTTTTAACCGAAAATCTGCAACCGGGGGATTTGGCTCTGTTTTTGGGTGCTGGCAATCTGAATCAGATTATTCCAGAGGTTATGGCTTTTTATCAAGCAGCCGATCGCCCGGATTAGCCCGATCGCCCATTCGAGTCGATCGGCAGCAGTGCTGAAAAAGCGGCTCACAGGGGCGGCATAAGTTAGCTAAATAGAAATTTCAACCACGTCTTCTCTTCCAAGGTATTTTTAAGGATTTTCAAGATGGTGACTATCTCGAATGACTCCTCTGTTAAGGAAAATCGACGAGTGTATTCTCCTATTTCTTTGCGGGGAACTGACTGTAAGATTAACTCCCAAGTTTCGCTCGCCGGGCTGACTTCCTTCCGAGTCGGCGGCCCAGCCCAGTGGTACGTTGCTCCCCGCAGCATGGAGGCTTTGCAAGCAAGTTTTGCTTGGGCACACGATGAAGGAGTGTCCGTGACTCTGCTGGGTGCGGGGTCTAATTTGTTGGTGAGCGATCGGGGTTTGTCCGGTTTGGTTGTCGGCACTCGCTACCTCAAGCAGGTCAATTTCAATCTAGAAACCGGTCAAGTTACAGCCGGAGCGGGGGAGTCAATTCCCCGCCTCGCTTGGTTGGCGGCTAAACGGGGCTGGAAAGGTCTAGAATGGGCCGTCGGCATACCGGGCAGCGTGGGAGGTGCTGTGGTGATGAATGCAGGTGCTCATAAGGCTTGTACTGCTGATATTCTGGTAAATGCTCGCGTCCTATCCCCTGGCGGCAAGGTGGAAATTCTGACTCCCCAAGAGTTGGAGTACCGCTACCGGACTTCGGTGCTGCAAGGGGGCGAAAAGCTGGTAACAGAAGCGACTTTCCAGTTGCAGCCCGGATTTGACCGATCGCAAGTAATGGCAGAAACTAACGGCCATTTCAGCCAGCGGCGGACAACTCAACCTTACCACTTACCAAGCTGCGGCTCAGTCTTCCGCAACCCCGGCCCGAAGACGGCTGGTTGGTTCATCGAACAATCTGGACTCAAGGGATACCAGATCGGCGGCGCGCAAGTAGCTCAGCGCCATGCTAACTTTATTCTTAACTGCGGGTCGGCAACGGCCAATGATATTTTTCAGGTGATCCGCCACGTTCAACAGCAAGTCGAGCAGCAGTGGTCGCTGTTGTTGGAGCCAGAAGTTAGAATACTGGGAGAGTTTCCCTTCTAGGGCATTATTAAAGTAATACGGAAACGGCAGACTGCCAGCCCACACACACCATCACACAGTAGTTATGACAAAATCAGGACAAGGATTTGGCTTCGGCCTTGGCAAAATGAAAGAACTGACTGAAGCTTTCAAAAAAGCTCAGCAGGTTCAAGAAGGAGCTAAAAAGCTCCAAGAAGAGTTGGATGTAATGGAAATTGAGGGAACTGCCGGCGGCGGCTTGGTCAAAGTTTTTCTCAGTGGCAACCAAGAACCTCGCCGCGTGGAAATTTCGCCGGATGCCCTCGGTGAAGGTGCTGATGTGGTTTCTGAACTCGTCACGGTGGCGATGCAGGATGCTTACGCTAAGTCTACGATGACGATGCGGGAAAAAATGGAAGAACTCACCGGTGGGCTGAATCTCCCCGGTTTCGGTTAGTCATTAGTCATTAGTCAATTGTTGACTGTTGACTGTTGACTGTTGACTGTTGACTGATTAAACTTTTTGGAAAACCGCTACAGTCAGGTGCGTCGCTGTGAGATGTTCGGTGAAAGTTGCAGATTGACTCTCCGGGCGACGCACCCTACAAATTACCACTGTTGGCTGTTGACTGAGTAATAACAAATAACTAATAACTAATAACCAATAACTAATAACTACTAACTAATGACTAAATTATTGTTTGTCTGCCTGGGCAACATCTGCCGATCGCCCTCAGCAGAAAATATTATGAATCACTTGATAAAAAAAGCCGGTTTGGGCGATCGAATTACCTGCGATTCTGCCGGAACTGCCGGCTATCACATTGGCAGTCCTCCCGACAGTCGGATGACAATGGCAGCGAGGAAACAGGACATTGAATTGTTAGGCGCGGCCCGGAAATTTCAAAGAATAGATTTTGAGAATTTTGATTTAATTCTGGCGATGGATCGGGACAATTATCGGAATATTCTGGCTCTCGATAATGCTGGAAAATATAAAGATAAAGTGCGCTTAATGTGCGATTTTTGCCAGAAATACGATCTGAAAGAAGTCCCAGATCCTTACTACGGTGGCCCGGAGGGATTCGATCGGGTAATTGATTTGTTGCTGGATGCTTGCGAGGGTTTGTTGCATTACGTGAAGAAGTTAGAATTCAGTAGTCAGTAGTCAATGGTTATTGGTGAGAAACTACGAACTAAGAATTACCAATTCCCAAGGCCAAATTCCCAATTCCCAAGGCCCAATTACCAATTCCCAATTAAATGGTGCTCCATCGCAAAACGCACCAATTCTGCACGGTTACTGCTGAGAGTTTTTCTGAACAAGCTGCTGACGTGCTTTTCGACGGTTCGGGGACTGAGGTGGAGCCGATCGCCTATGAGAATATTAGAAAGACCTTCTGTGAGTAAATTCAGCACTTCTCGCTCTCGCTGGGTCAACATTGGAGAACTTGGGCCTATAGACGCGCGTGAAGCGGAGCTATCCCGTAGGGAATCGCGCATTTCTGACTTTTGAGTGAAAAAATCCGCTTGAGACTTGCCATTGGCTCTGCTGCGTGCCTCTGTTAGCGTCTGTTCGGGTTCCGAACGAGGCGATGCCTGGGCAATTAGAGCGTATCGATCGAGCAAAGAGCGAATTACCGCCCCCAATTCCTGGAGTTCAAAAGGCTTAGCCAGATAATTGTCACAGCCCATCTGATAGCCCCGAATCCGCTCCTCCGTGCTCGTCCGTTCCGTCAAAAAAATCACCGGTAGCAAGCGGAAAGCCGGACGAGTCCGCACTCGCCGCACGAACTCGTAGCCGTCCATTTCAGGCATTGTAATGTCGGTGACAATCAAGTGAGGCCCAAATTCCTCTACCAAGTCTAAAGCTTCTTTGCCGTTCTCAGCAGCGACTACCGAATAACCGCAAATTTCCAGGTAATCGGTAATCGACAAGCGAGTCGCGAAATCATCGTCAGCAACCAGAATCGTCAAGGGCATGGGTGGAAGTATAGCAGTTGACAGTTGACAGTTGACAGTTACATAGTACCCGAATCAAACCGTTTATGAAGCAAGGGTTCAGGGATCTATTCATGAGGTTATTTATATCAAGATCGATGTGGCGGTTGCTATAAAAATTAAACACTAACAATTAAAAATGACAAATCTCACTGATTCATTTACGCGCTCACCGAAAAACGAGCGGGAAGCCCCTGGCTTTAGACATGGGGAGGAACGTGGCTGCGACTTATTTAGTCGCCTTAAAATGATTGCACAGATTTAATTGAAATGATACACTAATTACAGCGATTAAGAATAACCATCTACGTGTTGAAATAATTTAAT
>JANPMV010000052.1:0-13538 GCA_031427135.1 Cyanobacteria bacterium VAR_87_metabat_62 | reverse complement strand
TTCTTTAGTTACCTCTTCTTTGGTTCGCGAAACCACTGAAACCGAATCGCAAAACTACGGTTACAAATTCGGTCAAGAAGAAGAAACCTACAACATCGTTGCAGCCCACGGCTACTTCGGTCGTTTGATTTTCCAATACGCCTCTTTCAACAACAGCCGTTCCTTGCACTTCTTGTTAGGCGCATGGCCAGTTGTCGGCATCTGGTTTACCGCTTTGGGTATTTCCACAATGGCTTTCAACTTGAACGGTTTCAACTTCAACCAATCGATTATCGACTCACAAGGTCGCGTCATCAACACTTGGGCTGATGTCATCAACCGCGCTAACTTGGGTATGGAAGTAATGCACGAGCGCAATGCTCACAACTTCCCACTCGACTTGGCCGCTGGTGAAACAACTCCAGTTGCTTTGGTTGCTCCTTCTATCAACGGTTAATTTTTAACCTTAGATAAACGAAAAGCGCTCCTAGAAATAGGGGCGCTTTTTGTTTGGGAAAAAAGAACAATAGGACTCGGCGGTTGAAACCGCGTCTACACAAACGAAGTCCGCCTCCGCGGACTAAGAAATAAATGAGTGGAATGTTACTTAGATTGAATGTATTGTTGAAATACAGGATTAATCTGAAACTTCGATCGCACTCCTACTAACACTTTTTCCACTAAGCTGCGTCGGGCTAAAGATTGTATGGCTTGCCACAATTCAGATTTGGATAAATCACTATGAGCAGCTTGTTGTGAAATATCTACAGCTTCATTTTGACTGGCTAACCAGTAAAACGCCTTTTTTTCTGAGTCTGATAAACGCTCTAGGTGAGATTCTAAAAGGGGTTCTAAGTCACCTAAAAATAAATCTGTTCCATCCGCTAAAAACAGGGAAACGCTACCATCAAATAATTCCCAAATTGTTGCAGCGATGATATTTAGCCAGGAAGGATGTCCTTGATAAAGGTCGATCAAGTCTGACCATTTTTCCTCATCTGCTAATCCTTTTCCTTTAAAAATTTCTGCGGCTTGTTCTCCTAACCCTTTGAGGTGTAAGGTTCGCGTGGAGAGGTTTTCTGCTTCTAAGGTGGCGATTTCTCTGGGTTTTTCCCAACTGAGGAGGATTAAACAACTCTGATGAGAGGATGTGGCAATTTGTTTGAAAAATTTGCCATAGTCTTCATAGCCTGCTAAATATTGACCTGCTAATTGACTGCTTTTAAAAATATTCTGTACGTCATCAAGGATTACTAAACAGCGAGAAGATCGAAAATAATCGATGACTGTGGGTAATGGGGGTTGTTGCGATCGCCCAAAAAACTGCTTGAGTTCGGTTTGAATGGTGGAAAGTGTGGGTGTGTTGGTGAGGCTTAACCAAATAATATAATCAAATTCGGTTTGAGTTTGTTCGATGAGTTTGAGGGCGATCGTGCTTTTGCCAATTCCACTTAAGCCGTAGACGGTAATCAAGCGGGTGTGGGCTTGTAAAATCCATTGTTTGAGGGTGGAGAGTTCGGAAGTGCGATCGTAAAAGCTTGTTAATTCGGGTGCGTCTGTTAAATCGATTATTGGGGATTGACTGTTGTTTTGGGGAGAGTTAGGTGGAAAGGGCGATCGGGTTTGTGTATCTTCTGCATCTGGCCGTTTTTCTACACAGATATTGATATGACTATTAATGTAACCAACAATCTGTGAACCATTATTGTTGTAAATATTAGATAATGCTTTTGTTTCTAAAATAGAGCGAACATTAGATTGTTTAATATCTTCTTCCAATATCTCAGAGAGCATCTTCCATAATTTTCTAGCAACTTGTTTAATATGATCTTCACTACGATTGCACTTTTTAGCTATTTCAGGATATTTCTTACCCTCCCAAACTTCCTTTAATATACATCTTTGTAACGAATCAAGATGTTTTTCCGTCTTCACAAATACTTGCTCATCAGTCCACTGTAAAACCTCTTGGATATCCATAGCTAAAAGTGGGTTTATTTTTCAAAATAATACTATATCACACTTTGTAACACTTTACTAGCTAAATCACACTTTTTATTGTTAGTAAAAATCATGAAAAAACAATTAACTGTACACTAAATCACACTTTTATGAATATGCAAAAATAAATTTTCATATTAAAATAAAATAAGGACAGATACAAAAAATCTAGTAAAATTTTATACCTTATCAAATGCTCTGGAGGAAATATGACATGGTTTGACTGGTTTGTCAAAAACACCTCTCAAGGATATCAGAAACTCACTTCTGAGGATGTAGAGCGGATTGTTCACGACTTCAATCAATGCTTGTCACGTATTCAAGGGATACCTGAAGTCTTAGAGGAGATAACCTTTGACGAGGCTATAAGTTATTTCCAGAGCGATCGTCCAGGGACTCACAATGTAAAAAAAGGAGCAATTATTCGCCAAGAGCATCCCGAAGGGCAATTCTTAGGACAGGTGTTTTTGGATGGAAATAATAACCTTGTTTGTCGTTCAAATGAAATACCTTATGGTCGTCAGTTGGTGGCTAAAAAACTAGACAAAAAATTAATTGAAGTATTGGGCGATCGAGAATTAATAGCCGTTGACTTAAAAGCTCAAGAATCAGGTGGATATGAATTTTCGCTTCCTCAAGATATAGTTTTAGAGCTTGGTGAATGGTTACGTAACGTTGTAAAACTACCAGAAGTTATACCAACAATCACCTATGAGGGTAGCATTGAATATGTTAACAAACCACCAGAAGTTATACCAATAATCACCTACGAGGATGTCATTAAATACTTTATCACCGATCGTCCCAATGATCCAAGAATACGAAAAGGGGCTATTTTACGTGAACATCATCCCAAAGGCTATCATTTAGCACAAGTATTTATGGACAAAAATAATCAAGTAGTTTTTAGCTCCAATCGTGTCCCCTATGGTCGTCAGTTAGTAGCAAGACAATTGGACGAGGAACTGTTAGAAATTTTTGGGAACAAAAAACTAATCATTGTGGAGTAAACAGAAAGAAATGGATCCATTAACGATATTAATTTGGGCTGCGGTATGGGCAGGAGTTTCTGCTGGTATTTATGCAACTGTTTATTTTGCAAACTTAACTGCTCAGATAATATTGAGCTGGTTTAGAAACTTTGCTTATTTGTTGGTTGAAAACGATCGACGCTCTTTTGAAAATAGAGAATATGTTGCTTTTACTGTCCAAAAAGCAATGGCAAGTGGTAATTACAATGTAGTTGAGGGTATCTTTGATAACAAAAGTCAAAAAGTTTATGATGCAAGAGTTATTCGATCTGATTCTGTTGACGACAGAATTAAGCAGGCTCATAGTAATGGGAGAAAAGAAGTTGCATTTTGGCAATAGTTCAAAAAACGTTATTACATCACAAATTATATTTAGCAGAACATGAATCAAAGTCGCTCTATTTTGGTAGATGGTATTCCCGATCGAATACCAGAACTTGAAGCACGTCTTTGTCAAAATAGACTTTTGAACGCAGTCAATAAGCTACTAGATGAAACTGGACTAGAAAAAATTCAGATTACTATTACGACTGGATCAAAAATCGACCAAAATAGTGAAAACTTGTCTGGAAATACTACTGACACCAATCAAAAAAGAGGTGATAATGACCTGTCACCGGAAGAACGCGCTCAGAAGTATAAAGCCGGACAACCTTTATTTACTTTTGAGCAATTAGTCATTACTCAAGAAGTAGAGGATGAATTACTTTTAGCAGTTGACTTAATTGAGTTAGAGGCTAAAGTTTTCGATGATTGGGGTCTTAGGGAAATAGAGCCTTTCCCTCGAACTGCTCTCAACTTTTACGGTCTTCCTGGAACTGGGAAGACATTAGCTGCACACGCGATCGCCTCGAAAATAAATCGCCAAATTTTAGTGGCTAGTTATGCACAAATAGAAAGTATGTATCATGGTGAAGGGCCAAAAAATGTTGAGGCAATTTTTATAGCAGCAGAGCGAGAAGGGGCTTTATTATTTATAGATGAAGCTGACTCACTCCTGTCAAAAAGACTCACTAATGTTAATCAAGGTTCAGAGCAAGCGATAAATTCTATGCGGAGTCAGTTACTAATTTGTTTAGAACGATTTCGCGGTGTTGTAATTTTTTCTACTAATTTAGTTGAGAACTATGATAAAGCCTTTGAAACACGGGTGCGTCATGTAAAATTTCCCATGCCAGATGAAAAAGGTCGCCAGCAAATTTGGCGAAAACATCTCCCCCAAAAGCTACCAGGAGTCAAAAATTTATCTATAGAGAAACTTGCAAAAGTAGATGACGTTTGTGGTCGTGACATCAAAAATGCTGTTATTGATGCAGCTATGAGAGTTGCACGTCAAAGAAAAGAGGAGATTGAACTCAGCGATTTACTTAGGTCAATAGAACACATTAAAACAGCCCGCATTAATGTTAAACCTGCATCAGAAAGACTTACACCAGAGGAAACAGAAGCAGTTCGACAAAAAGTGCAAGCAGCTTTAAACGAGCAAAAAGAATAAGTTAATTATGAGTGATAACAGAGATTTAGAACGGAGAATTTTGAAAGCTCTGCAAAGACATCAGGCAGGCAAGCATAACAAAAGGAGGTGGATTTTTTCAATAATCGCTGGTTTATTTGTGACAATTGTTTTCAGCAAATGTCAAACTAATTCTCCTCGTTATCAGCAAACTTCTCAGCGAAATAAAACAAATTATTCTTCTTTCAAGTTTCCGAGGAGTTTTTGTGGAGATAAAAGTGCAGGAGGAACAGGAACTTGGTATCCTGTGTATATAGATTATAGTGAATCTAATCTCAGACAAATTCGCCAGTTGTACTGTTGTGATGCTGCTTACGATCCATCAGTCAATAAAATTATAGTTGCTTCATTTTATAATCCTTCTAAAGCGAATCAATTTGTGGCTCTACTTAAATCTAAAAACTTCCGCACTGCTTACCTTGGTTATGCTCATAGAATAACTATCTCTCGGACTCCCAATTCTAATAATTGTAGATAGTTATTATCAATTTAAATATTTTCAGTCTGTATTTATTGAGTTTTGTAATCATTTTTAGTATAATTTATTGAGATTACGATAGCCAAAAAATTCATGCCTGAAACTTAAACTTGGCCTTAGCGGCTCGAAGCTTTTCCCATGCAGCTTCCGTTCCGGGTCTTGGGGGCTGGGCGGCAATTCGGGCAATCAGATCGCGATTTTTTTCTTCATAGTACAGCCGCAGTTCTTCAGATTCCTTAAGAACCATTTGATACTCGGCTTCAACAGTGGCGCGATTTTCCTCAATATAAGCTAAAGCTGCGTTAATTTGTTCCTCTGTAAGGTCAAACAATCCCCTGATAAACTTAGGTGGATATTGAGCCGTCACATAGTCCATGATGTCGTAGATGGTGATACGCGTACCTGCGATCGACAATCCTCTTTCTGTACGGATGATAGCTGTTTGTTCGTTTGATATGGTTGTCATGGCTATAACCTCCTTGAAGTTATTTTTATATTGGTCGAAAACTCTGCACAAAATTCATCCAGCGCGCGACTTTATTGCCAGTAATGTCTAAAATAGGGAGAGAACGACTCCTCGATATTGGCGGCCCAGCTTCTTCCTGAGAATATTCGATCGCACTACGCTCTGGTTTGCCTAAACCGTAACTGTTAGCAATATCACCAGCCAACTGACAAGTAATTCAGAATTCCCCCATGCCAATTCTACCATTCCGGCCCTGTACTGCCAAGTCCTACCGCCAGCGTCAGGTATCTGCATTTTAGGCTTAATTTAACAGCAATGGGTGCAGTGTACACCCTACAGATAGAATGTCTGTGTCCAAGACTTTTTAATTGGGTTGAACCGCCACGAGAATTTGTCCGGCTGTCACCGTTTGTCCTTTTTTACAAAACAATTGGGCCACAGTTCCCGCCACATCAGCAGTAATCGCAATTTCCATTTTCATCGCTTCCAAAATTAACAGACGATCGCCCTCAGCAACCGCATCTCCCACATTAACCAGCACCTGCCAAACATTGGCCGAAACGTGAGCGACAATGGCTTCGCAGCCGATCGGCAAAACAACCTCCGCCGCTGTTTCAGAAGCCATATCCAACGCCGCTTCTGTTGCAGATTCAGCGTCAAATTCCCCGGAAGCGGCCCAGCGATCGCGCTCTGCATTAAATGCGGCCTGCTGATTCGCTTTAAACTCAGCCGCACTGTTAGCAATTGAATCCAAAAACTGATTGTATTCTCTCAAATTAAAAGTGATTTCCTCAACCTTTAATTTAAACTTCCCTACGATAAATGCTTCCCGACAGCGGTGCAATTCTTCATGAGAAACCGGATAAAATCGGATTTGGTCAAAAAAGCGCAAAAGCCAAGGTTTACCAGACTGGAAATCCGCCGTTTGTTTGAACCGATTCCACATTTGCACAGTGCGCCCGACAAATTGATAACCTCCGGGCCCTTCCATCCCGTAAACGCACAAATACGCGCCGCCAATGCCAACTGCATTTTCAGGAGTCCAAGTGCGGGCGGGATTGTATTTAGTAGTAACCAAACGGTGGCGCGGATCGAGGGGAGTTGCGACGGGCGCGCCTAAATAAACGTCTCCCAAACCCATCACTAAATAGCTAGCATTAAATACAATTTCTTTGACTTGTTCGATGCTGTCAAGCCCGTTTATGCGGCGAATAAACTCAATATTGCTGGGACACCAAGGTGCATCCGATCGCACAGACTGCATATATTTGGCGATCGCCAACAGCGTCGATTCATCTTCCCAAGATAAAGGCAAGTGCACAATTCGCGCTGGGACTTCCATATTGTCGATCGCCCCAAGTTCCGCCTCAGCCGCAATCAGCGCCTGTATTAGCTGCTGTTGCGAAATCTGGCGGCTGTCAAAGTGAATTTGGAGCGATCGCATTCCCGGCACTAATTCGATCGCACCGGGCAGCGGATTTGCTGTCAGCCATGTCATCAATGCGTGCGCCCGAAAACGCAAATTTAAATCCAGCACCAACGGGCCGTATTCAACTAGAATATATTTATCGCCAGCTTGACGGTAAGTAACAGCAACCTGTCCCGGAGATTCGGGAATTTCGTGCAAAATTGGAGAACCTAGAACTGCGGGCAATTCCTCCATATTTTCTCTTAAATTAGGCAAACAAAAAGTAGCAATTTGCCTATCTTGTGCTAATTCCCGCTGCAAAGCTGACGCAAAAGTCAAACAGTGAAAGCGAATGCTGTCCCCCGGTTTCAGTTGTCCGATTTTCCACAATTCCGACTGCACAATAGTAGCAGGACAGACAAAACCTCCCAAACTCGGGCCGTCAAGACCGAGAATTACAGGCATATCGCCCGTAAAATCTATCGTGCCGATCGCGTAAGCATTATCGTGAATGTTAGACGGGTGCAAACCCGCTTCTCCCCCGTCTTGACGCGCCCAAGTCGGCTTGGGGCCGATCAGCCGAATGCCCGTCCGCGTCGAGTTGTAATGCACCCGCCATTCTGTTGAGAAAAACATGGCGATATCTGACTCAGTAAAGAAATCCGGCGCGCCGTGAGGCCCGTACAAAACACCGATTTTCCAATGATTGCTGTAAGTTGGAATTAGTTGGGGAGGCAAAGATAATTCCGCTTCCAAAGTTGCAGTTTGATGCAGTTTCAGCACATCTCCAGGACGCAGCGTGCGGCCCGCGTCTCCGCCAAATTTGCCCAGTACAAACGTTGATTTGCTGCCCAAATACTCAGGTACATTAAAGCCGTGTTTCACCGCTAGATAAGTGCGATAGCCGCCGCCTTCAATGGCTTTTAACTTGAGAATGCTGCCCGCTTTTACGGGAATTGCCGTCCAAAATGGCACCGGTTCGCCGTTTAGCGTTCCCTTCATAACTGCACCAGTCAAACTGATAACTGTATCGGCATTAAAGCGCAGAGTTGGGCCTGTCGCTGTGAATTCCAATCCTGCTGTCGATTCGGGATTTCCTACTAAACGATTTGCCGATCGAAATGCCAGATGATCCATCGGCCCGGAAGGCGGCACGCCCACATCCCAATAGCCAATCCGCCCCGGATAATCTTGAATGCTGCTGTAGGTTCCCCCATCCAATACGTCGATCGTTAAAGGTGCGTATTCAAAAGAGTTTAAAAAGCGCGTGTTCAATTCGCCCCGCTTGAATTTGGAATCGTCCAAAATCTGGCGGAGGTAATCTAAATTAGTTTCGATTCCGGCTATTTCACTGGCATTTAAAGCAGCTTTTAGTTGAGCGATCGCCTGTTCTCGATTATCCCCGCAAACGATTACTTTGGCTAGCAGCGGATCGTAAAAAGGAGTTACCTCAGTTCCGGTTTCTATCCAACTGTCGCAGCGGACGTTTTCGGGAAACGCAACTCGATTCAGCAACCCGGAACTCGGCTGAAAATTCTTAGCAGCATCTTCCGCATAAATTCGCACCTCAATTGAGTGTCCCTGCGGCCGATATCGGTACTCTTCCAAGGGGAACAAATCTCCCGAAGCCTGTTTTACCATCCACTCAACGAGGTCGATGTTGTTAACAGATTCAGTCACGCCGTGTTCGACTTGCAAGCGCGTGTTGACTTCCAAAAAATAAAACTGTTTCGCCTCGACATCAAACACAAATTCAACAGTACCGGCTGATTGGTAATTTACCGCTTTTCCCAGCCGCACTGCTGCACCGTACAACTGATTTCGCTGTTCGTCTGTAATCCCAGGCGCGGGGGTTTCTTCAATTACTTTTTGATTGCGCCGCTGCACCGAACAATCTCGCTCGCCCAAGGCTATAACATTGCCTTTGCCATCTCCAAAGATTTGGACTTCAATGTGTCTGGCTGTTTGAATGTATTTCTCTAAAAAAACACCGCTTTGTTTAAAATTGCTTTGACTCAAACGCTGTACTTTTTCAAATGCTTCTGAGCATCACCGGATAGCCGATCGCCCCAGCCGCCTTTTGGGCATCCTCTAAACTTGCTAAAAGTTCGCTTCCGGGAGTTAGCGGCACTTGATTTGCAGCGGCTATTTCCCGCGCGGTGTGCTTCAATCCAAAGCAACGCAACTGAGTCGGAGTCGGGCCGATAAATGCAATATTTTCGCTCGCACAAGCCTCGGCAAATTCCGCATTTTCGCTCAAAAATCCGTAACCCGGATGGATAGCTTCAGCTTTAGTTTGGCGCGCCACTTCGAGAATGCGATCGAACCGCAAATAACTCTCGGCTGCGGCGGCTGCACCGATACAAACGGCTTCGCTGGCGGCGAAAACGTGTTTGGCATGGGCGTCTGCTTCTGAATATACTGCTACCGAAGCAATTTTTAGGCGATCGAGCGTGCGGATAATTCGGCAGGCAATTTCACCGCGATTAGCAATCAAAACTTTGTTAAACATTTGGGGAATGGGGAATTGGGAATGGGGAATTGGGAATTGGGAATTGGGAATTGGGAATTGGGAATCGATTATTCAGTCCTATGCAAGAGGACTTTAGCTAAAAGCCCCGTGGGTTTAAACCCCTGGCGGCCCTGGCGGGCCTGCGGCTACAACTTACACCGCATCCCAAACAATCAACTGAATCGGCGTCGGATTGTAAGCATTGCAAGGATTGTTGATTTGCGGGCAATTAGAAATAGCAACCAGCGCGTTCATTTCGGCTCGCAAATCAACTGTGCTTCCCGGATCGGAGATGCCGTCAATAATTTCAAGCGTGCCATCTTCGCTAACCGGAACATTCATAAAGAAGTTGATATTGCTGACCAAATCTCGCTTCCCCAAACCGTAGGGAAGAATTGCCGCGAGGAAATTTTCAACGCAGGCGTGCTGGTATTTTTTATCGAGTCCAAACCGCACCGAATTGCTCTCGCAGCTACACGCGCCGCCAGAGGTGTCGTGCCGCCCGCAGGAGTCAGCAATTACGGTCATCATGGCTCGCCCTTCGTTGGAAATGAGTTGGCTGTTTGTAGTGACAAAGATGTTGCCTTGATTGACGATCGTATCGGCGGCGCTGTAGCGTTCGGAAGGGTCATCGGCATTGTAAACTAAAAAATCTACTGCTTGATTTCCGCCTAAATCTACAATCCGAAGAATCTGTCCTTTCTTGATGACGCGAGACCAGGGATGTTTGGCTAGTAAAACTTCGTTATAAATTGCTGTTTCTGGAGCGAGGATTTGTTGGGTAGTTGCAGTCATAATTAACTTTTTGTGAGGGAAGTGCAGAAATTTTTACCGCTAATTAATGCGGACAAGATTTAGTTTTTAAATCGGATTTATTGAACGAACAAAGCGTCGGTGTTGGTGAAGCCGCGCAGAACTTCCGGGTTGGCGGTGCGGCACAAGTCGTCTGGTGCGGGTGCGGGGGATTTCCAAATCTGAATTTGGATGGGTTTTGGATCGTAAATTGAACCCGGATGCAGGATGTGGGGGCAGTTAGAGATAATTATCAATACGTTCATTTCGGCTCGCAAATCGATAAAACTCCCCGGTTTTTCGCAGCCTTCGCGAAACTCCATCGTGCCGTCTGGTTTGACGGCAATTCGAGTAAATAAGTTGAGGTTGGGCATGATGTCTTTTTTGCTCAATCCCCACCGAGTTAGAGCTTTGAGGAAGTTGTCGCGGGAGTTTTTCCAGTCTCCTTCGCCGTATTTTTTGGCATTGCTAATGGCGTTGCTGCATCCTGCTAGCAAATCGTGACAGCCGGAGGTGTCTTGGGTGATGGAAAATAGGATGCGTCCCCTGTCTGTGTAGATCACCATGCCTTGTTTTAGAAAGGCGTTAAATTGAATTTTGGCGGTGTCTGCTGCGTTGAAACGTTCGATCGCATTATCGGCGTTGTAGGATAGCATGGAAACGCCGCGAGAGCCTTCTAAATCGGTGATTCGCAGGGTGTTTCCCCGCTTGATGACTCCCGACCAGTACGCACCGCCCGGTAGGGTTTCTTCGATTAATACGAGGTCGGAATCAATTTGCGAGTTTTTGTCGATCGATAGTTGCACCATGAGTTCCTCTTGATTTATTTGGGTAGACCAGCGAAACAAAACAATAGTATGTCTTAGCAGCTTTCACCCGCCTGATCCCAAAGTAATATTTATTTCCACTTACTTAGATTTGTAGTTTAATTCTTAGCGCCCGCCCAAAAACTGCAACTGCAAACCTATGTGTATTTAAGCAGCCATTGCGACTGCTTCCTGTCCGTGTTTCCGCATTAAATCCATCAGTTCGTCGCGGTAATCGTGGAATTTGGCGTGGCGTTTAATGCTGGGAGTGCGATCGGGCAAATGAATCGACATTTCCTTTCTCACTGTACCTGGACGAGCGCCCAAAGCATAAATCCGATTGGAAAGAAACACCGCTTCTTCGACATCGTGGGTAATCATAAAGATTGTAATCTGAGTACGGCGCCACAAATCGAGCATGAATTCGTGCATCGATTCTTTCGTATGGATATCCAATGCGCCGAAAGGTTCATCCATTAATAACACTTTAGGTTCAGAAGCGAGGGCGCGGGCGATCGCCACCCGCTGTTTCATCCCGCCCGACAATTCCTTCGGAAGCGACAAAGCAAGAGGCGAACTGCGTCAGCACTTACCGAAGAAGTTGCTTCGGTTTCTGTCGTGGTTTTGATATAAATTGCCGGGTTGACGCAGCCGATCGCCAAAAATAAGGTAATCAAACATAGGGCACAGTAGGATAAGGGCGATCGCCTGATTTTTGGGGAGCAATATCGGATATTCATAGCAGATTCTGGTTGCTGGTTAGAGGTGAATATGTCGATCAAGCTTTTGCACCTTTCTTTGCTTTGTTCGCTCCCGCAAACCCTTGATATACAAGGATAAAGCCCGAGAGCTAACGAACCGAGTCTTGTTGACCGATCGCGTTTCTCCCGGGCTTTTATCCCGCCGTGTAACTGGTTAGTGTTCCCCTCAATTTCAAATCTTGGGATAACCAGTCTGCTTCTCTCGGACCAGCACTTGAAGTTTCTCAGTTGAGGAATGAAACTGATTCAAATCGGAACCCTAGAAGCTGTTAAATTTTTTCTGTTTCTGTCTTTAATACAGCAGATTGCAGGTTTATGAAGTACATTCAATATCCCGTAGGGACACGGCAGTGCCGTGTCCCTACAAGAACTATGTATCTCACATACCTGAAAAGTGCTGTAAGTCCTGTTTCCAAATCAAGGATTCATCCGAGACTGTTGATTGCTGTAATGCACTTAGCTTTTTGAAAGATAAGCATACTATAGCGTGCGATCGTACGAGATTCTTATGTCTCAAACGGTAACAGCAAGCTCGCTCCTAAAATGTGTGGAATGTTACAAAATACGGTTTTTATCTGATTTGTAAAATTAAAGTTTTTGGAGGATAAAATCGGGCCATTGTCGATCGCGAAGTTTACACACACAAAGACGAAACTCGCAAGGCAAGAATTGAATATGTCTCAAGAAATACTTCGATCGCCCTAGACTGGATGCCAGTATGGGCGGGGGCGGGTTTATGAGATTGTCGATTATGGGCAATTATTGGCAGGTTTACCCGCCCCTACAAAATTTAACATCATACAAGTCCGAATCTCTCCGAAAATGATATGAAGTCAATTATTCAATTATTCAATTCTTTGATCGAGTTGAGTGACATTGACGGTGCATTATGGAAAAACTTAACTACAGTCAGAGTCTAGACATTCATTCCCTGCTCGATCGCTACCGCACCGGATCGATCGCGCTCACAGATGCGATCGCCAGCGTGTACGATCGGATCGAACGCTATGCAGATCCGGCGGTGTGGATTTATTTAGCACCGATCGCCGAAACCCTCGAACGCGCCAAAGCCTTGCAAAACCTAGACCCGCAGCAGTTGCCGCTCTACGGGATACCGTTTGCGATCAAAGATAATCTCGATTGGGCGGGCGTTCCCACTACGCCGGGATGTCCGCAGTTTGCTCGCACTCGGGCGCGATCGTCCGCAGTCGTAGAGCGTTTGTGCGCGGCGGGTGCGATCGCGATCGGCAAAACAAACATGGATCAATTTGCGACGGGATTAGTGGGAACCCGCACGCCCTATGGAGTTTGCCGCAATCCGTTCGATCGGCGATTTTCTCGACGCGCACCCAGATGCGATCGATCCGATCGTCTGCGAGATTATCAGCGGCGGCAAACGCTACGATGCCGTCTCTGATAATCTTGCGTCGTATCGGCTGGCAGAACTCCGCCAGCAGGCAGAAATTCAGTGGCAGTCAATGGATGTGTTGGCGGTGCCGACGACAGGTGCGATTTATACTGTCGCCGAAGTTGCAGCCGAGCCGATCGACCTCAACACCGATATCGAACACTCATCGAACTTTAGGAATTGGCCTTTGTGCGCGATCGATATTTTCACTCTGGACGGTTGGCAAGCTTATAACTTCCGGTTTTAACAAATAGACGGGAATTCCCCCACAAGAATGCAATGGAGCACTCATCGAAGCAAATTGCGGAATGGAGAAGGTGGGGGATGAAAGGCGCGGCATTTGCGAGCGATGAGCGAAAACAGCCAATTCAGGATATGATTGT
>JANPMV010000051.1:0-8457 GCA_031427135.1 Cyanobacteria bacterium VAR_87_metabat_62 | reverse complement strand
CCAGTCTCAACTACAACAGACTGAGGGTTTGTTAGAACAGTCCCAGTCTCAACTACAACAGACTGAGGGTTTGTTAGAACAGTCCCAGTCTCAACTACAACAGACTGAGGGTTTGTTAGAACAGTCCCAGTCTCAAATTCGGCATTTACAAACAGACTTGGATATCAAAGTTTCCCAACTTGGCAACACGCAAATACAATTAGAGCATTATCACCATAAAATGCAGCAAGTTCAGTCTAAAATAGAGCGATTGGAGTTTGAGCAGGCCCTAGCCATTAACACTAATGGGCACACTAAGAGCCAGTACGAACTCTTAGTGTCAGAGGCGTGGTATGCTTATCATACTGGTGATATGACAGAGATGCAAGACAGCCTAAAGCAATCTTTGAAATGTTCGCCTTTCTCAGCGACAGATACAGTCAGTAACTGGTTCGAGAGCTTCACTAAACTCTCAGGAGAAAAAGGTCATAATTTAGACATTCTTACTTTGACTAACTTAGCAGAGTGGAAACAATTAATGCGTTTGGTAACAAGCAAGCGTTAAAGCTTTAGGAGTAAAGTTTAAAAAAAAATCACAATCAAACCATAAGAGTAAATTCAAAGCATGAGCGATTCATTATTTTATTCGGTAGAATTAATCTCTGTTCATCTTCCTAAAACGGCAGGAACAACATTTGGGAAGGTGATATTACCAGGAATTTA
Organism: Cyanobacteria bacterium VAR_87_metabat_62; assembly: GCA_031427135.1. GTDB lineage: Bacteria > Cyanobacteriota > Cyanobacteriia > Cyanobacteriales > Microcoleaceae > Microcoleus. Next base: position 7,755 of record JANPMV010000051.1, on the reverse strand, counting down.
TCCGCAACATAGCATTTTGTATGACTACGATTTTTTACCGATAAACACTCTTATACAAGAAGGCAAGCTTACAAAAAAAACCAGAGTAATTCATGGTCATTTTTCGATAGAAAAGTATCGAGGATACTGCAATAATGCCAGACGTGTGATTTGGCTTAGAAACCCAATTAATTTATTGATTTCTGCGTATTTTTTTTGGATGGCATCTGGTTGTGATAATATTTTTTACGATGAAAATCATCGATATGTAGTAGAAAATAAATTAGAATTTGCTGATTTTGTTGGTCAACCTTTTACACATAATATTATCTCTAACTACTTTGCTAAAGAAATGAAATTAAGTGACTTTTATTTCGTAGGTATTCAAGAATTTTTCAGAGATGATTTAAACTATCTGAAAAATATGTTGGGTTGGTCAACACTTAAAGTTCATGTAGCAAATCAAAATTTGTATGAGAATTACCAAGCTAAGGTAATGGATATTTTAAATAATCAATCTTTGATTAAAAATATCCTTGCTATCCAAAGTGTAGATATTGAACTATACCAAGAAGCATTAAAATTAAGGTGTCAACGGAAAGGGCTATCAAGTTGTATAGAAATGTATGAACTATCCTTGAAAGAATCACAGTCAGTGTTGAGATATAATTGCAAGGAACCGAAATTAAATCAGTGCAGGGGGTTTGGTATTGAAGAGGGGATAAATCCTCTATAATTCAGGCAGGGCTGTCTCATTTGACACACTTGTCTGCTAAAATTTCTTCATTACTTTTAAAATGAAGATTCATGCCTTAAACAGTTAGTTGATCAGAAAATAAGCAACCAAAGGGAAAAATCAAGGATTATGACTGAACACACTTTCATTCAAATTCAGGAAGTTGTCAAGCTTCCTCAAAACGATCCAGAATTGTTACACGGGTTTAATCTCGACACTCCCAACACTTCATACAAAACAGATAAATATGAAATTTTGTTCGCTGGTTGGATACTAGGTAAGAAGAATCAAGTAGTTTCTATCGAGGTAATCAGCAGTAATAAGGTAATACAGACGATTGCTGTTGATAAGCCACGTCCAGATGTTGCTCAAATTTATACCGAAGCTTCCCATGCAGGCATCAGTGGTTTTTGGGGGAAAATAGGAATGAGTGAACTGCCGACGGAAGTTGAGTTACTTATCCAAGCTGTGTTTTCAGATCAAAGTCGTTTGCCAATCAACATGGTAAAATTTCAAAAGAAACTTCCATTCCTAGAGCAGGTTAAAGCAGATTTAGCACGATCACAGACACGACTAAAAGAATTTAAAACAGAGCTGGATCGCCCTCAGCCTAATTACTTTAAACCTCAACTAAGTGCTACTGACCAAAAACAAAATGACTCTATCCTGAAATATGCTACTCACTTGAGTGATAAAGAATGGTTTGAGGCAATTGTTAAAAGTGTAGAACATCCTTTTGTAGATGGTATAGAACTTCCAGGCTTCCCACCGGATGAATTTCAGCGCAATAGTATTGGCTCGTCGGGGAAGCACGCTCTAAGTGAAGGTTTTAATTTCTATTCTGAGATTAAGCAATACGCAGCTAACTTGGGACGGCCACTAAGCAGAGACAGTCACATTCTTGATTTCGGTTGCGGCTGGGGGCGAATGATGCGGTTTTTCCTAAAAGATGTTGTTGCAGACAATCTGTATGGCATTGATGTGGATCCGGCAATGATTGATATTTGTGTCAACACAGTCCGTCAGGGAAATTATAGTGTAGTCAAACCAGAGCCACCAACCCAATTTTCTAACAATAGTTTCGAGGTAGTTTATGCCTACTCAGTTTTCTCTCATCTGTCTGAACCTGTACACATAAAATGGGTGGAAGAGTTCTCAAGAATACTCAAACCTGGTGGTATCATGATAGTCACCACTCAGGCTCGTCGATTTATTGATTTTTGTCGATCATTTAGAGATCAGAACCATGAATCTGGCTGGCACAATGGTCTAGCAAATTCATTCTTGGATACTGAGGCTGCTTTTGCAGATTACGATAATGGCAAGTTTTTATATAGCGCGACGGGTGGCGGTGCTGCACGCCCTGCCTCTTTTTATGGGGAAGCCGTCATTTCGCCTGGGTACATTAAGCGGGAGTGGACTAAATATCTGACATTTTGCGATTTCTTCGATGATCCAGCCAAGTTTAATCAGGCCGTTATCGTTATGCAAAAACCCAATTAACCTAATACTGCTTCTCTCAAGAGAAGCAGTATTAGGTTATCAGCCAAGAGGAGCAAAAACCGCTATAAACGTCCTGATTTTAAGTGGTTTGCGGTTTCAAATAACGCCCCAAGTTAAACCAATACAAAAATAGTTCAAAATAAATCGGCCAATTTAAAGGAGAGGGAGCAAGAAGATTTGACAGCTTATGAGATTGCATTTGAGACAGAATGCTGGTAAGAATCTTCGTTGATTCTTCGTCACCGATGGATTCCAAAGACTCAAAAGTATTTTTGCCATGAAAACGATAGTAATATAAGTCTTGCTCCATACAAAACGGCTCTGTATGAAGTAGGGAACGCAGCAGAAAATCCCAATCATGGCAATATCGATAACTGCTAAACTCACCCACACGGTTAAAAAGCTCTTTTGTAAAAACGAAGTTTCCAGTAGATATTCCTACATTTGATATCAAAGAAGCAAAACCAACAGAAGGATACTGTTCAATAAGTTTCTGGATCAAAAAATAACGGTGAGCGACGGGATGAGATTGAGTTATGTTCCTATCATTTGCATCAATATACTCTACCTTGCTAAAGACAAACTCATGCTTGTGACTCTGCATTACATTAACGATACATTTGATCCGATTTGGATGATACATATCATCTGAGTTTAAAATGGCTACGATCTTTCCATTAGATTGAGATACACCATAATTAATGGCTGCATGAGCACCCTGATTTTTTGTGAATTTATGAAATAAAGTCCCATCAGAAAACCTCGTCTTCCAACTATTCCTCTGAATTAAATGCTCTATCTCGCGACTGGAATCATCAGAAGAACAATCGTCAACGATAATAACTTCTAATCTTTCATAAGTCTGTGCAGCCACAGAATCCAAACATCTCTTGACAAAATGTTTATGGTTGTAGCAGGGAATCACTATGGATACTAGGGGTTTTTCGGAAATCATGTTCATAAACTAATCACTCTCATCCTCAAACTTGTTGATAAAAATCCTGGACTGAAATAGGTTTAAGAACTTGATTCATTGCTTCAAGTAGGAGTTCCTTTACCTCAATTTTATTCTCCAATTCATCCAGCAATTGATACCGATCGTTAACACTTTCTATTGGTAAAGCTCGTATCAGGTTAAGAATCGTTTTCGCATCTGCATGGGCATTGCTAAACATTTCCTTTTGTTCCACAGAAATAGCCAAGTCTTGAAGAGGGTCATATCCTTGTCGCAATCGTATCACTTCTATTGGAATGCAGCTTCCGTCTTCCAGCAAAGCCTCTAAGTGCAAGAATGCTTCAGATGGCATTCCAGCTACTTGCACTGTCATGGAAAAGCCACTGTTTTCAGACCCTGGAAATAAATGCACCTCAGCCACATCTGGACGATTTATATTAATAGCTGTTTGCTGGATAACTTGAGTATCAGATAATACTTTGATTTCCACAGGCAAAGACTTTTGACTTATTGCCCAACCTTTTATCTCAATAGAGTTGACACTAACCCTAATATCAGCTTGTGGACAATCTAACTGCCACAATAGTGATTCAGAGTTTTGAGATCGGCTAATATCGATAATTTTTGCCGTTTTTTCGAGAAGCTTGTTCATTTCTTCAATCGATCGATTTATTCCATCAATTCTATTCTCCAAGTCGTCAAGTTGTGAATGCAAATGGTTAACACTTTTAATAGGAACATATCGAAGTACATCAATAATGGTTTTCCAGCTATGAGTACCATCAAGTGCTCTACGAGTCGCTAAAAGATAACTATATCCATACTTTTGATCGGGTTCTAGATGCGCGCCCTCAGCCCATTCATTCCAAGCATTAATAAATACTAATTTTTCGTCACCTGAATTTACTTGTCTCGTTTTCTCGATCGTCCCACGTAGCCACAATTCATAAACGTCCGGGTGGGAATTAATAAAGGCATGAGCTGCTCTTTTTCGACGCGCTGTATTGTCCCACGATGTCATCACAGAACGAAAAACTTTCAACTCAGGGAACTCTTGAGATAAAGAATTAATAACCCCATCTTTATAGTCATAAAGATGACCGGAAAAATCATCAACTTTGAGTTCATCTGATGAAATTTCTCTGGCAGAAAACCCATGAGGCGGGAACTGCACGGCTGAATCAAAGCCCATATTTTCCAAGGATGTATGCAAACCGCTAAATGTGATAGCAATACAGAGATGAACTTCTCCCACACCATTGTTCCTGAAAATTTTCCTCCACTGCTCTGCTGTGTGGCGAAGATCTGGAAAAAGATCGTGTCGATAAACAATAAGTAAAGGAGCGCCGTTGATGCGAATATATCGTTCATCAAGTAAAATGTGAACTATACTCTCAGCAAAAGCCTGATTTTGTTCATCTGACCAGCATTCTTGAGTCATCAGTATCTCATGTTCTGCTCCATCCCACCGCCTCGTCCAATTCTCATTAGCCCAACAAATGCAGAACGGAAAATCTGGCTTTTTCATCTCCAAAACCTCATCTAGAGGACGATTTAGCAGACGTTTGCCAGCAAACCAGTAGTAATAGTAGCAAAAACCATGAATTCCATACTGTTTAGCTAGGGCAGCCTGCGCTTCCCTGACTTCCGGCAGGCGTAAATCATAAAACCCCAAATCCGCTGGGAGGTGAGGTTGATAGTGTCCCTCAAATAGGGGGTTAGCTTTGGTAACATTAGTCCACTCTGTAAAACCTTTGCCCCACCACAAATCATTTTCTGGTATTGGATGGAACTGAGGCAAATAGAAAGCAATTAGACGTACATCCGTTTCAATCGGTTGAATTTCCCTAGGTTTGCTAACGACAATACCACCAGTCGGGGCTGGTTCACTGCTTTTAGCTGTATTCAATAAATTTACTGGCGGCTGGTTTTTAATTGGCTTTTTTTTTTCCAGCACCTTGTTTAACAGCCCAGAAATAGCCTTGTCATCAGGCCGAATCTGCAAAGCCATCTGATAAAAGACGATCGCCCCATCCGGCCAACTGTGCCGCACCAAAGCATTCGCCAACTCAACATAAAGGTCAGCATCATTCGGCGCAATCTCCAAAGCTTTGTGATAAAGTTGCACGTCATCACGATTCTCCTGAATCGCCCGCCGGTACAAACGCATCGCCTCCTGCAAATCCCACTGCGATCGCATCCTCAAAGCATCAGCCAACTTCTGCGAAATCCACGGCAAATCCGGCTGAATTTCGACAGCACAGCGGTAAGCGGCGATCGACTCATCCCACCGTTCCAGCTTCTCAAAAGCCGTCCCCATGTTGTAATAAGTCCACGCAAAATCGCGATTCAACTCCGCCGCGCGCCGGTAAACCTCGATCGCCTCGTCCCACCTTTCCATTTCTAACAGCACGTCGCCCAACTTGCTGTGCGACCAGAAGAAACTCGGATTGATTTCGTTAGCGCGCCGATACGCAACCACCGCCTCATCCCAGCGTTCCAAATTCACCAGGGCTTCGGCTAGATTGTTGTGCGCCCAAAAATGGTCGGGATTAAGTTCGATCGACCTTTGGTAAGCCGCAATCGCCTCATCCCACCGTTCCAGTTTAATCAGCGCGTCTGCTAAATAGTTGTGCGACCAACTAAAATCAGGATTTAATCCTGTTGCTTTGGTGTAAGCCTCTACAGCTTCTTCCCAACGTTCCAACTTCAGCAGCACATCTGCTAAATTGTTATGAGACCAGCTAAAATCAGGATTTAATTCGATCGCCTTTCGGTAAGCATTTACAGATTCCTCCCACCGTTCCAACTTAACCAGGGACTCAGCTAAATTGTTGTGCGACCAAGAAAGTTCGGGATTAATTCTAATCGCATTGCTGTAAGCTTCTACCGCCGCTTCCCAATGTTCTTGATTCTTGAGAAGTTCCCCCAATTCGTGATAAGCTGCGCCAGCATTTGGATTCAATTCAACTGCGCGCCGGTAACAATCAATTCCTTGATTTACCTTACCTTGCTCGATCAAAGTCTTAGCTAAATTTTCGTGATCCTCAGCGGTGCCAGATTTCGGGTCGATCGCAAATGCTCGATACAAAGCCTCAGCCGCCGCCTCCGACTTGCCTAACTGCGTCAAAAGTTTTGCGAAATTGCGAAAAGCACCGGCAAAATCCGGCTTCAGGGCGATCGCCTTTTCGTAAGCAGAAACCGCTTGCTGCCACTGTTCTTGCTGCGCGCAAATGCTGCCATAATTAGCGTAAGCTTCGGCAAAATTCGGATTAATTTCGATTGCTTTGACATAGCAACTTTTAGCTTCATCAATTTTGCCGCCAGCTTGCAGGGCGTTACCCAACATTTTGTAAAGCGGCGCTTCCGGCTTAATTTGTAGCGCTTTTTTGCAAGCAGAAATTGCCTGTTCCATTTTGCCCTGAGCAAAATAGCCTTCTGCCAATATTTTGTATGCTTCTGGATCTTCTATATTAATTGTAGAATTAACTTGTTGACGCTGGACTTGCTGCTGAACAGGTTGCTGAACTTGCTTTTGAATCTGCTGAATTTGTCGTTGAATTTCCTGGGGAACTTGTGGCGGTTTAACTGCACCATTTGTCCCATTTGCACCAGCCAAAGTTTGCTGTCCTTCGCTACCATTTCTAGCATGAGCGGCGTTGAGTTCGATCGCCTTGCGATAATATGGAGTCGCTTCATCTAACTTGCCTTGTTTTTTCAGCGCTTCGCCCAAATTTTGGTAAGCAGTCGCCAAATTAGGATCTAACTTGATTGTGCGCTGATAACAGGCGATCGCCTCGGGGAATTTTTCCTGGCGGAACAAAGCGTCGCCCAGACTCAAATGTTCCGCAGGTGACACTTTTTCCGGTTCCAAACTAAATGCTTGATACCAGCACTGTTGCGCTTCGGCTGGCTTGCTAATTTGTCCGAATACTTTTGCTAAATTCCGGTAAACTCCCGGGAAATTCGGCTTAATGGCGATCGCTTTTTGATAAAACTCGATCGCCTCCGACCATTTTTCCTGCTGTGCGTAAATACTACCCAAATTCGCGTATACTTCCGCAAAATTCGGTTCTATTTCAATAGCTTTAGCGTACCAGTGCCGCGCCTCTTCCATCCGGCCTTGAGCTTGCAGCGCATTGCCCAAAGTCTTGTAAGCCGGTGCAAAATTGGGGTGAATCTTCAAAGCTTGCTCGCAAGAGGCAATGGCTTCTTCTAATTTTCCTTGGGATAGGTATGTTTCTCCCTGTTGGTTAAATTGAACCGCTGTTGATTCTGTATTGACTGTTGATGGCATAGCGGCGGCGGCTCCAGAAGCAGGAATTAAGTAGGGTAGTCTAAACGTTTCACAATTATACTCGGGTTTGACACCAACATTAGCAGGCTTGTTCCCCGAAGTATTAATTTTTTTGACGGAGAGTAAGAGACGGAGGAGACGGCAGTGCCGTGTCCCTACAATAGATCGCGGTAGGGACACGGAACTGCCGTCTCCTCTATATCATTCCGGCGCAGCCGGAATTGATCTCATTGGGCGGTCTCCCATAGCAAAAGAGAAGACGGTGGAGAGGGCGGTGGGGGGTGG
>JANPMV010000050.1:0-60572 GCA_031427135.1 Cyanobacteria bacterium VAR_87_metabat_62 | reverse complement strand
AGTGATGATTTTGGGTTCCCGCCACCAATGGCAGAAAAACATTAGATTGCTGTTTGTCCAAAATATGCAAGGAGTGAAAAACCCGATCGCCCTCCGCGCCAACTCATTGAAAAGAGGCAGATATCAATGAACACTATGAGGTAGGATAATACCCATTCAATCAGAATCTAGCGCCCCAATAGCCCCTACACAAGTAGTTACTTTTGTCAACTTTCTTGTTAAGAAAGATGTTTATAAAGCATAGCTTCTTAAGGGGGGCTAGGGGGGATCGGGCCTTAATGGTCAAACAGCAGTCTGTGAGTGGGCTTGACGTTAAGTTGACACGTTTTGGGCACGGCGCCGTGTCCGACCTTGCTATCATTCCGGTGTTACCGGAATTGATATTATTTTTCTTTAGGAAACGATGCCATACCCACAAATAGCATTGCTAGCCCGCCTCCCAGAATCGCAAACGCCAGTAAACCTACAGCTAAATCTAATCCCGATGTATTTTCCATTGAATTAAACCGTTCTCCAATTAAATCGAATCATCGGTATTTGTGAATTCCTAATTGCTTGCAAACAATAGGGAAGAGCAGAAAAAAAGCATATTAACTTCTTCCCTCTTCCCTCAACATCCATCCCTTAAATCCGTCAAAAAATCCGTTGCTAGACTGCTTATTTTGCCAATTCTTTGTCAATAGCGGCGATCAGTTCTGGCGAATCGGGGCCCACACTGCTGCGGAATCTAGCAACCACTTCACCTTGTTTGCTTACTAAGAATTTCTCAAAATTCCAGGAAACCTCACCTTTAGGCTCGACTGCACTTGTCAGCTTAGCGTACAGCGGGTGTTGCTGACTGCCTTTGGCGCGTACTTTGTCAAATAATTCAAAACTGACGCCGTATTTTGTAGTACAGAAATTGACGATTTCTGAGTTAGTTCCGGGTTCTTGTGCTCCGAAGTCGTTGCAGGGAAATCCTAAAACGCGGAGTCCAGCAGCGCCGTATTTTTGGTTTAATTCTTCGAGTCCTTTGTATTGAGGTGTATAGCCGCATTGGGAAGCTACGTTAACTATCAAGAGTACCTTGCCAGCATACTCTCCTAGCTGCTTGTCTGCGCCTGCGATCGTTTTTACTTTAATGTCGGAGATTGTGCTGGGCATTTTCAAATACTTCTAAGTTTGACTAGCACAATTTTACCGCAATTCGGTACAATTTTGTCTAGATGCCTCGCTAAAAATTTAAGTATCCCGGCCGGGGCGGGTTTACGGATTTAGGGCTCATATTATAGATATTTGCCAACCCGCTCCTACCAAGATTGCAGTTAATTTACCGGACGCGATGTTGTGCTATTATTAGCTCTTGCTTCTTCCGACTTCCATTTCTCTTCGGCTAAGCGCGAAAGTCCGCAGCAAAGAGGATGAATAATTTAACTATCCGAGTGGCTTTCCATCATCCATTTTTGGTAAGTATCCTCCAGTTGCTTGTCTTCTAGAACGAGTTCTAGGCGGACTTTTACGCAACCGTGGCGGGGTTGAGAGGCGATCGCATTTAAGATTTTGCTAGCTTTCTGTACAGAGGTAAATTCAGCCTTAACAGTCGGTTCCTGGCGATCGCTCTTAATCTCCGTCAAATCTATACCCGTGATGCTTCCCTCGCCCAAATCTATTTCGGCCAACACCTTCGGATCGTCGCCGACTTGTTCCACAATCAGCTTTTCCCACTGGATAGGTACTTGTACCATCCGAGTTTCAATTTCTTTGCGGACAATCACTTCACCAACTTTGCGCTTGCTGCGATTGATCACCAATCGTTCTTCTAGCAGGCGAATTACATCTTGATCGACAATATCAAAGTCTTCCTCCTCCTCACTTGTCTCCAAATTCTCATTTGTGCGATCGGCATCTGTTTGATTTAACATAAATGTTGAGGGATTAGTTGACTCGGTGTTGCTCACTTCACTTAACGGTTCTGAGGAAAATCCTAAAGACTGAGGCTCACCATTTGCCGAAATTTTAGGCAGCATTTCGACTTGCTCCGAATTAATACTTACAAACAGCGCTTTTTGGTGGTAATCGACTTTTTTTAGCAGCTTAATACTTACTAAAAAGATCCTGGTATTTTGCGTGCCTAGCCCTGCAACCACAAAATTTAGCTGACCGTTAGGATCAAAATATACATCTTTAATTTTGCCTACCAAGTGACCTTGGTTGTCTTTGACTGTAAAACTTTTTAGCTTAGTTCTGACTTTTTCCGGCACCCGGTTGAGACGGGTAATTGATTTTGCAGTTGCTACTTTTTCGGCTGATGCTTCACCGTTCATCTTTTAAACTTTCCTGCTGAGGGATTTTTATTATGAATTGGTAAAGGCGGGGAAAGTGCATAAACTTTGCCCAAACCAGACAAGTTTTGTACTCCACCCGCCCCGTTATCTAGGAATTGCGCGATCGCACAAATTAAACCTGCACCCTGACAGAATTATGCGATCAATGTGCAATTCCTATGCAATACCTGCTGCGGTTGGTTTAGATAGCTTTATTATCTACAACCGGAGTTCCATCAGTCTTAACGTCTAATTCTTCACGGCGCAAGGTTTCTTCGGCGTCAACCGTGCTGCGAACAACTTCTTTTCTAACGTTGACTTCTTCCCGCACGAAAGCTTCCTTGTGAATGTCGGCCGTTTCTTCGTAGACTTCCATGCGTGCAACTTCCCCTGATTGGAAGTCAGCCTCACCGACAGAAACTACTCGACCGGCTTCTACGGGGGTTACTCGCTCGATTACGACTCGTTCTTTTTCAATTGGTACTGAAGCTCGCGCTGTTTCTGTTTCCACGCGCTTACCAACTGCTACTTCGCCTGTTTTGGCGCGGTTTTTGTTAGCCACCAAGCGTTCTTCATAAAGCTTGAGATTTTGGTGGTTCTGTTCGTTGGTTTCGTAGAGGGGAGCATCGATATCGTAGCTGTAGTTGCTGCGATCGTAGCTAGCAGGAGTTGCAGTGCTGGCTACAGGAGTGCTTGCCGCCGTGTCTTGATTGCGGTAAACGCCTCTTACCTTTTCTTCACCATCGTAATCTACTGGTTCTAATTCATTGTAAGCAGGCAATTGTTCTGCTTGAGCTTTGCTGCGAAGGCCTGTGGCGTGGACGCGACGGGCTCCGTAGTCGAAGCGTGCCGAGCCGATCGGCAGCAAGACTTTTTTGCCAAAAATCCAAATACCTGTATCAACTACCAGATAGCGAAAACGACCCGTTTCATCAACCAAAGCGTCATAAACGGTGCCTACTTTTTCATCAGAGTCGCCGGCATAAACATCAAATCCCTTGATGTCGTCTCCTGCAAAAATCTCTTCCTTATAGTTAGGATAAAATTCTTCGATTTTTTGAAGTGCCATGTGTTTTTTCCTCTTTAAGCTCTACTTAAATTAATAGTAGAAATTAATGGGTTGACTTACCTCTCCCTAAAGTCTGAAGTGTACAAGTTAGGGCGCTTAATACTATAGGAATACGACACTCCTTGGGCATTGCCATTTCCCTACTTCGCCGGACACCGGATTGCCTAAAGCCGGAGACGGCTTGGCCTTTGTCCCTACCCAAAATAACATTGTAGGGATACGGCACTGCCCAAGGAGTGTCTACTTAAGAGTGAAACCCCTGAGAAATCTCGTTTTTATGCTAAGTCTAGATCCCCCTAAATCCCCCTTAAAAAGGGGGACTTTGACCCCCCTGTCCCCCCCTTCTTAAGGGGGGCTAGGGGGGATCTAAGTTTAATAGTCAAACAGCAGTCTTTGAATGGGTTTAACCTTAAGTTGACACTAATGGGCACGTGCAGTCTCCTAATTTTGGCTACTAATAATTCTGGTGCAACCGGAAACAATATCAGTGGTTACAAATAAACATCAGTTGACACTAAAATAGAAAAATCAAAGCCCCTCATCTTGCGGAAGAGGGGTTTGGGGAAAGCTAAAAATTGTTAAGTTCAGAGTTGATTTAGTTGAGTTCTGATAGTTTCTATCCGTTTACGGTTAACTCCCAAATCCGACTCTCCCAGACGCGAAGCCGATCGCACTTGGATGACTTTTGCCCCATCATCCACCAAAAATTCAACATCATCAACGAACCCCATCAAAGCACTGGTGAACTCCGCATAGAGGTAATTATCAGTTGCGGTGATAATTTTAGTTTTTCCCAAGGACTCGATCGCCCCTTTCAGCTTTGCCATTGCCTCCTCCGGCGACGAAACGTATGCCAAAGGCTCAATTTTGTGTTCCGCATCTTGACTGAAGCTGCTGACGCAGTTGGGAGAAGAAGGGCACGCTGCGAGTTTTCCTGACTGAATGCCGATATTGGCAGGTCTTTTTCCAGCAAACATTGTTTTTTCTCCGGGAATTGCGATAAAAGTAGCGATCGACAGTACCGCTACTAGCAGTAGCGAGATTAAAATAACTAGGACTCTTTTCAATGCTGTCGGCGATTTTGTTTCAACTGTTTGCAAAAGAGTAGCCCTCCTGAAAGTTTAAATTATATAGTAATCCTAAATCATTTGTGAATTTCTTACTCCCTCCCCGAACTCGCGGGGAGGGTTGGGGTGGGGTAAAAAGATTTACGACTCCTGCAAGGATTGCTATATCTAATTTTAATATTAATTGAAATTGACATCTAAAAATTAAAAAGATTTAGTTTGTTCTTCAATCAACCAGTAAGTCAGCATTTCTCCTTTACCTTTAACCGCTATATTACCCCGTTCTTCAAAAACAAACTGCTCTTTCACACGCTCGTAAGTCGCCGCCGTCACTTGAATTTTACCAGGCAATCCATTCGACTCCATCCGCGAAGCAACATTCACAGTATCCCCCCACAAATCATAGCTAAATTTGCTAATCCCAATAATTCCCGCCACCACCGAACCGCTATGAATTCCGATCCGCAATTCAAAATTCTCTCCTACTTTGACATTAAACCTCCTCAAAGCTGCCTGCATATCCAAAGCTAATAGTGCGATCGCCTTTGCGTGATCCTCCCGCGCCGTCGGCAAACCCCCAACCACCATATAAGCATCCCCAATCGTCTTAATCTTCTCCAACCCGTGCAACTCACACAACCTATCAAACTCCGAGAAAATCCCGTTCAAAATTTCCACCAACTGCGTCGGACTTTTCTGAGCCGAAAACTCTGTAAAACCCACCAAATCAGCAAACAATACGCTCACCTCATCAAAATGATCCGCAATCAACTTTTGCTCTTTTTGCAGGCGATCGGCAATCGGTTTTGGTAAAATATTCAGCAGCAATTTCTCTGTTTGCTCTTGCTGCAATTTCAGCGCTGCTTCAGCTTGTTTCCGCTGAATCAGTGCACCGAGCTGCGTAGCAACCGCACTCACTAATTCCAACAAGCGCGGCTGACATTCCAAAACTTTCTCGCGATAAAAAATCAAAATAGCTAACACTTGGTTGTCCGCCAAAATTGGCACCCCAAAAGCCGCTTTCAATCCCACATTCACCGCAATTTCCGAGCGCAAAAAAACTTGTTCCGGTGCAGTAGAAACATCCTCAATCCATTCAGACTGCTGCGACTGCCAAATCCTCCCCGGGAGTCCCACACCGGGAGCAAAAGTTAACTGCCAAGTTGTCTTTCGGAATTGGGCAAAACTCAAGTCGCTGACATATCTGCCTGTAGCGCATTTTAAAACGCCTTCACTGCAAGGAATCCAAGCTTCACCCAGATTCCATTCAATAGTTTCGCAAATTAAACCTAAAATCACATCTATAGCCGACTCAAAATTCTCCGATTTGCTAATAGCCTGAGTTGCCTTCAGCAGCAACCTTGTTTCCATTTCAACCTGGTGGCGTTCGGCGATTTCCTGGTGCAACAGGACATTTTGATCCGTCAATTTTTGATTTTTTTCTTGCAACTGCATTTGCAAGGAACGCACAGTAAGTTGATTGCTCACTCGCGCCAATACTTCTTTCACCTGAAAAGGTTTTGTGATATAATCTGCTCCGCCTACTTCAAAAGCTTGCGCCTTATTTATTCCTTCTTCTAGCGCGCTGAGAAAAATGATGGGAATTTCCTTAAATTGCGGTTGTGATTTTAATCTTTTACAGAGTTCGTACCCGTCAATATCCGGCATCATAATATCGAGCAAAATCAAATCTGGTGCGCTAGATTGAATCGCATCTATGGCAGAAAAACCATTAGTCACAGGTCTAACTTTATAGCCACTCTTTTGCAAAATTCTAATCAACAAACGCAGATTATCTGGCGTATCGTCAACTACTAAAATATCTGCTTGATAGTTTTCAGTTTGCTCCGCCTTGATCTGCATTATCTGATTCCTCCGTCTCGGCAATTAAATTGAGAATTTTCTGGTAATCAAAATTATTCAGATGACCCTGGAGGATTTCGGCAAATTCAGGATGAGCATCCCTTATTTCCTCGATTGTCCTGGCAATTAAGTCAAAATCCGCATTGCGGATTACCTGCTTCATATTCTCTACCCATTCTGCGGGAAGTTTGGGCAAATAAGCAAGCGCAGCATTAGATGTGGAGTCAGATTGATTACTTCGATCGCCTGTTGAGATAAAATCCGTTGAGTTAGAGTAGAGATACCTCACCCCCAAATGTTTGTTGAGGGTATCAAATATCTCTGTTTTGCGGAAAGGTTTGCTAATAAAATCGTCGCAGCCCACCAATAAAGCAAAAGATCGCCTCCCTTCAATTGTACTAGCTGTCAAAGCAACAATCTTCGGAATCGGGGATTCGCCAGAGGAAATACTCATTTCCCCGTTTCCTTGCTGCTCTTGCTCTCTCTGCTGTATTCTGGCCTTAATTTGTTTAGTAGCTTCGTAGCCGTCCATCACTGGCATTCGCACATCCATCAAAATTAAGTGGGGATGCCAAGTTTCCCAGATTTCGATTGCTTCGTGGCCGTTAGTGGCTTGTTGCAGCTTGAAACCCAAGGGAGAAAGCATTTTGACTAAAAGTTGGCGGTTGTCTTCGCGATCGTCCACAATTAAAATCCGGTAGCACGGTTGATTTGGTTCCAACCCCGTAACTTCGCGGTTAATTTGCGGGGCGGGAACATCAGCAGCATAAACCGCACCCACTGGAATTTCAAATTTAAAAGTAGTGCCGAGTTCCAGTTGACTTTCTACGACGATTTCTCCTCCCATCAGGCGGACAAATTGACGGCTAATCGTCAATCCTAAACCCGTGCCTTTCTGAGCTTTTTGACCGGAAGCTGTTTGCACAAAGGCCTTAAAAACATTGCCCAATTCTTCCGGAGCAATGCCAACTCCTGTATCTTCTATTTCAAACTGAACGAAAATTACTTGAAACCGAGTTGAATCCTCAGCCTCCTCCCTCAATTCAACAGTTGCAGAATCACTGCTAATTATCGAAAAATCCCGAATAGTTGTTGTGGTATCAAAGACAACTTTTGGACTATCCAATAAATCAACAACTCCCGATTTTTCTAATTTTCTAACTCTTAATACTACCGCACCACTTTGCGTAAATTTTATGGCATTGCTGAGGAGATTTATCAGCACTTGCCGCAGTTTAACATCATCCGTTCGCACGTACTGGGGAACGTCAGCCTCGCGCTCAAAAAGCAACTGCAATTCTTGACTTTGTGCCCGCAGTTGGAACATATCTTGCAAGTCGTCAAGCAAGCGGTAGATATCGAAGTTTTTCGGGTCTGTCATCATCCGCCCCGCTTCGATTTTCGACAAGTCTAAGGCTTGATTGATCAGCGTCAGCAAGTGTTCGCCGCTGCGGTGAATAATTCTCAGGTTGTCTCGGTTTTCGACAGTCAGATTGGGGCTTGGTTCCATGATTTGCGCGAACCCGAGTATCGAATTGAGAGGAGTACGCAACTCGTGGCTCATATTGGCAAGAAACGTACTTTTAGCTTTGTTTGCGGCTTCAGCAGCTAATGCGGCTTGTTGCAGTTGTTCTGTGCGTTCGTCAATTTGGGCTTCTAAGGTATGCTGGTAATCTGCTAGTATTTTTTCGGCTTGTTTGCGATCGCTAATATCTTGAAAAGCGGCGATCGCATAAAGAATATTTCCGCTAGCATCAAAAATCGGCGTAGTATTGATCTCGATCGCAATTATTTTGCCATCTTGATGAATTTCTACATCGTCAACCCTGACAAATTCTCCTTTGAGGGCGCGCAAAATTGGCAGATTCTCCGGCGGGTAAAGCTGATCGGTATTGGCAACATAAAGTTGATAAGTTGCAGCTAATTGTTCCGCAGTGCTTTCCGGGATCGTGTCTGCACCCAGCAAATCGCGCGCTGTCTGGTTGAAATAGGCGATCGAGCCATCGGGATTATAAACAGATACCCCCACTGGCAAAGCTTCTAAAAATTGGTTCAGGCGGCTTTCACTCGCAGACAGTGCCTCATTCACTACCTTTAACTCCTCATTTACTTCTTGCCGCTTTATGATTTCATCTGTTAACTTTTGGTCTTGCAAGTAACTATGAATTGCTTCTACTACCGTTAACTTCAAGTCTTCATTTTGCCAAGGTTTAGGGATATAACGGTACAACTTAGCATACTTGATAGCATTGCTCAGGGCTTCCAAATCTGCTTGCCCCGTCAGCATAATAGTCAGCGTATCCGGCGAGCGTTCGTGAATTCGTCTGAGCAGTTCGTCCCCTTTAATATCCGGCATGATATAATCGGAAAGTACCAAAGCAATTTCATACTCATCAGCCTGCAAATCTGACAGCAACTCTAAAGCATCTTCCCCCCCTTCCGCCGTTTCAATAATACACTGATCGCCGATCGCCTTTTTCAGTTCAATCTTTAAACTGTTCAAAACATCTGGTTCATCATCAATACAAACAATTACAGGTTTTTTCATAACTTAGCCACCCCAGATTTTATCGTCTCTATTAAGTCTTTGGTTTTCCACGGTTTGTACAAACAACAGTATAAATCAGCTTCTTGTACTGCCCGCTCAACTGCGTCTGCATCCGCTTGTCCCGTCAACATCACTGTAATAATTTTAGGATACTTTTGGTGAACTTTAATTAAAAGTTCATCACCTTTAATTCCCGGCATCAGCCAATCAGAAATAACCACAATCACCTGAGCTGCTTCTTCAAAATCCTCAAGTAAATCTAAAGCTTCATCACCACTTTCAGCTAATTCGTAAAAATAATCATCTTTAAATTCATTCTTTAGCTGCATCTTGAGAGTATTCAAGATATCCGGTTCATCGTCAACGCAAAGAATTACAGGCTTATTCATTTTTTTCTCTCTACTTTGATTTTAGTGGGTTTACCGACATGACTTGCTTCTAGGTTATTGATTTTGGGCGAGGATGCAGGATATCTGTCCCCTATCTTATTTTAATAGGACTTCCGAACAGAAACCCGGTTTCTCGCAATAAATCTTGTCTTTGTCAGCGAGAGTGCCTTCATCAGTTGACAGTTGACCTGTGACAGTTGGCAGCTACCCATAGCCGTCGATAGAAGAGGATTGGAGCAATGAATCATTTTGTTTGATTTCCCCCTAAACGGGAGGCTTCAGACCCAATTTTCAGGCGTGAGTGTCACTGGAAATCAGACCCGGCGAGTGAGTTTTGGTTAATAGATTGGCAGCGAGACTATAAAGGTTGTCTGCCCCGGTACAGACTCTACAGCAATTGTGCCGTCGTGTTTTTCAACAATTTTTCTCACAATATCTAATCCCAAACCACTACCTTCGCCCGCAGATTTAGTCGTAAAAAATGGCTGAAAAATTTTGGGAAGAACTTCTGGGGGAATACCTTTGCCGTTATCAGTAAACTTGAGCATAACATTTGACTTTTGCTGCTGAGTTTCAATCGTCAAAATACCTTTATAATCCATTGCTTGCAGGGCATTGTGAACCAGATTCGTCCAAACTTGATTCAAGTCATCAGGATAGCACAGGATTTTGGGTAAATCTCCATAATTTTTAACTACTTCTATACCGTGTTTCAGTTGATTTTGATAAAGCGTTAACACGGTTTCAATCCCGTCGTGCAAGTTCGCCTCGATTTTTTCTTGCTTGTTATCGAAATGAGCATAGCTTTTCAAGGCAAATACTACTTTTCCTGACTTAGCTGTTGCTCTTTGAATCAGATCGATACTTTTTTTAAAGCTCGCAAACTGGTAAGCAGTATTAAAAACTACTTCCCAATCCGGTAATTCAAAAAGTGGCAACAACTGTTCTATGTTTTCGTAAATTTCCATGTCAACTAAAGTATCGGCAATTTCCTCGGGCTTTTCTACGGAGGCTGCAATCAAATCCTTCGTTAACTGCTGCTTAAATTTCCGCTTCTCTCGGCTGGTAAATAAAGTTTCTTGATTGGTAGCTCTGTGCAGTAAAGTTAAAAAATAAGCTTGGCTTTCTGAAGACAACTGTTGAAAAAACTGAGGCATTTTTGCTAAATTATCGTCCCAAAAATTAGCTATATTATTAATAGATGAACCTATAATGCCCAGCGGGGTATTAATTTCGTGGGCAATGCCGGCAATCAGTTGTCCTAATGCCGCCATTTTTTCCGATTGAATCAAATGCTCTTGGGTGGCTTGCAGTTGGTCGATCGCAGTTGCTAAGTCTTGATTTTTTTCTTGCAAAGTTTGTTGCAGCGAACAAATTTTTAAATGAGTTTCTATCCGGGCTAAAACTTCTTCAACTTGAAACGGTTTGGTAATAAAGTCAACTCCCCCAACGGCAAAAGCTTTAACTTTATCCATCACGTCGTTAATCGCACTGATGAAAATCACCGGAATGTCTCTTGTTACTTCAGAATCTTTGAGCTGCTGACAAACTTCGTAGCCGTCCATTTCCGGCATCATAATATCCAGTAGCACGAGATCAGGGGGCCTTTTTTGAGCGGCAGAAAGTGCTAGCTTGCCGTTGGGAACCGGGCGAACTTGATAGCCTTTTTCACTCAAAATTCCTGCCAGCAGCCGCAGGTTTTCTGGCGTGTCGTCTACTACTAAAATATTAGCTCGATTGGTTTTCGGTAAAGTTGAAGTCATCGGGTATTTAATGGTTTTCGCTGATCTCGATTATGTTCAAAATTTTGTCGTATTCAAAATTATTAATGCAGTCTTCAAGCCGATCGGCAAGAGAGGGGTTGACACTGCCCATTTGTGCGATCGAACTGGCGATCGCGTCCATGTCCACACTCAAAATATTTTGCTTGAATTGGGCTATCCAGTCGGGAGAAAGAGAGGCGAGATCCTCCGGTGTCAGCACCTCCTGACTCGAATCCCCTACACCTGCCACACTTTCTGCTGTCGGATCTGCATAAATATAGCGTACTCCTAAATGTTTCCCCATTGCCGCAAAGATATCCTCCTCTCGGAACGGTTTCCGCATAAAATCATCGCAACCAGCCGAAAGAATCACCGCCCGTTCTTCCTCCAAAACGCTAGCAGTCAAAGCCACAATCGCCGTAGCTTGCCCACCAGTTGTAGTTTTAATCTGTTTCGTTGCCTCGTACCCATCCATCACAGGCATTCTCATGTCCATCCAAATCAGATGCGGTTCCCACTCCTCACAAATATCCACCGCTTCTTTACCGTTATTCGCTTCTCTCAACTCAAATCCGAGCGGACTGAGAAGTTTTACCAACAGTTGGCGGTTCAAAGGTTTGTCGTCGACAATTAGCAAGCGATAACTCGGCTGATTCGGTTCCAAAGCAACAACTCGACGTTGAGTTTTTTTGTTTTCAATATCAGCAGCTTCAACCAGATGAACTTGAATATCAAACTCAAACAATGCACCCTTTCCTACCTGACTGCTAACAGTAATTTCACCTCCCATCAATTGCACGAACTGGCGGCTAATTGCTAAACCTAAACCCGTGCCTTCCTGAGAATCTTTACCCGTTTTTGTCTGCACGAATGCTTCAAACAACTGATGAATTTCCTCAGCAGCAATGCCTGCACCGGTATCTTGAACTTCAAAATGCAGCCAGTAGCGGCCGGGCAATTCGTCAGCACTATTTTTGGATACCTTCCACTTGCCTCCCTTAACTTGCAGCGAAACTCCCCCTTCTGAAGTGAATTTAATTGCATTGTTGAGCAAATTAATTAAAACTTGGCGCAATTTCACTTCATCGGTGCAAATATAATGGGGAACTTCCGCGTCCCTGTCGAAGATTAACTGCAAGCCTTTTTCCTCAGCTTTGAGAGCAAACATATCTTCTAAATCGCCTAGCAGCCGATACAAATCGAAGCTTTTTTCATAGACGGTAGTGCGTCCGGCTTCGATTTTTGACAAGTCTAAAACTTGGTTGATTAAAGCCAGCAAATGTTCGCCACTCCGCAGGATAATTCCGACATCTTCTTGATTTTCCTGAGACAGAGTTTTACTGCGGATCATGACTTGAGCAAAGCCGATGACTGCGTTCAAGGGCGATCGCAATTCATGACTCATATTGGCGAGAAAGGTACTCTTAGCTTTGTTCGCTGCTTCGGCGGCTTCTTTCGCCTGCTGCATTTTCATTTCCGCTTGTTTGCTATCAGTAATATCTTTAATAAAACCTTCGTGATAAAGTAGATTTCCTGCTGCATCACAGACAGAGCGACAATTTTCGGAAATCCAGATGATGCTGCCATCTTTGCGGTAAATTTCCGATTCAAAGTTTGATAGTATCCCGTACTCGTCGATCAGCGCTGCAAATTCGCTGCGGCGGTTGGGTTTTACATAAAGCAGGTTCTTGAAATTCGGCTGGGCTGCGATTAATTCTGCGGTCGATTCGTAACCGTAGAGTTCAGCTAAAGCGGGGTTAGCGCTGATGTATTTCCCGTCACCGGCTGTTTGAAAAATTCCATTCAAAGCATTTTCGTAGATGTTGCGGTACTTTTCTTCTGCTTCGCGGAGGGCGGTTTCGGCTTTTTGGCGATCGGTAATATCACTAGAAATCGACAAAAAACAAGCTTCTCCGTCAATATCGATGGTTTCGATTGACAGCAGCGCCGTTCTTTCTGTACCACTTTTATTTTGAAACTTGAGCTCGTAATTGTGAAGTGCAGTCTTGTTTTTTAACATTTTAATCATGCGATCGCGCTCTCCCAAGCTCGCCCAAAAACTAAGTTCTACCGCTGTTTTGCCAATAATTTCTTCCCGGCGATAGCCGATCATCCGACAAAAGCTGTCATTGACTTCTATGTGGCGGCCGTCACTGATTCTGGTAATCGTAATTGCATTAGGACTCGAACGAAAAGCTTTAGAAAACTTTTCTTCTGCCTTAGCAAGATCCGTGGTGCGTTCTGCAACTTGCACTTCTAAATTTTCGTTGTATTCCGTTAACAGTTTCTCCGCTAGTTTGCGTCCCGTAATATCTTGAAAAGCGCACATTCCATAGATCATATTTCCTTGGGAGTCGTAAATAGGAGTTCCCGAAATTTGCATGGGAACAGTTTTGTCCTTATAGGAGATTTCAATGTCATCAATAGTCACACTTTTGCCCTGCAAAGCATTTAACATTGGGTCGCGCTCCGCCGGATAAATTTCCTGAGTTCCAGCTAAATAAGCTCCGTAGGCTTGGCGCAAATTCTCGGAATTTGTGGTCACAAGTCCTTGACCTAAAAGTTGCTCTCCTATCGGATTAATATAGTGAGGTTTACCATTTTGATCGGCAATAAAAATGCCGATAGGTAATGCATTGAGAAATTGTTTAACTCGATTTTCGCTTTCCGAGAGCGAAGTAAATGACTGCTGCAATTGCTCTGCCATGCTGTTAAAAGAAGCGGCAAGTTCTCCGAGTTCATCTTCGCGATTCAGAGTCAGCTTTGTATCCCATTCATTGCGCGCCAAAGCTTTGGCCGCGGCATTCAATTTTAAAATCGGCCGCACCACCCATTTAGCAGTCAGAATTCCCAGAATTGTCGCCCCGATCAAAGCTGCAACCGACAGCAAAAAAGTGGTGCGCGTATTGGCGTTAATTTGCTCCATAAAGTCGGACTCTGGCACAACTACCACAATCAGCCAATCCAACCCCCGATCGTCCTTAAAAGGAACTACCTGCATAAAATTTCGCTTGCCGTCAACATCAAAGGTAAGCTGTTGGGAATTAGTAATTTTATCTAAGCCGTCGTAGGATTTTTCTAAATGCTGTACAGTTTGGCGAATTACCGGATTCTCGCTGGCTGAAGCTTTGATGCGTCTTGCTTCTTTACCTTCTACTGCGAATTCTTGAGTCGCTGTTGAAGTGGCAATTAACATCCCCGATCGCTCCATCACAAAAGTTTGTCCCGACTTGCCTATTTTGAGGCTAACGAGAAATTCTTTGATTTTGGAAAACAGCAAATCGCTGCCAGCTACTCCTAACAGTTGGCCAGCGTCGTCGTAGATAGGCAAAGCAGCAGTAATTGCCAGTTCCCTAGTCAAAAAATCTGTATAAATAGGAGTCCAAATAGGTTTTTTTGCCGCGGCGGCTGCGATGTACCAAGGGCGAGTTCTCGGATCATAAATCTTGGGTGAAATCTCTACTAATTGAACGCGTTTTCCCTGAGAGTCAGCAGTAAATCGAGCTAATTTATTGCCTGTAGAGGTATCTGAGGTAGAGATCAAAGTTCGATCTTTAGTGCGGATTGCTCCCGAGTGATCTCCATTTTGTTTACCTATGTAAATGATGCTGATCGAATCAAAATATTGAATTTGTTCGAGCAAATGATGTTCTAGTCTTTGTGTTTCTTCGAGGTTCAACTGCCCCAATCTTACGCCTTGAACGTTCAGGTGATTGACAATGTGGGGAATTGACATATAATTTTCCATGCGGTCTTTGATGCGATCGCTAATTTCTCTCCGCAACTGAGTGGCAACATCATTGACTGCCCGCTGACCATTTTGAAATGATAGCCAACCAACAATTCCTACAGTGCCGAGAATTTGTACTAAGAAAGGAACTACGAGCACTGTTTGTAAGGGAGCTTTGCCGATAATTTTGGTAGCAAAGCGATTGAGGCGTTTAGGAAACATATTTATCCTAAGAGTAATTCAAATTGGGAATTGGGAATTGGGAATTGGGAATAGGGAATTGTTTTGATTGGAATTTTTCTGCTCTTTTTGCTTCTGTCGCCTGTCATCTATTGACAATAGTACAGTCGCTCAATTTAAATTAATATAGCGTATTTCGGCTGATTGTTTTCGCAACTACTGATACGGATAATTTTGTACGATCGACCTAAATCGAAATTATCTTATATTGCCGAAGTCAGCATTTAGTTTATTGGATTTGGGATTTGTGTTGAATATCAGGAAATCGCCCGCCCTACAAGAATCATAAGGTTGCTATATGTATTGCACAATTGTCGATCGGGCTTTGAGGCGCGAGATATCGAGCCCGCCCCACAAAAACATTTACTCTTTGTGGAACAGGCATCCTGCCTGTTAAGCGAGAATGGTACAATATCTCAGTTTGAACAAACAGTAACTAACAAGCACTGTGCCCAAAAACCTGTATTTACCTGCGATTCAACTCCACTCTTTCGCCGTAACGCAACAGCATATCCAAACTCTCCAAACGATTTTGCCAAGTTTGCACCTGATAGCTATTCTCCCCAGAATGTAAGCGCATCGAAGATTGAAATTGAGATTGAAAACTCGCCAACAATCTTTTAGCGGTTGCTAAACTTTCTGTAGAAGGATTGGCAGCCAATTTACTCAAAGCAAGACTCAATTCGTCCGATCGACCTTGCAACACTTTCAGTTCAGATTCCGACACCCGCAACTGATTGTTAGCCAACAAAAAACTCCACTCCTGCTTAAGAGCAGTATACCGCGAAGCTGCCGCCGCAAACGGTCGTCGGTAAGGAATCGGCTCCGCAGCAGAAGTCGTACGTACTGGCCGTCCTTGAGTACGGTTAAAAAAGCCTTGCATCCCGCTGCCGATACTTTCCACTGCAAAAATAGCATAGCCCCCTGTCGGCAAATCGCGCAAAGCTTGAATTTGGTCGATCGCCACAACTTCCGGCAAACTCAACAACTTAACCGACGGAGCAATCAAAGCCGAACCGAGCATTTGCTCCTTTGCTAAAGGCTCCGTAACGCGCTGAAGTCGGTTAGTATCCAAAGCATAAGTCATCGGCACGATCAAGTCTACAATGCCCTGACGAGCCCAAACTTCCCAATTTTGCTGAATTTTGTAAATTCGCTGACTTTCCGGGTGCGGAAACACCGCCACCGACAAAATTGTACGCGGAGAATTCTGCCGCACAAGCCGAGAAACTTCAGCTACAAAACTATTAATTTGAGTTGTTTTAAATTCAACCCATTGCCGCCACAAACTGCCAGAACTAGGCGAAATATTCACCGGATCGGTACCAGTCAACTGCTTGAATTGCTGCCTTGCCGCAGCACCATAACCGTAGGTAAAACCCGCATTGTCATCTTGAAAAGGATAGCGAATATAGTCTAACTGCACTCCATCGACTTTGTAGCGACTGGTAATTTCGCTGATAATTTGCAGCAAATAACTGCGCGCTTCCGGGTTCGCTGGATCGAGATAAAATTTACCATCGTTAGGATTTTGGGTGCGTCCTTTATTGTCAATATTTGCCCAAGTTGGATGAGCGGAAAGCACCGGGCCGGGATAAGAATTCGGCTGACCAATTAAAGTATTGTGGCGCTTATTTCCGGTGGCAAAAGTCCAAATCCAAGCGTGCAATTCCATGCCTCGCTCGTGAGATAATTTAACCGCAGATTCTAGCGGATCCCAGCCAACTGTGAGGGGGTTTTGTTGCGGTGCAACTTGACTGGGATAAATGGTATATCCGGCATTCAAAGTTTCAAAGAAAACGGTGTTGATACCGGCGGCGGCGAGCCGATCGAACACTGCCGCCAAACCTTGTTCCGATCGCGCTGCAACAATCGTCCCGCGATCGAGCCAAACCGCCCGAATTTCCGCCCCAACGCGCTGTCCTTCCTGCGGGTAATTTTGCCATAGCAACTGCCGCGCTTCCACCCACTGCTTTCTGGCTGCCGCGTAGTTTTGCTGTTGCAGGAGTTGGTCAAAATTTTGCAAAACCTGCCGCGCACTGGCGATCGCCCGGGCTCTGGGGCCTTGCAGAACAGGCGAGCGACTCGCAGCCGGGCCGCTGACACTGTTACTTCCCGCCACTAATTGACCAGTGTTGGCAACACTCAGATTAACGGGCGTATTGCCTGAATTAGATGCTGTCAGGGCGCTTTCAAACCTACCAAGGAGGTTGGTGAGTTCTTGGCGCATCAAGTACGCTTCAATGCTGACGATCGGCTTATTGGAATTTACCTGCACATCCAAACCCGCCGGCGCCGACTGATCCGAAGGGTCTGTAAAAGTTGCAGGTACTGGATCGGGAAGCACACCCGAGGGATAAAGTCGGCTCTGTGGGGTATTGCGCGGCGAACTAGGCGCATTTCGAGGAACTCTGGAGGGGGGAGTTGGTAGTGGGGGCGCGGCGGCTGTTGACGGCGCAACAGGCGAGCCGACTGTTCCTCCCCAGCGGGCGATCGAGGCGCGCAGCCAAGCCTTGTCTACATTTGCCGAGCCGTCGCTACCCCAGCGCCAGCCGAGATAGGTAGCGCGATCGGTGGCGATCGCGGCAGAGGAACCGGAACTATCTTTCCAAGTAGCGACAGTTTGACTGTTCGCGTCGGCTGGAATCAAGACACCGCCTTGGAGTGAGGCATTTTGTTGTGCAGCGGGAACCCAATTGCTAGAAGCGGTGCAGGCGAGATCCCGGCAGCGCGTGCGGGGTTGCAGCGCCGCCCGCTGGGTTAACGGAAAAGCCCAATAGGCCCCGAGGAGCGATCGTAAAGATTGGCGCACCAAAGCCGGGGAACTGCGGCCCACAGGCCCAGAAGCAATCAAGCGCCCGCCCTGGGAGGCCCAAGCTTCTAAAACTTTAAGTTGCGCCGGAGTCAAATTTTCAATGTTGGGCAAAAACAGCACGTTAACGCCTGCTAAATCCGTCGTACTTTTGATTTGTTCGAGATTAATTGGTTTGTAAGCAATGCCGCTTTCCCAGAGGCGCGTGGTAATCTTCACCCAATCGGGAGAATTCTCGGAACTGCGAACAACTCCCAGAACTACTTCGGCGAAACTTGGATTGGGAAATAGGATGAAGAGATTAAGTAATGTACTTGCTAGAGTTCCAATTAAGACTCTTTGTAAGAAAGTGGAAAAGCGAATTTTTTGAGACTGGGAGAAGGTCTCAGTCATTCGATCGGGCTTTTTGATTTGTTGCATAGATATGAGAATTACCCAACACACCGTTTAGGAAAATTTAAATAACAATTTCGAGCAATTAATCTGCACCTTACATTTTTTCACCCTGTCCTGCAACCTGAATCAGGAAAATGTGCGATCCTCTGCGAGGGCTTCGCCAACGAGCAATTTTAGATTTTGGATTTTGGATTAAAATGTGGGTACATTTGCTTGAAAAACCAAAAATACAATTTAGATGCGGGACTGTTGACAGCCAGTTGGTGTCAACAAACACGTTAAACCGACCGTCTCTCTTGTTTGTAGCCGAGTCTAGATCCCCCCTAACCCCCCTTAATAAGGGGGGGACAAGAGTCTGCTCAAAGTCAACCCCTACTCCCCTTCCCCCTTGGGGGGCTAGGGGGGGTGGGGATTTAGGGGGATCTAGACTCGGCTACAACCCTGATTTAGACATGGTTTCAGGCTTAACTTGACACTAATGCAGGACAGCCAACTGTCAACCGTCAACTGTTAACCGTCAACAATTTTCTAACTCGCAGCTTCATTCACCGGGAATCGATCGATCAACTGCATCGCCCGACAAGCATTTCTTCGCAAAGAATCGGAAACATGAGGAACATGGGGAATCTGAGACAAGAAATCCAAAGTCCGGCGCAAAATCCGCACCACATCCCCTTCATCCAAACTCGTATGACTAATCAGTTCCAGCCATTCAACGCCCAGAGCCCACTGCTCAACCAAAGTCACTATGTCCCGTTCCAACCAAATCGGGATCGCAGCTTCGTGACGATACTGAACTTGAAACAATCGGCGGCGGAGACCTTTTTGCAGATTGTCCAAAGGTGCTAAAACTTCCGCAGACAGCGAGTAATGAGTCCAACTGTCGGGCCGAGAAACTTCTGTCACTAAGGCCGCACAAGCAGCAGCGAGGTGGTGGGGGTCGAGTTCGTCAAATTCCGAAGACATCAGCGACAAACCCAGCCAGAGTTCGTTATCGCCGCGAATGGCGGCACAAGCTTGACCTAAGATTGTGGGCACTAATCTTTCGGAGGAGTTATCTCGATTTCCATCTGCCGAAATTACTTTTTCCAAACAGCCGAAATTCAGCAAGATGTCAATTAAGTTGAGAAATTGCTCCCAATAGCGAGCTCGCTGTTTTTCCAAGTCTTGTTCGCTTTTGCGGACTTCTTTTTTCAATTCTTCCCGGCGACGCTGGCGTTTGAGCAAGGTAGCGGGATTGCCCCATTCTAGAACCGGGTGGATTTCTAGTTTAGCTTCTAGGGCTGTGATTTTTTCCTGTTGCTCGATCGCCTCTGGGCTCGGTGCCGGTGCTGGCAATTCTGGGATTAATTGAGCAATTGAGACAGTTTCTTCACTTCCCATGCGACACTGGCCAAGTCTCAGAGCCATTTCCGGCGGCGGGATTAAGGTATCTGCAACGCTCGATCGGGGTAATTCGGCGTGCAGGGTAGCTACATCGCTGATGGCGACGACATACCAGCGGTTATCTTTGCCCAAACACACCAAATTTGGTGCTTGGCCCGAACCTGCGGTTTTGGCAACCAATACGGCGGGCACGGGAGTTGTGTGCGATCGTTTCGCTGTCGGAACGTGCTTGCCTTTGAGACTCAGAACAGTACCAAGCACTGCAAAAGCCACAGCCACCGACATCTCCTTAATTCGAGCTTCTTCTGCTTGCTGCAATAGAGTTTTCAGCAAACGTTTATCTTCTTTGAGTCTTCCCTGCAATTTTTCGTAATGGGCGAGCTGTTTTTCCAGGGTAGAGACATTACCTCCGGCCGCCAAGGACTCTTCGAGTAACTCCAATTCTGTTTGCAATCGGTCTAATTCCGATTGCTGCGGCTCCAAGTACAAGGTAGACAGATATTGACCAAAACTTCGCTCTACCAACTCTTGAGCTTCATCGATCGTGTGAGTTTGCAGCAAATTCAGCACCATGCCGTAGCTGGGCGTAAACTGACTGGCGAGGGGGTCGGCTTTGGCTGTTGCCAAATAGGAGGCTTCTTTTGCGCCTTCAAAGCGCGTCTGAACTGCGACTACGTGCCCCAGCTCGTCCATGCCCCGCCGACCGGCTCGACCGGCCATTTGCAGAAATTCTGAAGCGTTTAGCAGTCGGTGTCCCTTGTCGGTGCGCTTGGACAGGGTGGAAATGACTGTGGTGCGGGCGGGCATATTAATCCCGGCTGCTAGGGTTTCGGTGGCAAATACGACTTTGATCAAACCTCTGCCAAAGAGTTCTTCTACTAAACCTTTCCAAGCGGGCAAAATGCCTGCATGGTGGGCTGCGATGCCTTTTAAAAGTGCTTCTTTTTGACCTAAGCGTTCTGCTTCTGGGTTTCGCTGTAAAAAATCGTCAATGATCCGTTTGAGTTCGGCTGTTTCGGCTTCGTCAACCAGTGAGAAATTGCCCACTTCTGCTACTGCTTGGTCGCACCCGCGACGGCTGAAGATGAAGTAAATTGCTGGTAGCATATCTCGATCGTCCAACCGAGACAAAACTTCGGTCAAAGTCGGAGTCGGAATGCTACCTCTTTCTATTTTTTGCCCCTTCTTTTTGGGGATTAACCGCAGATTAGCTCTTTTCCCAGTCTCGTCTAGCAAGGGAAATATCCCTTTTTGATTGGCGAAGTGGAATTGCAGCGGCACTGGCCGAAAGTCTGAGTAGACAAGCTCTGTGGGCCCGTGGACTTTGTTAATCCAGTCTGTAAGTTGCCCGCTATTGGCAACGGTTGCTGAGAGGGCGAGCAGTTGAATTTCGCCGGAACAATAAATGATCGATTCTTCCCAGACAGTACCCCGCTGGCGATCGTTCATGTAGTGACACTCATCGAGTACCACGGTTTCGACTCCGGTGAGGGAAGCACCAACAGCGCCGATCGGCGTACCGTAGAGCATATTCCGAAAAATTTCCGTAGTCATCACCAAAATCGGGGCATCTCGATTGAAGGAGATGTCACCCGTCAGCAAACCTACGTTGTCGTCTCCAAATTGATTGCGGAAGTCGCGCAGCTTTTGGTTGGAGAGAGCTTTGAGGGGAGTGGTGTAGAAGACACGCCGCCCCCGGGAAAGTGCTTGATGGATGGCGTATTCGCCGATTAACGTTTTCCCTGAGCCTGTGGGAGCGCACACCACAACGGATTTACCTGCATCGAGGGCGGCGATCGCCTCTCTCTGAAAGTTATCTAGCTCAAATGGAAATATGGTCTTCAGATCCAGCTCTGGGCGGTTCTGGGCAGTGTCTGACACAAGGATTATTATGAGGTTTCAGGGTAAGTATGCTTAAATCTTGCTAAAAGCAAGGCAGCAGAGAACTGTATTGATTTTAGACCTTCGTCACCAAATCGGCTATGAAGTCATTAGTCATTAGTCATTGGTAATTAGTCATTAGTAACAATTACCAGTTACCCAGGCCCCATGCCCCATGCCCAATTCCCAATTCCCCTGTCTGTGATTCCTGTTATTTCGAGTATTCCTGTGGTGCAGCTTGCTTGGGGCGATCGGCTTTCACTGCAAGTGTATCAGTTCCCAGGTGCGATTCCTGGCAAAAAGGCTGATCTGCAATCTAACTTGCACGAAGCTGAGATTAGCAGCAATGCCGTTATTTACCAAAGACATCAAAGCCTGCCTTGCTTTTGCAGCCGACAGTGAGAAAAAGTTATTTGTGGCAGCCCTATGAAACTATCGTTATAATATTTTCAACAAATGACTGAATAAATGTATGAAAATTAGAGCAATTATTCATCTCGCAGAATAAGGTGGTTATTGGGCTGAAGTTCCGGCATTTCTTGGGTGCATTACCGAAGGAGATACTATGGAAGAAGTGATGGCTAATTTAAAAGATGCGATGGTCGGTTGGCTCGATGTTGCTAATAGTCGTGAAGCAATTGGCTCCACAGATAAAATTGTTTAAATTGCTGTATGAAATCTATTTCAGGGAAAAGTCTTAAGAAATTAGGAGACGGCAGTGCCGTCTCCCTACCGAAAATAATACTGTAGGGACACGGCACTGCCGTCTCCTCTATATTATTCCGGTGTTACCGGAATTGATATCACCCGCCGATTTGAGACATGGTGCGGCTGTAATTTCCTTGGGTAGTTCCCGAATCTCGCTGCTTGAAATTAATCTCCGGTTTAATCTCCAATATCTGCTGCACTCGATCGCGCAATTCAACCGTAGACACCCCATTCCGCAAAGCAGTTTTCAAATCAATTTGCCCGGTTTCGTTCAGCAGACAAGGCCGCAGCCACCCGTCAGCCGACAAACGCATCCGATTGCACCGATCGCAAAAACACTCGGACATCTGACTGATAAATCCCAAAGTGCCCTTCGCCCCCGGAATTTGAAACACATCCGCGGGCCCGTTTCCCCGCACTCCCGATTCAGCTAAACCATATTTATCGCTAATTTGTTGCCGCAAATCTGCCGAAGCTACCCAACCCTTGTCGCCAAATAAATCATTATTGCCGATCGGCATAAACTCAATAAATCGCACGTGCCAATTCCGGTTAATAGTTAATTCTGCTAAATCCAATATTTCGCCATCGTTAACACCGGGAATCACCACCACATTCAACTTCAGCGGGTCAAATCCTGCTTCATAAGCCGCTTGAATTCCCTGCCAAACTTGCATCCAGCGCGATCGTCCGCGACTACCAATTATCTGATCAAAAGTCTCCGGCTCCAGCGAATCCAAACTAATATTAATCCGACGCAAACCAGCATTGTAGAGATTTTGGGCCATTCCCGCCAACAAAAAGCCATTAGTTGTCATTGACAAATCTCGCGTTTCGGGCATTGAGGCGATCGCCCCAACCAACTCCACCACCCCAGGGCGCAGCAGCGGTTCCCCTCCAGTCAACCGAAACTTAGTAAATCCCACAGGTATGAAAACTTCCCGCAGCAAAGTTAGCAATTCCGAGTGAGTTAACAACTGCTGCTGCAATACATAGTCCAACTCGCTACCTTCTGGCATACAGTAGAGACAGCGGAAATTGCAGCGGTCTATTAAACTAATCCGAAGGTAGTCTACGGGATTCATGTCAATACTTTGTAATATTATTTAATTATAAATGCTGACTCGATTTTCTGCCATGATTGAGGACAATGCACCTGCATCGATTTCTCTCTCCTCTCTTACTCTGCGCCCTCTGCGCCCTCTGCGGTTAATAAAAAAAAATCTCATTCACAAATTTGGATATCTATGTTCTTTGAATTTGAAGCCGATTTTGTAGAAGCCCTGCGCTGCATCCCGATGCAAGTACGTCTCAAGTTAGATACTTGTGGCATTAAACTCAAGTTGGAGGATTGGAATCATTTTAACCAAGCAGAACGTCAAATTCTTGTAGAGAGTCCTTGCTTGACAAGTGCAGAAATTATCGATTACCGAGAACAGCTAAACCAAGTATTAATTCAACAGACTGGTAAACCGGGAACTGATTTGGCTGTTGATGACAATCCCCCCTGGATGGATGCTGCAACTGTACCAGAGTCGGTTTCTGCAAAAGCTCTAGAGATCGGCGTGATAATTAGTTTGGAACAGTGGGCTCTTTTGCAGCCGCTACAGCGATTTGCTTTGATTAAGCTTAGTCGATCGAGCCACGAGAATAAAAACTTTCTGCCTGCTGTTCGAGAGTTTCAACTTATTGAATAATTATCATGTCTAACAATCCTCAGTTTTTTGGTCCACTGCCCTACTCAGCTTTCAACAATCCATCAGCAGGAAGTGCCATCAGCCCATTTAGCCCAGTTAGGTTCACTTACTTTTATTTGGAAGACTTTGAAGACGGCGCTTTAAATACACCGGGTGTTACTGTTCCTGAGTTTGCCACAACAAATATCTCAATAGGGTTCAGCGACTCGGTGGACGGCGATGACGGTGTTATTGATGGTCAGGCCAGAGGAAACAGCAGCAGCTTATTCTCGAATTTCACGACTAGCAGCTTTACCTTCAAATTTTCCGCTAATGCACTTGGGGGTCAATTACCAACCCATGCTGGAATTGTCTGGACGGATATTGGCAGGAATGGTGGCGGCACACCCCTGTCTGGCGATCTGCTAAATAACACGTTATTTGAGGCGTTTGGGCGATCGGGAGAATCTCTGGGGATTATCGGCCCCTTTTCACTGGGTGATGAGAGTATTTCCCGTACTACCTCAGAAGATAGATTCTTCGGAGTGGTCAATCAAAACGGAATCTCATCAATTCGAGTGTCAATGCCCGGTAAAAATAACTGGGAAGTCGATCATCTTCAATATGGTTTCGCACCTGGAACCATTTCTCCTTCTCCCTTTGGTCCCAATGGTCTCTTCTTCAACCTCTCCACCGATGCCGATAACTTTACCATCGATTCAGGTCGAGTCGGCAATCTATTGGTTCAAGGTTTAGATGGCAACGATTTTATCCAAGGCTCGCCATCGACCGATCGCGTAAATGGCAATGCCGGCAACGATACCATACTAGGAGGCGATGGCAACGATACGCTCTGGGGCGGCCGCGATAACGATCGCATCGATGGCAACGCCGGCAATGACATTATCGCTGGAAACCTGGGAAATGATACGCTCTCTGGCGGTTCGGGCGATGACATCCTACGTGGCGGACAAAACAACGATGTGATCAATGGAGGAGAAGGTAACGACCAATTGGTAGGTGACTTCGGCAGAGACATTCTGACGGGTGAAGCTGGAAACGATCTGTTTGTACTGCGGGTGAATACAGTGGCCTCCAATGTATCTGAAGCCGATGTTATTGCCGATTTTACGGCGGGTCAAGATGCGATCGCCCTCACCAACGGACTTGCATTTACAGGAATTGCCCTAGATGTTTCGGGTAACAATGCAGCGATTCGGATTCTTGCTACCGGACAAATTTTAGGGGTGCTTACCGGAATCCAACCTGCTGATTTAAGCGCGGCCAACTTTACCGCCTTGAATGGGGACTTTTAACTGTTATCGGTTCCCAGGCTCTTCCCAGGAACCAGTAAAAAAGATTTCTGACTCATTTGACACCAAAACCTAAAAATATAATTAATTTTATTTTAAGTATTGTTACCGCAGCGTGGTATGATTTTTCTGAGTTTGCAAAGCACTCGCCTGCTACCTGCATTAGTTTCTAAGCTTCGTGAACACGCAAAACACACCCACCCAACCCACACCAGCACACGAGGATATTCCTCAAGCTGGCACAGTCTCAACAGTCTCGACAGTCTCGTCCGAGACTACCAATCCTATGCAAGACTTTTATAGCCTTCAACAAGAGTTGTTGGCGTACACCCTTGCTTTTACGGCGATTATTTTTATCTCCGTTTGGATTTTTTACTCCCTTAACATTGCCCTGAACTATTTGCTTGGGGCGTGTACAGGTGTGGTTTACTTAAAGATGTTGGCTAGAGACGTTGAACGAATCGGCAGCCAAAATCAGCGCATCAGCAAGACAAGGCTCGGTTTGTTTTTCGCGGTGATGATAGTAGGAACACAGTGGAATCAGCTACAGATATTACCAATATTTTTGGGATTTCTGACTTACAAAGCAGCGCTGATGGTTTACGTGATCCGAAGTGCATTTAGCATTAGATCCTAGGTAGGTCAGGCAAGAAGAGCAAAACTCAACTCATCGATTTGTATGGGGAAGCCCGTTGAATGGCAATGCTTGACGTTCTAAACACCTTTAATCGTTTCCCCCTCGCCAAATTGGAAGTTGGCCAGCAGTGGTACTGGCAACTTGGCAATCTGAAAGTGCACGGGCAGGTTTTTCTAACCTCGTGGTTTGTAATTGCCGTTTTAGTCATAGTTTCGCTTTTAGGAACCAGCAAAATCCAAAGAATTCCCAGCGGAATGCAGAATTTTATGGAGTATGCGCTGGAATATATTCGGGACTTGGCTAAAAACCAAATTGGCGAAAAAGAATATCGCCCTTGGGTACCGTTTATTGGTACATTATTTTTGTTCATCTTTGTGTCAAACTGGTCTGGCGCTCTAATTCCTTGGAAGCTGATTAGGCTGCCATCAGGTGAATTGGGAGCTCCTACCGCTGACATCAACACGACTGTAGCATTTGCATTGCTGACTTCTCTAGCATATTTTTATGCAGGTCTCAGCAAAAGCGGCTTGGGGTATTTTGCCCACTATGTAGAACCGGTGCCATTCATGCTGCCGTTCAAAATCATAGAAGATTTCACTAAGCCTCTGTCCCTGAGTTTCCGTTTGTTTGGCAACATTCTGGCGGACGAATTGGTGGTCGGAGTGCTAGTGTTGCTAGTGCCTTTATTTGTTCCTCTGCCAGTGATGGTTCTGGGACTATTTACGAGTGCAATTCAAGCTTTGATCTTTGCTACCTTAGCCGCAGCCTACATTGGTGAAGCTCTAGAAGGCGGTCACGGCGAAGAACACCACGATTAACTAACGATTAAGCGGCGAAGAATGAAGGAGGAAAAATAAAATTTTCTCTCCCTAGACTTACTGTCGTAAAATCGGACAATTCTGTAGAATTTCTGTTCTCAATTTTGTACTTTACATAAGGAAAATCATCATGGATCCAATCGTTGCTGCCGCTTCCGTAATTGCCGCCGCTTTGGCAGTAGGTTTAGCCGCTATCGGCCCTGGCATTGGTCAAGGAAATGCAGCAGGTCAGGCTGTGGAAGGTATTGCCCGTCAGCCTGAAGCAGAAGGTAAAATTCGTGGTACCTTGCTGTTGAGTTTGGCGTTCATGGAAGCGCTGACAATTTATGGCTTGGTTGTAGCCCTAGTGCTGTTGTTTGCCAACCCCTTCGCATAAAATTAATTTGAAATTTTAGATTTGAGGTTTTGGCGATTCTAATCCAAAATCTCAAGTCTAAATTCGATTAAGCGAATTAGATGGAAGCCGGCAAAAAATCATGATGCACTGGACAGTATTACTAGCAGTTGAAGAAGCGGCAAAGGAAGGCGGACTGTTCGATTTAGATGCTACGCTGCCTCTGATGGCGGTGCAGTTTTTGATTCTAGTCGCAGTCTTGAATGTAATTTTTTACAAGCCGCTCAGCAAGTCAATTGACGATCGCGCCGATTACATTCGCACCACTCAAGTCTCCGCGCAAGAACGCTTGGCAAAAGCTCAGCAAATGGCGCAGCAGTACGAACAAAAACTGGGAGAAACTCGCAAACAGTCTCAATCAGTAATTGCTGCGGCTCAAGCTGATGCCCAAAAAATTGGGTCGGCAAAAGTGGCTGAGGCTCAAAAAGAAGCTCAAGTGGCACGAGAAAAGGCAGGACAAGAGATTGAGCAGCAAAAGCAAGAAGCAATGCGCTCGCTGGAACAACAAGTAGATTCCCTCAGCCGCCAAATTCTCGAAAAGCTATTAGGGCCATCGCTGGTCAAATAGCTAAACCGAAGAGTTTTAGATTTTTGATGCAATCTTAAATCTAAAATCGGTTCACCCAATCTGCACCCGCAATTATGGAAGAGTATCATGGGGACTGTTTTATTGCTAGCCACAGAAGCTAGCCGGGAAGGTGGTTTCGGTTTCAATTTTGATGTTTTAGAAACCAACCTGATTAACCTGGTCATTATTATTGCAGTGCTGTTTTATTTCGGGCGCGGCTTTTTAGGAAAAATCCTGACTGAGAGGCGATCGAGCATCGAACAGGCGATTCTAGAAGCAGAAAAACGCCAAAAAGATGCAGCAGCAGCTCTAGCAGAGCAACAGCAAAAATTGACTCAAGCACAAGCAGAAGCGGAGCGAATTCGTTCGGCTGCTGAACAAACGGCTGTGAAGGCAAAAGAAGCAATTCTAGCTCAAGCGGCGCAGGACGTTGAACGCATGAAAGCAACAGCAGGTCAAGAGTTGGAAGCGGAGCAGGAAAGAGCGATCGCCCAACTGAGATCCGCAGTTGTATCTCTGGCATTAGAAAGGGTGGAAAGCCAGCTAAAAACTAGCTTGGATGATAACGCTCAAAATCAATTAATCGATCGCAGCATTGCCTTAGTGGGAGGCTAAAACGTGAGTAAAGTCAACACACAAGTTTTACAGCCTTACGCATCCGCTTTGATGTCACTGGCTAAGTCTAACAATCTTTCAGAGCAGTTTGGCAATGATATTCGTTCCTTACTGAGTCTGTTAGAAAGTTCGGAGGATCTACGTCAATTTTTAGGCAATCCTCTGATTAAACCAGATGCTAAAAAAGCTGTGATTAAGCAAATAGCAGGGGAAGAAATGAACCCCTTGATGCGAAGCTTTCTGAGCCTGTTAATAGACAAAGGAAGGATTCTTTTTTTAGAAGGAATTGGCAAGCAATACTTGACCCAGCTCCGAGCACTCAACCAAACTGTATTGGCTGAAGTTACCTCGGCTGTACCGCTTTCAGATGCTCAACAGCAAACTGTTCGCGAAAAAGTGCAGGCGATGACGAGTGCGCGGCAAGTGGAAATTGAAACCAAAATTGACGCAGATTTAATCGGCGGTGTCGTGATTAAAGTAGGCTCTCAAGTGATTGATGCCAGCCTGCGAGGACAATTGCGCCGTCTGGGAATTCGCTTGGCTTCTTGATAGAAGAAGGCCCTTCGACTTCGCTCAGGGTACAAGGCCCTTCGACTTCGCTCAGGGTACAAAGAAGAAGGGAAAAGTTAAACAGGAACTAGAAATAAATTAATTTCTATTACCGAGTTGTCAATCCCTAATTCTTATTACAGAATTCCAAGGATTTCTTGCAGAAAACATCTACTGACAACTGACAACTGACACATCATAACTGACATGGCAGCAATCAGACCAGACGAAATTAGCAACATTATTCGCCAGCAAATTGAACAGTACGACCAAGATGTCAAAACATCTAACGTCGGTACTGTTTTGCAAGTAGGCGACGGCATTGCGCGGATTTATGGCTTGGATAAAGCGATGTCCGGCGAATTGCTAGAATTTGCCGACGGCACTGTTGGTATTGCACTGAACTTGGAAGAAGATAACGTCGGCGCAGTGCTGATGGGTCAAGGTTTGGGAATTCAAGAAGGTTCGGCAGTTATTGCTACTGGCAGAATTGCTGAAGTCCCCGTGGGAGAAGCCATGTTGGGACGGGTAGTTGATGCTTTGGCGCGTCCGATTGACGGCAAAGGAGAAATTAAAACTACTGAAACTCGCTTGATTGAATCTCCGGCACCGGGGATTGTTTCTCGCCGTTCTGTTTACGAACCGATGCAAACAGGGATTACCGCTATTGATGCGATGATTCCAGTTGGTAGAGGACAACGGGAACTGATTATTGGTGACAGACAAACTGGTAAGACGGCGATCGCGATCGACACGATTATCAACCAAAAATCGGAAAACGTGATTTGCGTCTATGTGGCGATCGGACAAAAAGCTTCTACAGTAGCTAACATTGTTAACGTGCTGCAAGAAAAGGGCGCAATGGACTACACGATCGTCGTAGCAGCCAACGCTAGTGACCCCGCTACACTACAATATTTGGCTCCCTACACAGGTGCTAGCTTAGCCGAGTATTTCATGTACAAAGGCAAGCACACTTTGGTCATTTACGATGACCTTTCCAAACAAGCACAAGCTTACCGTCAAATGTCCCTGTTGCTACGCCGTCCTCCCGGTCGCGAAGCATACCCAGGAGACGTGTTCTATCTGCACTCTCGCTTGCTAGAACGCGCTGCTAAATTGAGCGACGATCTGGGCGAAGGCAGCATGACAGCTTTGCCAATTATCGAAACCCAAGCTGGTGACGTTTCTGCTTACATTCCTACCAACGTAATTTCGATTACCGACGGTCAAATCTTCTTGTCTTCTGACTTGTTCAACGCTGGTTTGCGTCCAGCAGTAAACCCCGGTATTTCGGTATCGCGGGTAGGTTCTGCTGCTCAAACTAAGGCAATGAAAAAAGTAGCCGGTAAGGTGAAATTGGAATTGGCACAGTTTGAAGAATTGGCAGCATTTTCTCAGTTTGCTTCCGACTTGGATAAGTCTACTCAAAACCAATTGGCCCGCGGTCAACGGTTGCGCGAACTCCTGAAGCAAGGACAAAGTTCTCCTCTGCCGATGAACGAACAAGTTGCTATTATCTATGCTGGGATTAACGGCTACATGGATGATATTCCGGTAGATAAGGTCAGCAAGTTTACTGTTGGTTTACGCGATTATTTGCGGACTAGCAAGCCGAAGTACGGTGAAATCGTTCAAGGTGGTGCTAAAGCCTTGACTGAGGAAGCTGAGAACTTGCTGAAAGAAGGAATCACTGAATTCAAGCAAAGTTTCTTAGTTTCTGCGTAATTAGTCATTAGTCATCAGTGATTAGTCATTAGTTAAGTCACAGATCCCCCCTAGGGCGTGTTTTTAACCCGGAGATCCCCCCTAACCCCCCTTAATAAGGGGGGGACAAGAGTATTCAAAGTCGCTCTTCTTAATGGAGAGACTGGAAGCACTCAAAGTCCCCCTTCTTAAGGGGGATTTAGGGGGATCGAGACTTCGAGACAAACATCAAGACACAGGGTTTCAGTCTTAAGTTGACACCAATGGTTAATGCCGTATCCCTACCGTAGCTAAGCTTAAAAATTGATGGCTGGGAACTAAGAACTCAGAAATAAAGGCTAAGACAAAAGGAGAAATTTATGGCAAATCTGAAAACTATTCGCGATCGCATTAAGTCGGTCAAGAACACTAAAAAGATTACAGAAGCAATGCGCTTGGTGGCTGCTGCAAAGGTGCGCCGCGCTCAAGAACAGGTGACGGCAACTCGGCCTTTTGCCGATCGCCTCGCAGAAGTATTGTACGGTTTGGCGGAACGATTGCAGTTTGAAAACCTGGATTTGCCGCTGTTGAAGAAGCGCGAAGTTCGGACTGTGGGACTTTTGGTCGTTTCGGGCGATCGGGGTTTGTGCGGCGGTTACAACGGCAACATCATCAGATACGCCGAAAATCGCGCCAAGGAACTGAAAGCTGAAGGTGTAGAGTACAAATTTATTTTGGTGGGACGCAAAGCTACTCAGTATTTCCAGCGCCGCGAACAGCCCATTGATGCGACTTACACTAACTTGGAACAGATTCCAACAGCACCGGAAGCAGCAATGATTGCGGACGAATTGCTTTCTTTGTTCCTGTCAGGAACTGTGGACAGAATTGAGTTAGTTTATACTAAGTTCGTGTCGCTAATTAGTTCGCGTCCGGTAATTCAAACCTTGCTCCCCCTCGATCCGCAAGGCTTGGAAACTCCTGATGATGAAATCTTCCGCTTGACTTCGCAAGGCGGACAGTTTCAAGTATCGCGGGAGAAAGTTGCTTCACCTACGAAGAGTTTGCCGCGGGATATGATTTTCGAGCAAGATCCAGCGCAAATTCTGGAGGCTCTTTTGCCGTTGTATTTGAACAACCAATTGCTGCGGGCTTTGCAAGAATCTGCGGCTAGCGAGTTGGCTGCGCGGATGACTGCGATGAATAATGCTAGTGAGAATGCTAGCGATTTGATTGGTAGTTTGACGCTGACTTATAACAAGGCGCGGCAAGCGGCAATTACTCAGGAAATCCTGGAAGTTTGCGGCGGTGCTGAGGCTTTGAATGGTTAGGTTAGGGTTGACAATTTGTTGATTTTATGGTATGCGTCTGGGGGAACTCAGGCGCTTTTTTTATTTATAAAGTTGTTACAATTGACCACAATGTACTAACAAAGCCAAACTCAAGATTTTTGGCAGAAACCGGGTTTATGAGCGTAAATCATACCTAAATGACTTAAATTAACGCTCTGTAGCGTTTTTAACGGAAAATGGCATTAATTGCACTCTTGCATTAGTATGCACTATAATATATAGTTGTATTAATGCACCTGTATGCAAAAAACTGGTTTTTAGGCAAACTACATAAAAATGTCAAAATGTATATGTTGTAAAGCCTTGAGCCTGTATGGATGACAAGAAGACTGTGGCTATT
The DNA here is from genome assembly GCA_031427135.1 of Cyanobacteria bacterium VAR_87_metabat_62. Classification (GTDB taxonomy): domain Bacteria; phylum Cyanobacteriota; class Cyanobacteriia; order Cyanobacteriales; family Microcoleaceae; genus Microcoleus. The sequence continues at coordinate 28,469 of JANPMV010000050.1, read as the reverse complement.
AGAGTAGAAATGCCACCGGAGCTGCGGAATCGATTTAAGTCGGCTGTTGCTAGGGATGGTAAAAATATGAGGGATGTTTTGCTGGAATTTATGGAGGGATATGTCAAGCAGGCTGAGCAACCTAAAATAGAAGCAAGTCAAAACCAAAGCAACACATAGCTGTTGCGTGCAGGGGTGGAGCGAAGGCATACAGGGCAATACATTTAGTTGTTCAATTGTAAGGGAAGTCTGAAGTGAGGAGCGATCGCGTACCGAATCCAAAGCCAGAAAACGTACACAATGTTACAGAACCCGAACTCTGTGAAAAGATGGGCGAAAAATACAACTGGCGGCTAAAAGAAATCCGAGTGACTCGTAACACTCCCCCTGATGTGGCTTGCGTGTTTGATGGGGAACAAACCTCATTTCAGGATATGTGGCAAGATTACCAAGATTAAAGCAAAGGGAGGAAAAATGGCAAAAAAAATCTGGATTGTCTACAAAACTGAAAGCATGAGTGCTCCCGGCTGGGAAGAACGTCAACTGATGCCGAGGGGCGGTCTAACTAATATACTTTGGGAGAATTGGACTTGGGAAGAAAACCCAGAAATTCCCCAAGTAGGGGACAAAACTCGCGATTACGAGAATCTATCTGACCCGGGTAATGGAGTCACCCACGGGAAAGATGGAGACTGGGTAGTTACTAGCGTTCAGCAGTTTTCTTCTGTCGATACTGAGGAACGCATTGTGGTTTGTTACTGTTCTTATCAACCTGTCGCATCCCATTGGGAAGCGCTACAACAAAGGGAGTCTGTCAATCAGATGCTAGCAACTATCGAGCAATATTGAGTGAATAATTAGTCTGTAAAAACTCAGATATTGCACCAATATCAACAAGGACTTTCTGGCGGGGTGGGGGCGGGTTTATTTAATCTGTTTGCACCTTTTAAAGCTCAAGAGTGAACCCGCCCCTACAGGTTCCACACGAATGGTGCACGATCTGAGTAAAAGGCGATCGCTCACTCCTGCACAATTTCCACCAAGTCTTCAATCATTACATCAAAGGTGCGGGCTAATTTGTGTATGGAAATGAAGTCAATGGTTGACACTCCCGGACAGCGGGCGTAATGTCTGACGGTGCTGTAAATTACTCCCGATCGCTCTGAAACCTCTTTTAGCGTCCAACCTTTCTCAGCGGCAAATTCTCTGACTTTTAGTCTGACTAAACCCATACTTGACAAATGATGGTGTACCATCATAAGATATTTTTATCCCAAAAGGCGATCGGCTAATCTTGGACAATCTCATACAAATCTTCGACCATCACGTCAAAAGTCCTCGCCAACTTGTCCAAGGCTGTCACATCAATTGTTGCTAATCCGGGCGATCGGGCATAAGTTCTCAGCGTACTGTAGACTACGCCCGATCGCTCCGAAACCTCTTTGATCGTCCAGCCTTTCTCAGCCGCAAATTCTTTAACCCGTAATCTAATTAAGCCCATAAGCTATTGAAACCTGACTAATATCAGTCACAAAATTATACTACAAAAGGCGATCGGCTACTCTTTGACGACCTCAACCAAATCTTCGACCATCACGTCAAAAGTACGTGCCAACTTCAGCAGACAAGTAAAATCAACCATTGCCATTCCTGGAGAACGCGAATAGGTGCTGAGGGTGCTGTAGTTGACTCCCGATCGGTCAGAAACCTCTTTGATCGTCCAGCCTTTCTCACCAGCAAATTCTCGAACCCGCAATCTAATTAAGCCCATAAGCTCTTGACAGATGATTGATATAGGTCGTACAATCATTATAACGTAAAAAGCGATCGCCCCAACGTCTGCAAAACTTAAAGACGATCGCCTATCCAAAGTTCAAATCCCATCAACTGGGATTTATTAACCATCTGAAATTCCCATCAAGTGGGATGTACCAACCATCTGAAATTCCAATTAATTGGGATATACCAACTATCTGAAATTCCCATCAAGTGGGATGTACGAACTATGTTAGCAAAATTTTCGCGAAAATCAACCCCCAGACACAGATTGAGCCGGTTTGTGACAAAAGAGGCGATCGCGCGCCTGCTGAAAATCAAGGTAGAACAAATATATCGCTTCGAGTGCTGGGCGCATATCCTGTACGTGCACGCCCAAGGGATGAGTCGGTTTGTGAGTTATGCGGACTTTCCGCCGGTGGTGGGAGTGGAATCGCCGTCTGGTTTAGATTTTGTTTATTGGAAGCGTCGGATGGCGAGTGTGAAGGAGAGATACGCGCCGGGTTTTTGGGTGGATTTCTATGGGGATAAATTTCGGGAGGCTGTTTCTGTTGCTGAATTGTTGGAGTGGGGAGAGTTAGTTGGGGTGGTTAAATTGATGTTGGGGGCGATCGCCCTGGAGTCGCTGCGAAAGGTTTACGCGCAAGAGAAATATTTGCTGGAACATTTTTAAGAAGGACGATCGGCTAAAAATAGCAGGCAAAAGTCGTAAAATATTAATTGAAAACAGGTAAAGGAATAAGAACAATGACAACCGAACGCTGGACAGATGAAATGGTGGATGATTTGGCTTCTACTGTTGGAGATTTGTCTGCCACTGTAGAGCAAACGACTCGGAATATCGAACAAACTAACCAGAATGTCGATATGCTTGTAGGTGCTGTCAATGCTATTTTAGCAAGAGACTCTCAACGGGATGAAGAAATGCGGCGGCGGGATCAGGATTTTCAACAGTACAAAATAGAAAATGACCAACGATTTAATATTCTGCTCGAAGAAGTCAGATTTCTCATCAGAAAACTGGGAGAGAATCAAGGATAGATTAGCTTTGTTCAAAATGCTGTTGTTGAATTGTTGGAGTGGGGGGAATTGGTGGGGGTGATTAAATTGATGTTGCGATCGATAGCCGTGGAGTCGCTGCGAAAGGTTTATGCACAAGAGAAATCTCTGCTGGAACATTTCTAAATGCTGTGTTTTTTTATAACTGGACTTACGAACTCGTGACCTAAAAAGTAGTGCTACAAGATTGTACCCCATATCCGTAGGGAAACGGCAATGCCGTGTCCGGTGCCGGGAGCTACGACTTTTAAGAATTGGCATAAGTTCACGGCAAGAAACCAAGGTGATGATACCATGCAGGATCATTCCAGTCTAAGAGTCCATAATATCTTCCTCCCCTATTCCCACACTCGGCAAACTGCCGACAATTTGCACAGTTTCCAAACTGACTGCGATGACTTGGCCAATTAACCGGACAATGTATTGTTCGTCATCCAAGCGATTCGGGTCATTAACAATTCCACTCCGTTTATCAGTTTTGAATTGATACTGGTCTATTACCCAATCTAACGCAGAACGGTTTCCCAGACGGTACTCAAATGCTGAAGAGGGAATGCCGCTTAAGGTGAGAAAATCGTTGTAAATCAGTTGAGTTTTATCTTTACTCAATCTCATCTTTTCTACCCGCCAATTTAACGGCACGTCAGTATTTTCTATCCACTTAAGCGGATATTCGGGTTGCTGTTCGTAATTGACGTGAATTTCTGCTAAACGTTTGCCCGCATTAGCGAAAGAATGAAAATCGGGAGTGTAGGGAATATGGGGCAATTCCCGTTTCAAATTGGCGGCGTAGCGAGTGCAATAGGTGGGATGGTGCAAAACAGCATAAACGTAGTAGAAAATATCCCATTTGCTAATCCTGTCGTCTCCGTAGTGGCGGCGGAATTCTGTTAGCGCCCAGTCTGTGATATTTTCGCGGCGGTTTGTACCGTCTTCATCGTAGATGTAGAATGGGAAACATTGAGTTTTTTCCAGGATATCTAGGCAAGGTATTACTGACAATAACAGACACTGAAAAGGTTTGTTACTAGCTATACCACTAACACAAATAACTCGATTTTCCTTGGCTGTATCAGAAGCGGGAAATATATACGGAAATTGATAGCGACGATTATTTAAGTGAGGATCAAAATATAGAAAAGAGATTGTAAAAGGTCGATATACCGAGCGCCTTACTCTATCAGAATTATATTGTAGGCTAATTCCTCGAATTAAAGAATTTTTTCAGTCTCCCGACCAGCTAATTTTAGTATCATCGCTAGTGACAAAATCATCAATATTGACTGAGCGATCACACCGCTGACTCCATCTGACCATCTGTTCGTTGTATGTTGCGATCGTTCGTTTAACATTTTCTGCAATAGCATCCTCATTAAAATTATATACCCAGGTATCGCGATTTGTTTTGACTCCATTACTATATAACTTAAAAATGACTCTTTCATCATTTTTCTTAGAAGCTTTAGCTTCTTTACCACCAATCGGTATCAACTTTTCAAAATCATCTTGCAATCCTTCAGTTAGCCAATTATATTTTAGATCTGGATGAATTAATTGCCATTCAACCCCACCTCTATGTTGATACTTTTCTAAATACTCATACTTTTCTTCTTTTCGCCACAACTCATCAACCCGTGCATAGTAAATTTGTGCAGGTTTAGAATCTTGACCATTTTTATTCCTGACAAACAGGTTAATACTAACTCCTACTTGAATGCCGAAGACATTATGAGTTGTTCCTGATAGTTTCGTGTTTTTTCTTACATTGCCGCCTAAATCTAGAATATAAATCGCATCAAAATCTTTCTGAAGATGTTGACGCATTCCATCAAAAGCAATTTCATTAACAAAGCTGTTATTCGTTACAAGAGCTACAATTCCCTCATCACCAATTCTATCCGATGCCCAGCGAATCGCTTTCACATAAGGGTCAAAAAGGGCTTTTTTTAAAGTAGCTTTTGAGTCGTGAGAGTAAGTTTCTGTAACGCGGCGGTCTATTTCTTCATACTTGCGATTTTTATTGTTATCATTTTCATTAGCCTGTGAAGAATTATAAGGCGGATTGCCAACAACAACAAAAATAGGCGAACTTCTCTGCCTCTCTACCCTAGCTGTATTTGCCGCCGTAAACAAAGAAAGTTGCTGTACTTTTTGGTCAGAAAAAGTATCAACCAAACAAATACCTTCAAATGGTTGATAAGTCCCGGTTGCCTCAAAATACTCATGTTCGATATTCATCGAAGCAATGTAATAAGGCAGTAACATCAATTCATTGCAGTGCAATTCGTCAGCATATTTCTGCGGTAGTGCCGTTTTCCGAATCTCCCGCATTACCCGCATCATAAAATTCCCTGTCCCCACAAAAGGATCGAGGATATGCACTCCTTTATCGCTTAAGGATTTGCCAAACTCTTTTTGCAAGATATCCTCAACACTTTTGACCATGAAATTCACAATCGGTTGAGGAGTGTAAACGATGCCGTGAGTGTCCGCAACCTTGATGGCAAATCCTTGGAAAAACTTCTCGTAAATGGTGTTTAGAAAGTGCTGTTTTTCGCTAAAATCATCAATTGTCGCGGCGGTTTCTTCTAAGGCACGGTAAAAATAGTCAACTTCTCCGAGGAAATGGTCGCGACTGAATGATTTAGAAGTTAAAGCATTAATAACTTTTTCGATTTCAACAGCGATGATATTGCGGTTGGTAAAATCTTGGTTATCAAAGATGCGGCGAAAAATGCGTTCGGTGAGGATGTGCTGAATTAGCATTTCCTCGACCGCAGCTTCGGAGAGATTGGGGTTAATTGATTGGCGGCAGACAGCGGTAAAGTCATTAAATGCTTGAATAAATCTTTTGTTAGTTTTGCGTTGTCCGTCAATCAGACTAATCAGTTTTCCTGCTAAATCTTTGACTCTGCTGCCAAATTCAGCGGCGGCGACTTCCCACTGGGCGATAGCGGGAGTTCGGTATTCAAAAAATAGCTTCAGCGTATCGACTAGGGATTGCGGTTTTGTGATATCTTCATCACAGAGTTGCTTGCCGCCTTGCCAAATAATTGCCCGTTCCGGTGCTTGAAAAATAATGTTATCTTTGGGATAGCCAACAGCAAATTTTTGTTTAACTTCGCGTTCCAGCTTGTCATGGGTGTCTTTTGCTTCCCAGATACCGTGTCTGAGACTGTCGGCCCGCACTAATTCCCCATCAACTCTGATCCGCTTATTGTTGCCGATTTTCATCTCTTTTTCCGGCACCAGCGTCCACCCAAATTGCTGACAGCAAGACTTTAGCAAATCGGCAAAAGCATCCTTTACTGCTAATTCGTGAGATATCCCCAATTTCGCAAATTGTCCCAGGGCATTGTAATATGCTTTAACAGGTTGGTGGGTTGGCTTGAGGTTGAGATTTGGCATGGGGGATGGGCGATCGCAAATTGCTGATTTAATTTTAAGCGATATTGTAACTTTTTTACCGTCAAACAAAACAAAATAAAAGTACAGGCGGCGAAGCTATCCCCTAGGGAATTACCCGCACCTATCGCCCCCAACAATTCCCACGGCATCAGCGACAATAATATTAGCGCACTATTTAAAATCGAGGAAACACCTATGCTCGCGACTACCAGCGAACTACCCAAAAGCGAGGAAACAGATCTGCTCGCGACTGCCGCCCTACAGGATAATTTTACTCTAGAAGAATTCATGGCTAATCCCCCCGACAACATGGAATGGGTGAACGGACAACTCGTTGAGAAAAATGGAGCCACGCTCAAGCATGGTAAAATTCAATCAAGCCTGGGTTGTGCTTGGGCAAATTACATGATTTCCAGCGGACAAGGGGGAGAAGCTTATGTCGAGGTTCCTTGCCGCACTAACGGACAAATTCGTCGTCCCGATGTCGCTTATCTCACACCAGAATTAGTTGCACAATTTGGCAATCTTGCCACTTTACCCCAAAGTTTTCCGCTAATTTCCGAAATAGTTTCACCCACCGATATTGCTGAAGATGTCTTTCTCAAAGCACAGGAATATTTAGCATCTAGCTGTCAGGAAGTCTGGTTAGTTTTTCCAGAAAGTCGTTTAATATTTGTGATGACTCAAAATCAAATACTGACATTTAGATCCGGCGATACCGCTAGCACTCAACAAATCCTGATAGGTTTTAGCATCGAGGTCGATCGCCTACTAGCTTAAACTAAATTATGAAATCAGAAACTCAGTCTAGTACAATATTCTTAGGTTGATGACTAAGAAAGGGAGTCAAACAAAATGACAACTATCCAATCAATGACAACTGCAATAACATCCCTTTACGAACAGGATTTTTATCTGTGGTTACAGACAACAATCAACTTATTAAAAGAGGGAAAGTTTTCTGAAATAGATTTAGAGAACTTACTAGAGGAACTGGAAAGTATGGGGAGAAGCGACAAAAATGCTTTAAAAAGTAATTTGAGGGTACTTTTGATGCACTTACTTAAGTATAAATATCAGCCAGAAAAACGAACAAATAGTTGGGTGTACACCATTCGTGAACATCGTAAACGCATCCGAGATGCCTTCAAAACCAGTCCGAGTTTATATCGTTTTTTTGAAGAGATTTTTAATGAATCTTATCAAGATGCTAGGGAATTAGCCGCAGATGAAACAGGTTTATCTATTGCGATATTTGCCCTAGAGTCTCCCTTTACTGAAGAAGAAGTTCTTAATCCTGATTTTTTACCGCCTGACAGCGATGGGTCTGAAAATCCTGAAAATATTGAATAATTGAATCAGATATCCTTCTCTGTAATTGCTTTTTTCAATGTTTTAGGACTTACGCAAATAAACCGGGTTTCTTGGCTGCGATTTCTAGTTACACCACTTCTAAACTTTGATAAAAAACTTGCCAATTGCCTTGCTGTTCCAATTGTTCAAATAACTCCTTAATCCGTTCAGCATTCCACAAACGTTTGCAGCAGTTAATTGCCATGCTTTGTAATTCTCAACTTCCGAACCCAAAACCTAGTCATTGGGAATGTCGCTATTGTAAGGTTCCCTCTGCCTGCTGTTCTGTAAAAATGAGCCGACAAACTGATTTATTTGCATAAGTTAAGTACATGAAATACACGTAATGGCGACAACAGATAGGTAAAAAATTGTCGCTATTAGAATCAAGTCCGCCTACGTTGCTTTGACTGACGGCGTTGCAGTATAATTTCAGCAGTGTCGGCAAAAGTCCGATCGCCCTTGCCGATCGACATAATAGTAACAGCAGACTTCTTGCAAAAGTGCCATAATTCTGGAGACTCCTCAATGCGCGATTCCAGGAGTCACTTACTAGGATTTAAGTCGCCAGACAAGATTTAGCTATAGAAGCCATTTGGGATCTTTCATGAGATGGAGAACACGGCAGTGCCGTGTCCCTACCCCGATTAATTGTAGGGAAACCGCACTGCGCCGTGTCCTGACTGTGGGTAGCATTAATTCCGATGCTACCGGATTTGATATGAAAGCTCTGATGGCGATGCACCCAAAGGCAAAAGGTAGAAAACAGAAAGAAGCATCAAAAAAATTCTACTTTCTGCCGCATACCTTCTGCCTTCAGAAGCGTCAATCTCCAACTTTAAGCTGGAAAAATTCGCAGGCGGCGGTTCGGTTCTTCCCCAAAACTGTGGGATTTTAGGTGATAGTGTTCCACAAGTTCATGCTGCATTTTGCGGACATCGGGAGAACGGGGCAGGAGTTCCACCGGCTGTCCCTTGGGAATCACAATTTGCTCGACTGCTAAGCGGGTTTCTTCGAGGGCTTCGAGCTCGTCAGAAGTACCGCTGCGGGCGAATAAGGCGAGGTCTGCCACTTCCGGGGTGCCCGGGTCGTCCATATCCAACAGGCGCCGCAAAGCTCTCGCTACGTGGGGAATGGTGCCGGCCTTAATTGTGTGCAGGGGAACTTGGCGAGTTTTTGCCAACTGCCTCAATTTTGACTGGTTCCGAACGTTCGATCGCAAAGCCAAAACCACGTCAGCACTTTCAATATCCTTAGTCAACTGCACAGGCAGGTTCAGCGTCGAAATCACCTGTTCGAGCTGGTGGCGAGCTATGCCGTAAGGATAAACGTGGAGGGGCAAATCTTCGCCGTTAGGGCCGACATTCTGGGAATAACGACCCCGCTGCTGCGGTACCGGTTCGACAGACAGGGATTCTTCGAGGAGTTGCTCGAAATACCGAGTCTCAGTAACTGGCGCGGTGTTGTTGGAAGGGAATTTCTCAACGTTGTTTGGGGGCATCGGCACCATTTTGCCAGCACTCCGCCACCCAGAAATCGGTGTGACTGGCCGCATTGCTGATACCGCAGCCGGGCCGCCCGAAGCTGAGATTCCTGGGAAGCGCGCCGGGGGAGCGGCTGACTCGCGCTCGATAATTACTTCTCCGGTGTCGCTGATGCTTCTGGTTTGCTGGTTGGGTTCGCGTCCCCGCAGCAGACTGTCGATCGAATCTGAAACTCGTTCGTGGATCACCCAGCGCTGGCGTTCCAACATTTCGATCGCAATTTCAAAAGTTGGCGGTGATTTGCGCTCCAAAACCGTCTTTTGAGAACCACGTCGCCGCGCCTCGTCATCTCCCAGCGTCACCGCTTGGATGCCCCCAATTAAATCGGCCAGAGTCGGGTTTTTCATCAAGTTTTCGAGCCGGTTCCCGTGGGCGGTACCGACCAACTGCACGCCCCTTTCGGCGATCGTCCGAGCCGCCAAAGCTTCCAATTCCGTGCCGATTTCGTCAATCACGATCACTTCGGGCATATGGTTTTCCACTGCTTCGATCATGACTTGGTGCTGGAGTTCGGGACGAGAAACTTGCATTCTGCGAGCTCTGCCGATCGCCGGATGCGGGATATCTCCATCTCCGGCGATTTCGTTGGAGGTGTCGATGATCACCACTCGTTTTTCCAAGTCATCGGCGAGGACGCGGGCGATTTCACGTAATGCTGTGGTTTTGCCGACTCCAGGGCGGCCGAGCATCAAAATTGACTGACCGGTTTCCACTAAATCGCGGATAATCCCGATCGTCCCGAACACAGCGCGCCCAACCCTCAAAGTTAAGCCGATAATCTCGCCGCTGCGGTTGCGAAGGGCGCTAATTCGGTGCAGGGTTTGCTCGATACCGGCTCGATTGTCGCCGCCGAAATGCCCGACTCGCTCAATACAGTATTTGAGGTCAGTCTTAGAAATCGGCGTTTGCGAAAGGTGTTCGGCATTTGATGGGAAACGAGCTTCTGGAAGGCGACCCAAGTCCATGACAATCTCGATCAGATTGTTGCGCTGCGGGTGCTGCTCTAAAGGCTGCCGGATGTAATCTGGCACGATGTCGAGTAATTTATTGAGGTCGTCTGTAATCTGCATTCGCCTCGGTGTGTTCGGTGACGTTTTCAACCTTTTTAGTCATTAGTTATTGGTTATTAGTCATTAGTTATTAGTTATTGATTATTAGTTATTGGTTACTTGCGGTGCCCTGAGCGTAGTCGAAGGGTTATTAGTTATTAGTCATTGGTTATTAGTACCAATGCCCAATTCCCAATGCCCAATTCCCAATGCCAATGCCCAATTCCCAATGCCCAATTCCCAATGCCCAATTCCCAATGCCCAATGCCCAATGCCCAATGACTAATATTCTTTGAGCTGGGAAACTAGAGAACGAGCTAAACTCACTGCCTGCCAGAGAAGTTCTGGAACGGCTTCGAGCTGAGTATGCCGAAGTGTTTGAACTCCGGCTGTCGCTGGCTGGGCTATCGTCGGAATTGCTAATGCTCGATCGATCTGCATTGTTTCCAATTGTTCTAAAACTGGTGACAGCAAAACTCTGGCATAGCTGCCATAAGCTATACCCGCAATTACTGGTGCATCAGGAATTGACAAATTTTTCCCATGCTTCCTTATCAGTCCAGAGGATCTGAGTTTGCTGACAGTATGAGCATTAGTTCCACCTGCAAGTTGCACGTATCCCGGCAACTGGGCTGCCAAAACTTTTTGACCGAGTTTGACCGCGGCTCTAGTAGTTCCTGTTCCGATATCTCCACTCATTGGCCGACCATCGGTTTGCCAAATTAGGGGACAAGGAAGGGGGGAAATTATTTGATAGAGTGTCCGCAAATAATCAATCAAACCGTCTCCATCCGGGCAACTAATTGCGATTACCTTGAGTTGACTAACCCAGGGAGCTATGCTCGACCAAAGTCTCGCAAAATCTGCCTCTCTACCTACTTGCGTGTGGATTTCTAGGGCATCCGCACCGGATTGCAAGATTAAAGGTGCGATCGCAGCGGGAGCAGACACGTAAGAACGAGCGTAGATTAGTTGGCTGGGACAAACCGGCAGACAACGACCGCAGCCATAGCAGCGTTGGTCTATAACTCCCGAAAAACCCTCGCCAGCACCCTGAAAAACTATTGCTTCGGCTGGACATATTTTTTCGCACGGCCGCCAGCAGTCCGCCGGACACTCGGCTGGGTTGAATTCGGCCTTGCGAAAATGCGGGTCTTCTCCATCATTTAAACTCACCATCAGCCACGGCAACCCTTTGCCGCCAAACCTGCGGTTTTGAGTTCTTGCCTGTAATTCGCTGGCAACTTGCAGGGCTTCTTTCGCTGCGGCGACGGCGGCGGGATCTGCCGCGACATCGATACAGTCAGCACCTGCCAAGGTGTAAGCCAATGTGAGATTCCGAACAGCCGGCAGGTGTTGAAAGCTGGCCCCGCAGATCAGCTTGAACCAATGACCGCCTTTTAATGAGTTTAGTGGATGATAATGTTCTGTCACCCTTATATGTTAATCCTTTCAACTAAAAATTACTATGTGAAAATTTCTACTGAATTTTTAAATTTAGGCTGATACAAGCTGGAAACGCTACTGATAGCAGTATATCTGGGACTGTTAGCCCTATATGTAGAGTTCTAACTGAATTTTTTTCCTAAATTTGATTTTTGTAAGAGCGGCTGCTGAAGGGCGATGTATCTTATTCAGAAACAAGCTCATTAAGATACCATATTTGGGCGGTTTTGGCAAGAATAGATTTAAAAAGAGCTTTTTTAGCTCAGTTGGTGTGGAGTACCTCACGACCAACCGCAGATGAACATTATTCTCCCTGATTAGAACTCAATTCATCTGCGTTAATCTGAAATTCAACTAGCTAGACTGCTTGCTCAGCCGCTTGTAAACCGTAGCTAAAGCATTGCTATCTCCCACATTTCCGGGAAACAAAACTACTGGTAAATTTGGAAATAGAGGATGATCTTCCTCCATTTTAACCACGGAACAACCTGCGATAATTTGACCGATTTGCCTGACACTTTTCAGCGACAAAGCGGTACTCAATACATCATTAGAAGTGATGCCGCCCTTGCTAATTAAAAATCCGATATCCGCAGGCATTCCCCGCACTATATCGACCAACAAAGCAGAAACCGCAGCTCCAAATTTCAACCGGATTTCTACATTGTCAAATTTTAGTTCCTTGCGGCTGGTATAAATTACAGGTGTTTTTCCATCGGCATGAGCAGTGCGGACTTTTTCCAGAATTTCATCTAGTATTTGGGTGCGGTACTCTGGTGAATCTTCTAGCAAGTGAGATACGTCTATTTCAATGCTAACTGTATTGGGTTCTTCTAACAAGCGTTCCAATTGGTCTGTAGTTTTTTTAACGTGGGAACCAACTATTACTGCACCCGGTTTGCCATCCCTCACATATTTGGCCATTTCGTCGGCTGCTATTGGCTGCGGGCCGAGGTCAGCTAAGGATGTTAAAATACTCGCCCCGCTGCGGAATAAAAACTTTTTGCCTTGATTAACTACATCGAGAATGTGTTTGGCGAACGAATCTAAATCGGCTTGACTTTCGCCGTCAACAACTGCACATTGGTTGTCTGTCATCTCCATGAGTCGGTCTAAACTTCCGTAGCGGATGTCTGCGAGTAAAATGCGATCGACAGTATCAGCATGGATGCGACCTTTGGTTTTTTCTTCTACGTAGTCTGGCAGGTAACTGTGACTGTAGCCGAAGACTGAATCTTTGGCAAATTCGGTTTCATGAACTGGCGTTGGGACGCTGTTAACCATTAGGTAGTGGACGCTGTTGCGGGTAATTCTGCCACCTTCAAAAAAGGCGGGAATTAGAAAATGAGCGTCAAAGGGGCCGAGTTCTTCGGCGATGACATCGGTTTCGATCGGATAGTGGCCGCGCAGGGTAGAATCGGAACGGCTAACTATTAGGAAGTCTTCGATTTCTTCGATCGCGATCGCCTTTTTGAGATTTTGGCACACTTCGCGGGTGACGGAGGCTGCTTTTTCGGGAGTTAGCGATCGAGTATTTGTGAGTATGAAGAAAATCGGTGACTTGTCCCGCAGTCCCAAACGCAGGGTTTCTTCGTCCCAACGCGTCAGCAGCAAGCAACTGTGCACGGTTTGAGAACCTGTCGGATCGTCATCGAGAACTATAATCTTGGGTTTGGCAGAAGACATACTAACCTGGTTTTTAACGTCACCTTTCCAAGATATCCTTACCTGTTACGTAACAGGAAAAAATTTACAATCATGATATTTCCTTAACAATTCTTATAACTCATAAATTTGAAAATGTGTTTTAGTTCGATCGGTTCAGTAAGGTGCGCGTTGCTACAAAATAAGGTGCGATATCAGCACCTACTAATATTCTCCGTTTTTTTGATCGGCCTCTTTGCGGTGTTGCAACTTTTTCATTTCTGCTTGAACTCGGATAGCTAGCTGCAAAGCTTCGTTGAGCAATCTCCCTTGTTCGCTGGTTCTATCGCTAATTTTTAGGGCATTCAAAGTTCTTAAATTATTGGCAAACAGTTCTGAGTTAGTAGCGACAAATTTTTTGTTTTCCCTAAGAATTCTCTCGGTTTTCAAAGCTCGGACTAAATCCTCTCTGATTAGCTGCAAGGCTTGAATGACTTTTGGGCGATCGCCTATTTTGACTTCCGCATTGCCAGCATCTTCTATTTTGTCATTAATTTCGACCGCTTTGATGATACCATTATAGCGATCGACATCATCAAAAAGATTGATTAAATCTTTGTTGTGGCCGCTGCACCAAATTTTCCACGCATCCTCAAAGATTAAACAGGCGATCGCAGCGAGGTGGAGGGCGAACCACAACAAATAACCTCTAGGAAATATCGCAACCAGCAGCCAACAACTGATTAGCACCAAAATAATTAAACCGACTGTTTTCAAAGCTTCCCGGGCAAACTTAGTCGCACTCGCGGGTCGATATACGCGATCGGGCCCCGCGCCGCTGAGGCGCTTGAGCTCACCGACAGTAATTTCTAATCCCTGAATGTCAGCTCGCATAAATCTTCACAAATGTTTGTTAATTATAAAGTTTTGTGGTACAAGAAGGGGCTCGTCTACAATAAATCTAACACCTTTTTCAACCAAAATTCCACTATGTCCGCACGTCCTATATACCTCGACAACCACGCCACAACCCCCGTAGACAAACGGGTACTTGATGCGATGCTGCCGTATTTCACCGAACAATTCGGCAACGCAGCCAGCATCAACCATGTCTACGGGTGGGAAGCAGAAGCAGCGGTCAAACAGTCGCGACAAATTATCGCAGAAGCGATCAATGCTTCTCCCGAAGAAATTGTTTTTACCAGCGGTGCAACGGAAGCAAATAATTTAGCGATTAAAGGCATCGCTGAAGCCTATTTCAGTAAAGGAAAGCACATTATAACAGTAAAAACTGAACACAATGCAATTCTCGACCCTTGTACATATTTGCAAAAATTGGGATTTGACATTACTGTTTTACCAGTAAAAAGCGACGGATTGATTGATATAGGGGATTTGATAAAAGCGATTCGGGCAGAGACAATTTTAGTTTCAGTGATGACTGCAAATAACGAAATTGGCGTGATTCAACCGATCGCCGAAATTGCAGCAATCTGTCGCGGAAACGACATTCTTTTTCACACAGATGCAGCCCAGGCGATCGGCAAAATTCCCCTTGATGTACAGGAGATGAATATCGATCTGATGTCCTTGACAGCGCACAAAATCTACGGGCCAAAAGGCATCGGTGCCCTCTACGTGCGCCGCCACAAACCGAGAGTGCAGCTAGCGCCACAAATGCACGGAGGCGGCCACGAACGGGGAATGCGATCGGGTACTCTCTACCCACCGCAAATCGTCGGATTTGCCAAAGCTGTAGAATTAGCAATTGCCGAAATGGAGTCGGAAACAGCACGAGTGATTAGTTTGCGCGATCGTCTGTGGGAAAATTTGAGTGAATTGGGCGATGTTGTTCTCAACGGTCACGCGACGAAAAGATTGCCAGGAAATCTCAATATTAGTGTAGGCGGTGTGGACGGTCAAGCATTGATGTTGGGTTTGCAACCGGCGGCGGCACTTTCTTCGGGTTCTGCTTGTACTTCGGCGAAAATAGCTCCATCTCATGTTTTAGCAGCGATCGGGCGATCGGACAAATTAGCCTACGCTTCGATTCGATTTGGGATTGGTCGCTTCAATACCGCAGCAGAAATAGATGCAGTGTCGGAACACGCGATCGCAACTATTACATCTTTGAGACAAGCTCAAAAAGTCATGAGTTAGAAAATAGGACATGGCAGTGGTGTTTCCGTACGTCGATTAATTGTAGGGAAACGGCACTGCCGTCTCCTTCCAGCCATCGTGAAGAGGAGACGGCAATGCCGTTTCCCTACCCCGATTAATTGTAGGGAAACGGCACTGCCGTCTCCTTCCAGCCATCGTGAAGAGGACACGGCAATGCCGTTTCCCTACCCCGATTAATTGTAGGGAAACTTCGAGACTGCGACTTACTTAGAACCAAACACCTCGCGCACCCGATAAATCGGTTTTCCCTGGGATTCATGATAAGTCCGCATCATCACTTCCGCCAGCAAACCAAAACAAAATAACTGCACACCAGTCAACAGCAAAACCACAGCCAAAATCAGCAAAGGACGATTGCCAATAATTTGACCAAAACCCAATTTTAAGACTGTTAAATAAATCCCTAAAACTGCTCCCAAGGTCATAGAACTCAGTCCCAAAAGTCCAAAAACGTGCATCGGCCGAGTTAGGAACTTCTTCATAAAAGAAATAGTCAACAAATCCATCAACACCCGAAAAGTCCGCCAAATCCCATACTTGCTTTGACCGAAACGGCGGGCGTGATGCCGCACAGGTAGTTCCGCAATTCTCGCCCCTTCAATAAACGCCAAAGCCGGCAAAAAGCGGTGCAATTCCCCGTAGAGATTCAAGTCTGCCACCAACTCGGATTTATAAGCTTTCAAAGAACAGCCGTAGTCGTGCAAAGTTACGCCTGTAACGCGACCAATTAACCAGTTGGCAATTTTAGAAGGAATCAGGCGACTGATAGTATTGTCCTGCCGATTTTTGCGCCAGCCGCTAACTAAATCGTAGCCTTCATTTAACTTTTCCAACAACAGCGGAATATCAGCGGGGTCATTTTGCAAATCACCGTCTAGGGTAACAATAGCACGACCGCGAGCGCGATCGAAGCCAGCCGACATAGCAGCAGTCTGCCCGTAATTGCGGCGCAAAAGTACAGCACAAAGGTCATCGCGACTGCTGGCTAATTGCTTGAGAAGTTCAGCAGAACCGTCCTTAGAACCGTCATCGACGCAAATAATTTGATAGCTGAGTCCAGATGGTTGGATCGAAGTGGCGATCGCCTCAATCAAATGAGGCAAACTTTCCACCTCATTATACACCGGCACTACGACCGAAACATCGAGAACAACCTCAGCCTCAGCTTGCTGTCTCGCCAACTTTTCCAAAAACAATGCAGCGTCCATTTCTTTCTTCAATAACATCAGTAATTATTTGTTAGTTGTTATTTGTTAGTTGTTATTTGTTAGTTATTGGCAATAATAACTAGTAACTAACGAATCACCAATAACGAATCACCAATAACTAACAACTAGATTGATAACTTGCCACAACTTTACCATATCCCCGCAATTGTCGGTAATAATCTTGACTAACTTTATCGCCATCCTCCGACAAAACATCAATACCGATACCGTTGCGACCTTGTGCTTTTCCCGAACTGTGAATGTAGCGATTATCTCCCAGATACAATCCTACATGAGTTGCTTTTTCCGGCGTACCAAAAAACACTAAATCTCCAGCTTCTAAATTATTTATATTACTAACAGGCTGAGTAAAAGCTTCCTGCTGATAGGCATCCCTCGGCAACCAGATACCCGCGGCCACAAAAGCAGCTTGCATCAATCCCGAACAATCATAATTTGGGCCGACAGTACCGCCCCAAAGATAATAATTCGATTGGTTCATAGCCTCACGAGCAAAAGTAATTGCGATCGGCAATTTTTCCTTAATTTGAACCTCAGAAAGCACGAGAGGATGATACACTGTTTCTGTCGCATCGAGCAACTCAACATCTCGAAGATCCAGCCATCCGGGATAATCATCTTCGCACAGCCGCACCATCACAGCCGTTGTATTCCCCTGCACCACCGAGTCGATGTCATCTCTGTCATCTCTCCCCCCCTTAACAAGGGGGGGCTGGGGGGGGTAAACGAGGGGCTGAAGAAGGAGTAAATGCCGTCCCAGCGCTGCTTGAGTTGCGAGTCGATCGCACTTCAGGGAATCGTAAATATTTATGTTCGATCGCGCCCGGTACTCCAGAACATCAGATAATTGATAGTTGGCCATTGCTAATTGCTAATTGTTTGCTGTTAATTGTTCGCATTTAGCGATCGATTGCCACGAGCCACGAGCCATTAGCCGTCACCCACCAGCCATCAACCATGACATTTTTCCACAAAGACGAACAATTAGAAACCCTCGGCAGTAGCATTATAGAGTCCGCCAAGGCAAAATTTGCAGGATTGGCGGGCGATCGTACAGCCATTACTTGGATAGTCTACGATCCGCCGGTGCGAGTCAATACAGGCGGAGCCCTGAGCCCACAAGAATTTTGGAAATATCAACCGCGAGGTTTTGGGAACCGAGCTTCCGAACGAATTTATCCCGCCAGCATCGTCAAATTATTCTACCTCGTTGCCATCTGGGAATGGGCACAAAAAGGCATGATGCAAACATCGCCAGAATTAGAACGCGCCGTCCGAGATATGATAGTTGATTCCAGCAACGACGCTACCAGTTTAGTAGTAGATGCACTCACAGGCACCACCAGCGGCCCAGAATTATCAGCAGGCCCATTTGAAACTTGGAAACAGCAGCGAAACATCGTTAACCGTTACTTACAATCATTGGATTGGCCGGAATTACAAAATATTAATGCCAACCAAAAAACCTGGTGCGATGGGCCCTACGGTCGCGAACGAGCATTTCTGGGCGAATTAATGGAAAATAGAAATATGCTGACCACAAATGCAGCAGCGCGTTTGCTACACAGTATCATAGGAGGCGTCGCTGTTTCTGCACAAGCATCACAAGAGATGATGAGTTTAATGAAACGCAGTTTAGAACCAGCAGAATTAGAAGCAGATCCCGAAAATCAAGTTACAGGTTTTTTAGGCGGCGGATTGCCAGAAGATACAAAATTGTGGTCAAAAGCGGGACTAACAAGTCAAGTTCGTCACGATGCTGCTTATATTGAAATACCGGGTTTGCGGCCGTATTTGTTAGTGGTATTTACCGAGGGCAAAGAGAATAGCAAGAACGAACAAATTTTGCCATTTGTATCGCGGCAAGTTGTCGAAGCGATGAAAGCACTGAATTAGATTAGGATTTACACACAAACTGCTTTGCAACACTGTTGTTAGAGGTAAGGAATAGTCATGAAACCGGAATATGATTTTAGTCAAGCTAAACGGGGTGCTGTTATTCCACAAACAGGCAAAACCCGCATAACAACCTATTCTGTTAGTCTCATCGGTTATTTTCCTACGATGCGTCTATGTTAACGGTAGCAGTTCAACGTACTAATTGCAACTTTCAGGGGAGTTTCACAAAAATCGGCGCGATCGCTAACTAACCAGTCTACGCTTAAGCTATGCGTAAACGCTCAATATCCTTGATTGGCGGCGCACCGAACATCCGAGAATATTCGCGGCTGAACTGTGATGGACTTTCATAGCCTACTTGATAAGCCGCATTGGCCGCATCGGAGTTTTCAGCAAGCATCAGGCGACGCGCTTCCAATAGTCTTAATTGTTTTTGATATTGTAGTGGACTCATCGATGTCACTTGCTTGAAATGGTGATGGAAAGACGAAGCAGACATATTCGCTTTCCCGGCTAAATTCTCAACCCGCATCGGCTTTGCAAAATCAGTCTTAAGCAGTTTTATCACCTCAGCAATGCGCTGCATATTACTACCCGATGTCGCGATTTGGCGCACAGCTTCGCCTTGTTCACCCATTAAAAGACGATAATAGATTTCGCGGATAATCATCGGTGCGAGGATAGGGATATCCTGTGGTGTATCCAAAAGCCGTGTCAATCGTAGGGCGCAATCGAGCAAGGGTAAATCGGCGGTGCTGACGAACAAGCCTCTGACGGAGTTCTCTTGCTTACTCACGATCGCACTGGTTTGGTCAATGATAATATCACAAAGTTGACGAGGATCTAAATTCAGCTTGAATCCTAAATACGGCTTGTCTGGAGTTGCCTCTACAACAAATCCACTAATCGGTAAATCAACCGAGACGACAAGATATTGAGACGCGCCATAACGATAGGTTTCTTCACCTAGTAATGCTTCTTTTTTACCCTGAACTAGGATGGCGAATATCGGTTCACTGACACCGTGTAGTGCGGCGGGAGCAGAAGATTGTCGCTGAAATTCTAGCTGGTCTATATCTGTTTTATGAAAACCGTTTCCTTTCCTGTCGGTGTGTCGAGTTACTAATGCCGCCAATTCTTCACACTGATTTGCGATCCTCTTCGTTGGCGTAGCCCCCGTAGGGGCGGGCTTTCCTTCGGAGCGCTTCGCTAACGCTAACGCATCTTGGTCGATTACTTGGTTGAGCATTTTAATCTCCATCCTAGTTTTTTGATTGATTTAACCATTTCCTTGCGATCATTATAGAGCATCCCGCTCCGTTCATGAAATCTTGGTTTGGAGGATTAGGCAATAAATTGCGAGGTCTGTGTATTTAGGATTCTTGCTCTTACTCATACTATGGACAGATATGAATAAGATAGTAAAAGGATCACGCAATGACGAACGACAAGACAAAAATCGCATTGGTAACGGGATCGAGTAGAGGGCTTGGCAAAAATACTGTGTTGAGTCTTGCCAAAAAAGGGGTTGATGTCATTGTGACCTACCATAGCAATGCTGAGGAAGCTCATCATGTAGTAGCTGAGATCGAAGAGCTTGGTGCTAAAGCCGTTGCACTGCAACTGGACACTTCCAACACTAAAACCTTTGACGGTTTTGTGGAACAAGTCAAGCAGTCAGTCAAAGATAAATGGCAGACAGAGCATTTTGATTTCCTGGTTAATAATGCTGGTATTGGAATTCACGCATCTTTTGCTGATACCACTGAAGACGATTTCGATCGCTTGATGAATGTTCATGTGAAGGGCGTTTTCTTCCTCACGCAGAAACTTCTACCTTTGATCAATGATGGAGGACGGATTGTCAATATTTCGTCTGGACTGGCTCGTTTTACTACGCCGGGATATGCCGCCTATGCAACCATGAAAGGTGCGATCGAAGTTTTGACACGCTACATGGCGAAAGAACTGGGACACAGACAGATTACCGTAAATACGATCGCTCCTGGTGCGATAGAAACGGATTTCGCTGGCGGTGCGGTGCGTGACAATCCAGAGATTAACAGCTTTATTGCTTCGCAAACTGCCTTGGGTCGTGTTGGTCTCCCTGATGATATCGGTGGTGCGATCGCCTCTTTGCTATCCGAAGAAAACAGATGGGTGAATGCACAGAGAATCGAAGTTTCTGGCGGTCAGTTTATCTAATTAAAACTAATTTCAACAAAAACGAAAAATAATCATGTTAAAGGTTGAAAATAAAGTTGTAATCATCACGGGAGCAAGTAGCGGAATTGGTGAAGCCACTGCTAGATTACTGGCTAAAAATGGTGCGAAAGTTATTCTGGGTGCACGTCGGATCGATCGCCTAGAACTCATTCCTAAAGACATTCAGGCGGAGGGTGGAATCGCCGAATACCAGGCTCTGGATGTGACGCAGCGCAGTCAATTGGAGGCGATCGTCAAATTTGCCCAAAGTAAGTTCGATCGCGTAGATGTGCTGATTAACAATGCTGGAGTCATGCCGCTATCCGCACTCGACCAACTGAAAGTTGAGGAATGGGATCGGATGATTGATGTGAATATCAAAGGTGTTTTATACGGTATTGCCGCCGTACTTCCCGTCATGAAGGCACAAAAATCAGGTCAGATTATTAATCTTTCTTCCATTGGTGGACACGCGGTTTCTCCAACTGCGGCGGTTTACTGTGCGACTAAATTTGCGGTTGGTGCAATCTCAGAAGGATTGAGACAAGAAGTTGGTGGGGATATTCGGGTGACAGTGATTTCTCCGGGAGTAACGGAGTCTGAGTTGGCCGACAGCATCAGCGATGAAGCAGCCAGAAAGGGAATGCAAGAATTCCGCAGATTATGTATTCCTGCTGATGCGATCGCCCGATCGATCTTATTTGCGATCGAGCAACCTGACGATGTTGATATCAGCGAAATCATCGTTAGACCTACAGCAAGTCCTTACTAATCATCACTGCTTCAGATTTAAACCTAGCCGAAACAGTCCAAATACTCTTCAATAATCTGTCAATGAGAGAGACTTATCTATGAAAGTTATAGTAACAGGTTCGTTAGGAAACATCAGCAAGCCACTGGCAAAGGAGTTAGTACAAAAAGGTCATCAGGTTACGGCGATCAGTAGCAATCAGGAAAAACAAAAAGACATTGAATCCCTGGGAGCCACCGCAGCCATTGGCTCATTGGAAGACGTTGATTTCCTGGTGTCTACCTTTACCGATGCAGATGCGGTGTATTGTATGGTGCCGCCAAACAACTACTTCGATCGTAACCTTGACCTGTTGGCATATTATCGCAGACTCGGCAATAACTATGCACAAGCCATCGGGCAGTCTGGCGTAAAACGTGTGGTTAATCTAAGTAGCATTGGTGCTCATTTAGATCAAGGCTCAGGTATTTTACTTGGTGCTCGCAATGTAGAGAAGATTCTGAACGAACTATCATCAGACGTAGCCATTACTCATATGCGTCCCACTTCTTTCTACTACAATTTATTTAGCTATACAGCTATGATAAAGGCGGAAGGCTTGATCGCAGCCAACTACGGTGCAGATGACAAGATACCTTGGGTTTCTCCAATAGATATTGCTACTGCAATTGCTGAAGAAATAGTAACACCGCTTGTTGGCAGGAAAGTACGCTATGTAGCAAGTGAGGAACTTACGGGTAACGAAACTGCGAGTATTTTAGGCGTAGCAATTGGCAAACCCGATCTGAAATGGATAATTATTACCAACGAACAAATGCTAAGTGGTTTAGAAGCCGCCGGGATGAATCCACAAATTGCTGCTGGTTTAGTTGAAATGTATGCCGGTCTTCATAGCGGTTTATTAGCAGAAGATTATTACCAGAACAAACCAGCGGTTATGGGAAAAGTAAAACTGGAAGATTTTGCAAAAGAATTTGCTGCTGCTTTTGAAAGTTGATTGTTTTTAATAATTTTTCTTGGAAATGCTATGCAGAATTCCTGACATTTCCTAACAATGAAGAAAGTCTTGGTGATTGCATCTCTAGGATCTTAACTATCAATCTGGGACTCCCGACGCAGCGCTCAATCATCTCTAACCTTATTTACGGGCTGTTTTTGGCTTGATCGGAATTACTGACATGAGCTTTATTTATGCTCATAGTTTCCACAAGG
Organism: Cyanobacteria bacterium VAR_87_metabat_62; assembly: GCA_031427135.1. Lineage (GTDB taxonomy): Bacteria > Cyanobacteriota > Cyanobacteriia > Cyanobacteriales > Microcoleaceae > Microcoleus. The sequence continues at coordinate 5,734 of JANPMV010000050.1, read as the reverse complement.
ACAATCAAGCCCGCGAAGAAGGAGTTGCCGATGCTAGGGAATCTATTCAAGGCGCGATCGGATCATTGGTGACATTTCAAGGGGCGAGGAAATCGAAACATGGAAGAATTCGATATGAAGGAAAAACAAAAAATTCAAGGGAATGACGAATCTCAAACCCTCGATCGATCAATACATTAAATAGAACGGAGAGGGGGGGATTCGAACCCCCGAAGGGTGATAACACCCTTAACAGATTAGCAATCTGCCGCTTTCGACCACTCAGCCACCTCTCCAGATGACAGCAACTAACCATAGCACACACCTTCTGCCTTTGGCAACCCCTAAACTCAAAAAATCCTCAATTCCAGACGCTGTATGAAAGGAAGAAGGCACCACACGGATTTTGACACGGATGTAAAAGGGAAGAAAAAAACTATTCCCGATGCTTTTAGGCCCGATGCTTTTAGGCCCAATGCCCGATCGGCTATTCCCCAAATCCCCTAGCCTTTAAGTGCTTTTCCCAACTAAAATTGGAACTCAGAAAAAATCTCTTAGTGTACAAATATCCCAACCGATACAGCTTAGCCTTGCGATCGGCATCCAGGTTAAAATCCGTCGTCGTCACCCCAGCTTCAGTCACATCAATGTTGATCACCCTACCTTTATCCATCTCCCGCTGGTGATACCGATCTCTTGCTTTCATCATCGTCGTGAACATCGCCGCCAGCAGGGACACCGGACTGTTAATGTTAACTTTATTCTCAATTCCAGTATCAACTAATCGAAACCCAAAGGTAAACCAGCGGGGTGCAACGGGAGTCGAACCGGATTGCCTGTCATAAATCCACAGCGGGAAATTGCTGAGAATTCCCCCATCTACAATTAAGTCATTGCCCAGTTTTCCAGGTTCAAAAAACAGCGGAATACTCATCGACAGCCGCACCGCTTCAGCTACGCTAAAATCTTCAGCGCTTTTGAGCTGCAACTGCTGGTACAAAGCATCGGAATCCGCCGATTCGCGCCGATGCAAATCGTCTGGTAGCACCAGCATTTCACCGCGACTGAGGTTGGATATGACTAATTTTAATTCTCGGTCTTTTGAGAGTGTTTTGACATCGGCAAAAGTGTGCAAGTGACCTTGACCTAGCGTTGTTTCCAACCACTTGCGGAAAGGTTGGGAAGAATATTCTCCCATCTGGCGGCTAATTGTCAGGAAAAGTAGCGTCCAAGCCGGGGATTGCAAGTCGTCTGCCGGGTCGCCATTGATAATTAGAGGGCTGTTTTTTTTGCTCAAAAATATGCTATAATCTAGCTGTCCCAACAAGTCTTCTAAGTCATCAATTGACAAGTCTGTTGCTAATACTGCGGCGGTAATTGCACCGGCAGAAGTGCCTGCCAATTTTCGCCAGCGGATACCCAAATCGTGACAGCATCTGAGTGCTCCTAAAAACGCAACTCCCCGCACGCCGCCGCCTTCAAAAACACCGTCTGCATAGATTTGACCGTTTTCGTCGGGAGGCGGAAATTTGCTGAGAATTGTTTGTTTTTCGGTTGGGGAAATCCTGACACCTGGTTCTTGTAAAATTTCCTGCGGATACCATTTGCTCACTGGAAATACCTCGGAACGATTTTATATTTGAGATTTTAGAGTTGAAATTGAGATTTATAATTCTGGAGTTTTTTGAGTTTCCATTGCTTCTTTGACGAGTTGTTGAATTTGCGATCGCACTTGTTCGTAGGCTACAGACGCACACCAAGGGCGAAGAGACAAAATAGTTGAAGTCGGAGTAATCTCAGCCACCAAACAAGTCGGCGCTGGATTGTCCAAAACTAGGGGGTGAGATTCGACAATTTGCAATAACTCAGCCATAGTAGGACGGATCGGGCGATCGCCAATATCAATTTTTAAGTCAACCCGCCTCGTCCCCATTGCCGTTGTATTTTTCAGTGTACCGTTAAACAACTGATTGTTCGGGACAATAATTTTTACATGATCGTCTGTCACCACGGTTGTGGAAAAAATCCCAATACTGTCCACCACTCCTTTAACCTCCCCACCTTCGATCGCATCTCCGACTTCAAAAGGCCGCAAACTGATTAACATTACCCCAGCAGCAAAGTGCGACAGAGTATTCTGCCACGCCAAACCAATCGCCAAACCCGCCGCACCCACCACCGCTACCACGCTGGTAGTTTGAATTCCCAACTGATTCAAAGCGGCAACTACTCCCACTACCAAAATCACAATTTCAGCAGCTTGGACTAAGAATTTTCGCAGCGTTGCTTCGGTGCGGCCCAGTGCTCGGCGAGTCACGCGGCCCACAATGCCGATCGCAAATCGCGTAATTAACAAAATGCCGATCCCCCATAGCAGTTGAGGTACAATTTTAAACCCCAATTCTACGAGTTTTTTCGAGAATTCTTGGGCTACTTGGAAAGCTTGAATTCTTTCTGTATCTAGCTGAGAATACAAGGTTTGGGCTATTGGTAGAAATGTCTGAATAACTTTCATGTCAATTGGGAATGGGGAATTAGGAATTGGGAATTGGGAATTGGGAATTGGGAATTGGGAATTAATTCGAGGACTTACGCAGAAACTCTATTTGTAGGGCTAGCACTGCACAACGATATTAGTTACGATTGCCAACAATTAACAACCAACCAATAACGAATAACCAATAACTACTGACTACTAACGGCAACCCGAGGTAATCGGTGTTTAAAACCGCAGATAATTTCCCACGAAATAGTTCCTAAAATCGCTGCCCAATCGTCAGCAGTAATTTGATGTTTTCCATCTTTTCCCAACAGCGTCACCACTTCACCAACTTCTAAATCGGGAATATCGGTAACATCCAACATTAATTGATCCATCGTCACGGCTCCCACTTGCGGCACGAATTTACCCCTAATTAAAACCTGCATTTTATTAGAAAGATTGCGCGGAATCCCATCTGCATAGCCAATGCCAACTACGGCAATTCTCGTTTGTCTTTGAGCGATAAATTGATAGCCATAACTAACGCCGGTTCCTGGTTCAATTGTTTTTACCTGCGTCACCCTAGCTTTTACCTGCATTGCGGGCTTTAAATCGACAACATTTTGCAAGTGAGGAGCTGGATAAAGACCGTAAGTAGCTAAACCGACTCGCACTAAATCGTAGTGCAAATCGGGGTCAGCCAGGGCGGCAGCAGAGTTTGCCAAGTGCAGGCGACGGGGGTTAATTCCTGCTGTTTGGATTTGCTCGATCGCCCGTTTAAACCGCTCGTGCTGCTGTAGCATCACAGTGCGATCGGGACTGTCGGCTGTCGCCAAGTGAGAGTAAATGCTGGCTAATTTTAAATTGGGTAAACCGTTGACTAATTGCACAAACTCTGTTGCTTCCTGCCAGGGCGCACCCAATCGAGACATTCCCGTATCTAACTTAGCGTGAACTGGCAAAGATTGGTTAAGACCGGCGAGAACTTCCGAAAAAATTAGGGCTTGTTTGGCAGTACAAATCGTGGGCTGCAAGTGCCATTGGGCGATCGCCTTTACCTGTTGGGCTGTGTGAGTTGCCCCCAACAATAAAATCGGCGCTTCTATCCCAGCTTCTCGCAATTCAATTCCTTCGGGAATTGTCGCCACTCCCAGCCAACTAGCACCTGCTTGCAATGCTGTTTGACTGACTGCAACAGCACCGTGCCCGTAAGCATCCGCTTTCACAACTGCCATCAGTTCTGTGTGCGGAGATAAGAAATTTTTAAGCTGTTTTACATTGTGAGTTAAAGCTGCTAAATCGATTTCTACCCAAGCCCGCTGGCAAAGTCCGCCGTCACCTTCCCACAGCAATGTCTGGCGGGATTCTGGGGTCGTTGATTCTGCGGTTGTTTGTTCCTCACTCAACATTGTCGATCGCTCCTACTTGCTTGCACCATTAAAAACTGCTCGGAGATTTCACCCTAGGTTTTATTATAATTAAATTTTCTTTTTAATCAATGTTAACTGGTGTATCATAGCACCAAAAATACCCGGTAAAAACTATGGACGGACTGGCCTACCTGCATTTAGCTGAAACTTGGGAAACGGCTGCGGGTCAAACTCGATCGACAAACTCGAAAACGCACCCAAATTTAGCCTCGACTCCTTTACTCTTCTTTACGATCGCTCTCACAATTTTAAATTTAGTCAATCCCGCACTCGCCATCAAAAAAGGCGATTCAGGCCCAGAAGTTGCCGAACTCCAGAAAACTCTGCAAGACGCAGGGTATTTTCGTCGCAAGCCCACAGGATTTTACGGTGCTGTAACCCAGGCTGCTGTGAAAAAGTTCCAAGCAAAAAACAACCTGAAAGTTGACGGAATTGTCGGCCCGAAAACCTTGTCAGCCCTGAACGTTCAGCCGGAAGGCGCGAGCACTGACAATGAAGCGGCGGGAAAAACATCAGCGGATTTAGCTGAATCTTCACCATCTCCCAGCGCCACAGAAAACAGCAACCAACTCGAATATAAAACTAAAAATCAGCCCAAAGAATCTATATTTCAAGAACCATCTTTACCACCATTTAAAACAGAAACTCCTACCCCAACTTCCGAGAATAAAGAAGGTGAATTAGCACCGAAAAGATCCGAAAAAACTCAACGGAGAATGACCTTGATAAAAACAATTTACGGCAAAATATCGCCAAAATCGATAGTTCATTCGGGAACGGGTTTGTTTTTTGCTCAAAACATGATGTACAACCACACAATCACAGTTTACGATCGGAACTTTAAATTAGTCAAGACCATTTCCGATCGCGTAAACTTGTCGAAGTTCGGCTTTTCTAAATTCAAAGGCAATTATCAAGGTTCTCCCGTAGAAGCCGCATTTTCAACAGATGGTAAATATGCCTATGTATCCAACTATCAAATGTATGGTGCGGGATTTGACAATCCGGGGAGCGATCGGTGTTCTCCAGCAGCAAAACACGACCAAAGTTTCATGTACCGCATCAATACCGAAACTTTGAAAATAGAAAACGTCATTCCTGTGGGTGCTGTTCCCAAATTCAATGCTGTTTCGCCAGACAATCGTTTCGCCCTCGCTACCAATTGGTGCAGTTGGGATTTGAGCGTAGTCGATATTAATAAAAACCGCGAAATCGAGCGGGTGAAATTAGGTGCTTATCCTCGCGGAATTGTGGTAACTCCCGACTCAAAAAGTGCCTACGTTGCTGTCATGGGTTCTGCGGATATTGCCAAGGTCAATTTGATCGATTTTTCGGTAGAATGGCTGCGAAATATTGGCAATGCGCCGCGTCATTTGGTAATCGATCCTAATGGTAAGTATCTTTATGCGACTTTGAATGGTGAAGGGAATGTCGCAAAAGTTGACTTGAAAAGTGGTGAGGTTGTGGACAGGATTTCGACGGGAAGACAACCTCGCAGTATGACAATTTCTGGTGATGGTAAACTGATTTATGTGGTGAATTATGGCTCTAATACTGTCAGCAAGGTGCGTGCGAGCGATTTCAAGGTGCTGCAAACGGTGAATGTGAATGCAAGTCCGATCGGCATTACTTACGATCCAGAAACTAATCAGGTTTGGGTGGCTTGTTATTCGGGAAGTATTATGGTATTTCAAGATTAGAGCGATCGGATCTTGAAATCTCAGAAAGAAGGACTTACATTCCTTACTATGATTTGCCTCCGAAATTTAGTAGGGGCAATTCATGAATTGCCCCAACTGGCCAATCATGAATTGCCCCTAATCAGCGAGTTTCAGGGATTGCT